>CAYUHE010000007.1:0-30508 GCA_964444415.1 uncultured Gammaproteobacteria bacterium
GAACGAATATTGAATATATGGGGCAGCAAATCAATCAACAAAGATTGGCTTTGGCTAATGCGAGTGCTGGCTTGTTCGAAAAGATGTTATCAATGGTGCCTCCAACACCACCTTCATCACAGGATGACAAATACTTTACTCAAGGGTATAAGTTTACCGATTCTGCTGATGAAATCCAAAAAAATATCAAATGGGCAAATTGGGAAGATTTGGCGACAGATCCAAATTTCATGACTAGTAATGCTTTTTCAATAAATACTGACCGATACCAAAGTGGCGCTAATATTGCCGATTTTGTTGACTTAAATAATCGGATGGGCCTGCTTCCTGGTACTGTTTCAAGTGGGACGTATAATGGCGTAGCACTGCCTGGGGCATTTCCTATTACTGTTACAGGTGCTACTTTAAATACTATTCCTCCTGGAGACATAACAAATGTTACATATCAGATGTTGGCAAATATGTCTCAAGCAGAAACTGAGCATTTGGCAACATTGTTGAACATTGATACAAGCAAAAATTCAATAGGTTATACTCAAGCAATAAGATTTGTCAGTATACAACATACTATTTATAACCCTAATGGGCAGTTGGAGACCAAAACAGTAACAGCTCCTGCTATGTTGGAGTTTGATAACTTAAATAGACTGCTTAATGTTACTTTGTTGGATAATGGCTTAAATGCTCAAAGTGGAAGAGCTGCTACAATGACTAATGTTGGGGCTGTTGCTACTATCATTGGCGGTGCAAATGGTGGCCAAATATTAACTTTGGATGATACAGATATTACTACTGCTCAGCTCAATGCTGCAAGTAAAGTAATAGGAACTGGTGAAAGTCTGACTTATGCCGGTACTTTTGATGATACTGCTTATAACAACGATATGAATAAATACGAATTCCAAAAAGCGTCATATGACTATCAAATCGAGCGTATAAACCAAGAAACAAGACAAATCCAAGCTCAAGATAAGTCTTTGGAACTAAAAATGAAGCAGCTTGATACAGAGCATAATGCTATACAAACAGAAATGGAAGCTGTTCAAAAAGTTCTTCAGAAAAACATTGAAGGATCATTCAAAACATTCGCTTAATAAACCTGAATTGCCAGATGGAAAATTTTTTCAATAGTCTAAAACGTCATGCCGAACTCGTTTCGGCATCTTGTCAGCTAGTATTAAATGATAAGATTCTGAAACAAGTTCAGAATGACGAGTAAATAAAATAAGCTATTTCAGCCAACGAGCAATTCGCTTAAAATGCGTTTTGATTAAATATAAAAATAAAGAAGAAAGATACTCCTTCAAAGGTAGTATCTTTCTTCTTTTAGACGATTTTTTTAAGTAGTAGAGATATAATTAAAATTGTATATTAAGGCATATGTTTAATATAGGAGATTAGAATTATGGGACTAGCGGCAAGTCAGGCAAGATTTTTGCAATTAACTGCTCGCAGAACGAATATTGAATATATGGGGCAGCAAATCAATCAACAAAGATTGGCTTTGGCTAATGCGAGTGCTGGCTTGTTCGAAAAGATGTTATCAATGGTGCCTCCAACACCACCTTCATCACAGGATGACAAATACTTTACCCAAGGGTATAAGTTTACCGATTCTGCTGATGAAATTCAAAAAAATATAAAATGGGCTAATTGGGAAGATTTAGCGACTAATTCGACCTTTATGGCCAGTACGGCTTTTAATGTTAGTACTGCTGTATATGGCGCCGCTGATTACAGTGGTGGTGGTGGCCTTGTAACTTTGAATGCATATACACTAGCCCATGGCCTTGGTAACGGTTATACTACTGCAACAAAAAATGGCGGTGTAAATGGTACCGGCTTGGTCGCTAATATTACCGGAGCAAACTTAACTCAAACTAGTATGACTGTAACGTATCAGGATTTAGCAAATATGACTCAGGCGCAGACTGAGCATTTAGCAACAATGTTAGGCATTGATACAAGTAAAAATTCTATAGGTTATACTCAGGCGATAAGATTTGTCAGTATACAACATACTATTTATAACCCTAATGGGCAGTTGGAGACCAAAACAGTAACAGCTCCTGCGATGTTGGAATTTGATAATTTGAATAGATTATTAAATGTTACTTTGTTGGACAATGGTATGTCTGCACAAAGCGGAGCAGGTGCTACATATACAAATGCAGGTGGGGGTGTTTGTAATATTACGACCACTTCTGCTCATAATGGCGGCCCTATAACTACTTTAAATGACACAGATATTGAGTCTGCTGGGCTTAATACACCAAGTAAGATAATAGGAAAAGGCGAAAGTCTGACTTATGCCGGTACTTTTGATGATACTGCTTATGCTAACGATATGAATAAATACGAATTCCAAAAAGCGTCATATGACTATCAAATCGAGCGTATAAACCAAGAAACAAGACAAATCCAAGCTCAAGATAAGTCTTTGGAACTAAAAATGAAGCAGCTTGATACAGAACATAATGCTGTACAAACAGAAATGGAAGCTGTTCAAAAAGTTATCCAAAAAAATATTGAAGGCTCATTTAAAACATTCGCTTAATTGAATTAGTTTTAAAATAAAATTCAAATATCCGTCCAAGAATATGGGCGGATATTTTTTATTTGAAACTGCCTTTAGTCATCCAAGAAGAGTATTTTCACCAAAATTGCTTCCCGTTTTATTGAGTAGTATATACAATTGTATAGTACCCTCATTATGAAGTTTTCAGAGTGGAACACAAGGTTGTTAGTTTGTAATAAATATATGTAGGAGATTTTAGCTATGGGAATGGCTGCGAGTCAGGCTAGATTTTTGCAGTTGACTGCGAGAAAAAACAATGACGAGTATATGGGGCAGCAAATCAACCAAGCAAGAACCGCGTTAGCAAATAAAAGTGCGGGCTTGTTTGAAAAAATGTTGGCATTGCAACCACCAACGCCTCCGTCATCTATGGATGATAGATATTATACTCAAGGGTATAGTTTCACAGATCCTACTGACCAAATCAGAAAAAAGATTACTACTCAAGAGTTTAATGTCGCTAATGCGCCTGTTTCTTGTACGGTAAGTTATCGTAAGGATGTTGCTGGTGTGATGACGGTAACTACTGCAACTATAGGTACGATTAATACAGCAGACTTTATGACTTTCCCCGTCGGTTCTATTTCAGGAACAAACCCACCTGCAGGTACAGACAAAACTGTTTTGAGATATGCTACTTTCGCGCATACCGCTTATGACCCTAATGGTGATTACAAAATTTATAAAGAAACACGACCTGTGGTCTGTTACTATGACAAATTAGAAAGACTTTTGGACTTTCAAGATGTAGCTTTTACACCTCAATATATAAATGATCCAGCCAGTGTTGACTATTATAACCCTAATCCTGGAACATCAGTAGCTAATCCTTTAGGACTTTCTATGAGCTATAGTGCGCCAGGTGTACCTCAATACGGAGTTGCGCCTACAGAACGAAACTTGACGTTTACTGTTGCTGCAAGTCCTTCAATTTTGAAAACAAAAGACCCAACTCTTGTCGATTCTTTGGTTAACGCAGATAGAACTTATTTGAACGATTTATCATATGTTGGTCAGTTCGATGAAATTGCATTCCAAGAAGCAATGGATAGATATGAATTTGAGAAAAACTCATATGACTATCAGATTGAGCGTATCAACTTAGAAACAAAACAAATTCAAGAACAAGACAAATCTCTCGAATTGAAATTGAAACAGATTGATACAGACCATAAAGCTATTGAAACAGAAATGGAAGCTGTATCTAAGGTAATTACGAAAAACATTGAATCTACATTCAAGACATTCGCATAAAGGCTGAAAAGCCACATAGCAAAATCTGAATACCCGCCAATAACGGGTATTTTTTATTTTTGTTACGAAATGTAAACTCAATCTATGTGATTTTCTAAAGTTTTAAAGATAATAAGCCGATAGAAAAAATGTAAGGGAAATAAAGTTCCCAGTGTGTGTAAAAAATCGTTGGTTTAATTTAAAATTTAAGGAGTCGGTCTTATGGGTTTGGCAGCAAGTCAGGCAAGGTTTTTAACCTTGACAGCTAGAAAATCTAACATAGAATTTCAAGGGCAACAAATCAATCAACAGAGAACTGTATTGGCTAATAAATCAGCTGATGTGGTCAACAAAATGTTGGCATTGAGCCCACCAGTTCCTCCAACTTCGACTTCTCATAGTTATTACAAAGTTGCACAGAACTTTGCAAACGAGGGTACAGGAACAAACCTCGCAGGCAATGTAAATGGACAGTCTGAAAAAATCAGAAGTTGGAGATTGGTAGATGCTGCAACAATAGGTCAGCCAACTGTTTATGGTGTAACAGCTCTTACAAGCAGCGCAGCATATGAAGTCACTTATTCATATATGTTTCAAGGTCAAGAAATGACTGGAAAAATGTATACTGATAGATTAAGTACTTTCACTCAAGGTAATGCAGAAGAAGCGCAACAAGCTTTATATACTGCAGGAATATTCCAAGTTGATCATACAACAGGTAATATTGTTCAAAAAATGAAAATAGACAATCATGAAAGTTTTGGCGGTACTGCAGGAACATTCAGTACATATGATACAACAGATCTTATTTACGGAACAAGTTTCGATGATATAGCATATAACGAGTCAATGAATCAGTATGATTTTCAAAAATATACTTATGACAAGGCTATTGCAGATATCAACGCAGAGACATCTGGTATTCAGGCAAAAGATAAATCATTAGAATTGAAATTAAAACAGCTTGACTCTGAGCACGGAGCAATCCAAACAGAAATGGAAGCAGTCAAAGCTGTAATTGATAAAAACATCGAAGGCACATTCAAAACATTCGCATAGATGTTGAATAAAAATAAAGATATAGTTGTATTTTAGGCATTTTTGTTAAGAAATGTAACATGTATATAGCGTATTCCTAAAGTTTTAAAGCGAGCAAGCCGATAAACATTATGTAAGGGAAACAAATTCCCGGTGTGTGTTTAAAAATCGTTGGTTTAAAATTTAAGGAGTCGGTCTAATGGGTTTGGCAGCAAGTCAGGCAAGGTTTTTAACTTTGACAGCCAGAAAGTCTAATATAGAATTTCAAGGGCAGCAAATCAATCAACAAAGAACTGTGTTGGCTAATAAATCAGCTGATGTAGTCAACAAAATGTTGTCATTGAAGCCGCCTGTACCTCCGACATCAACATCGCATGATTATTACAAGGTTGCACAAAATTTTGCAAACAAAGGCGATGGAACAGTACTTGGGCAGAGTGTAACAGGGCAGTCAGAGAAGATTAAAGGCTGGAAATTAGTTGATGCATCAGCAGCACCTAATTATACAGATCCAACAAATGCAACAACAGTGTATTCTTATCAAATTACATATTCATTTATGTATCAAGGTCAAGAAATGGAAAAACAGATGTATACGCCAAGTACAACTGTTGCAATACCAGGTAATACATCACTAGCTCAACAAGCATTACTTTCAGTTTTTAGAGTAGATGATGCGACAGGCGATATCGTCCAAAAAATGGTAATAGACAACCATGAAAGTTTTGGCGGCGCAGTAGGAAGTACAAGTTCATATGATACATCAGACCTTATTTATGGAACAAGTTTTGATGACGTAGCCTATGATGAGTCAATGAACAGTTATGATTTTGATAAATATTCCTATGACAAAGCGATAGCAGATATCAACGCAGAGACATCAGGAATTCAATCAAAAGATAAATCTTTAGAATTGAAATTGAAACAGCTTGATTCTGAGCACAATGCAATCCAAACAGAGCTTGAAGCTGTGAAAAAAGTAATCGATAAAAACATCGAATCTACTTTCAAAACGTTCGCATAAGATTTTCAATACATTTAAAACTAGAAGAAGTAAATAGCTACATTATTAGTAGGGTATTTGCTTTTTTTAGTTTTAAAGGATTAATATCGCCTATATACTTTGATATACGAATTAAAATGTTTGCAAAAATCAATTAAGTTAGAAAGTTAGTTTAATATATAGGAGATTTAGTTATGGGATTGGCAGCTAGTCAGGCAAGATTTTTGCAACTGACCGCAAGAAGATCTAATATTGAATATCAAGGCCAACAAATTAACCAGGAGCGTTTAGCTTTAGCTAACTCAAGCGCCGGGTTATTCGAAAAAATGTTAACGTTGGTACCGCCAACACCTCCATCATCACAGGATGACAAGTATTATACTCAGGGGTATAATTTCACAGATCCTACCGATGAGTTACAGAAAAAGATTTCTTGGGTATCTACGAATGATGCGACTGCTCCTACTAGTAGCGGGATTAATGTTACTTCATCATATATAACTAGTGCTGTTCCAGTTCTTGCTCCTGGAGATGTTGGTTGGACAACTTTGGCAGATACTGACCATGCCGTTCCTGTACTTCCTTCTACGGCAGGTTTTGGCGTTGCTAGTAGTACTTATACTTTGACCAAAAATGATTTAGCCGTATATTCCGATAATGAGACTGATACAGGTACAGATGCTGATTTGACAACTCTTATGAATGGCTTGGGAGTTACTCCTACTGCAGATAATCACAGATCAGTTATGCGTTATGTTACAGTAGAACATAATATTTATGATCCTGATGGAAATTATCAAACAGTAAAAAGACAAGCTCCGGCTATTTTAGAATTTGACAATTTGGAAAGACTCCTTAATGTTACTTTTCTAGATGATTTAACTATGACAGCTACAAATACCCAGGCAGGAACCGCAGGTGTTGTGCATGGTGGAGTGGTTGGTACGGGTGTTGGCGGTGGTTTTCCTAATACTGTTAATTCATTTACATATAGTTATATTACACAAGGAACTAATGGTACGGCTGCAGCCAGCTTGGCTGACTTATCAAATCTTTCAGGCACTCCTGCAATAGGTAAAAGTCTTGGAGCTGGTGAAAAACTTACTTACAGTGGTGTATTTGATCAAATTGCATTTGATAATGATATGAATAAGTATGAATTCCAAAAAGCAGCTTACGATTATCAAATTGAACGTATCAACCAACAAACGAAAAAAGTTCAAACTCAAGACAAATCATTAGAGTTGAAAATGAAACAGTTGGATACAGAACACAACGCTGTACAAACTGAAATGGAAGCTGTTCAAAAAGTTATTCAGAAAAACATCGAATCAAGTTTCAAAACATTCGCTTAAAATCTTAAATAAATTAAATAAAAAAGGCAAATAACTACATTATTCGTAGGGTATTTGCCTTTTTTCGTTTTCAATAATTAACTATACCTATATACTTTAATGTAGCAATTAGAATGTTTGCGAAAATCAATTAAGTTAGAAAGTTAGTTTAATATATAGGAGATTTAGCTATGGGATTGGCAGCTAGTCAAGCAAGGTTTTTACAACTTACGGCAAGAAGGTCTAATATTGAATATCAAGGCCAACAAATTAACCAGGAGCGTTTAGCTTTAGCTAACTCAAGCGCCGGGTTATTCGAAAAAATGTTAACGTTGGTACCTCCAACGCCTCCATCATCACAGGATGACAAGTATTATACTCAAGGGTATAACTTCACAGATACTGTTGATGAGTTGCAAAAGAAAATAGCATGGTCGTCAACACCTGCTGTAGGAGGAGATTTCCCTGCAAACGTTGTTGATGTTAACAACACTATTAATAAGAGTATTACAATTACTAACGCAGCTGGTCAGCATTTAATGATATCTGCTAATGCTTTGGCTGTAATAGCTGGTGGCGGTGTAGCTAGTGGTGTTGTTAGTACGGGTACTATAGGGTCTGCTAGTTTTGATAGCACTGTGGATATGGATCAACTTGCTGCAGCTTTAGGTGTGGCAATGACAGCAGATCAAAAAGCTCTCGGATATACTCAGGTAATCAGAAATGTGACTATATCTCACAATGTTTATGATCCTGATGGTTTGTACAAAACTATTACTAAACAAGCACCTGCTTTGTTGGAATTTGATAACTTAAATAGATTATTGAATGTTACATTGCTTGATAAGGCTGCTGTTGATAAGAGCCCTACAGCTTCAACAGCAAATGCAGCCAAGTATATCGGTGCAGGTGACAAATTAACTTATTCAGGTGTATTTGATCAAGTTGCATTTGATAACGATATGAATAAGTATGAATTCCAAAAAGCATCTTATGATTATGAAATTGAACGTATCAACCAACAAACGAAAAAAGTTCAAACTCAAGACAAATCATTAGAGTTGAAAATGAAACAGTTGGATACAGAACACAACGCTGTACAAACTGAAATGGAAGCTGTTCAAAAAGTTATTCAGAAAAACATCGAATCAAGCTTCAAAACATTCGCTTAAAAAATCGAATAGTTCATAAAAAGGGTAAATTGCTACATTGATTGTAGGATATTTGCCCTTTTTGCTTTCAATGATTACGGAGGTAAGTATAATTATTATAGATATTTAAAAAAATGTTTGCATTGAAAATTTAGTTAGGAAGTTAGTTTAATATAATAGGAGATTTTAGTTATGGGATTGGCAGCTAGTCAAGCAAGATTTTTGCAACTGACCGCAAGAAGATCTAACATTGAATATCAAGGTCAGCAAATTAACCAGGAACGTTTAGCTTTAGCTAACTCAAGCGCCGGGTTATTCGAAAAAATGTTAACGTTGGTACCACCAACACCTCCATCATCACAGGATGACAAGTATTATACTCAAGGGTATAATTTTACAGATCCTACTGATGAGTTACAAAAGAAAATAGCATGGTCATCAACAGCTCCTGTATTAGGAAATTTCCCTGTGAATGGTGTTGCTGGCCCAGTAACAACTAGTATTACGGTTACTCCAGCAGTAGGCGGAAATATTCAGATATCTGCCGCAGGCTTGGCTGCAATAGCTGGAGGCGGTACATCAAGTGGTCTGGTTGGAGGTGTTTATGATGCTTCTATAGATATGGATCAACTTGCTGCAGGCTTAGGTGTAGCAATGACGGCAGATCAAAAAGCTCTAGGATATACTCAGGTCATCAGAAACGTTACTATATCTCACAATGTATATGATCCAGATGGTTTGTATAGAACCATTACTAAACAAGCACCTGCTTTGTTGGAATTCGATAACTTAAACAGATTATTGAATGTTACATTGCTTGATAAGGCTGCTATAGATAAGAGCCCGACGGCTTCAAATGCAAATGCGGCGAAGTATATCGGTGCAGGTGATAAATTGACTTACAGTGGCGTGTTTGATCAAGTTGCATTTGATAACGATATGAATAAGTATGAATTCCAAAAAGCATCTTATGATTATGAAATTGAACGTATCAACCAACAAACGAAAAAAGTTCAAACTCAAGACAAATCATTAGAGTTGAAAATGAAACAGTTGGATACAGAACACAACGCTGTACAAACTGAAATGGAAGCTGTTCAAAAAGTTATTCAGAAAAACATCGAATCAAGCTTCAAAACATTCGCTTAAAAATAAAATTACTTATTGAAATATTAAACTATATATTCCTAGAAAACCCTATATCATATATAGGGTTTTTCGTTTGAATGCTTCCCCTTAAAGCGTTTATGGGGTAGTCTTTAGGTGGAAGATTATGTCATAAAACAGAAGGAGACGACTCTAATGGGATTGGCCGCTAGTCAGGCAAGGTTTTTACAGCTTACGGCGAGAAGATCTAATATTGAATATATGGGTCAACAAATAAACCAACAACGTTTGTCTCTGGCTAATGAAAGTGCGGGTTTGTTTCAGCGTCAATTGACTTTGGTACCTCCGACTCCGCCTTCTTCATCTTCTGATAAATATATGACTCCTGCTTATGATTATGTTGATCCTCAGGATGGTCTTACGAAAAAAATTAAATTTGGTTATAACGCCGCGATGGATACTATAACCAGCTATACTATTACTCATTCAAAATATAACGCTAATGGTGTTCTTACGACAGTAACAAATAGAAATACTGATACAACACCTTTGTATACTTTGCCTACTACTTTTAACTTGCAAATCACTACAAACGGCATTGGCGGACTCTCAGGCGCTACTGTTGGGACTTGGTATATGAGTACCGGATATGGCAATGGAACTAATAATACTACTGTTAAGAATACCGATTACGGACCTTATGGTGTGGATATTAATACAGGACGTTTGACAGGGCTTATTTTCGCTCAAGCAAGTACAGCAAGTACTTGTAAGGCTACGGTGTCTCAACTGGTGCCTCTTACATATTCTCCAATTTTTTCTACGAATGCTTATAATGACGATATGAACAAGTATGAGTATTTAAAATCAACTTATGACTATGAAATAGAAAGAATTAATACTCAAACTGCTCAAATTCAGCAGCAAGATAAGTCTCTGGAATTAAAAATGAAGCAGTTGGATACAGAACATAATGCTATCCAAACAGAAATGGACGCAGTTCAAAAAGTTCTTCAGAAAAACATAGAAGGTTCTTTTAAAACTTTTAGCTAATAAGCCATACATTAAAGAGACGATTTTGTCTTTAATTGCTTTATTAACAGCTTTAAAATAAATATAATTTAATTAAAAGGAAACAGAGTTCAAGTCAAGGGAAAAAGGAAAGCTAGTTAAATATTTTTATTGGTTTTCATGTAATTTTCTTCATTAGTTATTTACAATTAATTTGTTTGCGAACCGAAAGGGAATAGTTAGATGAGTTACAAAAATGACAGCATGCTAGTCATTATGAATAAGTATTATGCCGCCAAAGGCGATATTACTGCGGAATTCTTTGAAACTTATGACAAAATAAGAGATTTGACCGTTAGCGGTCCTAATTTGGGTGGCGGCGGTGCCGGAACTTTTGGAAGTTGGCTTACTAATGCCGCAAGATACATCGCTCCAGCAGCTTTTCAGCCTATCTTAGGGAACGGTTCTATAAATATTCCCGGAACAAGTTATTATTCTCCAGCTGCAAACAAAAATGCAGTAGGCAGTTTTGGCAATTTAGGCAATATGACGGGACTTCCCTCAGGTTTTGCTTCAGGGATTGGCACAGATGGTGGTTCAACTTTTGGAATAGGTGGTCAGGCAACAGGCTTTGCTTCTCCATTTAGTGTGGCTTCGGCTGTTTCTACTCCTTTAGATTTTGCAGGAGCGGCTATGGGTACAGGCTCAGGATATACAGGTTTTGGCTCAAATTGGGTTTTACCTGCCGCAGGTGTGATTTCAGGCGTAGGCGGTATAATGCAAGCTGTAGCTCCTTATGCAGGACCTTTTGGAATTGCAGCAAATGTTTTTGGAAATCTTACCCAAGGATATGGGGGGTCAATTTTGGCTGCATATCAAAGTGCAACTCAAAATGTTTTGAATAATGCGGATACGATATTAACAAACAAGGTCCAAAACCTTGAAGCCGTATCAAAAATGATCGGTGCTCAAACCGATGTAATCAAAAAAATGATGAAAGACAAAATTGAGGCAGATACTAAAATCGCTCAAGATCTGTAATGCATAGAAAAGCATCAGATTAATCATCAGATAATACAGTCAAGAAAAATACAGTCAAGAATATTAGTGTGGGTTATTTTTATTTATGTTGAGAGGGAATATACGCCTTTATTTAAGGGCGTTACAAAATATCTTTCAGTTTGAATATCTCCGAACGATGTTTTCGGATACATTTCAGCATTCGTTGTTTTTCACAGCTCAACAACACCTTAGCAGCGGTGTTTTGCCGGCTGTACCTATAAAAGTGCTTATAAAGGACTTAAATCAGATTGATTTGAAGTTTTATACGTATCATTCTTCACGAAATATCCTAAAGAAACGTAAAGTTTTGTAACTAATTTTTACGTTTTGTTATAATTTTAGCGATTTAGCGAAATATTTTTTCATGAAATGTTTTTATATATTTAAGAGTCAAACTCGAAATTTAAGCGTTTAAGGAGAAAATATGTCAGCGGAAGCATTAATAGAGCAAGTGCAATCACTTCCTAGAGAGATTTCCAACTTTATTTCTAGAGCAAGAGCATATTTTATGCGTATTAATCTTATAGAAAATACGGTTACATTGGTCCTTAATAATCTTAAAAACATTGTGAGCATAAATAAAAAGCTAAAAATAGCTAAATACAGAGTCGCTCACTTGAATTACAGATTAACGCAAATGGAAAGAATGATGCTTGAAAACAACCCTAACAATTTTAAGGGTGGTCTGAATGTAAATACGTTCAGGTAGGTCGGAAGGAGCAACAAATGGGAATTTTGGTTTCAGCAACAACTTTAATGTATTTAACAGGTCAAAAGCATGATTTAGAGTATCAGATTGATATGATAAATGGCGCCAGAGGCAACTTGTTGGCGACAGTTAATACACTAGTTCAAAATGGTGCGGATATGGAGCCTGATTCTCCTGAAGTTAAATTGATGGAACAGCGTAAACAAAGACTTATGCTTATTGATAAAAAATTCGAACAAGATTTAGTGCATGCTCAAACCAAATTAGATTGGGTCAATGCAAAAGAGCAAAAAGTTCAGCAAGGACTACAAAGAAATATAGAACGAGAAGGTCGTTAGTATTTTAAGTAGCTAAAATTTACCATTAAAGCAAAGTTTTTTGCTTTAATTTCGTGCATTTCAGGAGTATTTCTTGAAAAATAACCCCGAAACCTCTTTGTTTATAAGGGTTTTTATTATATACATAAAAAAACGTATGTTTTTATTGAGGTTTTTTCTATATAATTAAACCAGTATGGACATAATACAAGATAGATTAGACATTAAAGAAGGTTTTATCCACAACCTGCCAATTGTTGTGAAATTGAAAAACAGAGAGCAGGAGTATTATGCTGTCGTTTTAAACCCTACAGATGATTATGTTTTAATATCGCCAATCATTTCCAATGATGGTCATCAAATATCCGTACGAGAAGGTGAAAGCCTTGAAATTGCAACTAAATTTAAGGGCGTTCTTTGGACCGGTTTTTGTACAGTTGTAGAGGTTTTGAAATATGATTTTGAAGGGATTTGGCTTGCTTATCCTCCCAATTTGAAAAAGGTTCAAAGACGAGGGTTCTTGCGCTTAGAAATGACATTCCCTGTTTCTATAAATATTTATGAGGATGGTATACCTTTTGATTCTATAGATGGATTTTGTCATGATTTGTCAGGCTCGGGAATTTGTGTAAACCTTTACCGCTCATTGAATTTAGAGGAAAATCACGTTGCAAAAATGGTATTTTCATATAAAGGTTTAGAGGTAAACAATCAAATTGAAACTGTTTACAGCATCAAGCAAGGACAGTTTTTTAGGGTTGGTTGCCAATTTATTAATATGGAGCAAGGATTCTCCGATAAAGTCCATAAATTTATTATTCAAGAGCAGATAGCTATGAAAAAAGGAGGCTTGTATTAGTGCCTTTTCTCATAAAGGAAATCACTCAAAATTTTGTAAATGAGTCCATACACGAGGTGGGATTTGACCCGTCTTACATAACTAAAGTCCTGGGGAAGTATAAATTTAAACTGCTAAAAATATTCGATTTGACACCTGAGCAGGCTTCGATTTTGAAGCAGACGGCATTATCTGTCGGGGCGGATTGTGCTGTACATAGAGAGGTAATCACTTGTAAAGTCAAAAAAACAGATGCGGTTTTGGGCGGTTCTTATGATCAGATTGAAAAAATTGCTCAAAAACTTAAACAGCAGCCATTTTCTTTAAGCAAGCTGGCAGATTGTTTATTGTTAAATATTGGAAATAAGCTTGAGCCTATGACTTTGCGTGGTAAGGCTTTTGATTGGTCAAATACTTATTTGATGGGAATTTTGAATATTACGCCGGACAGTTTCTCCGACGGTGGTGAGTATTTGGCGCTTGATGACGCTATTTACAAGGCAAGAGAGCTGGCTTTGTATTCAGATATTATTGATATAGGAGGTGAATCTACTCGTCCGAATGCCCAAAAAGTCGATGTTGATGAGGAAATAAAAAGAGTTTGTCCCGTTATTATGTCCATACGGGAAAGCGGTATTGATATTCCGATAAGTATCGACACAAGGAACGCCAAAACGGCAAAACAAGCGATGTTGGCAGGTGCTGACATCATTAATGATGTTTCAGGAGGAATGTGGGATGCTATGATGCTTGAGGTCGTCTCAGAGTTCCAAGCGCCGTTTATTCTGATGCATTCAATCAAAACCCCAGAAGATATGCAAAACAATCCTCAATACGAAAGACTTGTGGATGAAATTTATTTAGATTTGTCAAAAAAAATCAAAAATGCAATTTCAAAGGGGGTTTCAAAGTCTAAAATTATAATTGATATTGGAATTGGTTTTGGCAAAAATTTGGAACATAATCTCGAACTTCTAAAAAGAGTTTCAGAGTTCAAATCTCTTGGTTGCCCTCTTTTAGTAGGTGTTTCCCGTAAGTCTTTTATGAGTGAGATAGTGCCTTTAGATTTTGATGAAAAAGATGTTGCCACTCTTGCGGTTAATTCATATTTGGCATCTCAGGGCGTAAACATCTTGAGAGTGCACAATCCAAAGTTGCACAAGAAGTCTTTGATGATTATTGATAGGTTGTAGGTATCCTATCAGCGGTTAATAAACTGACAGAAGGTTGCTAAACTGTTTAAGTTAAACAGTGGAGTTAGAGTATGTCAGTTCAGAATTTGAGAAATAAATATCAAGATCATCCAGCGTTTTTGCCGCTTATAAATCATTGTGACAATAATGGGATTGCTTTTGAGGTTATGAAAGAAACTGTAATTACTAAGAATTACAAAGTCAAAAAAGTATACTACATGAAGGTTGAAGACATTTTAGTTACTTCTTATGTTGATGCAAACTCGTGGAATAACATAGTTTTTATGCTAGCTAAGGCATATACTTATCTTGGGCTTGAAATTCCAAGTTGCTTAGATGCTTTGGTACAGTTTTTTAATGGGAAGAATTTTAATATCTAGTTTTTGTTTCACATCCGCAAGTTTTTATCCGATAGCAATCCAGAGTAACGCTCTGGCTGGTCTGGCTAATGAGACAGCAAGCAAACTTATTACAAGGTCATAAATAAGCTGAATTCCTGTTAAAATCCATACCCAGCCAAGTATAATAGCTAGTGGCTGATGCTGGAATATTGAAATTATAATCAGATAGAGAATTCCTATGATGTGTATTGAAAGAACACCTATGGTTGAAGATGTGAAAATTGCCAATGGCGATCGGTTGTTTTCGAGGTTTTTAGCTACAAAAAATGCACCGACAAGATAACCTATTATATAGCCAAAAGACGGCTGCAAGATGTATTTGAGCCCACCGCCGAGTCCAAATACAGGAAACCCGATTAGACCGACAATGATATATGCCAAGATTGCTAGTATTCCAAATCTATAGCCAAGCAATGCTCCAATGAATAGTACTACAGGGATTTGCGGGATATAGTTAAAATGTTGTACGAATTGTTTCAAAAATTCAGGATCTGCAAAAAATGTAAAAGGGCTTGTAAAAATTTTTTCTGGGAGAAGAATATATCCGAATTGAAACTGTGTAAATGTTGCAAGAACTATCATAAACGAGCATAATGCACACAGTACCAAAACCCCTAAACTGAGGTTAGGATAGCAAGTTTTTACATCCATATCTTTGATATAGCTTGAAACTCTTTTATGAATTAAATGATTTCGATTTTTTCGCATGATAGTTGTTTTAATTTTTCGTAATTCAATTTAAATTTATCATTATGTATGTTCTCTGTCCACATTATTAAGGCATCTTCTTGTGTGTCTTGGTAGTATTTTGGTCTGACACCCGAGCTTTCAAAAAGATATTTTTTGTAAAGACCGAACGCTGCCATGTTTGACACACGAACTTCAAGCGTGAACCATTTTATTAATTTTTTATAACCCAGGTCTATAAATTTTTGCAATAATAATTCGCTCAAACCTTTACCCTGATATTCTTTTGCGATAGCTATTGTTGTAATATGCCCTTCATCAAGAATATTCCAAAAACCGCCATAGCCGATTAATTTGTTGGATTTGGCTTCAATTAGTGAAAAATAATTCCCTAATTCTGTAGCAATTTCAGACTCAAAACTGTCTTTGTTCCAATGATGTTCACCATATACGGTGCTTTCAATTTTCATTACATCATCCAAATCATTTTGTTGCATGGGTCTGATTTTGACTTGAAGTTTTTGGGCAAGATTTGTATTCATAATAAGATTATACTAAAAAACCTGCTTCTTGCAAAAGAGTTCACCATATTAATCAAAAATTAAAAAGAAGACCTCTTATGAGGTCTTCTTTTTTTGTTTTAATGTTTTTTGTAGTCTTTCATAAATTTAGTGAGTTCGACTCCTTTTACAGGGTCATTTTTTGTATTTTCATGTTTCGCAAATAAATCCTGATAGAAATTTGTAAAATCTTCTTGCGAAATAGTTTTATCTTTGCCGGCTATGGTTTTGAATAGTTTTTCAAGCTTTTTTTCATCTTTTTTACTAAGTTCCGCAGGCTCAATGCGTTTTTTAGGGTCAGTCTTTGTGGCTTCATTTAGCTCTACAGCAAGCCTTTTTTGGGCTGCCATCCACTCCTCTTTATTCATCGTTGAGGGATTTTTATCTGTGTCCTCTTTATTGTAAGAGTTAAATATTTCTCCAAAATTCTTTTCTTTAAGCTGTACAGAGCTGTATTCATTGTTATTTAAATTGAACGCAGCTAAATTGAGAGATTCTGAAAGCTCTTGGCTGCGTTTATCTCCGTAGTTTCTGCTTGGATCGCATAAGTCACCACTTTTTGCTTTTGTTCCTTTTGCTGTTTTGGCGTGTATTCTGTCAGATTGTCTTCTTGCGCTATTAGGATTACAGGGAGGGTGAGTTAAATTACAGCGACCATTTTTACATCCGCCACCGGGTCCAGTATTTTCTAATGCTAATTCTGACATAAAATATTATCCTCCATTTATTTTTTGTTATTAATTTACTGTTGTTGTTTTTTCTAGTTCGGTATCCATTTTTTTCATTTCTTCTTGATATTTTTTTTCTGTAGTTTTTATGCCCAAAAATTCCTTTACTTTATCTTGTACAGTATGTCGTTTTTGTTTTTTTCTATTACTATTTTAAATACCGGTGTTGTTGCAACGGCCTTTAATCATTTTTTTGGGTTTATTACTAGCTCCGGAAAGTCTTTTCCTGTGCTTTGGTCCGCCTATTGCGATTAATTCGCCCATAGGTATTCTCCTCTATATATTGTTATCCTTAAACATATAAAGTATATACGGATTAAATAATTGCGTTATTGAGATTCGTTATATTAATATTTGTTAATTTTCATTATCAAAAAATCTCAAAAGATGTTTTTAGTGGTCAAATAAATATTGATATTCCATGATGAATCAAGATTATAAGAGAGAGTTTAATAGGGTATATTCTACTATATTAAACAGATGAAATCTGCCGATAAAAGCATTGAAAAATTCATTCTAGTGAAGAAATTTTTTATAATAGAAAAGCTGGAATAATTATCAAAAAAGGCGTCTTATGATAAAGCAAAAAATTTTCATTTCTGCATTGCTTATATTGTTATTAATATGCAGTAATGCTTATGCCTTGGATGATAAAGTGCCTGTTGATAAAACAAAGTCTTCTCATATTGAAGAAATTTTTCTGGAAGATCCTTCGAGAGAATTCACTCCAAAAGAATATGAAAGAACACTCGAATTTAAGAAAAATACAACAGCAGTTCCTGCAGAAAATATAGTCCCTGTACTTGATTTGAATGGTTGTCAAAGCTCCTGATGGAGTTTGTATTAATTGTAATGATAAGTTTGCAGAATTATTTGGAGAAACAAAAGATAAGATAATTGGCAAAGTAATTTATGAGCTGTTTGATAAAGAAATAGCCGATAAGATAATAGCAAAAGATGAGAGGATAAAACAAGAAAAAGAATGTAATACTGAAGAATTTTGGATTGTTTATCCAAACGGTAAAAAGAGATATATGGAACATCATACAGTTCCTTTGGTGGATTTAGAAAATAATGTAGTAGCGATATTTACAAATATTATTGACAGAACAAAAAAACAGGCATTGAAAAATCAGCTTACAAAAGCTAAAGAAGCTGCTGAAAAAGTAGCTGATATGAAAAGTAACTTTTTGGCGAATATGAGTCATGAGATTAGAACCCCGCTGAATGGAGTATTAGGCTTCGTGCAGCTACTTGAAGACACAACTTTGACAGAAGATCAACAAGATTTTGTTGCGTATGCTCAAAAATCCTCGGAACTTTTATTGAATATTATTAATGAAATATTGGATTTTTCTAAAATCGAAGCAGGCAAACTTAAAATAGACAGTATTAGTTTCGATATTCGCTCAGTTGTTGAAGATATAACAATAATAAACATATGGCTATAGTTCATTATATTTAAGAGGTAATTATATGTGTTACTTAAATAAAAAAATGTGGCTTTTGTTAGTCGTTTTGATTTTATTAGGAGTGTATTTTAATACAACACCTTATTTCCCTTTATGGGCAAAGTTTTCACAAAACAATATGCCTATTAAAGTTTTGGATACAAACAGTTCTCTTGGAAGGTATTCAACTTATACTAAAAAGATTGGTCTTAAGGATTTGGCTCTGATACATGGGCATTTGTGTGATGGGTTGGTTATTGCTTTTGTTGAGTTGAAAGAAGTTCTAAAAAAGCTTTTTCCAAATGGGGTGATTGATAGAACAGATTTGAGAGTTGTATCAAAAAATGGACCTTGTTGGGTTGATGCCGCTGCTATGATGACAGGTGCAAGAATAAATTTTGGTACATTGAGTATTGATAAAAACGTGGGCAATGGTTTTATTGTACAAAAAATTTCTACGGGGGAGACTTATCAGGTAAAATTAAAAGATGGAGTTTTTCCTGTTGAATTGGCAGAGTTAGAGGCAAAAATTAAATCTGAAGCTAGAGCTGGGAAGAAAGTTTCAGATGATGACATACAAAAACTTGAAGCGATGGCGAATGAATTGTCAAAGAAGGTCTTGAATACAGAACTTGATAAACTTATGGAAATCAAGAAGATTGAAGATTATAAATTTAAACAAAATATCGAGGTGGGTGTTAGGACTGATATTATGAACAAAAAACAGTAATTAAAAAGCTCCCATAATCAGGGAGCTTTTTTTAAATATTTTATATATGGGGCGGATGATGGGACTGTCTTGAATTATTGGCAGTTCGCAACCTTTCGCTTCGCTACATTTTTCTATCAAAAAAACTCCGCTGCGCATAGTTGCTCACAAGGACGAGTTTCGCATTGCTCACTCTTGCCAAAATTCGCTCGAACCAACTTACGAAACTGCGTTTCGTGTGGGCTCTCACCCCAAAATCAACGCATTAAAAAAGCTCCTTACGGAGCAAATTTTATATATGGGGCGGATGATGGGACTCGAACCCACGTATATCGGCACCACAAGCCGAGGTCTTAACCACTTGACGACACCCGCCATATATAATACTTATTCAATTTTCAATTAAATGTCGCGAAAACCGCTACATAAAAAGTTTATACAATAAAAAATAATCTATTTCAATAATTATTTTACGTTTTGTTTGATTATAATTAGATTTTGGATTATTTTCATTGCGCAAGTAGGTAAAACAACGTCATTTAGGCCACCTGCAATGCTAATTACAGCTCCTGCTTTCAAAATAGTCTCTTCTCCCTTGTACATAAATTTGTAATCGGTTTCTCTGTCAGAGCGTAATGTGATTTTTTCCATTTTTCTAATTCCTTTATTTGTTTACATTTATCCGCTAAAATATATTATATGATGATAAAGAAATTTTTGTTACTAATTTGTCTATTTTTAATGCTACCTGTCTGGGCGGATGATTCAAAAGAAACAATAGATCCTTTTGTTTTACAACAAGATTCCACTGTGATGGAGGATTTTGGCGATTCTGTTTTTCTTTTTGGACCGGGTTTGTATGATAACAACCCCAAACCTTATAGCGTATATACAGGCAATAACTTTAGTAAGCTTTTGCAAGGAGGGGTTCAAATGAATCAAAACTCTTCTAAGACTACTGCCAAAGAAAAAGATTTGGTTTACAAACCCAAAAATAAAAAGGCTCCAAAGCTATATGTTGGTAATCTTCCAGCGGGAAGCTTGACAAGAAGTATTAGTGGAGGGTATTCTCTTTATAATAATGATAAATTCGGCATCAGGAATGAGTACTTGAAAAACTCTTATAAAGAGGAATTCACAAGAAATCGTGTTATTGTTTCGCCAGAGCTTTATTTGAGCAAAAACCTTACTTTGAGGTCTTTTTATGACCAAATTGTAGAAAGAAAGCGGTATGAACAAGGCTTGGCAGTCGAATATTCATTGAATAACAGTAAACTAAGGTCTAAAAAAATCAAAAATTTGAGATTTGAAGTCAATGCTTCCACAGTAACAGATGGTAAGAGTGATATTTCAAAAAGGGTCGGATTTACTACCAGATACAATTTTTAATAACAAGTTTTATTCTTGAGGAAATTTAATAGATGAAAAAGAGAGGGACACAAATGAAAAAATCGTTGGATGTGGAAAATTTTTACAGTTATTGGCAAGAGCTGGTCGGGAGTTATCAAAATCAAACCGCACTAAAAGATGATTATCTTGGAGAAGAATACACTTTTTCAGGAGCTTTTGAGGCAATCAAAACTTTTGCTGTAGGTTTAAAATCCTTAGGTCTCAAAAAAGGCGATCATATATCATTATTTTCTGAAAATTCTGCAAGATGGATGATTGCTGATCAGGCTATTTTGATGTCGGGCATGGTGGATGCTGTTCGCGGAACATCTTCCAGTTATCAAGAGCTTGAATATATTTTAGAGCAAAGCGACAGTGTGGCTTTGATTGTGGAAAATCTTGATGTCTTGAACAAACTTTCTATAAAAATCCAAGATATGAATTTGAAATGCATAATTCATCTTTCCAAAGAAAAATATCAAGGTGAAAAATCAAGAATGATTTACTCTTTTGAGGATGTTATGGCTTTGGGCCAAAATGAAGAATTTGTACCTCCAACTGTAAATAAAGATTGTTTAGCCACTCTTATTTATACTTCAGGAACAACAGGCAATCCAAAAGGCGTTATGCTTTCTCAAGGGAATTTGCTTTCTCAGATTAAAAACGCATATTATTCCGTAAATGCAAAAAGACTGGGAAGAGCTTTGTGCTTATTGCCAATTTGGCATGCATATGAGCGTACAATCGAATATTATTTGCTTTCACAGGGTATTACAATGGTTTATACTAATTTGAAAAACTTTAAGCCTGATTTGGTAAAATATCAGCCTGAATATTTGATTGCGGTACCAAGGATTTGGGACGCTTTGTATGAAGGTTTGCAAAAGCATATATCAAATTTGCCTGAAAATAAAAAGAATTTGATTAATTTTTGCTTGGATAAAACAAAAGAACTAAAAAGAGCTAAAAGACTTATAAATAATGATAATTTAAGCAATTTTTATCCTAATATTTGGCAAAAAATGAATGCAGCTTGGACTATTCTTAGTAATTGGACAATACATTCATTCGCGGATTGTTTTATTTACGGGCAATTTAGGAATGGCATCAGCCGTAACTTTGAACTGGGAATTTCAGGCGGTGGAGCCTTCCAGAAGCATCTTGACGAATTTTTTGATGCGATAGGTATTAGTGTTTTCAATGGCTACGGTTTAACAGAATCTTCGCCTATTATCGGTGTCAGAACAAAAGAAAATGGCGTTCTAGGCTCTATTGGTGTTCCTTTTAGAGAAACGCAAATAAAACTTACCGATCCTGAAACGAAACAGGATTTGAAAAATGCTGTTCGTGGCGTTTTGTGTGTTAAAGGACCTCAAGTTATGCAAGGTTATTACAAAAACCCCGAAGCCACCGCCGCAACGGTTTCTCCTGATGGGTGGCTGACTACGGGTGATTTGGTGCATATAGCGCCGAATGGAAGCATAATAATAACAGGCAGGGCCAAGGATACGATAGTTTTGTCTAATGGCGAAAACATTGAGCCGCAAGGTATTGAAGATATTTGCCTAAGAAGTCCTTTCATCAAGCAAATTGTACTTGTAGGGCAAGATAAACCGTCTTTGGGTGCATTGATTGTGCCTGATTATGACAATATTGCTGCTCAAGGTATTGATGAGGGTAAAGTATTACAAGTACTTCATCAAGAAGTCAAAACTTTAGTTCAATCGAGAGAAAATTTCGTTAGTTCTGACAGAATTTCTTCTGTAAGAGTTGTTGATGAAGGATTTTCAATTGAAAACGGTCTTATGACTCAGACGGTAAAAATCAAACGCAATAAAGTTTTTGAAAAGTATTCGGATGTTATTGAAGAAATGTTTTCATAAATATTTATAACTACTTTGATATAATACAGAAAAAGTCTCAAATTTTACAAATTTGGACTTTTTCTGTATTCTCATTATAATTTACTTATAACAAAATTTATTAAGGAACGATTATGAATTCGGTAATATCATCCAAAGAAACTTTAAAAATGACCCTTTTGGCTTTAGCGAAGGAAGTTTTTGAAATCGAAGGAAATTCTATTTTGAAACTTGTCGACAAGCTTGGGGATGAATTTTATAATGCCATAGAACTTTTATATGCTTGCAAAGGGCGTGTAATTGTTTCTGGAATGGGCAAATCGGGCTTGATTGGTCAAAAAATAGCTGCCACATTGTCAAGTACGGGAACGCCTTCTTATTTTTTGCATCCTGCAGAAAGTACCCATGGCGACAGCGGAATTTTGACCAGAGATGATATAATTATTGGAATTTCAAATAGCGGTGAGACTGCAGAGTTGCTTCAGCTTTTGCCTATTATTAAAAGGCTTGGCATTCCTCTTATTGCAATGAGCGGAAAAAAAGAATCAACCCTCGGTACTCGCTCTGACGTGTGTTTGGATATTTCTGTTGAAAAAGAAGCCTGCCCTCTGGGCAAAGCCCCAACCGCAAGCACCACAGCGACTTTGGCTATGGGTGATGCTCTTGCTGTTTGTCTTTTGAGAAAAAGAGGCTTTACGGAAGAAGATTTCTTGTTTTTTCATCCCTCAGGGAATTTGGGACGAGGAATGCTTTATACCGTCGAAGAGCTTATGCACAAAGAAGAAGCACTTCCTGTGATTAGAGAAAATGATACTTTTGCAAGTGCCTTGCTTGAGATTTCTCAAAAAAAACTTGGATGTGCAATTGTAATTGATGGAGACGGCAAAACCTCTGGAGTCTTGACCGATGGGGATATCAGAAGAACGCTTATGAATAATGATTCGATAATGAATTTGCTTGCAAAAGATGTTATGAGCAAAAACCCAAAGACCCTAAACCCAACTGAGCTTGCAGCGAAAGCTCTTCGTATTATGGAAGACAATTCAATTACAAGCTTGATTGTCAATTCGGATGCGGGCGAGCCTATTGGCTTGCTGCATATACACAATTTACTAAAAGCGGGTGTGGCATAAATGGAAATTTCAAATAAAGCACGAAAAATAAAACTTATAGCTTTTGATGTCGACGGAGTTTTGACAGACGGAAGCATTACATATTCTGATAATGGGTCTGAAATTAAGACTTTTAATGCAAAAGACGGTCAGGGAATGAGTATGTTGGCTGATTCGCAGTATATTACAGCTATAATCACAGCTAGAACATCTTCAATCGTCGAAAAAAGAGCAAAAGACCTTAAGGTCAATCACGTTTATCAAGGTGCCAAAAATAAACTAGAGCCAATAGCAGAGCTTATGGATATGTATAGCATATCTTTTGAAGAAATTGCTTATGTCGGCGATGATTTTCCTGATATGTGTATATTAGAGCGTGTAGGATTGGCTTGCTGCCCTTTTGATGCAGTGGAAGAAGTCAAAAGTACTTGCCACTTTGTTTCATCTCGAAACGGTGGGTGCGGTGCTGTTCGTGAAGTTGCAGACTTGATTCTTAAGAGTTCCGGTAAATTAGAACGCTTTTTAACTCAAAAGGCTTTAGAGCAATAAAATCTGGCTTTTGACCGGTTGGTATTTCTTCAGAATTTACTTCAATTGCTTTGAAGTCTAGTTTTTGTATTTTTTCTGAAAGATTTAGCAGTCTCAAGACTATTCCTGATTTGTTTTCAGCTTCTTTTGTAGCTAAAAGATATATATTTTCATTTTGCAGGTCTATTTGTGTATTTATTTCTTTTGAAGAGAGATATGCTATTGTGGGCTGAAAGTAGCTGTCTGCAAGCTTAAATAGCTCATTTGGATTTCCGCAAAAACTGACAGCATACTCACAAATCAAAGCTCCATGACATTGAGCTTCTTTGGTTTCAAGAGTGGGTCCTGCAGGATTTGAGCGGGTATGAAGCTTATTCTTTGAAAGCATCCCGACTGCTCTTAAAAGAGTAATCGAAAGGGTTTTTTCGAAAACTTCGTACTCGTGAATTCCTTTGGTCAAAATACCTGTACCTTGCGCCCATACAAATCTTTGCATTGGTGCTGTGTTGGTTTTGAGCTCCTGAAAATTCTCAGCAGGTTTTTGTTTTTGCAAAGTATAATTTGGGTCAAAATCTCTTTCAATCAGCCCAATTGAGTCTTCTGAGGCGGTTTTTATGATATCTGTCGGCATGGTGAATTTGACTTGAAGTAAATGGTCATCAGATTTATTTTGGAATTCTGTTTTGAATTTGAGAATAGGATTTTTTGCATCCAAGATGATTTGCGTTTTTATTTTGTGCAAAATTGTGGCTTTTGAGCGAGTTTTGTCGGATTTTTTAGGAATTTTGATTTGATAATCGAGTTCTAAAACCGCTCTATTTTTGCCCGAAAATTTTATTTTGCTGCCTTTTAAAGATGATTTGAGGGTCTTATCGCCGACTATCGGTGAAAAATTATAAGTGTCTCCGACATCTGCTATATCTTCAATTTTGTGCATATTTTTGTATGTTTTGTTTTGAATTTTATCTTTTATCGTCAAAGTCCCATCTTTTTCAACAGTCGCTTTAATAAAATCATTTTCGAGACTGTTTGCATTTACTTTTAGGTCGCTATCGTTTTGCACTTTGGCTTTTTGAGAGCTGAGAGCCTGTATATTTTCGACTCTTGCAAGATAAGTATAGATATTTGTAATGTCTTCGCAAACAGGGATTTGATGAATATTTTGGACAATTTTTTGCGGAAAATATCGCTCTGTATCTATTAGTTCAAAACCGTTTTCGAGTTTTTTGGTGGTTTTTATTTCGACATTTCCGGAAAACTCAAACCCTGAAGAGTTGAATACAAAAAGCTCATCGCCTTCTTTGAATTTTGTCAGGGTTTTTTGGGTCATTGCCTCTAAAAGCTGATTGATTCTTTTAAAGCGAAATTCCATTTCTGAGTGGACACTATCAATACTGCATCCGCAAATGCTGTCGTGGGCGTGGTTTTGAAGAAGCAACTTCCAAGCATAGTCCAAAAGCTCTTTTTGTGAGGAAGTTACACCTGCAAAATTACAAAGACTTAAAAAAGTTTCGATTTTTTTTAAGTGCCAAGTTGTGAGAGTATTTTCTCTTTTCAGGTAGTTTCTTGTCGAATAAGTGCCTTGCAAGATGAAATTTTGGCTATTATCTCTCAATTCGCCACAAAAAACTTCGAGATTTTCTTTTTTTGATGCCAAATATTCAAAAACTGAGCCGACTTCGAGAATATCAGAGCCGGTTTTGTTAAATTCAACTACTTTTTGAGGCAAATTATCGCAAGCGCCTAAGTGGTCAGCTCCTATAGGTAGCAAAATCAAATCACCGATATTATTTTTTTTGATTTTTTCTAAAGTTTTTTTGATACCTTCTAAGTTATTATGGGTGAAAAAGTCTTGAAAATACCCTTCTAGAAGGTGCGTAACTTGTATTTCCTGCCCACTTTTTGAGACCCAGAGAAATTCTGATTTTTGATTTCCTGCACCACGCCAAAGGAGTGCATTTTTGATGCCAAAAGAGGTCAGAATATCCACCATTCCTGCACAATGACCAAAAGCGTCTGGAAGGTAACCGATAAAGTCATTCACTCCAAATTCTTTTGCCTGATTTGTCCCCATAAGCAAGTTGCGAATTAGGCATTCACCCGAAACCAAAAACTCGTCAGCCAAGGTATACCAAGGACCTATGACTATTTTTTTCTGTTCGATAAGTTTTTTTATCACATCTTTTTTGTCGGGATAAATTTCCAGCAAATCGTCAATCAATATAGTTTGCCCGTCCAGATAAAATTGCTCAAATTCTTTACTTACAAGCTTTTTGACGATATCATCAAAGACTTCGATAAATCTGAAACGGAACTCTTCAAAAGTTCTGTACCATTCTCTATCCCAATGTGTGTGTAAATAAGCGATTATTTTCATAAATCTATTCTAGTTTACGATAAGCAAAAAGTCCAAAACTTCATTTTTAAAGTTGTTCATTGGTCTAAAGATATAGCCAGATAGTTATTGTATATACTGATATCATGTGATATTTTCGGCTCAAAGCCAGAATACACTTGGATATAGAGGAAATAAAATTGATTAGGCTGTTTTTTGGAATATTTATAATATTTATTCTTTTTTTGAACCTAATCTGCATTGCCAAAGAAGAAGAGGTTGTCACTCTCAATGATGATATTTCAAAAGAATTGAATATAGAGGACTATGAACATTTTTTGCAAAATATAGAAAGAATCGACAAAAAAATACATGGTTCGAGCAAAAGAGAGGATTTTATAGGAAAACTTTATGAAAATAAAATTGATGTCGGAATTGAAATTAATAATTATTTCAAAAATGATATTCCTAAGCCGGTGGATTTGGAAGATTGTCTTGAAATGGCTATGCAGAACAATTTTAATATCAAAATTCTGAGAACCAGAGAAGATCAAAGGCACTGGGAGTATCAAAATGACAGGGCTCAATTACTGCCGACAGCTTCTTGGTACGGCACTTTTTATAATCTAAACGGAGCTTTTTTGGCAGGTGGCGTAATTCCTTCGGTAGTAGAGGAATCACCTGTTATTTCACAATTTATGCTTAATTGGAATTTTTTCGATGGTTCATATAGAATTTTTTCTATCAAGTCTAGAAAAAACCTTTTTTGTGCCTCCAGAAAAGATGTTCAATTTACTCAGGAAGAAGTTTTGAAAAATACAGTTGTAGGGTATTACACACTTCTTGGCTCCAAGCTTGGAATTGAAGTTTTAACTCAAAACTTAAAGGAGTCAGAGGCGCAATTGGAAATAAATAAACAAAATCTGGGAGCAGGAATTGGTACCAAATTCGATGTTTTAAGGGCGCAGGCAGAAGTAGCAAGAGCTCAACAAAGATTGACAGAATCATACAATTTTTATAGACAGTCTCAGGTAAATTTGGCAAATATTCTTGGTGTTGAGGTTGTTACGGCTGTTTTTCCTAAGGAAGAGGAAGTAACTATTCATTCTTTGGTAGATAAAAATCTTGATATAAGCCAGATTTCAACAATGGCTTGTGAGTCCAGACCAGATTTGGAAGCTTTAAGATTCAAAATAAAATCTTTGGAATACCAAAAAAAGACCTATTACTCGGGTTTTTTGCCTAATATTAATGCTTATGGCGGATTTGGAAATGTCGGAACTAACGATTTAGGGTTTTCGCCTATCAATAAACAGGTTGGAATATTAGCGAATTGGCCTTTGGGGCGAAATCTCGGGTTTAATGAATACACCCAATTTAAAACTTTTGATGCAAAAATTTGCGAAGCTAAGCTTGAATTACAAAATAAATACAGGAATATTCAGCAAAACATCATAAAATCTTATTACGAGGCTCAAACGGCAAATGATAGGGTTAAATTCGCCGAACAGCAAGTCGAGTCGGCAGATGAAAGTTTGCGCTTGGCTTTTTTACGTTTGGAGTCGGGAATCGGTATTTATGTAGATGTTTTGCAATCACAATCTGCCAAAGTTGATGCCAAAATAAATTTAATCAGAGCCATAATTGATTATAATATTGCGCAGGCCAATATGCTTTTTGAAATGGGTGCAATTTCTCCTTGTAACATTTTGAAAGCTTCTGCTGATGATGAGTTAAAAAAGCCGAAAGATACGCAAAAGAAACAAGTTTCTAAAAAAGATATTTTAAAAGAGGATATTCTAAATGAAGAAATCTTAAGACGCGGAAATATTGAAGAATTTAAAGAAAAAATATTAAACCCTGCTAAATAATTTATTTGATTTTGCTCGCCAATTGCCCACAGGCAGCATCTATATCAGCTCCGCGCTCGAGTCTGACGGTGGTTTTTTTGCCTGATTGTTCTAATATGTATTTGAATTTATAAATCGAATCTTTATCGGGTTTTTTGAATTCATCATCGCAAACAGGGTTATATGGAATGATATTTATGTTGCAATGAATATCTTTGAGAAGTTCCACGACTTCTTTGGCACAAGTGATTGAGTCGTTGAGATTTTTGATAAGAGTGTATTCTATTGTAATTCTCTTATCAGTTTCTTGCATCCAAAAGCGAAGAGCTTTCATAATGTCTTTTAAGGGGTATTTTTTGTCGATAGGCATGATTTTTTCTCTGAGTTCGCTGTTTGGAGCGTGCAAAGACAGAGCAAGGGTTAGAGGTTTTTTTGTCTTGGCAAGTTTTATAATTGCAGGGGCGATGCCGCTTGTTGAGATTGTCACGCGTCTTATGCCGATTTGAAGGTCTTGATTGAGCGTATCGACAGAACTCAAGACATTATCAAGGTTCAATAAGGGTTCACCTTGCCCCATGTAGACGACATTTGTGACTTTTAGTTTTGTATCTCTTTGAATAGAGAGGATTTGCTCAACAATTTCTTTGTCTGTTAAATTTCTTACAAAACCCATTTTTCCTGTGGCACAAAATTTACACCCGACTGCACAGCCAATTTGCGAGCTGACACAAGCTGTCAAATTCGCTCTATTGTCAAATCGCATTAGTACGCATTCGGTTTTGTTTCCATCGGCAAATTCTAATAAGTATTTGATTGTGCCGTCTTTTGATATTTGGCGCTGCACGATTTTTGTTTCAGTAACAGTTGCAGTTTCTTTGAGTTTAGCCTTGAAATCTTTTGAAATATTTGTCATTTCATCAAAATCTGATATAGATTTTTCATAAATCCAGCTATGCAGCTGCTTTGCCCTGAATTTGGATTCTCCTAAAGTTTCGACAAAGTTTTCCAGTTCTGATAAAGATTTTCCGCTTAATAAAAATTTTTTGCTCATAAAAAAATTTTACCGCAAAAGCATAAACTTGTGCAGGCGTTTAAAAACGTATTATAATTATCACAAATAGATTTTTAACGGAGTTGATTTATGTTTGATGTGATTACTATTGGTGGGGCTACTTTGGATTTTTTTGTGGAATCCTCCAAGTTCAATATTCTTGACTTCAAGAGCATTGATAGTCATAAAGAGCTGCTGTGTATGGGCTATGGCGATAAAATAGAAATTGAACAATCCAGCTTTGATATTGGCGGAGGTGCTGTAAATACATCAGTTTCTTTTGCAAAATTAGGACTAAATACATCTTTGCTTGCAAAAACAGGAGCTGGACATATTGCAAATTATCTTTTGAGCAAAGTCCGTTCTCGCAATGTTGACACATCTTTGGTGGTTAAATCACGTGTAGACAGAACAGGTTTTTCAATTATTTTGACTAGTTTTGAAGGTGACAGGACAGTTTTGACACAAAGAGGGGCAAATTCGACTTTGGTTAAGGATGAAATAAATTGCGAGGCACTAAAGGGTACAAAAGCTATATATTGTTCATCTTTGAGTAATAATTCCGAAAAGATTTTGGCAGATATTGCAGGATTTTGCCATCAAAATAGTATTAAATTTGCCTGTAACCCAGGTGGCACAACAATAAAAAAAGGTATGGACATCCAATTGGAGTTTTTGTCGCATACAAATATTTTGATTTTAAACAAACACGAAGCATCTGATTTTACGGGAATAATTGAAAAAACAGAGTCCAAATATGATGAAATTTCTGAAAGTTCGATTAATCCTGATATTCAAAAAATGCTTATTACGCTCAAAAAATTTGTTAAGGATATTGTTGTTATTACAGATGGCAAAAAAGGGGTTTATGTCTATGACGGATTGAAATTTTATTCGGCTAATCCTTATCCTGCAAAAGTTGTAAGCACTTTAGGTGCTGGGGATGCTTTTGCCAGCACATTTGTAGGTACTATGATAAAAACCGATGATATTCAAAAAGCGATTGCTTTGGCTCTTATAAATTCCGCCTCCGTTGTGGGCGAATATGGTGCTCAAACAGGTCTCAAGACTTATGATGAGCTGTTAGAAATATATTCAAAAGCGAATATTGAAATTTGTGTATTGTAACAAAAACTTAACAAAAGGCAGTTAAACTCTAAAGTTATTTAAAACATAAACCGACATGCAAAATATCAAGAAATTTTCTAAGGAGAAAGTTAAGTGTGTATGTCGGTTAAAAAAATTGAAGAGCGTATTTGTGTTCCCAAAAA
>CAYUHE010000007.1:30608-77488 GCA_964444415.1 uncultured Gammaproteobacteria bacterium
TTGCCACAGATTACAACAATCATATCGGCAACAGAAAAATGTTCACATTCAATACTACCAACAGCGGTATAAGCCAATTACTTATTGGTAGTGCTGCATCAGGTACAGGTATTGAAGGATTAAAAGACTCTAATGGTAAATATTTTAAATTGTTAGGTAAAGATGCTGCAGCGACTCCATTGTATCAAGCAGTTACGTATGTTGCTAACTCTGGACAGTTAACAATAGGTGGAGCTAACCCAGTACAATTAACAGCTCTTGTATTAGGAATTACATTCCCTACAGGTGCAACTGATGCAGAAAAACAAAGTCTATTGTTAGAAGCTGCAATCAGAAATGGTTTAGTAACAGTATCTTCAGAATCGGATGAGTTTACTCAAACTAGTGTATATATCAACAGTGCGACTCCTTCAGGACAAGGCTACGAACTTCGTGATTGGAGAACATTGCCAGAGATAGCAGATGAGCTATTCAAAGGTGATGATATGGATGCAGAAAACAAATACGACAGAATTGTCTCGCAGATAAATCAACAAGACAAAAAGCTGCAGCTTGAGCAAGCATCTGTTGAAGTTGAATACAAAGCGATTTCATCTGAGAAAGAAGCAGTTAAGAAAATCTTAGATACAAACGCAAGTGCATCATTCAAATACTTCAGTTAATTAATATAAAATAAATGTCATTCTGAACTTGTTTCAGAATCTTACCGAAGTAAAAATTGGTTAAAAAACCAAAATGGCAAGACCCTGAATCGAGTTCAGGGTGACGCTCCCCTTGGAAGTCTTTACCCCAAGACTGACAAAAGCCTAGCGATAGGCACTTACAACGAAACCTTTACATTTTTATAAATCAAACCAAATTTTAAGCATCGTTACCCACGATGCTTTTTTTTGTCTAAAATTTGGGGCTCGAAAATTGTAACAAAAACTTAACAAAAGGTAGTCAAGCTCTAAAGTTATTTAAAACATAAGCCGACATAAATAATAACCAATTCTAAGGAGAATGTGTTAAGTGTGTATGTCGGTTAAAAAAATTGAAGAGCGTATTTGTGTTCCCAAAAATGAAGTTTTGGAACAGAAACTTTGCGAGATTACAAGACGCGAAAAAATCGATAATTATTCATTAAATATGATTAGTGATAATTATGGTTTCAGTTTGATTTATGCCATTTCAGGCATGGTACTTGGCGTGGTTAAGTTACAAGAAAAATTAGCAAAAATACAAAATTGTCATTCTGAACTTGTTTCAGAATCTAACCATAAACAGCAAATGGCAAGATGCTGAACTAAATTCAGCATGACGAAAAAAGTAAAAAATAAGGTTAGGTTAAGAGGCTGTATAGGCAGCCAAGGTTTGGTTAAAAAAAGAAAGTGTAAAGGAGCAAAAGAATTATGGGTATTTCGTCAAATCAGGCGCGTTTCCTGTCATTGACAGCAAGGCAAGTCGACCTTGAACATCGCGTACAACAAATTTGTCAAAGACGTTTACGTCTATCATCAGAACTTGAAAGAGTTGCCACAGATTACAACAATCATATCGGCAACAGAAAAATGTTCACATTCAATACAACTAATAGCGGTATTGACCAGTTGAGCATTACAAAAATTCAAGCTTTGAAAGATTCGAACAATTTTAATTTCAAAGTAGTAACTAGTACAGGCACATCAAATCCTACTGGTGTATTTTATGATGCAGCAAATAATGCTTTCAATACAGCTAAACAAGGAACAGATCTTGCTTCTGCTTTAGCGGCATTAAACAGTTCTACTACAGGATGTGGTACAGCTTATGCTTCTGCTGCGGAAGCTTTAGCTGCAGGGTGGGCATATGATGCTGGTACATTTACTTTCACTTATGCAGGAGCAGCTAATCTTACAGCTAGTGCTTTAGGATTTATTAACGGTTTCCCTGCAGGTACAACAACTGCTGAAAAAGAAAGCTTGATGTTAGAAGCAGCTATCAGAAATGGTCTTGTGGTAATAGCGTCTAAATCTGATGAGTTTACACAAACATCATATAACGTAGGTGGTAGTGGTGCATTAGGTGCTAATTATGAGCTTCGTGATTGGAGAACATTACCTGAGATAGCAGATGAGCTGTTCAAAGGCGATGATATGGATACAGAAAATAAATACGACAGAATTGTATCTCAAATCAATCAACAAGACAAAAAACTGCAACTTGAGCAGGCATCTGTTGAAGTTGAATATAAAGCAATTACATCTGAGAAAGAAGCAGTTAAGAAAATCTTAGATACAAACGCAACAGCATCATTCAAATACTTCAGTTAATAATCAGCGGATGTAAAAAAATGACACAAGCGAGAGCTTGAGGCATTTTGAAACTGAACGATGGCGACGTAAGAGTTTTGTAAAAAACTCCCCAGGAGCTAATAAACTAGAACCCTTGGAAGTCTTTACCCCAAGACTGACAAAAGCCTAGCGATAGGCACTTACAACGAAACCTTTACATTTTTATAAAACCAAATTTTAAGCATCGTTACCCACGATGCTTTTTTTTGTCTAAGTCTAGGAACGAGTTTTTGACGTCCAGTATCAAAATGTCTAAAACTAAACGTTTCAGCCATTTTTCACATCCGAAAGGTCGACATCTGGAAAGACTGAAAATGAAAATTTTCTAGCCTTTCCAGATGTCTCTTTTAAGGTTTTGTAACAAAATATTAACAAAAATAAACCGAAATTTAATTAAAAAAGCAATATTTCAATAATGATTGTTTTTATATAAGTAAGCAAGGTTAAGGGACATACGAAAGGTTATACATCATGGTTATGATAGGTACAGGTTTAAATAGTTATATGGGTTCTGTAAATTCGATCAATCCAATGGGCAATCCTTATATGATGGGTGCATATGGAATGATGGGTATTAACAATCAAATGATGCAAGGTTCACATCTAAACTTTAAAAATACTGATGATATGAAATCATTCTATAGCTCTAAAGCAGATGATTCTCTAGCAAATTTATACTCAGGTGGCCAAGGTCGTATCTCTCAAAGAGCTTATATGTTGGCACACCAATTACAAGGTGCTTTAGCTTCTGGAAACGAAACAGAAGTAGGAAATATTCTTAAAAGTGTTGAAGGCGACAAACATGAATTAGCAGGTATTGAACTTGCTTATGATCAAATGGTAGGTTCAAGATGTGGTCTAAGAAACGATCTTAGAGGCGGTCTTGAAGGAAGCAAATCTTTTGAAGGAATCAGCGAATTTGTTCACAATATCAAAAGTTCAATCTTAAAACCATTTGGTTACAACCCAATGTCTCAAAGACAAGCTTTCGATATTTTAAACCAAGGTGCAGAAGTTAACACAACAGTTGCTGCAAATGCACTTAAAGAAGCTACTCTAGGCTTCGGTACAGATGAAAAAACTGTAGAGTCTATTCTGGATAGTTCTAACGGCAGAATGACTGAAATCAATGGTTCTTATCAGCAAATGGGCTGTAGCTTATCTGATGATATCAGAGGCGATTACCACGCAGTTCTTGACGGTTTTGGTACAGAAGAAAGACTTAATGGAAAAATCATTAACGAGTTAGTTTAATAAAAAAATTATTAATCCTAGTACTTATAGTCCCCCGTATTATTTAGCGATGCATCCCTTGCATCGCTTTTATATTGAAAATTAGCGGATGTGAAAAAAGGAATTTAAATCTCACGATTTAACTTCCTTTTGAAAATGGACGATTGCGACGTAGGATTTTTTATAAAAAAATCCACAGGAGCATAACGGAAGTGAAGTCAAAATTTTCATTTTCAAGTTCGTTCAGCGTTCTCTGTTAAGCAATGAAAACTATATTTTGCCAAATAGGTTAATACGGCTTGATTTTTTTTCATGTTTTAGGTTTGATAAACTAACGGTTTAGTGATTAGTAATAAATTGATATAAAAATAAGAGAGGTTAATCCGTGGAAGAAACAAATAAAAAGGTGGATGAAACTGCCGAAGAAACAAAAGAGACTCTTGAGCAAGTTGAAGAAGTGAAAACGGTTGAAGCTTCTGAAGAAGTTGTTGATGATGTTGCTGCTGAAGAAGAAATTTTAGCAAAATTCGAAAATAAAAAAAGACGCCCTTCTCGCCGTAAAAGAGAAGAAGTGAAAAAGGAAGCGCCTGTTTCTGATTGGAAAGAAAGAGTTGTCCAAATTCGCCGCGTAACAAAAGTTGTCAAAGGTGGTAAAAAACTTAGTTTTAGAGCTACTGTAGTTGTAGGTAACGGCAAAGGTCAAGTAGGACTTGGGATTGGAAAATCATCTGAAGTAATCGGTGCTATCCAAAAAGCTATTACTGACGGTAGAAAAAACTTGGTTACTGTGCCAATTTTTAACACAACAATACCTCACAAAATCACAGCTGGAGCTGGCGCTGGAAGTGTAGTTTTAAAACCTGCATCAAAAGGTACCGGAATCATTGCAGGTGGTTCAGTTAGAGCGGTTCTTGAGCTTGCAGGTATCGAAAATATCTTAAGCAAGTCTTTAGGATCAGATTCTCCCCTGAACTCTGCAAGAGCTACTCTGGAAGCTTTAAGAAATCTTAAAAACTTCAAAGATGTAGCGGCTAAAAGAGGTATGACTGTTCAAGAAATTTTAAATTAATTAAGGAAGTAAAACAATGGCTGATAAAAAAATAAAAGTTACATTAAAGAAAAGTATGATTGGCGCTACTGAAAGACAAAAAAGAGTTGTAAAAGCTCTAGGGTTGTCAAGAATTGACCAAGTAGTAGAACACAACGATTCAGATGTTATTAACGGCATGGTGAATAAAATTTCACATATGGTTAGCGTTGAAAAATAATCAGGAAGGTATAATAGAACAATGGAAACTACAATAAAATTAGAAGATTTGAGACCTGCTGACGGTGCGACTCATAAAGTAAAAAGAAAAGGTCGCGGCAGATCTTCAGGACATGGTAAGACTTCTTGCCGTGGACATAATGGTGAAGGACAACGTTCAGGACGTTCTAGCAAAAGAGGTTTTGAAGGCGGTCAAATGCCGGGATATAGAAAATCACCAAAATTAAAAGGATTTACTCCTATAAATCCTATGATATATGCTGAGATTAATGTGAGTGCTCTTAATGAACTAGATGTAAAAGAAGTGAATTTAGCTATACTAGTTGAAAAGAAATTGGCTCCTAAAAAAGCAGACGCTTTAAGAGTATTGGGAAATGGCGAGTTGAAAAAGGCTATTACGGTTACAGCAAGACATTTCACCGCTTCAGCTAAAGAAAAAATTGAGGCTGCAGGTGGTTCAGTAAAGGTGGACTAACATGACTCAAATGAAATTGCCTACTCCGGATGATATCGTCGGGATGTGGCACTCATCAGGACTTAAAGAAAAATTAATTTTTACTTTTTTAATGATAGCTGTGTTCCGATTCGGGGCACAGATTCCTGTTTATGGAATAAATAGCGCAGCTTTAGCTAATTTGGCATCAGGCAATAACATTATCGGATTTTTGGATATGTTTTCAGGCGGTGCTTTAGGAAAAGTTTCTATTTTTGCTCTGGGCATAGGGCCTTATATCACGTCTTCAATCATAATTCAGCTTTTAGCTGTTGTAATTCCTCATTTTGAGGTTCTTCAAAAAGAAGAAGGTGAAGCAGGAAGACGTAAGCTTTCACAGTACACAAGAATGTTTACTGTGTTTTTGGCTTTGTTTCAATCTTTTATTGTTTTGACATATTTAACACATAATCCTATTGCAATATTGCCAGGTGTTGATAAAATGTTTTTCTTGGTGCAAGCTGTTCTTGCCCTTACTGCAGGTTCTGTTTTCATAATGTGGCTTGCTGAATTGATTACAGAGAGTGGAGTCGGCAACGGCGGCTCTTTGATAATCTTTATAGGTATATTATCAGGAATTCCTGTATATATTGAAAGAACATCTGTTTTAGTTGCAGCAGATCCAGCGAAGCAATTTGCTTTGGTGATTTTGATGGCAATATTTTTGGCTACGGTTGTTTTGATTGTTGTTATGCAAGAAGCTGTTCGTAAAGTTATTATCGTCAATGCCAAAAGGCAAGTCGGGAATAAAGTATATGGCGGAGTCAATACTCATATTCCATTCAAACTCAATCCAGGTGGAGTTATGCCGATAATTTTCGCTATGGCGATATTATTGTTCCCCGTAACTGTTTTAGGTATGGTGGGACAGGCAAATCTTTCTGCAGGAATATTAAAAGATATAGTTACATTTTTGAGTACTGATGTATTAAATCCAGGGAAACCACCATATTATGTGATGTATTTCTCTTTGATTGTGGCGCTATCGTTCTTTTATGCTTCGATTATGCCAAATATGCAGCCAAAAGAAATTGCGAATAATCTCAAAAAATACGGAAGTTCAATTCCTGGAATCAAGCCCGGGAAACCAACTTCTGATGCTATAGACAAAATTCTATCCAGAATAATTTTTATAGGTGCTTTTGCACTTGGAATCATAGCTTTGGTTCCAAACGTAGCAACAGCCCTTACAGGGATTACAACTTTCCAAGGTATTGGAGCGACATCGCTCATAATCATGGTAGGGGTAGCGATAGATTTTGTTAACCAGGTAAAAACACATTTATTAGCGAGACATTATGAAGGGTTTTTGAAGCAATGAAAAAGGAATTTATTTTTTTAGGACCGCCTGCATCAGGTAAAGGTACTCAAACAAAGTTATTACAAAAAGAACTTAACTTGCCGCATGTTGATACGGGAAGTATGCTAAGAGCAGCTATAACAAATGGTTCTGAGGCAGGTCAAATTGCTAAAGGATTTATGGAAAAAGGCGAATTGGTTCCTGTTGAAATCGTTGCTAAAATCATTAAAGAAAGATTGTCTGAAGATGATTGCAAAAACGGATTTATTTTGGATGGTTATCCAAGAAGCGTTGAGCAAGCTAAAATTTTGGATGAGATTTTTGTGGAATTAAATAAAGGTCAAGAAGTTGAAATCGCTGTAATAAATGTTGATGTAAGTGATGAATTCTTACTTGAAAGAATTGTTAATCGTCGTTTTTGCAAAGAATGTGGACAAATTTACAGCTTAAAATTCACACCTCCAAAAGAGGCAGGCAAATGCGATAATTGCAATAATGAATTAATTCAAAGAAGTGATGATACTGAAGAAGTTGCAAAAAACAGATTCAAAACTTATAAAGAGCAAACACAGCCATTGATAGAGTTTTATACTCAAAAAGGCTGGTTGCACGCTATTAATGGCGAACAAGATATTGACGCTGTTTATGCTGATATCAAAAAGGCTATCGGATAATGATTCACCGCAAATCCAGACATGAAATCGCCATAATGAAAAAAGCCGGCGAGATTGTCGCTAGAGTTCATTTGGCTATGAAAGAAAATATCAGGCCCGGAATTTCTACGCTTGAATTGGACAAAATCGCAGAAGATGTGATTGTAAAAAGCGGTGCAACACCAACTTTCAAAGGTTACAGAGGTTTTCCTGCCACAATTTGTGCTTCAATCAATGAGCAAGTGGTTCACGGGATTCCATATGAAACAACTGTTCTTAAAGAAGGCGATATAATAAGCATTGATGTAGGTGCGACTTATAAAGGTTTGATTGGTGATTCGGCTTGGACTTATGGTGTTGGTGAAATTTCTCAAGAACTCAAAGATTTGATGGAAGGAACAAAAAAAGGGCTTTTTGCTGCAATTGAAGCTGTAAAACCAGGCGTTAATCTTCTTGAAATCTCAGGGATTATTGAAGATACATGTTCTGAGCTCGGTTATGGTCTTGTAACTGATTATGGCGGGCATGGTACAGGCAGACAGCTGCATGAAGAACCTTATATTTATAATATGAGAATACCTCGCCAGCAAGTTGACCTGAAATCAGGTATGGTGATTTGTATTGAGCCTATGTATAACCTTGGAACTGGTGTGGTGCATACATTGCCAGATGCTTGGACTGTTGTAACAAACGATTTGAAACCTTCTGCACACTTTGAGCATACTATTGCTGTTACTGAAGAAGGACCGATGCTTTTAACTGTTTTGGATTAATTTTTTAGCAATTTTTTCGAATGTTGGAATCAGGTCAGGAAATCTTTTATTATCATGTCCCATTTCAAGCATTTCTTTAGCACAGTTTGTTATGTTATCAAGCCCGTATTTGACCTTGTACAGGGCTGACATTATTCCTGTTCTGTCTTTGCCCCAAGCACAATGGATAAATATTTTCGATTTTTCCGCTCTTGTTTTGGCTGTAATTTCAAAAAAATCGGAAACATTTTTTTCAGAGGGACCATTTTTTGAAATTAGCGGTATGGAAATATTTTTTATTCCTAATTTTTGACATTCTTCCGCTTCGACAAAATCAATGAAGGGAACAAAAAGAGTTCTGAAATTTATAATGCATTTTACGTCTTCTTTTTTGAGGTCAAGAAGTTGCTCTTTTGTAGGCTGGCCGCCTCTATATACAAATTCATCAATTTTTTTGAAGTTTCGAATATCCTCAATAGCTTTGAAGGAAATTTGGGCAGATTTAGTTGTTTTGTTATTTTGGATTTTTGAAATTATCATCTTTAACCTTTTTTTATCGTATCAAAATTTGATTAGTATTATTGACTTTACATGGTTAGTGTTACAAAAGTTTACTAATTAAATTAGAGAAAAAAGCTTGTAAAAACTTATGTTCGCGATAAGATTGTTTATACTGGATAAGTATTGTAATAAAATGAGGTACCAATGTCTAAAGAATCGAAAGAAGTTATAGAATTTGAAGGAACAATCCTGGAATCATTGCCAAATGCGATGTTCAAGGTTGAACTTGAGAATGGACATCAGGTATTAGCTCATATTTCAGGTAAAATCAGAAAAAACTTCATTAGAATATTGCCCGGTGATAGAGTCAAGGTGGAATTAACCCCTTATGACTTAACTAAAGGGCGTATAACCTATAGATTGAAAGGATAAAAAAATGAAAACCAGAGCGTCGGTTAAAAAAATGTGTGAAGGCTGCAAAGTTATTCGTAGAAGAGGCAAAGTAGCAATTATTTGTGAAAATCCTAAACACAAACAAAGACAAGGATAGTTAATAAAGCGAAACAAGAGAGTATGTTTGTACTTGAATGTTAATTATGTTTAATTTACATTTAGAGTTGGGTATTTATACTTATTTGATAGATAAAAACCCTTGATAATAAAAGAACAGAAAAACACAAAAAAGGAGACAAAATGGCGAGAATAGCAGGTGTAGATTTACCTCGCAATAAAAGAATGGTGATAGCTTTGACTTATATTTTTGGTATAGGTCCAACTTTGTCATCAGTAGTACTTAAGGCTTGTGGTATATCAGAAGATAAAAAATCAGATGATTTGACAGAAGATGAAATTAGTCTTATTCGTGAAGAGTTATCAAATCACGAAATCGAAGGTGATCTTCGCAGAAAAGTTTCGATGAACATAAAAAGACTTAGTGAAATAAATTCTTACAGAGGCATGCGTCATAGACGTAATCTTCCTGTTCGTGGACAAAGAACAAAAACCAATGCCAGAACAAGAAGAGGCAAAAAAGCCGGCCCAGCTTCAAAGAAAAAATAATAACAAGGAGAATATAAAAAAAGATGGCTAAAGTAGTAAAGCAAAAACGTAAAGACAAAAAGAATGTGTTGCAAGGATTTGTACACATTCAGTCTACATTTAACAATACAATAGTTACCTCAACTGATATGCAAGGTAATGCTGTTGCTTGGGCTTCAGCAGGTGCTTGCGGTTTCAAGGGTGCAAGAAAAGGCACTCCATTTGCAGCACAATCTGCGGCTGAATCTGTTGCAAAAAAATCAATGGACCAAGGAATGAAAAAAGTTGAAGTATACGTTAAAGGCCCTGGTTCAGGCAGAGAAACTGCTATCAGAGCAATTCAGGCGGCTGGTTTAGAAATTACATTGATTAAAGATGTAACGCCTATTCCTCACAATGGTTGTCGTCCACCAAAGAAAAGAAGAGTATAACTTAAAGAAAGATAAAAGGAGAGTCCAACATTGGCTAGATACACAGGACCGTCACATAAATTATTCAGAAACTATGGCGTTAAAGATATTTCTGCAAAACAGATAATCTCTAATATGACGCAATATCCTTCAGGACAGCACGGTCAAGGAAGAAAAAAAGTTTCTGATTATGGATTGCACTTAAAGGAAAAACAAAAAATTCGTTTAACCTATATGGTTAGCGAAAAACAGTTTGCTAAATATTATAATAAAGCTTCAAGTAAGACTGGTGTTACCGGTACTATCTTGTTGCAAATTTTAGAATCAAGATTAGATAACGTATTATACAGAGCAGGTTTCTCAACAACAAGACGTCAATCAAGACAGCTTGTTAATCACGGACATGTTCTTGTAAACGGCAAAAAAGTTGATATCCCTTCATTCCTGGTTAAACCTGGTGAAGTGATTACAATTAGACAAAAAAGTAACGAATTATTCAAAGGTTTAGTTGAATATGTTGATTCATCAGTAGTCCCAGCTTGGATGAGTATTGATAAAACAGCATTGAAAGTAACTTTTGACAGGCTTCCAGAGAGAGAAGAAATGGATCCTGAATTCAAAGAACAGTTGGTAATTGAGTATTATTCTAAATAAGAACCGGAGGTCTTAGTCTACAATGGATTTAAAAATAAAATGTGTAAATACAACAACTAGCTCAGATGGTTCAAGTTATGGCAAATTCGTAATCGAACCGCTAGGCAGAGGATTTGGTACTACGATTGGTAATTCACTAAGAAGAGTGCTTTTATCCAGTCTTGAAGGCGCTGCTGTTACAGCAGTTAGAATTGAAGGGATTACGCACGAATATACTGCGATTCCCGGCATTGTTGAAGATGTAATCGATATAATGTTAAATTTAAAAGGTTTAGTTGTCAAAATTGAAGACGATGAGCCAAAAACATTAAGATTGGACATTGATACAGCAGGTCCGGTCTTGGCAAGTGATATAGAGCTTCCTTCGGGAGTTAAAATTATTAACTCTGATTGGTTAATCTGTACAGTTGCAGAAGGCGGAAGTATTCACGCTGAGATAGTTGTAGAAGCCGGAAAAGGTTATATAACAAGTGATGCGCTTCAAGCTCTAAAAACTGATATGCCTATTGATATGCTTCCAATTGATGCATCATTTATGCCTATCAAAAAAGTCAGCTACGCAGTAGAAAATACTCGTGTAGGAGAAATTACTGACTTTGACAAATTGATTCTTGAAATTTGGTCAAATGGTAGTGTTGATGTAAACAATGCTATTACCCAAGCTTCAAATCTTTTGATAGAGCACTTTATGGCTATCACATCTTTGACAGGTCAACCTGCATTTACTGTTGGTGCTCCAGCGGTAATTGAAGAAGAAGCTGAAGAAGAACAATCTCCAACTATTTCTATTGAAGATTTAGAGCTTTCAGTTAGAGCTTATAATTGCTTGAAAAGAGCAAGTATCAACTCTATGCAAGAGCTTTTGAGAAAATCAGAATATGATTTGTTGAATATCAAAAACTTCGGCAAAAAATCTTCAGACGAAGTAATCGAAAAATTGCACCAATTTGGTTTGGAATTAGCTCCAAATCCAGAGGGTGTTGATGACGAATTAATATAAAAAATAAAGTAATAAAGGAAAATAAAAATGAGACACCAGTGTAAAAAACATAAGTTAGGAAGACCGCAAGATCAGCGTAAAGCTGTATTGAGATCTTTGGCGTCATCTTTGTTTATGCATGGTGAAATAAAAACTACAATGCCAAAGGCTAAAGCTTTAAAGCCATATGCTGAGCATATTATTTCACTAGCCAAAAAAGGTGATGTACATTCAAGAAGAATGGCAAATAAATATATCTACGATCAGGAAACCGGCAGGCTATTAAATCAAGCCGGTGAAGTTTTCGAAGCCCAAGAGGGTGAAGAAAAACTTATGCCTGAAACTGTATTGAGAAAACTATTCAATAGCATCGCAAAAGACTACACAGAACGTAAAGGTGGTTATACTAGAATTTATAGACTTCCTCCACGTCGCGGTGATGCTGCTGAAATGGCTTTAATTCAGTTGGTATAATAATGAATCCGAATGAACTGTACACAAATAATATAAACAATGCATTATCTGAGAAGAATTCACTTCTCAGATATGCTGTTGTTATTGAATATGTAGGCACTTCATTCTTAGGTTCGCAAATCCAGCCACAAGGACGTACTGTTCAAGGTGAAATTGAAAGCGTATTGAAAATTCTTTTGTCGAAAGAAATTAGGATTACAATGGCAGGCAGAACAGATAGCGGAGTTCATGCAAGAGCTCAAGTCGCACATTTTGACATCGAAAATCAAATCGATAGCAAAAAATTCGTAAATTCTATGAATGCTTTGCTTCCACCTGATATTAGCATTGCTAATATGGCAGAAGTCGATAAAGAATTTCATTCTCAAAAAGATGCTAAGATTAAACATTATAGATACGCTATCAATAATGCTTCTCAGCGTTCTGTTTGGAAAGAAAAAAATACTCATATTAGGATGGCATTGGACATTGATAATATGAATAAAGCTTTAGAGTATATCGTGGGTGAACACAATTTTAGCAGCTTTAGATGCTCTAATACTGAAAATCCTATCGTAAATTGTACAATTTATAGTGCGAAATGCACTAAAAACGGAGATATGATTTACATTGACTTTGTTGGCAACAGATTTTTGTACAATATGGTCAGAATTTTGGTAGGATCGTTGATTGAAGTTGGTCGCAGCGAGCGCAGTATTTCTTGGATGAAAGAAGTGTTGCTCTCAAAAGATAGAACACAAGCAGGTGCAACAGCTCCAAGTGAGGGGTTGACGTTAATGCACATAAAATATGAAGATAAATACAATAACATTTTAAATAAGGAGGCAATCGATGAAAACGTATTCCGCAAAGCCTCTTGAGGTTGAAGCTAAATGGTATTTAATCGATGCTGAAGATCAAACTTTGGGTCGTTTAGCAGTTACTATCGCTAACATTTTAAGAGGAAAAAACAAACCAGAATATACTCCACATGTGGATACTGGAGATTTTGTTGTAGTAGTTAATGCAGCAAAAATCAGAGTAACTGGTAAAAAAGAAACTGATAAAATTTATTATCATCATACAGGCTACCCGGGTGGATTACGCTCTATCAATTTTAAAGACTCTCAGGCGAAAGATCCTACTAGAGCTCTTGAAAAAGCTGTTAAGGGCATGCTCCAAAAAAATACTTTGGGTGCAAAACAACTTAATAAATTGAAAGTTTATGCAGATGCAGAACATCCTCATACTGCACAAAACCCTATTGAATATAAGGAGAGCGAATAATGGCCATATTAAAAGAAGCTGTAGGACGCAGAAAAACTGCCATCGCTACTGTGAAAATTAGAAAAGGCAAAGGTAGAATTTTCATAAACAATAAAATTTCTAAAGAGTATTTAGGAAATAGAGCTGCTTTGGAAATGATGATTATGCAACCACTAGAATTAACAAATAATGCAGGTGCGTACGACCTTATTGTTAAAGCTGTTGGCGGCGGCATTTCATCACAAGCAGGAGCCATTAGACACGGTCTTTCAAAAGCTTTATTAGAGCTTAATGCTGAAAATAAAGCTGTATTGAAAGAAAATGGATTGTTGACTCGTGATTCTAGAATCAAAGAACGTAAAAAATACGGTCGTAAAAGAGCTAGAAAAAAATTCCAATTCTCAAAAAGATAATAGAAGTAAACAAAAAAAGCCCAATTCATACAGAATTGAGGCTTTTTTGTTTACGACCTAAGAAGTGTGAATATTGGCTCAACTTTGGTCAAAAGTTAGCCAATATGAAACCGGACATAGATTTTACAAAAAGCCTTCTCGCAAGAGAGGGCTTTTTGTTGTTGTGCAGTAGGTTCTAATTTATAGTCCTATTTCATGAACATATGGGGAATATGCGAAATGGGGTTAACATACATATCATGAAGTTGTGCATATTCCACTCTCACTCGTAAACTGTTTTCAGTAAAGGTTGGTAACCCCAGCCTTTTTTTTATTGTTTTTTCTTCTTGCTCTCTGTAGTATAATGGATTTGAGAAATTAGCACGAAAGGATTTATATATGAGAAAACCAATTATCGCTGGTAACTGGAAAATGCATAAAGTTACTGCTGAATCTAAAGAATTAGTAAACGAATTAATGGCGGGTTTAAAAGAATTTGACAAGGCAATTTTGCCTGAAGTTGTTGTGGCTCCTGTTTTTACATCTTTGCAAGCAGTCTCTGATGCAATGTGTGCTTGCGGTTGCGGAAAAGTGAAATTATCTGCCCAAAATTGCTATTTTGAAAAACAAGGTGCTTTTACTGGCGAAGTTTCAGTAGAAATGATTAAAGATTTGAAAGCAGAATATGTTATTATCGGTCACTCTGAAAGAAGACAATATTTCTTGGAAACTGATACTATGATTAACAAAAAAGCTAAAGCTGTTTTGGCTAATGGCTTAATTCCTATCATTTGTTGCGGCGAAACTCTTGAGCAAAGAGAAGAAGGCGTTACAGATTCTCATATTGCGACACAAATAAGAGCTGCTTTAGAAGACCTTTCTTCAGAAGAAGTTGCTAAATCTGCAATAGCTTATGAGCCAATCTGGGCAATTGGAACAGGCAAGACTTGTGATAGCGTGGAAGCAAACAGAGTAATTGCTATGATTCGCTCAGTTGTTGCTGATGTTGCAGGAAAAGAAGCTGCTGATGCAATCAGAATTCTTTATGGCGGAAGTGTGAAGCCTGATACTATAGAAGAGCAAATGTCTCAATCTGACATTGATGGAGCTTTGGTAGGCGGCGCAAGCTTAAAAGCTTCTGATTTCTTGGGAATAATCACAGGAACGATGAAAGCCAGAGTGTAAATGCTGATTTTAAAAAAATTAGTAACAAAAAATAATAATGAGGTTCAGCTTATTTCAGTTGAGCCTCACTCATATAACAAGACGCTTTTAGTTGTGGGAGTTGTGCATGGCGATGAGTGGCAGGGTGAAAAAATTATCGAAAAAATGATGAATTTGCCTCATCAAAATAGAATTTTGTACATTCCATGCCTTAATCCTGACGGAAAATATTTAGAAACTCGTACAAATGCAAACGGAGTGGATATAAATCGCAATTTCCCCGCCAAAAATTGGAAACTTCTGCCACGTGATAGATATTTTGGTGGAGATAAACCACTTTCTGAGCCCGAGGCCAGGTTTTTGGAGTCGATTATAGTCGAGTATAAGCCCGAGGCTATTTTAACCTTGCACACGCCCTTTGAGGTTGTTAATTACGACGGGTCTGAAAAAGAGATTGCACAAAAGATGGCGGAGCTTTCAGGCTACAGGCTGGAAGAAAGCATTGGATACGAGACGCCAGGCAGTTTTGGGAGCTATTTTGGACAAGAGCAGGGGTATTCGATTATTACGCTTGAGATGAAAGAAACTGACGATTGTGAAGCTCTTTGGGTAGAACTTAAAGAATCCTTAACATATTTTATGGGTATTTAGCAATTTTCTCCAATATATATACTTTATATCTTTAGGAGAAATAGAGAGATGCCAAATTTTTTAAATTTTAACAATATGCCAAATTTCGGCATTGGCTATACAGATAATCTGTATAATCAGTCATCTGTTTCGCCTGTTTTACCAAGTTTGTCGGATTGTTTGCTTAATAGTTATAATTGCACTTTTGGCGCTCCTGTTTCAACCCCTTACTCTTTAATGACTTCTCCTATGAATTCTTATTCTCAGCCAATGACAAGTAACAATTATCTTAAAGATATGCTTATGCTTATGATTAAAATGAATTCAATTTCAAATCAAACTCCTGATTTGTCTCAATATGACTCTGAAGAGTCAGAGCCGATTTCAGATAGATATACTTATGATGCGGAAAATTTAAAATCAAGGTGGGGCCAATATAATTTGTCTGACAAATTTTATTCAAAAGTTGTCAGAATTTCTAAAAGAGTCGGGTGTGACCCTAATGCATTGATGGCTGTGATGAAATCAGAATCAGGTCTGAATTCAAAAGCAAAAAATCCTAATGGTAGTGCTACTGGCTTAATCCAGTTTATAGAGTCTACTGCCAAAGGTCTTGGTACAACGACAGCTGAGCTTAAGAGAATGTCGCCTGAAAAACAATTAGATTATGTCGAAAAATATCTGCTTAAAACTAAAAATGCTGCAGGTATTGATGAAAATAAAAGAATAGACGGTGCTACTTTGTATTCATTGGTATTTTTACCGGCTTATGCAAAAAGGCAGGTTCTTTGCAAAAGTGGCAGTACTGCTTACAATGCTAACAAAGGTTTAGATTTGAACAAAGATGGTGATATTGATAAAACAGATTTGGCCAGACGAGTTAACAATTTGATGGCGTAGGATTTTCAAAATCATCTCAATTGATGTAGAATTGAGTCATGAACAATAAATATGCTCAAGTTTTAGTCAACATAGCAAAAATCGGGACAAAAACTTTTAGTTATCTTATTCCTGAAGAGTTCAAATCTGTTATTAAAATAGGTCAGCCTGTTTTGGTACCTTTTGGCAATCAAGGGGTTATAAACGCCTTTGTGGTTGGGTTTGGCAATTATTTGCCAGATGGGATAAAAGCCAAAAGTATTTATGAAATTTTGGATATAGAACCGATTTTTGATATAGAATACCTGCATTTTCTCAATTGGGTAAGTGAGTATTATTGTTGTGATTTTCAAAGTGTGTTATCAGGTGCTATTCCGATGAAGTTTTTTGCTCAGGCAAAAAGAGTTTTGAGGCTTTTGAATAGAGATTTTGACGGAAAATCTGCAATTGTGGATGAACTTATCAAAAAAAATGAAATCCCTGTTTCGACACTTCAAAAAAGACTAAAACTACCTTCAGGTAAATTTTATGAGGCAGTAAGAAAGCTAAAAGCCATTGGTGTTGTTGAGGTTTTGAGTATTGTTGAACAAAAAAGTTCAAAAACACAAATCGAAAAGAGTGTAATTTTTAAGAATAAAGATACTTTAAATAAAAGATATTTGGCAGTTTTGGAAAGCCTTGAGAAATATGACGAACCGCCTTTGATGAAGGATTTTGCTGATGAGGTCAAGACAACATATCCGACTTTAAAAAAACTCTCAGAGCTAGGTTATATTGAGATTCAAGAAAATGATATTTATCGCAATCCGCTTAAGATTTTTGAAAAAAATAAAATGGACAAATTTCCAACTCTTTCAAAAGAGCAGGAATTTGCTTTTGGCAAAATCAAAGAAGCTATTTCAGAAGGTTCGACAAAGCCTATTTTGCTATATGGTATAACGGGGTCAGGCAAGACAGAAGTTTATTTCAAAGCTATTAAAGAAGTTTTGGCTAAGGGTAAAAATGTTTTATTTTTAGCCCCTGAAATTGCAATTGCATCAATGCTGACAGAGCGAATAGCCAAGCGTTTTGGCATAGATAGTGTGGCTATTTGGCATAGCTCGATTTCTGACGGTGAAAGATACGATGTTTGGGAAAAAATCCGCTCTAATCAAATAAAAATCCTCGCAGGGGCTCGTTCTGCAGTATTTGCACCCTTGAAGGATATCGGGCTTATTATTATTGATGAAGAACATGATTCAAGCTACAAGCAGACTACTCCCGCTCCGCGGTATAATGCTAAATTTCTTGCAATGGAACGAGCCAAAAGAGTTGGGGCAACTATTGTGCTTGGCAGCGCAACACCTGATGTTGCTACCTTTTATCGTGCAATGAATTCAGGCATGATTTTGCATTTGAAAGAGCGTTTTGGAAATAGTAATTTGGCAGATGTTAAAGTTATCGATATGCGAGAGGAGATGGCAAATAAAAATCGGTCAATTTTTTCTCGAGCTTTACGAACCGCCATAGGAAATAATTTGGCTGATGGGAAACAGACGATTTTGCTAATTAACAGGCGTGGTTTTTCGACAGTTGTTCATTGTCCGGCATGCGGATATGTGTCTGAGTGCAAAAAATGCTCAATTCCTTTGATTATGCATAAGACAAGCAATACTTTGCGCTGTCATTATTGCAATTATGAAAAAGAAATTGCGGATATGTGTCCTGATTGCGGTTTTGATAATATGACTTCATCTGGTATAGGCACACAGCGTGTCGAGGAGGAGGTGCAGGCACTTTTTCCAAAAGCTAGGGTAGCAAGGCTTGATAGTGATGCTTTGACAAAGAAAAATCTTCATATAGAAATTCTTCGTGAGTTTCAAAACGGTGAGATTGATATTTTGGTTGGAACTCAAATGATAGCAAAGGGCTTGGATAATCCAAATGTTACACTTGTTGGGGTTTTATCTGCTGACAGTTCATTTAATTTACCTGATTATCGAGCTTCAGAGCGAGGCTTTCAGCTTTTAACACAGGTTGCAGGTCGTGCTGGGCGTGGTGATTTTGACGGGCAGGTTTATTTCCAAACTTATGCACCTGATTTTTATGCTCTACAAAATGCACAAGATCAGGATTATCAGAATTTTTACAAAAACGAGCTTGAAGAGCGAGAGTCTCTTGCTTATCCGCCTTTTAGCCAGATTATAAGACTTGTCATTTCATCAAAAAATGAATTCCGCGCAGAAAAACTGTCGCAAGAAATAGTTCTCAGGCTCAAAACTATCATCGAAAAACAAGGTACAGAAGAATTCTTAGAAGTCCTAGGACCTGCAGCGTGTGTGATTTCAAAAATTAAAGACGAATATCGTTTTCAAATCATTATCAAAAATCGCCTTGAAGATAAAGGACATTTCTTTATCACAAGTTTTATGAATAAAATCATTATACCGGAAGATATCAAGCTAATAGTTGATATCGACCCGTCGGATATGCTTTAAGAAATTATGACATAAAATATGCAAAGCTTTTAAAGTCTTCATATTGAGGTTTTGAAGAATCCTGCATTGCACTGTAAGCCATTTCTTCAAGATTATTAGTTGCTTGCCCATTTGCAAAATTTTTATCTCCATTCAAATAAGAGCTTACGGGCAAATTTGTCGGATTTTGTAAACTTGCTATCATATTTTGATTATTTTGCATTTTTGCACCTTGGTAACGATTTTTTCCTAATAGTCCATGGATTTGACCATATACACTAGTGAATAAAGACATTATTTTACCTCGTATTTTTTCCTCATACTTTATTAAAAACATATGAGCGTCAAAAAATTACAAGATTATCTTGTTTTAGAATAAATATTTACAATTTAAAAAGCTTACATGAAGTATGCGAAGCTTTCAAAGTCTTTATTTTTAGCTTTTTCTAAAGAGTCAAGTTGTGTTTGATAAGCCAGCGCTTCAAACCCATTAGTTGCTTGACCCATTGCAAAACTTTTATCTGATTTTACGTAAGCATCCATTGTGGCAGAGCCAAAATTCGGAGATATGCCTCTCATTTTAGCCATCATATTTTGGTTATTTTGCATAGTTCTATATTGAGCACCGTTTAAGCCTAGTACTGCTCTATATCTGCATAATGCGCCCATTAAAAATGACATTATTTTCTCCAAATTTTACTTTTATAGGACTATATTAAATCACATAAAAATAAAAAATGCTACTACAAATGTAAAAATTTACAATTATTAATTATTTAATCATTCAATAATTGTACGAAAGTAATGAAACTTGCTGCCAAGTCTTGGTTCCAGCAAATTACATCTTTTGGTAAATCTAAATTTACGGGAGCGAAGTTCCAAATAGCTTTTATACCGCTTGCCACTAATTCGTCAGCTACTTCTTGGGCGAATTGTGACGGAAGAGTCAAAATAGCAATTTGGATATTATTTTCTTTAATATAATTTTTCATTTTTGCCATAGAAATAACTTCTTTACCGGAAATTTGCATCCCTATTTTATGAGGGTCTTTATCAAATATAGCTTTCATTTGGAGTCCATATTGAGTAAATCCGTCATATTTTGCAAGTGCAATTCCAAGATTTCCTGCGCCGATAAGGATTATGTTTCGTTTTTTTGAAAACCCAAGGAAATTTTCCAGATGCGAGCTAAATTCTTTGGCATCAAACCCGACTTTTGGCTTTCCAACATATCCTATAGCTGCAATATCTTTTCTGACTTGGGTGGCATCAATATCTAGTTTTTCAGCAATAAAGGCACTGGAAATGTAGCTTTCGCCACCTGCCAGTGCTTTTATCGCAATATTATAGTACAACGGTAATCTTTTAAGTGTTGGTATTGTTAGCTTTTTGTCCTTCATTATAAGATTGCCTCTTTTTATTTTAGATCTTTGTACGAATTGTTATATCTATTTTTGTAATGAGTGTGCAATAATTCATGAGCTTTATGGCTATTTGGCTCACCCAAATAATCTGCGTACAATTTTTTGATGTCAGGATTTTCATGTGATTTTCGAATTGGTAATTCAGAATCATTTTTGTATAATCCTTCTGCTCTTCGAAGTTTGATTGTACTGTCATTACAACTCATTGGCTGTCCACCGCCATTGATACATCCGCCAGGGCAAGCCATAACTTCCAAAAGTTGGAAATCAGCTTTTCCTTCTTGTATTTCTTTAAGTGATTTTTCAGCTTCAGCAAGAGTATTTACTACTCTAACTTTAACATTAAGCCCATTTAAGTCTAAAGAGATTTCTTTGTGTTTTTGAAGTCCACGGAACTCTTTCATTTCAGGATTTTCAAGAACTTTGCCTGTTACAACTTCATAAGCAGTTCTGGCAGCAGCTTCAGCAACACCGCCCGATGCACCGAATATTACACCTGCCCCTGAATAGTCTCCATAAGGAGCATCAGGCATTTCATCTTCAAGTTTTGCAAAGTCAATGCCTGCTGATTTGATTAGTCTGGCTAATTCTTGAGTTGTTAAAACAAAATCCACATCAGCAATACCTTCATGAGCCAATTCACTTCTTAGGCTTTCAGCTTTTTTGGCTGTGCAAGGCATTATTGAAACAGAAACTATATTTTCTTTCGTGTATCCTTCTTTTTGTTGAGGAAGAATATGTTTTATTACAGGACCAAACATTCCTTGAGGAGAACGGCAAGTTGATAAATGGTCTAACATATCAGGATGTGTAAGTTCCAAATATCTAACCCAAGCAGGACAACAAGAGGTGAACATTGGGAGCACACCGTTGTTTTTGATTCTGTTTACGAATTCAGTTGCTTCTTCCATAATAGTTAAATCTGCTGTGAAGTTGGTATCAAATACCAAATCAACGCCGATTTTTCTTAAAGCTGCAACAATTTTGCCGATAGTATTTTCACCTGGTTTCATACCGAATGCTTCACCAAGACCGACTCTGACGGATGGTGCTATTTGTACGACAACTTTTTTCTCAGGATTGTTGATATAACTCCATAATCTGTCAACTTCTGATTTGATTGTTAAAGCGCCTGTAGGGCAAACATTAGAACATTGTCCGCAGAAAACACAATCTACATCTTTAAGTTCTCTGCCTGCCATTGGTGCTACAACAGTTTTTGAACCGCGATTTGCAAATCCTAAAACAGCATGACCTTGATGTTCTTGGCATGCTCTGACACAAGCACCGCAAAGAATACATTTGTTAGGGTCTCTGATGATAGAAGGATTTGAGTTGTCTATCGGTAAATAATCTTTAGGGTCTTTTTTTACATATCTGATTTCTTTTAACCCGTATTCTTCTGCCAAAGCTTGAAGAGTACAAGTACCGGAACGGTCACAAGTTGTACATTCTCTGTCATGGTCTGCCAAAAGCAATTCCAAAACAGTTTTTCTTACTCTTCTTACTCTTTCTGTATTAAGTTTTATTTTTAATCCGGACTCAGGCGGCATGGTGCAAGAAGACTGGATTCCTCTGCCTTCAATTTCCACAACGCACATACGGCAAGCACCGGCTATTGATAAGTCAGGCCTGTAGCAGAAAGTCGGAACATTTAGTCCTTGTTTTCTGATAACTTCCAGAATATTGCGCTCATCGGAAAATTCAACTTCGCGCCCATCTATAAATAATGTTTTTTTAGTTTCTATATTGCTCATTGGTTAAATCTCCTTGATTGCTTTGAATGGGCAAGCAGTTAAGCAAACACCACATTTAATACACTTAGATTGGTCAATTTTGTGAACTTCCTTCACTGTGCCTTCGATTGCCCCAACAGGACATTGTCTTGCACATTTTGTACAGCCTTTGCACAATGCTTCGTCTATGACGATTGTTTTTAGTGCTGTACAAACGCCAGCCGGACATTTTTTATCTCTAATGTGAGCAACATACTCATCATAAAAATATTTTAATGTTGACAATACTGGGTTTGGAGCTGTTTTGCCTAAGCCACATAATGAACCGTCTTTCACTGCCAAAGCAAGTTCTTGAAGAAGGTCTAAATCTTCCATCGTCGCTTTGCCTTGAGTTATGTCAGTTAAGATTTTCAGCATGTTTTTTGTACCCTCACGACATGGTACGCATTTTCCGCAAGATTCGCTTTGTGTAAAGCTCATAAAGAACCTAGCCAATTCGACGATACAAGTATCTTCGTTTGTAACTACAAGTCCGCCTGATCCTACCATTGCGCCAGCTTTAACTAAAGAATCATAATCCATAGATAGGTCAAAATGTTCTTTTGTTAAGCATCCGCCTGAAGGTCCGCCTATTTGTACAGCTTTAAACTCTTTGCCGCCTCTGATACCGCCACCGATATCAAATACGATTTCTTTTAAAGTTGTTCCAAGAGGAACTTCGATAAGACCTGTATTGTTAACTTCACCTGTTAAAGCGAATGTTTTAGTTCCTTTGCTGTTGTCTGAACCAATCTCTGCATAGTGTTCAGCACCTTTTGTGATTACTAAAGGAATATTGGCAAATGTTTCAACGTTATTAATTAATGTTGGTTTTCCAAATAAGCCTTTAATAGCAGGGAATGGAGGTTTTGATCTTGGCATGCCTCTTTCGCCTTCGATTGAAGCAATAAGGGCTGTTTCTTCGCCGCAAACAAATGCTCCGGCACCTTCTTTAATTTTTAAGTTAAAAGAGAAATCTGTGCCCAATATATTTTTGCCGAGTAAGCCTTTTTCTTCAGCATCTTTAATAGCAAGTTTTAATCTTTTTACTGCAAGAGGGTATTCTGCACGGACGTAAATATAACCTTCATCCGCTCCTACTGCATAAGCCGCAATAGCCATACCTTCAAGCACTTTATGAGGTTCGCCTTCCATAAGTCCGCAATCCATAAATGCACCCGGATCCCCTTCGTCAGCGTTGCAAACTACATATTTTTTGCCAGTAGAATTTTTCATAAAGGACCATTTTTTACCTGTTGGGAAACCGCCGCCGCCACGTCCTCTTAAGCCACTTTTTATAACTTCATTAATAACTTCTTCAGAGTTCATTGTTTTTAAAACTTTATCTAAAGCAAGGTATCCGCCAACAGCAAAATATTCATCAATGCTTTCAGGGTCAATTTTACCGCAATTTGCAAATAATGATTTTGTTTGTTTGGCATAGAAGTTTATTTCTTCATTACTTTTTTTGATTTCGCCAGTGTTGATGTCTCTGTACAAAAGTCTTTCAACAATTTCGCCTTTAACAACGTGTTGATTAATTATTTCTTCAACATCTTCAGCTGTCACTTTTGTATAAGTGATATTTTTGTCTGTCATTACAACTAAAACACCTTGATCACAAAAACCGTGACAGCCTGTTTGAATTGTGTGAAAACAATTTTGGAATTCAGCTTTAGCTCCGAGCTCATTAAATTTGTTTAAAACGTCTTGTGCTCCGTTGGCAATACAGCCAGTTCCTGAGCAAACAAGAATTCTGTTTTTCATATTTTGTATTACTTCTTGTGCTTTTTTCTGTTCAAGACTTACATCTATAGGATCTTTTCCTGTCATTTGATTATCTCCTTTTGAAATAGTTTATTTACTTAATATTTTCTTTTATAAAAGTGTCCAAAATAATGTTAATAGCATCAGGTGTTAATTTTGGATAAACTTTGTCATTTATAACTACAATAGGAGCTAATCCGCAGGCTCCCAGACAGCGCACTATTACAAGGGTAAAGTTGGCATCATCTGTTGTAACTTGATCACCTTTTAAGTTCAATTTAGCTTTAATAGCTTTCAATACAGGCATAGAACCACGTACATGGCATGCTGTACCGTCGCAAACTTTTATTTCGTATTTGCCTTTAGGATTTAAGCTGAATTGACTGTAAAAAGTTGCTACTCCATAGACTGTAGCAGGTGAAATATTCATTTTTACACCAATTCTGATCAATGCCTCTTCAGGCAAATATCTGTACTCTTGTTGAATTTTTTGCAAGATTGCAATAAGGTTAGATTGTTTTTTTTCAAAACTATCTATGATTGAATCCAATTTTGCAATATCAATCTTTTCGGTTGTTTGGGCAGCCATTCTAATCTCCTTTTCATTTACTTCTGAAAAAATTCGTTTGATAAATCAAAACGTGCATTTTTTCACTATAAATTTAACCTAAACAATTTTTAATTTCAAGCATAATTATAAAAAAACATTATAAGGAATATTTGATTAATTTAATAATCAAGACTGAGCTAAGTTACAAGCTTTTTGGAGTGAATAAAAAGATTATTTTTCAAAAAAACACTTTTTTTATATATATCTTAATAATTCGCCTTTTTTAGGCAATTTTTATTATGTTTTTTGTTATTATTTTTAAGTTAGTTTTTCGAGGTAGTAAATGCATCTGTCGCCATTGGAGACACAAGTTAATAATAAAGATGTGAGATTTTGTGGAAAAGACGGCACAAGATTCATTCAAGATAAGCATTTTTCTTGGATGAATGATATGAATGGTGCCGAACAAAGAGCAATTATGGGTGCTACAGCTTTGGTTTTGCAACCGCCGATTGATTATTTCAATCCTCGGACTGATGAGAAAACACGAAAGTTTTCGGTAATGAAAACGGTTGTCAAGACTTTAGTCGGAACAGGTGTTGGTGTCGCTGTTCGCTATGCAGGTATAAGATATGCAAAATACTTAATGAAAAAGCCTGAAAAACTTAAATCAATGGTAAAAGATATTGAAGTTAAAAAACAGCTTACCAAAATAATGAATGATAAGAACAAGACGAAGACATTTATAAATCAATTAGGTACTTTAATGGGTGTTGTGGCTGTCTTTATTTCTAATTTCACAATAGATATGCCTTTGGCAAAATTTGCCATAGAAAAAACTTCTTTAAAATATAATCTCTCCGCGGATAAGCCCAAGGAGGATAAAAAATGATGAATTGGGCTCAAAAAACTTTTGATAAAATAATAAAAGCGGCTCAAAGCAAAGATGTTGGAAAAACTTTGGCTGTTACAGGTTCTATAGGCTGGGGTTTATCTTGTTTGGCTTATACAGGTGCACTTGTTTTTAATAAAGAAATTCCTAGTGACCAAAAAAAATTCTTAGTTCCTCAAGAGTTAGCTGACGGTGTTATAAATGTAGGGCTTTTTTGGATTTTCACAAATGAATTCAACAAAAAAGCGAATAAACTTGTTAATGAAGGGAAAATATTACCCAAGGCTCTTAAAGATAGAGTTCTTGAAATCAGAAAAATGAATAGTGGAAATATACCGCCTTTAGAAACTTTTGAAAAACATTTAGAAAAGTCTAACGATATTGGAAAGTTTATGGAGTTCAAAAGAAGTTTCCCTGCCCTAGTAAGTATTACAGGGTCTATAATTGCTGCCAATATAGTCACACCTTTGGTCAGAAATATAGTCGCTTCAAAATTCCAGCAAACCCATGTTCATCATGATATACCTCTTACTCAGGAAAAAAGGGTTTTTTCACAACAACAACGACCAACAAATATTGTTAAGCCGTTGCCTGTAAATTCTTATTCTAATGGTCAAATGAAAATTTAGTTATTGGCAACTAAATTCAATTTGTGTTGAACCGGTTCTGTTTCAAAAAGTTCACCAATAGAACATTCTAAAATGTCGCACAATTTGTCCATATTTTCATAAGAAGGCTGAGTTCTTCCGCTTGCCCATGAATATACAGTCTGTTGTGGTAGATGAAGTTCCTTTGCTAATCGGTATAAACTCCATCCTTTTTTTTCTTTTGCCGTCTCTTTAAGTTTAATTTTCACTTTTGTCCACCTATTTCTTAGATAAGAAACTAATAACTGACTACCTAGTATATTTATTTGCGTAGTCGACATTTACATATAATATTATACATATGTTACAAGTATTTATATACCATTTATTCAAGAATCATATTTTTAAATTAAAGTTTTTATGATAATTATTTTTTGAATTATGATTGTAATCCTTCTGGTTATTCAGTTTTGCTTTTAAATAGAAGGTTGTATTCAACCATTTGTTCATCATCTAAACAGACTAAGAACAATAGATTTATCGGTTTAATGAGTTATCTCGAAAAAGCTTGTATGGTTTATAATATAGCTATGAAAAAGAATTTTCTTGAGCGAAACAAAAAATTATTAGTATTGGTGTTGTGCAGTATTTGCCTCACAGGGCCTGTATGTGCGCAGTCTGTTGATGGTCTTTTTCAAAAAGGTGTAGAAGAATACCGAAAAGGCAATTCTCAAGAATGTGTAGAAATTATGAAAACTCTCGAAAAAAAAGACCCTTCAAATGCTTATGTGGAATATTATTTGGCAATGTCAGAAGCAAAATTAGGTCATCTTAATGAGGCAAAAGACAAGTACGAACAGGTGATTTTGCTTAATCAGGATGAACAACTGGTTTCTTACTCAAAAGAAGGCATCAAAAATATCGAAAAAGTTCAGGGCAAAGACGATGTGGCAGTTGTAAAAGACAAAAAAACATCCAAAATCATTGATAAACCTGCCCTAAAGCCTGAGTCGGAGTTGAAAAAAGCTCAAAAAAATTCAGTTTCTGATGATGAAGTTGCAAAAGCTATTAAGGTTTTGAGAGAAGCAGGTTTGTTGAATGTTCAAGTCGGAGTGAACGGGGGTTCTCCTTCTGCGTCTACCCCGGCTGTTGATTCTGAAATTATGAAGCAGAATGCTGAAATGATGCAGATGAATATGATGATGAGCTCAATGGGTGGAGGTTCAAAAAATTCAAGTATGGATATGTTACCTCTTTTGATGATGCAGCAGCAGCAAGGAAACAATGGCGGAAAATCAGCAATTTCGCCTGAAATTATTCAAATGATGATGAATAATACAATGTTAGAAGGCTTAAACGGCTTAGATTCAAACGATAAAGATAAATAACAATATTTTTGACCCTTAAAGATTATGTGATAATATAATACAATATTAATAAATCGTATTTTAAAGTTTTTAATGGCTTTAAGGGTGTTAATGAGGAGTTTACTAAGATGAAATTAAATACGATAAAATTTGGAGAGGTGGAAGTTGATGAGTCTTTAGCATTCAACTTTTTGGATCCGATTTTAGGTTATGAATATATAAAACGATATGTTTTGATAGATTACAACCCTGATTCAGCATTCAAATGGTTGCAGGCGGTTGAAGACCTTTCTGTTGCTTTTCCGGTAACTATACCAGCTTTGTTTGGCATAGATTATATATTTACCATTCCTGAGGAACAGGCAAAGATATTGGAATTGAACAGTATTGAGGATGTTTTAACGTTGAATATTGTTAATATTCCGACTAGCCATCCTGAACAATCGACAGTGAACTTGCTCGGACCTATAGTTATAAATATAAATAATAAAAATGCAATACAAATGATACTCCAAGATGACAGATACAGCGTGAGGTATAAGCTGTTTAAAGAGGGCGAAACTTCAGTAAAAGTATAATTAGTATCAAGAATTAGTAGGTGTAAAATGTTAGTATTATCAAGAAAAACAGGTCAAAAATTAATAATAAATGACAATATAGAGGTCATCGTTATAGAAACTCGAGGAGAATTTGTAAGATTAGGCATAAAAGCTCCGAGAAATGTCACTATTTATCGTGAAGAAATTTATGAAGAAATCAAAAAAGCCAATCAGCAGGCAATAGTTCAAAATACTGCTGATAATGTCGAGTCGGCAATGAATTTGATGAAAGATAAAAATATTGTTACTGATACAGAAGCTGCCAACAAGTTTAATGCATCATTGAAGAAGCTTAAAAAGGATAATTAATTTTTGTTAAGTAAAGAAGAGATAAAATTGTTGTTTGAGCAAAAGCAATATTTGGAAATTCTTCAAAAGGGTACAAATAGTTGTTATGTCAAAGATTATCTCGGTTTTTTATATTTAGAAACTAAGGACTATGCAGCTGCAGAAAAGTTTTTTGCCGAACAAAAAATGTATTTTCAGCAAGGTTTTTGTAAACTTTTAATGGGTGATAAGGCTTCAGCCAGACAAATATGGTATTCGGCAGAAGAAAATCCCGCAATAGCATGGGGTAAAACACTTTTAGGGATATTAGATCAGCGTTTGGAAGCGATACCGAGTTTTTTGCAGGTAAGAAATTTTGCTGAAATGACTTTGCATTATTTTTTCAAATCCAATCAAACTGATTTTGCTTATAAATTAGTCAGCGCAAAAGAATTTTTGTCAGATTGCAATGTCGAGTCTTACAAATACATCGGACGAGTTTTGATGGACAATAATTACGAAGATTTGGCTTTTGACTATTTGAAAAAAGCAATAGACGAGATACCTTCAGATGCGGAGGCTTATTTTCAGCTGGGTGAGTTGTATCTTCTTAGACATGAACCTAATCAAGCTTTGAAGTCTTTTAAAAAGATTTTGGAATTTAATCCTTGTCATGCACCTGCAAAGAAAAAAATTGCACAAATTGAGAATTGATATTAAAAAAATATAAATAGATTGAAAGATTATGCATGTCTATTGTAGAATAATTAAGTATAGATAATTTGAAAAGATTTTAGGGTTAATGGAGTTTCATAATGTTTGAACGTTTTACAGAAAAAGCAATAAAAGTAATAATGTTAGCTCAGGAAGAAGCAAGAAGATTGGGACACAATTTTGTTGGTACTGAACAAGTTTTACTTGGCTTGATTGGAGAAGGCACAGGCGTTGCGGCAAAAACACTTAAAACAATGGGTGTTACGCTGAAAGATGCCAGAGCTGAAGTGGAAAAAATCATAGGGCGTGGCTCAGGATTTGTCGCAGTAGAAATCCCGTTCACTCCTAGAGCGAAGAGAGTTTTAGAATTGTCTTGGGATGAAGCAAGACAATTGGGACACAATTATATCGGTACAGAACACCTTTTATTGGGACTTATAAGAGAAGGCGAAGGTGTTGCTGCAAGAGTTCTTGAGAATTTAGGCGTTGATTTGAATAAAATCAGAAGCAACGTAATAAAAATGTTGGGAGAGACCAAAACTTCTACAGCAGGCGTTTCTACCACATCAAGTTCATCATCACCTAGCGGCGGCAAAACCAAAACGCCAAGTCTTGATGAATATGGTTCAAATATCACACAAGCTGCCCAAGAACAGCGCTTAGACCCAGTTATCGGCCGTGAAAAAGAAATTGAACGTGTTATTCAAATTTTGGCAAGAAGAACCAAAAATAACCCTGTTTTGATCGGTGAGCCAGGTGTTGGTAAAACAGCTGTGGCACAAGCATTAGCTATCAAAATTGTTAATGGTGATGTCCCTGATATTCTTGAAAATAAAAGAATTATTCAGCTTGATATGGGACTTTTGGTTGCAGGAACCAAGTATCGTGGTGAATTTGAAGAAAGAATTAAAAAAATTATCGACGAAATTCGTACTGCAGGCGATGTCATTTTGATTATTGACGAGATGCACACCTTGATCGGTGCCGGTGCCGCAGAAGGTGCAATTGATGCAGCGAATATCTTAAAACCTGTTTTATCAAGAGGCGAGATGCAAGTTATCGGTGCAACTACACTTGATGAATACAGAAAACACGTTGAAAAAGACCCTGCACTAGAGCGTCGTTTCCAGCCTGTTTATATTGATCAGCCTTCCGTTGAAGAAACTATTCAAATTATTCAAGGCTTAAAATCGAAATACGAAGAGCATCACAGGCTTAATATTTCTGATGAAGCTGTTGTTGCGTCTGCAAAACTTGCCGACAAGTATATTACAGACAGATTTTTGCCAGATAAAGCTATTGATATTATTGATGAAGCATCTTCAAAAGTTCGTTTAAGCGCTAGTGTGCTTCCTCCTGAAGGAAAAGAGCTTGAAAAAGATCTTAAAACTATTATCAAAAGCAAAGAAGAAGCTATCAGAAATCAAAAGTTTGAAGAAGCATCAAGTCTTCGTGACGAAGAAGCTGAATTGAAAGAAAAAATCAGAGACCTTTCGCAAGACTGGAAAGAAGAGCAAGAATCAAACAAATCAACTGTAACGGCTGAAGATGTGGCACAAGTAGTTGCAACTATGACAGGGATTCCTGTTACCAAATTGACAGAAGGCGAAAGCGAAAGGTTGCTTAAGCTTGAAGATACGCTACATACTCGTGTAATCGGTCAAAATGAAGCTATTGTTTCTATTTCTAAAGCAATCAGACGTGCAAGGGTTGGCTTAAAAGCACCAAATCGTCCTGTTGGAAGTTTCATTTTCTCAGGTCCTACAGGTGTTGGTAAAACTGAACTTGCCAAAGCGTTGTCAGAAGCAGTATTTGGTTCTGAAGACAGTATGATAAGCGTTGATATGTCAGAATTCATGGAAAAACATTCAACAAGCAAGTTGATAGGTTCTCCTCCGGGATATGTCGGATATGATGACGGTGGCAATTTGACTGAAACAGTTCGCAAAAAGCCTTATTCAGTTATCTTGTTTGACGAAATCGAGAAAGCGCACCCTGATGTATTCAATTTGATGCTTCAAATCTTGGATGACGGTCGTTTGACTGATTCTAGAGGGCGTTTAATTAATTTTAAAAATACTATCATTATTATGACAAGTAACGTTGGTGCGAGTTTGATTCAAAACGCAACGTCATTGGGCTTTACAACCGCTAGTGATGCAAAACTTGATAGATACGAAAAACTTAAAGATACTGTGAATGAAGAGATGAAAAAAGCTTTCCGTCCAGAGTTCTTGAACCGTGTTGATGATATCATTGTTTTCGCTCACTTGGAAAAATCAGAAGTGCGCGAAATCGTGGATATTATGCTCAAAGATTTGTTCAAGCGTCTTGAAGAGCAAGAAATTGATATTCAAGTTTCTGATGAAGCCAAAGATTATTTGGCAAAAGAAGGATATTCCGAAAACTATGGTGCAAGACCGCTTCGCCGTCTAATCCAAAAGAAAATAGAAGATCCTATCGCTGAGGAAATTTTGACAGGTCTATACGGGCATGGTGATGCTTTAAAACTTGATTTTGTCGATGGTAAAATTACATTCCACCGCGAAGCAGGTGAACCTAAAAAAGAAGAAGTAAAAGAAGAAGCTTAAATAAAATAATTGAAAAACACCTCATTTTAGAGGTGTTTTTTGTTTTATAAAATAAATTTAGAGCGAGGTCAAATGAAAGTTAAGAATTTAGTTGTAGGGTGCGGGTTTTCAGGCGCAACAATAGCTGAAAGACTTGCTAATGAGCTTGGAGAATCTGTTTTGATTATCGACAGACGTGACCATCTTGCAGGCAATTGCTATGACTTTCAAGATACAAACGGCATCACAAACCACAAATACGGACCGCATATCTTTCACACGAATGATGATGAGGTTTGGCAATATATTTCCAGATTTGCCACTTGGCAGCCTTATTCTCACGAGGTTTTAGCTTTTGTAGATGGGGATATTATTCCCATTCCATTTAATTTCAATTCTCTGGAGCAAAAATTCCCACAAAAAGCCAAAGAATGGGAAGAAAAGTTAATACTAAAATATGGTAAAGACAAAAAAATCTCAATTTTGGAACTTGAAAAAGATGTAGAATTTAAAGAGCTTGCAGATTTTATTTATGAAAAGATTTTTTTGAATTACACAAAAAAACAATGGGGGCTAAAGCCTGAAGAACTCGACAAGTCAGTCTTTTCGAGAGTACCTGTTGTGATTGGCTATGACAATAGGTATTTTCAGGATAAATATCAGGCAATGCCAGAGTCTTACAGCGACATCATTGAGAATATGCTCTCAAATCCTTTAATAGAAATGCGATTGGGCGTTGAATTTTCGCAAATCAAAGATAATCTTGAATATGAAAGATTATTTTTCACAGGCGCAATTGATGAATTTTTTGATTATGAATTTGGTGCTTTACCTTATCGCTCATTGGGTTTGAAGTTTGAAACTCTTGATTGTGAGTATTTTCAACCGAAAGCAGTGGTGAATTATCCAAATGATAATGAGTTTACACGAATTACAGAATTTAAGCATTTTCTTGGCGAAAAATCTGATAAAACGGTCATTTTAAAAGAATTCCCAGAGCAGTTTGAAGTAGGCAAAAACGAGAGATTTTATGCGATTTTGAATGAACAAAATCGTGAGCTTTATCAAAAATATCTGGTCAAAGCCAAAGACGTGGTATTTTTAGGACGCCTTGGGGATTATCAGTATTATGATATGGACAAGGCTGTAAAACGAGCACTGGAAGTCTTTGAGGCTTTGAAATGCAAATAAAAATTATCGTTGTCGGAAAATTGAAAGAAAAGTCATATCAAGAAATTTCGGATGAATTTTCTAAACGAATTCGCCCGTATTGCTCTGAAAAAATTATCGAAATTCAGGCAGAAAATCTCAAAAATGTTTCGACTGACAAAATCGCCAGAGCGCGCGAAGCTCAAAAGATTTTACCCAATCTGTCCGAGGATGCTTTTGTGGTAATTCTCGATATTAAAGGGCAACAACTATCCTCAGAATCACTTGCCAAGAAGGTCCAAGAGATTTCAAATTCAGGTGTTAATGAATTGATTTTTGTAATTGGTGGAGCGACGGGGCTTGATGAAACAGTCAAAGCGCGAGCGGATTTGTCTTTGAGTTTTTCAAAGATGACATTCACTCACCAGTTTGCGCGATTGATGCTTCAAGAGCAGCTGTACCGTGCTTTTAAGATTATAAATAATGAACCGTATCATAAATAGAGACAACGTGAAAAGCTAGAAAATGGAAATTTTCAGCTTTTTACGTTGTTGACCTATCGGATGTGAAAAATATCGGCAACATTGAGTTTTCGATATTTTGATACTGGACGTCTTAAATAATCAATCTACAAGTCGAACATTCACAAACATAACCAACTCTGTATTGACGAGTTTTACTTTGCCGAATTTTCTGTATTCTTGCTGTGAGTTGACTCCGCCGAAGTATAGGGTTTGTCTGTCTTTCATTTTGACATTTTCGAGCCTGAATGATTTGCGGTTGAAAAGTGTGGCTTTTGCATTTCTTTCATTAGGTATAGACCTTTTGACCGTTACATATTGCGGTTCAAGAGTTAAGAACACTTCGCCTTTTGGGTTTATGACGGAGTGGATTTTGAGTTTTGTTCCGCAATCTTGTTCGATGTTGTAGACTTCTTTGCTTTGTTTGCATTTCACATAATCAGACGTTACATCAACATTGTAGCAACTGTCATTTGCTATTGTTAAACGTGGTTTGGCAAGGATTTTTCCGCCACCGTTGCAAATAATATTGTGGATGGCTCCATAAATATTTTGGCTAGATATACCATATTCTGAGCAGTCTTGGTTCATTTTAAATTGTGATAGTTTTTGAAATTGGCAGCTGCCTTGTTCATTAAATTCAACGACTAGAATGTCCAAAAATGCTTGTGGGGATTTTATATCGGTGAAAGATATGAAGTCTTGAGCTAAATCCATTTGTTTTTTGGAAGCTCCGACTATTGTTATGGAGTTTTGGCTGTTGTTGTAATAAATTGTGTAAGGGCTTGGTTTTTTGGCACTTTCAGCACCTTCTTGGCACACAGTACAATCGCCGTTAAATATAGCATTTGCAATCATATTAGCCATTTTGTAAGGCTTTGTATAATTGAGCTTAAAAACCGCTACTTTTGGACGAGTATCCAGCAAAATGGTTACTTTTTCGGCATTTGCAACTTCTTGAGAACTACCTACAATAATAATTTCACTATTGCCTTTTGCCGTTGCAATCGGTTTATCAGAAGGCATATTTTTGTTGATAAAATCCGCTAAATCAAATGCATTGGCGTATTCTAGCTTGATTGTCACAATTTCTTTTTCTAACTTAGGAGGTGAAGGAACTTCAAAAAATGTTGGCTTTGTTGTCACTAATTCAGCTTTTTGAGCGGGTATTTTTTTAATTTTTATAACTTTGGGGGATCTTTTTGGGTGGTAATATTTTTTGGGCGTAACAGGGTAATAGCGTTCAACTTCAAAAGATTTCGGAGTGTAAATTTTTTGAGTTTTTTGCGGAATATAAGATGGTTGAGGTTTTTCTTCAACAGGAATACGTATTTCCGGTCTGGTGCTTAAAGTTTCGTTCATTTGTTGGTTAAATTCATCTACATTGAGGTCAGAATCATCAATTTCTTCTTGAGGATTTTCAATTTCAGGAGATTTTTTAGGATTTACGTCAAAGTAGACCAGCTTTTCTTCAGTTGGTGTTGTTTTGACCGGCACATAGGTCTCGTCTTTTTTGAATAAAAATAAAAAGCCCATGCACAGCAAAAAACCTGCAAATAAAGCCAAAACAATTGCAGTATATAATTTGTACTTTTTGAAAAAATCTAGATACAACCGAACCTCGCTCTATATCCCTATCTTATTAATTATAGGTCAAGTATTTAAAACTAGCACGAGTTTTTTAGATTTTCAGTTAAAATAACTTCATTATATAAAAAGCTTGTATCTTTTGTTTGCAAACTATAAAATTAAAAAGGGAATAAAATTAAATGAAAAAAATACAGCTTTTAGCTCCTATCAAAAATATAGAGGACATAGCTTCGCTTCAAGATTTGGAATTGAAGGGCGTGTATATTTATCATGATTATTTTTTGAAAAATACTTTTGATGATATAAAAAAGTTTTATGAAGAAGCCAAGAAGGCGAATTTGGAGTTTTATATCAATTTTAGACATTCTATCAGCGAAAAAGAGATAAATGATGCTCGTAAAATCATTGCATATCTTCAGCTTTCTCCTATAGATGGCGTTATGATTAATGCTTATGCGTTTCTTGAGCTTTTAAAAAGTCCTTATTTGCCCTTTAAGGTGATTGTGGATTCCGGGATGAATTTGCATAACCTTGCCGGTATTGAGTTTATAGACTCTTTTATAACTCCTGAGAGTATAACTTTGACAGAAGAAGTTTATTTGAAAAATATTTCCAGAATTAAAAAATACTCGAATTACAAATTTGCTATAAATTCAGATAATTTGCCTTGGTGCGTAGAAGATATCAAAAAAAGCAGAGCGATTAATCTGGTAATCATAAAAGGTGATTTTGATTCTGCAAAAAAGCTGATAAACGGCATCAAGCTTGTCAGAAACATAATTGATAACCCGAAAGAATACAAGGATAAACGCCTTCCTTTTAAACAGCCAAAGTCGACTTCTTATGAAGCTAACCACTTTTTGGGAAGATTTATTACGCAAGAAGGAAATGAAATTTCTTTTAGGGGAAATATAAAAAAATTCGAGTGGGAGTCAAAGGCCACAAAATTTGCCAAAGATATTGATTTTGAATCGTTGGATTTGCCAAAATTGAATTTGAAACTTAAAAGTCTTGCGCAAATTAATGCTTTAAAGCAATTCATTCGCAAAAATAATTTTAATCCCGTTAATTCGATTGAATACGGTGAAATCCTTAGTACGAATGATCTTGCTAAGCACAGTTATAATGATATTATGGAAAAAGTTCAGCTTTTTTGCTCTCAATATGATATAAAGCTTCTTTTAAGTACGCCGAAATTTTTGCTTGAGAGAGATTTTGACAGAGTATATGAGCATGTTTTGCTTTCTAAAAAACAACTCATGCCAAATTCGATAGTTATTAATAACATTGGTTTTTGGTGGAATATGATTAATGATTCGGATTTTAATGATATCAATCTCGAAATCGGACAAGGGCTTAATTTGTTGAGCAGCTTGTCGATTTTGTGTTTGGCTCATCAGCACAAAATCTCTGCGATTGATTTAAGTCCGTTCAAAAATATCAAAAATCTCAAATATTGCATGCCAAAGATTGTCGGTCAAATCCCAATTCGTAAGCTTACAGTCGGCGGAAATGTTAGAATCCACAGTTCTGGGCTTTGCCCTTTGAATAAAGATCCTGTTGTTGTATCAAGGCTTTCTTGTTCTGCACCATGCCAAAAAAGTTATTATGCGATGTTTGATCCTGATGTACAAAAGCTCTTCCCTTTTGCGGTAGATGGTTTTTGCCGTATGCACATGTACAAAAATCAAGTCTTGGATATTTTCAATTATGTACCGAAGCTTGAAAAACTCGGCATAAATGAATTTATTATTGATTTTCACAGTTTGCCCTCCAAATTTGTTCCGATTTTGCTGACCAGATTTATCAATGCTCAAATTAATCCTGAAAAATACAAAACGGATATTAATTTCTTGGACAACAAATATGATGTTAAGAGTTATTTAAAATAAAAAAGGCCTCTTTTATAAGAAGCCTTTTGAAAACCATAATAACTAATGTTAATAGTCTATGCAGTACAATACATACTGTTTAAGCTGTCTTCAACAACGATTTCAGTATTATCTAGTTTTGCATGCGATAGTGCTTTTTTAATTTCTTCGCTATCTACGATGATTTTGAAGATACCTTCTTTAGAATATTTAGAATAATGATAAGCAGATGCCAAGACTGTAATACTTCCTGCATCTACCAAATTGAAACCTTTTAAGTTTAAAACTAATTTTTTACAATCATTTTCGGCTATGAAATCACGGACTCCACCTGCAATTGCTTTAATATCAAAAACTTCATTACAAGAAGGGATCACCACACAATGATTATTTTGGATTTTAAACTTTTTAATCGCCATAAGACCTACCTATTCCTTTCAAGAGAGAGTGTATTGCTATAATCTTTAAATCGGAATTGATAGGGATTTCTTTATCTTATTTGATGTATTTCCTCTGAAAGGATGACTTCTAAGAAAGTATACTGAAGGCCAAAATCTCTTTTTCAAAGATGTTTAACCATTCAAGATACTGTGCATTTTCTTCGCATTGGCATTTTTCAAAATGCGGACAAATAACGGCATCCATTAAAGTTATGAGCTCATCTTTGACTTTGTTCTTGTCTGTCAAAAGTTTGCCTCTGGTTTTGAAAGCGGATGTAAAAATCACAATTTCTTTGGCGTTGGGTGTAAGTTCGTATATTTCAAAAATCATTTTAATTTTATCAGTCATAAAAATACCTCCTTTTCTAAAAATTATGCGTTGTATGCATAGATTTTACATTAGATAAGAAGGTACTTTTTTGTGATTATTTTTCTAGTTATATTTTAGCCATTCCAGCCGAATTGTCCATTTTGCATGAAAGGATTGTATTTTTGCATATTCATTTGGTTTAAACCGCCCATTTGGTTGTACATTCCCATTTGATTGTAGCCGCCCATTTGATTGTAGCCGCCCATTTGGTTGTATCCGGTCATTTGGTTGTATGTATTGACCCCCATTGCGAAGCCTTTTAGCATTTTTACAATGGTACTGTCTTCATCTTGAGGAGCGGCATATCCGCCGGCTTGCTGTGCTTGTTGGGTTTGTTTTTGAACATCTTGGAAGTGTTTGTTAGACCATCCAAGGTAGTTGAATGCATCTTTTGATTCCATTTCTCTTGGTTGTATAGCGCTATCTTTAGTGATTTTTTCGCCATCTACTTTTATATTTTTTAGGTTTCTTGCATCTTTATAAACGATTTCATTGTCGTCTTTTTCATTTGTTGTGATTTGGCCTTTAATGTTTGTGCCGCCAACGATGCATACTCCAGATGTACCGCTTGCTCCAGAAACATCAAGGTCGTTGTTAATAGCCATATTGTCAAGAGTAGTTTTAGTATCTTCACCTGAAACTTTTACGTTTTCTGCTTTTCCTCCAGTACCTTGGAAGAATGCTTTATTTTTGGCATCTACATTTATGTCAATTTTTTTGTCTTCTTTTGTTTTTGGGTCTTTAGCAGATTTTAAGTTTTTGATTTTTACATCAGCATCTTCGCCAGCTTGAACATCAATATTGCCTTCAGCAGTAACGTCATTTAATTCTACAGCAATATCGCCTGCGCCTTTTGTTTCCAATCCATTTACCAGTGTGGCTTTTTCGATTTTTAATGCTTGCAATTTATTAAGTCCATCTAATTTTGATTCAACGTTGCCGCCTTTGATTACGAGTTGTTCAAGGTTGGCACCTTTGATTTCAGAGATAGTTGATTTAGCTTCGGCATTGATTTGAAGAGCCTTGCTTTTAGCATCTATAGCGACTTTGCCTTCGCCTTTGATGTCTATTTGTTTAGCATTTTCGCCAAGATTAACTTTGATGGTGCCTTGATCTTTAGCTGTATTTAGAGTCAATTTGCCTTTGCCGTTGTAGTTTAAGCCATCTTTTTGAAGCTTATCGATTAAATCCTTGTCTGTAGTAGCATCTAGTTTGCTAATATCTACTATAGAGTTGCCATCTTTATCTATTTTGGTGCATGTTTTAAGCTTTTTATCTAAAGCATCATCTCCAGTAGAGAGGTCTTTTTTTGCAAACTGGTCGTCTTTTAAATCTTTTTTCAAAGCTGGTATTCCTGCTCCTGCTCCTGCTTCTACTTTTGCGCCTATTGTTTGAACTTTTCCTTTTTCATCCATAGTTGCTTCATGGATTTCAGTAGCACTTGTTTGAACATAAGTTTTAACTTTGCCTGCATCGCCTAATTTTTCTTTTTCTTTGTCAGTTCCGACGAATGCGTTCAAATTATTTAATTTTTTAGTATCTGCATCATTGGCCGTATAGCCTTCAGCTTTCATTTTCTTTTCTAAATCTCTTTTATCAGTTCTCATTGCTTTGTAGTCTAAGCCGTTTGTTTCTTTTTTGTCTTTATCTTTTGCAAGATAACCTGATGCATCAAAAGCTTTGCCACCAACAGTGTAAGAAGTTGCTGCATTAGTACTGCTTCCAAGTTCTTGAGTGCTGTTAGGGTCGTTAAGTGCTTTTACTTTATCAGTACTTAAAGAAGTTGTATTTTTTGTAGGTGCGACATCTTTAATTCCGTCATCGCCCATATATTTTTCGTCAACGCCTTGTAATATATTTCTTCTTAGTCCATCTTCTTCGACGCCCTCTGGCAAATTAATTTCATTTGCTGCATCAGAATTAGCAGTTTGTTGCCCGCTTAATAGATATGCAAGTAATGGATTGTTTTTTGCATATTGAGCTAATATTTCATCCATAGTTGAAGAACCAGAGGTTCTAGAGCCTAGGGTGAAACTTCCAAAAGTATAAGAATCTTTGCTAATCGCAGTCATTTTTAATGCTCCATTTTTTCTAAATAAAGTTCTCGTATTAATATAAAAACAATGGAGTAAATAAAATTGCTATATTTATTATATAAATAGTATATACTCGTAACATTTCTTAACAAATAAAGAAGTTATCGTCATCCTGAACTTATTTCAGGATCTTGCCAAAGGATAATTTTCACCGACCGCCTAGGCAATAGGCAAGATGCCGAACTAAATTCGGCATGACGTAGAGTGGTATTTGTTTTGTTCAGAATAATAGAATATTGTGCGGTTAATTTTTGATTTTGATAACAGCTTTTTTAACCTGTAAAGGTTTATCAATACTGATACATGGCATATGTGCATCTTGTGGGGTAAAAATCACAAAATCACCTTCATTTGCCGCAACAAAATCAAAATTGCCGCTACCGAAAATGATATCTTTTGCGCTGTCATAGAAGGTTTGCGGCGAGAAATTTTTTATATCAGAGTATCCAAGCTTTTCTTTGCCTTTGATTATATATTGTATATCTGTATATAATTGGTGGGCTTCGAGTTTTCCTTCTTCTTCAGGCTTGGTTTCATATTCTTGAATAATTATATAAATATCTTCGCCATCGATTGGATATTTACCATTTTCAAGGTTTACGAGGTTGGTTTGTTGCAAAAACTCAAGTGCGGTTTTATATTTTTCACCGAGTTCATAATAAATATATGCATTTTTTATGTTATCTACTATCATATTTTTGCCCTATGTAATAAAATAATCATGTTAATTATACAAAATTATGCGGGAAATTAAAATGAAAAAGGCAAAATCAAGAAAATCTGCGCCAAGAAAATCGGCACCAAAATCTTCAGGTTCAAATTTTTTGAAAGATTTTTTGTTTGCTTTGGGGCGTTGGAGTGCATATTTGCTGCTTGTAATTATTGTTTTGTACTTTATTACGGGCTATGCAATGGTGGAGTCAAATCAGTTTTTTGATTACATTCATCTTGATAAAGAATTGGCATTTTATATGCATAAACAGCTTACAATCCCATTTTGTGTCTGCATGATACTGCATATTTTGCCCAGTTTAATGAAATAAATTGAAATCAATCATTTTTTTGCTAAAATATTTTAGCGAGGTAGAAGGAATATATTTATGGAAACATTGACAGCATTGAAATCACACTGGTGTGCAAAAGTAACCGAAAAAGAGGTTGGTTCAGAAATCAAGCTTTCAGGCTGGGTTTCAGCGGTTCGTGATTTGGGCGGAATAATTTTTGTCGAAATCAGAGATAGAAGCGGGCTTTTTCAAGTTGTGGCTGATCCATCAGTCAATCCTGATGTGCATAAAGTGTTTTCAAAACTGCGAAGTGAAGATGTAATAACTATTTCAGGAACTGTTTCAATCAGACCTGATGAGACATACAACCCTATTCTTCCAACGGGAACAATTGAAAGTTACCCCAAAACTGTCAATGTTATTTCAAAAGCTGATGTGCTTCCATTCTTGCTTGAAGATGAGGTTTCAGAAGAAATTCGTATGAAATATCGCTATCTTGATATTCGCAGAAATTCGGTTTTGAATAATTTAAAGCTTCGCCACAATGTGAGCAAAGCTATTCGTGAATACTTGAATGAAAATGAGTTTTTGGATATCGAAACTCCGATTTTGATAAAGACAACTCCTGAAGGAGCCCGTGATTACTTGGTTCCAAGCAGGGTCCACGGCAACAAATTTTATGCACTTCCGCAATCACCGCAGATTTTTAAACAGCTTCTTATGGTTGGTGGGGTCGAAAGATATTACCAAATCGCAAGATGCTTCCGTGATGAGGATTTGCGTGCAGACAGACAGCCTGAATTTACTCAGGTGGATATCGAGATGTCTTTTGTTGAACAAGATGACATTATCAAAATTACAGAAGGACTTGTCAAAAAAGCTTTTGCGCAAGCAGGGGTTGAAACACCCGATACTTTCAAAAGATTTACTTATGATGAAGCTATGTCTCGTTTTGGTTCGGACAAACCTGATACACGTTTCGGTCTAGAGCTTTTTGATGTTTCGGAAATTATGCTTAATAGCGGTTTTGGTGCTTTTGCTGATACTGTAAAAGATGGCGGGACAGTTAGAGCTCTCAAAATTGAAGGGATTGCAAATTATTCCAGAAAAGACATGGATGATTTGAGAAATCTGGCCGTATCTTATGGTGCAAAAGGCTTGGCGTGGATTACTTATGCTGATGATGGATCTTTGAAATCTGCAATTACAAAGTTTTTGTCAGACGAAGAAGTTGCTCAAATTACTGAAAAAGCACAGGCAAAAAATGGCGATGTGGTTTTCTTTGTAGCAGATAAGCCAAAAACTGCTTTTGATGTTTTGGGTCGTTTAAGATTATATTTCGGCGAAAAACTTAATTTGATTGACAAATCAAAACATGATTTACTTTGGGTTGTTGATTTTCCTATGTTTGAGTTTGATGAAGAAGCCCAAAGATATTGCGCTGTTCACCACCCATTCACTTCTCCAAAGCTTGAAGAAATGGAAAAACTTGAGTATGACAAGGCTAGTTGCAAAGCAAATGCTTATGACCTTGTATATAACGGCAACGAAATCGGTGGTGGAAGTGTAAGAATTCATTCTGCTGAAATCCAGCAAAAAGTTTTTGAAGCTTTAGGGCTTTCTCCTGAAGAAATTAAAGAAAAATTCGGCTTTATGATTAACGCTTTTAAATACGGAACTCCTCCGCATGCTGGTATTGCATTAGGATTGGATAGAGTTGTGGCTTTGCTTGCCAAGACTGATTCTATCCGCGAAGTCATTGCATTTCCTAAGAATTCTCAAGCAAAGTGTCTTATGACGGATGCGCCTGCTTATGCATCAGAAGAGCAGCTGCTTGAGCTCAAATTGAGAATGATTCCTGTTAAAAAGTAGTTAAATTATTTAGTATCTCTATATGATTCGTTGTTCTGACGTTCTTGTTCAGCTTTGTCTTTACGTTCTTGTTCAGCTAATTTTGCTTGTTCTATTTCAGCTTTTAGCATTGCCGATTGTGCAAAAGGTTTTTTATTAGGTTCGTCATTTATACCTAAAGCCTTTATTTCTACTTCGTCAAAACCGAGGTCTTTTTGTATAAGTTCTCCAAGGGTAGTTATATTATATTGATATTCACCAGGTCTATATATTTTTGCATCTTTAACAGATGAACATATTTCTCCCCAGGTTATGTTTGGGTTATTATCTTGAGATTTTAATACAAGATCTTTTAATTTTTCTTTTTCTTGAAATTTTCTTAAAGCGTTTGGATTCATCTGAAATCTCATTTCGTCATTTAATTTATGTGTTTCAGGATTATGACCAGTTTCATTATCCAAAGATTCTTTTATAAGAGCTCTTGCTTCTTTTTCTGAATAGCCTTTTTGTTTTAGGTCTTCGATAACTTTAGCTAGAGGGACTCCATTAGGATAAGAATTTTGTTGATCTGCTATTACTTTTTCTAAATCTTTTGCTCTTTGATTTATTTTTATCTCAGTATAACTGCCATCCTCTAGTCGTCTCCATTCGTTTGTTTTCAGGCCTCCAAAGTCTACCCTTGCTGTACTAGTGGTAGTGGTCTTAGTTTCTTCTTTAGATGATCCTGGAGTTACTAGAATTGGTTCACCCATTGTGGTTGTTTCGTCTTGTATTTCTTCTGGTAAATCTGTAAAAGCTATTGAGGCTGTATTTTCATAATTTACCATTGTGCCATTTTTATCTCTTGGAAAAGGAGTTTTATCTTCTTTTAGTCTTTTCTCATTAAAGAAAGTTTCTAAATCCGTGCTATCGATTTCCCCATTATTGTCTGCATCCATTGCTTCGAAACTAGCTTTGACTTTTTTTTCACTATATTGAACTAAGTCATCACCATAATATCCACTGTTTCTTTGTGTTTCTAGATTTTCCATTTTTTTCTTGAATTCATCGTATGATATAGTCTTATTTGTATCATCTCCATCTATTTGTTCAATAAATTCTTTTTTAATATCACAGTTTTTAGTATTTATGACAAATTTAGAGCCTTTGCCCATCACGCCATCTGATAAAAATCCAAGGAATGTATCAACAGCAGAGTTTGTTTTTGCCGGTTGTCCATTAATCTGTTCTGAGTCTAGAATTACACCACCTTTGGCATTATACAAATTTTCATATGTTTGATCAGGAATTGGATTAGGTTCATATACAGGCTTTGTAGTTGTTGTAAAGGTATCGGTATTTGTATGTTCAGTATTTAAATCATAGCCAAAAAAATTAGAGTATGCATCTGAACAGGTTATCTTTCCAGGAGGGAGTTCGCCTGGCAGCACATATTTACCTTTTGAATCGGTTGCATTACAACCTTTACTGCTATTCATGGCTTTATTATATCCACTAGCTTTGCTGGAATCGTTATATTTAGTAGGTCCGTGTCCATGCAACATATATTTATCCTTTAGTTCTTGCTATAAATACAAAGTATATATTGCGTATATAATTGCCTTGCTACTAAAATAACAAGTTTATTGTCGGAGTTGAAATCAGCTTGCAGTTTGCTTTTTGAGGTTGAAAATTTAATTTAATATTTCGCAACATTCAAAAATCCTGTATAATATTGAAAAATGCATTACAGCAGTTCTTCAGATAAGCTATTGTAATTCTCTTTTACATGTTGTATAGTTAAATAGTGAAATAAATCACAATTAAGAATAAAATGAGGTGAAAAATGGGTAATGAAGTCATAACAAATGAAGACTTGGAAAACCTTATTGAGAGAGTAAAAAAAGCTCAAAAAATTTATTCGGATTATACTCAGGAGCAAGTCGATGTAATCTTTAAAGCAGCGGCTTTGGCAGCGAACAATGCCCGCATTCCTTTGGCAAAAATGGCTGTGGAAGAAACAAGAATGGGTATTGTTGAGGATAAAGTAATCAAAAATCATTTTGCCTCTGAGTATATTTATAACAAATACAAAGATACCAAAACCTGCGGAATTATCGAAGAAGACATTGCAAACGGCATCAAAAAGGTGGCCGAACCAATTGGGATTATAGCGGGTGTTATTCCGACTACAAATCCGACTTCGACAGCTATTTTTAAGGCTCTATTGGCTTTAAAAACAAGAAATGCAATTATATTCTCACCTCATCCAAGAGCAAAAAAAGTAACAGTTGCTGCGGCAAAAATCATTTTAGATGCTGCTGTAGCAGCTGGTGCTCCTGATGGGATTATTGGTTGGATTGATGAGCCTTCGGTTGAGATTTCAAATAATTTAATGAAACACGCTGATATTGATGCTATTTTAGCAACAGGCGGTCCCGGAATGGTCAAAGCAGCTTATTCTTCAGGCAAACCTGCCTTGGGAGTCGGCCCTGGTAACACTCCTGCGGTCATTGATGAAACTGCCGATATCAAAATGGCTGTAAGTTCAATTTTGCTCAGCAAAACCTTTGATAACGGAGTAATTTGTGCTTCTGAACAATCTATAGTTGCTGTTGATAGCGTTTATGATGCTGTCAAAAAAGAGCTTCAATACAGAGGGGCTTATTTACTTGATGAAAACGAAAAAGAAAAAGTTGCAAAAATTATTATTGTTGACGGCAAATTGAACGCCAATATCGTTGGGCAATCAGCTTATCAAATAGCTCAAATAGCAGGAATTAATGTTCCTGAATCTGCCAAGGTTTTGGTCGGTGAAGTAACTGAAATTTCAAAGGAAGAACCTTTTACTTATGAAAAACTTTCTCCTGTATTGGCTTTTTATGGAGCAAAAGATTTTGAAGATGCAACTCAAAAAGCCTATGATTTGGTTGAGTTTGGCGGAGCAGGACACACTTCTGTTCTTTATACAGATGAGAGAAAGCAAGACAGGATTAAATATTTTGCAAACAAATTACACACGGGAAGAATTTTGATAAATTCGCCTTCATCTCAAGGTGCAATTGGTGATTTGTACAATTTTAGATTGGAACCTTCATTGACTCTTGGTTGCGGGTCTTGGGGCGGAAATTCAACCTCTGAAAATGTAGGCGTAAAGCACCTAATCAATGTCAAAACTGTGGCTGAAAGGAGAGAAAATATGCTCTGGTATAGAATTCCACCCAAAGTTTACTTTAAAAGAGGTGCTATTGACCTTGCTTTAAGAGAGCTTAAAGGGAAGAAAAAAGCATTTATTGTGACTGACAGATTTTTGTTTAATTCAGGCGTAAGCGCCAATGTTACTAATATTTTAGAAGAAATAGGCGTTGATTATCAGATATTTTTTGATGTAAAACCTGATCCTACAGTTGCAACCGTAAATGAGGCACTTGTTATGGTAAGAACCTATGAGCCTGATGTAATTATCGCTCTTGGCGGCGGTTCTCCTATCGATGCGGCCAAAATTATCTGGCTAATGTATGAACAGCCTGAAACAAAATTTGAAGACATTGCCATGAGATTTATGGATATTCGAAAAAGAATTTGTCAAATTCCTGAGCTTGGCAAAAAGGCTGAGCTGATAGCTATACCGACAACTTCAGGTACAGGTTCTGAGGTTACGCCTTTTGCAGTTATTACAGACGATGAGACGCACATCAAATACCCAATCGCAGATTATGCATTGACTCCGAATATGGCTATTATTGATGCGAATTTGGTAGATTCGATGCCACAAGGACTTTGTGCAGCTTCAGGGATTGATTCTTTGACTCATGCTATTGAGGCTTATGTTTCAGCATTGGCTACAAATTTTACCAATAGTAATTCTTTGGAAGCTATTAAATTAATCTTCAGATATTTGCCGCGTTCTTATAAAGAAGGCAAAAACGACCCTAAAGCACGTGAAAAAATGCACAATGCAGCCACGATTGCGGGTATGGCATTTGCAAATTCTTTCTTAGGAATTTGTCACTCTATGGCTCACAAATTGGGATCTGCTTTCAATATTCCTCATGGATTAGCTAATGCATATTTGATTAATCAGGTAATTAGATTTAATGCGACAGATTGTCCGACAAAACAGTGTGCATTTGCGCAGTATAAATACCCTAATGCAAAGGCAAAATATGGACAGATTGCAGATGAGCTATGCTTAGGCGGTGGTAATGATGATGAAAAAGTTGATTTACTGATTAATGCTGTGACTAATCTTAAAAAAGAGCTCAATATTCCATTATCAATAAAGGATGCAGGAGTTTCAGACGAAGATTTTTATGCAAAACTTGATGAGTTGGTAGATTTGGCATTTGATGATCAATGTACAGGTGCTAATCCTCGTTATCCTTTGATGAAGGAACTTAAAGAAATTTATATTAAAGCTTTCAATGGTGAAGCTTAAAATGCAATACGTTGAGACTGCTGCACAAGTCATATTTTAGACTTTTTTGTCAAAATGACTTGTGCTACGTCTCTGACGTCTAGTATCGCAAATGCCCGCCAACTCACATTGCCGTGCTTTGCTCACTTTTGTAAGGTCGACCCCTGACAAGCCTCAAAATTAAAAATTTTGTACTTGTGCAGTGGTCTCATGTTATGGTATGTCAGACTTTCCCTCTATGGAAGGCC
>CAYUHE010000008.1:0-59620 GCA_964444415.1 uncultured Gammaproteobacteria bacterium
TACACCTCTTTATTTTCCAATATTATATAATATTTTACGTTCAAATGCAATACTTTTGGAAGCACACTTCCAAAAGTATTGCAAAGACGAATGTTTTGGAAACCACCTCTGAAATAATGATTATTATGTAACTTGAGATTTTTGTGTCTTGAGATGAGATTTTTGAGGTTTGGCGGATTTTTATTTTGTTACAGCTTTTTGTACGTGAAGCGATTTTCGATTTTCGAAAATTTAGGATTGGAGAATTTTTTACAAAATTTCCGTTTTTCGCAAATTTTTCACTCCGGAAATTTTAGGCAAAAAAGCAAGCAGGGTTATTTCTAATAACCATTACAATCCTCTTTTTAAAAGAGTATAATTCAAGAAAAAACTATTTTTTCGAGTTTTTCTTTTCTTTTTTCCCAATCAGGTATTGTTTGAAATTGAATTACTTTTTCCGCTGTACGAACCGGTTTTATTGCCCGATTTGTCATAAAAATTGGTTGTTTTGGCAAAAACAATGCCTGTCGTTAATACAAAAGCTAGTAATGTGATAAAAACTTTTTTCATAATACTCCTCTAATTTTTAAGTTTCATCTTCTTGTAATTAGACACTCAACCTGATATATAAATCACTGCGAGATGTAGATGTATTTTGAATAACAGGGAATTTACAGGGAAATTTTGCATTTCAGAAGGGTTTTTGTACTTTGTGTTGAAAAATAACTCCCATATAGAGTGCTTTTCCAGCCCCTTGCAATCAAAATTCCCTAAAAAATTAACAGGGAATTATTTTTTGATAACAGGGGAATTTTCCACTGGAAATAGCGAATTATAAAAAAAATTCTGAATTTGCTGCATCTAGGCTTTAAATTAATACTCCAGTAGCTTATACCCTTTTAGTCTTGGATTACCACTAAGTATTCGCTCTGAATAGCCTTGATTTATTCGTCATTTCTTAAATTGTTCTTTTTTCATAACAAATATAATTCCTTACTCTCAATAAGTTCGAAATTTTATTCAAGTAACCAATCAAGGGCATAAATTTGTTTTATCCCTTTATGTGATGTCACAGGTTCAACATCCAATGTAAGTAAATATTTTGAATTATGATCCTTAATACTATCTAATGATTTCAATTCTCTCTCTAGCGTTTCAGGCTCTTGAACAGTTTGTGCCACCTGATAGTATTCGACATTTCCGTTTTTTATAGCAACAAAATCTACCTCTAAAGTTCCGACTTTTCCGACAAAAACCTCATAGCCACGTCTTAAAAGCTCCAAATATACAATATTTTCTAAAATTCGACCCATATCCGCTTTTTTACTTCCTAGTAAAAAATACCTCAAGCCTATATCAACGAGATAATATTTTTCATTAGTTTGCAAATATTGTTTTCCCTTTACATCATATCTGCCGGATTTATACAAAATAAATGAATCAACTAAGGCTGATAAATAATTTTCAACAGTATGATTAGAAATTTTTCTTCCGGCAGATGTTAAACTATCGCTTATTTTTTTAACTGATGTAATATTACCAACATTGTCAAACATATACTTGACAACGCTATCAAGAACACTAACATCTGAAATATTTTTTCTTGCGACTACATCCTTCAAAATTACTGTATTATAAATACCATCCAAATATGTTCTTATTTGATTTTCGTCATCCAGTTCCAAAGTATATGGGAATGAACTTTTTGTGAGGTAATCTCTATATTTTGCCGGCAAATCAGTCTTATCGGTAAGTGCGGATAAATATTCCTTGAAAGATAGTGGCAGCATTTCAACTTCAACATATCGACCAGACAAAAGCGTAGCCAACTCACCTGATAAAAAATAAGCATTTGAGCCTGTTATGTACAAATCTACATTTTCTTTTATATATAACCCATCAACTGTTTTTTGATAATCAGCAACATTTTGAATTTCATCCAAAAACACATAATTTTTTTTACTAGAAACCAATTTGCTATCAATATACTTATAAAGAGATTTATAGTCTTTCAAGTCATCATAATCAGGGTTTTCAAAATTTATAGAAATAATTTGATTTTCTTCAATTCCTTGATCCATCAAATAATTTTGGAAAATTTTGAGAAGTGTTGACTTTCCACACCTTCTGATGCCTGTGATAACTTTTATTAATTTTTTATCTTTAAAGCCTAAAAGTTTTTCAAGATATTTATTACGTTCAATCATATACACCTCTTTATTTTCCAATATTATATAATATTTTACGTTCAAATGCAATACTTATGGAAGTGTATTTCCAAAAGTATTGCAAAGATAAAAGTTTTGGAATCCACATTCGGAATTATGCTTGTTATGTAAAATCCTGTTTTTTGAATTTTCGGCAGGCATAGACAGAATTATTAAATAAATTGTCAACTGTACTTTCCAAAAAATTTCTGTAATACAATATTTTTGATGCAAATTGGTACTCAATAAAAGAATTTTTAATCATTTATTTTAAATAACATCATTTTAAAAACCCTCCACTATTGGTATGGCCATACAGCGACAGCCAAAAGCTTGCCCTGGTAAACCACGTTTTCCTGTAATTTTGTCAATAATTGGTGGGTCATCAAAAGAGAAAATTTTTCCAGCCAACTCCTTATGTTCATCTCTGACTTTGTCATCAGGCACTGTAGACCATTTAAACTTAGTAATACCCATTTCTCTATATCTTAATTCTGAATATTTAGCCACCAAAAGAGATGTTTCTTGTCTAGCTAAAAATGCAGCCTTACTCTTAGTAACGCCGTATTCCTGTTCTATAATAGCTTCGAGTCTATCTAGCCTCCATCCACCAAAATAGTTTTCAGAAACTAAATTTCTAAGTTTTATAATTTCCTTGTCGCTGAAGTCAGCAATAACCTCATTTAAGTTTTGATTATATTGTAAAGTTAAATCTCTTTTTAATTTTGCAGAAAATTCTGGGACTATGCCGATACTATCTTTTAATGATTTTTTAGTCTCTAAATCTAAATCTTCTACCACCATGCCGGCATGACTATCAAAAGAATAGGTTTCTATTTTTGGCTCGGTCAACACAGATATTACTTTCCCCTGCACGAACTTAAAAACTTTACTTAAGCCCCTATAAAAAGCACCTTTAAGGGCTCTCAAATACAAGGCAACTTTATCAATATTTAATAATTCTATTTTTGTTTTATGAATATTTATATTACAACATTTAGGGCAAGCTTTTTTAGGATATAGCAAAGGTAGACCACATATTATGCAATAATCTTCTATACTAGCATTATTTTTCATTTAATACTCCTGACAGTAGTTCATCTAATAAAATAAAGATTTTTTATAAATTTTTCTGATTTATCATTAGGATTACTAACTTCAATAAATTTCCAAATTGATATTGGAGCACCAAATACTGTTCTATATGTGAATATTCCTTGGTACTTATAATATCCAGCAATATACTCATTTTCCACGTATTTTTTATTTGTCACTATAAAAGCATTCTTTGCATGTCCTACTGTATAGGAATATGTAGACGATACAGCACTAACAATAACACCATTATCGACAGCTTGTAAAACTTTGACTTGGTCGCATTTATGAGATGAATATATTTTATTATTTTCTGCTTTGCCGTAAGGGTGTAATAATAATGCTTGTAAGCTATAAATATCCTTATAATTTAGTTGATTAGTCTTTTTAAGATTTGTAATTTGTTGTTTTTCATACTTCTCACTATAATTCAAAACTTCATTTGAGATATTTGCATATTTATTAGCATAATCTTCTGTTTCAAGAATTAAATTTAACATATTTATATTTTTATTTTCAGCCATTTCCATAAAAAATGATTGGAATGATGTCGTACCAGATAAAGGCGGGAATTTTGCATTTACATATTCAGTATATTCAACACCTGTTTGTTTTTTAAAAGAACTAATATATTCATTATACTCTTCTTCAAAAGGTTGATTGAAAGCCTTACTAATCTCGATATATTGCTCATAGTATGCTTTGGCTCTTTCATATAAAGCATAATTATTTTTCATATTGTTTTTATTATTTTTGTAATTTTGATATAAAGTATTGATGGTCTTATAGTCATCTTTCATTCCATCTTCTAAATTTTTTTGATTCCCAAAGTTTTTACACATTTCATTGGTTTTAATTGTTAGATTTTTTATCGCATTGTCATATAATTGTTCATCCACCTTGAACATTTTAGTTTCGGGTATATCGAAATTGTTAGTTTTTTCTCTTGCCTTACTTATTACTTCCATGTATTGCTGTTTTGTATTTTTAGGTTTCACCAAAACTGAACTCTTATCATAAATTTTTAATGCTTCAATACTATTGTAAGTAGAAGCTTCTATAGAATCGCTTTCTGAAAAATGATTATTTTTACTAGCCTCATAAAAAGAATTGACCAAATAATATGATTTTGTATCTTTATTGTTTTTTATAAAGTTTTCTAATGATGCTTTATACTCTGGCATCATTTTATTGGTTTCACAATCAAAGCGATGTGCATCAGAAATATAAGGGGCTAAATATAAGTGTAAATATGCTTTTATCCTACTTTCCACCTTGTCTAATGCAATAAAATTAGGATTTTTCTTGCTAAAATTGTCTAGATATAAAATTTTAGTTACTATTTCATCAAAATTTAGAGCAGAATTTCCTTCATCAAAATCATCATTTGAATTATATGTAAATTTAATCCATTCCAAATACGGTGGGGTTAAATAATTTTCAAAATTAAATAAAAGGTATTTATAATCTGGAGCGAATGCAATTTCTCCTTCTGAACAAGTTAAAGTGACTCCATTTTTCTCATAAGCTATCTTTAAGTTTTTAATTTCATTACTTAAATCATCTTCGTTTTGACAACTATAAGAATGGATATTATCAATGTTTTTTAGATTCATATCCTCAATTTGTTCTAAATAAAAAGCCGCAAATTCATAAAATAATTTATCGTTATTTGCAGTTTTGACTGGCTTGAGGAATAAATTTTTTTCTGCATTTTTGTAAAATGAACTTTTTACAGTTTTAATATTATCAAAATAGTAATCACTACTTTTTGCAAAAACACCATTAGAAACTACAACCAAATATAGAATTGTTAGAAATATTATTTTAACTATCTTACCCTTATTCATTATGTGCCTTCCTGTAAATATTTTTTGCTACTTTAATTTTAATATAAATCTCTAATTTATAAAATTTTGTAACAAGACTTATATTTGTTAGAATTACCTTGAAAAAAATTGCATAATCTTGCATAATGTTTTAAAATGAAAAAGTTAAGATTATAAATGAATTGAAAAATGGAAAATATCCAAGACTATATCACTATCAAGCAAGCTTCAGAGCTTTTAGGCGCTGACCCTACCACATTAAGACGTTAGGATAAGGCAGGCAAGTTAAAGCCCTACAGAAACCCTTTAAATAAATACAGGCTTTATAAAAGAGAAGAACTCGAAAGTTTATTGATAGGTATTTCTAATGACTAAGCAAGTTACATACGAAGAAAGAGTCTGTTTTTTTATTGATATTCTTGGGTTTAAGAGTATTGTTCAAGGGCAAAACAAAAAATCAGCTCAAGAAATAAGTAATATTTTGAATATTATCAAAGGTTCGCAATTCTTTTATCAACAGAAAAAATTAGAATTTGCAACAAAAGAAGTAACGCATTTTTCTGATAGCTTAGTTATATCTTTTAATTATAAAGAATCAGATGAAATTTATTTAATAATCGATTCAATCATGGCTCTTCAAAAATTTCTTTTACAAAACTATAATGTTTTACTACGTGGAGCATGTACAATAGGGAAATTAGTTCATAATAAAGAAATGGTTTTTGGTGAAGCACTGAATAAGGCTTATGAACTTGAGACAAAATGTTCAATATTTCCTAGAATTATCTTGCTTGAGGATACGATTATAAAATGTGCAAAACATTCGAAAATTCCAGATAAAGAAGGTAATATAAAAAGAGATTTTTTAAAGCAAGATAGTGATGGCTACTGGTATATAAATTATTTAATAAATGATAAAAGGTATCATCAACTTTTTGATGAAGCTCATTATGATAGTAAATTTTTTGATACTTCAAATCATTACAATGAATATTTACAATTTGTTAAAAAATTAATAGATGAAAATATGAATACAAATAATTTATCTGTTAATCAAAAGTATCTTTGGTTACAAGATAAGTACAAAAAAGCAATAAATGAGGCTAATATAAATGACTAAAGCCGTAATCTATGCAAGAGTTTCGAGCAAAGAACAGGAGAAAGAAGGTTTCTCAATTCCTGCTCAAATAAAGTTTTTGCAAGAATACGCTCAACCCAAAGGCTTTGAGGTAATCAAAGAATTTACGGACAAGTTAGAACAGAAGATGGGATAGGTGCTATATTCCGAGGCAAGCAAATAATTATAGCAGGAGATAGTAAACAGCTACCACCGACCGACTTTTTCAATTCTTCAATATCCAGCTTAGATGAATTTGAAGAAGATGAAGACGGCGAAATAGATGATACCGGTGCTTATGAGTCGTTGCTTGATGAGGCAAGCTTATTACCTATGCAAACATTTTTATGACATTATAGTAGCCGACATAAACACTTAATAGCTTTGCAAATTGAATACCCTGAATATTGATTCCTGCAAAAATTTTTAGTTCATACCCAACTGTTCCTGTATATTTTTTATTATATTTTCTCTGGTCTTTTTTGGGCTTGAAGCTATATAAACAGGTTTTTTAGGGAAATTGTTCTTAAACTCCAAAAAGTTTGTAATAGTCCTCAGAACAGTATCAACTTCAGCTTTTGTAACTTTTTTATTGCTTAATAAATCCTTTTGAAACTTTCTGAAAGATCGCCAAGTGGCACTTTCAAGGTCACCTAAAAAATCATTGTAAAAATATTGGGCATTCTTTTTACAGTTTTTCCAATCGTATTTTTTTATCCAATAAAACATAGTCCGCCTTGAAATTCCAAGCTCTTTTGCAACTTCTTCCAGAGGAACACCTTGTTCAGCATATAGCTCGTAGGCTTTTTCGACCAAATCGGCTTTACTCATAAAAATCCTCCGTATTTTTTGATTAAACTTTCTGTTGATTGCATTCCAAGTTGTTTTGCAAGGTCCAAAAAAGTCCCTGACTTCAAAAATTCTACGCAAAAATTGTTTCGCAAGTCATCCATTTTTGCCTGCTCCAGTCCGAGCTTCGCAAACTCCTTTTTCAGCCTTTTATTAATAGTTGCAGGACTTGTTTTCGAATTAACTTCAAGCCAATACATAAGGGGCTGCAAATGTTCTCCAACTTTGATTTCACGCCGAAAATTCGACGGAATAATTTTTCCGTCAAAATGACTGTGTTCTATTTTTATTATTCCCGCTCTGCGGTCAATACTATCACTTTTTAGCGACAAAATTTCCTGTTTTTTCATCCCAGTTGTCAAAATCAGATGTGCAAAGAGTTCTAGCTCCTCATTTGAGTTTGCAAAAATGATTTTTAATTCATCTCTGCTAAAAATTTTAATTTTATTGGGCTTTTTTGATTTCATATTTTCGATACCGAAATAAGGGTTTTCGCTTATAAATCCACGATAATATGCCTCTTTCAAAATACTTCCAAGCAGAGAAATACAATTATTCAAAGTCTTTTGACTCAGCCTCGACTGCTTTTGTGAGATAAAATTTAAAATATTCTGATGCGTTATATTTTGCAACAAAGTCTTACCAAAATACGGAATCAAATTCGAAAAAATTTGATACTTATATGATTTAAAAGTAAGCGGGGTATAGTTTTTTGAGTTTAAATAACCAATTGCAAAATCCTCAAACAAGACTTCATTTTCTTTTTGTAAGACAGGTTTTTTCTTTAGCTCAAAAAACTGCAGTCCCCTACTCTGCTCGATGTATCGGAAAAATCCCCCATCAAATACCAACTTTCCTTGTTCAATAAAATCATCCAAAATACTCTGTATTTGAGCTTCTTCAAGTTCTGCAATGAGGGCGATTTCATCTAGCGTAAAAGTTTTCATACCTCGCATAAGTTTTTCGGTATTCATAGTACACTCCTTGCAATTTCTTCGGTTATTTCTGTGAGGTCATTTTCTTTCGCGATGGTTTCAAGATTATTTATCACCTGAATAATTTGCCTAAATCTATTGTACTTACTATGAATTGCCTCCATCGCTCCTGCAGAAATTGGAACATCCGAAAGTTGGTCGGTGATTTCTTTTAAGTCAGAAATTGAAAAAGTTTCAAATTTTAAAATCTCCGAAAATCTGTCATACAAGTGGCGGTATTTTTCAAGTTTACGATGAGCCAATCCCATTCCCACAAAGACTATTGGGCAATTAGTTTTATCATGAATATCTCGCAAGGTTTCTATAGATTTTTTATCACATGCAAGATAATCAATTTCATCCACTATAATCAACTGCGGATTTTGCGAAAGTTTTTTGACACATTGATTGAAAATATCAGAGGTCAGATACCTTGGAATCTCGTCCAACTCGCGTGCAAGTTCATCCAAGAGCCATCTGCCTGTCATCAGATTTGTACACCTCAAATAAATCCCATCGTATTTTGCCGCGAGCCAAAGTGCTGTTTTGGATTTGCCCAATCCAGGTTCGCCATATACCAAAGCCATTTTCGGAATGTTGGCAGGTTTGTTCAAAAGATTTTCAACGACCCCAATAAAACCTTTTACGTTTTTTGTTCTGACAAAAACTCTTTTCATAGTGCTTCACCGTACATAAGGTTGTATTCTTTGCTCTGTTGAAAATCTTTCAGCCACTGATTTTCAGGTTCATTTTTGACAAGCCATTCGTATTTTTCAAAATTATTTTTGAATATCGGACGCCCATTATTAAAAATGTCATGCCGAACTTGTTTCGGCATCTTGCCATCTGTGCCTGTATATAATTTACTTTTGTCAGATCCTGAATCAAGTTCAGGATGACGCTCCATCTGCATTTCAAGGAATTTTACATCTTCCTTCGGCAAATAATCCTTTACCGAATTCAAAGTCTTCCTCCGCAGCTTTTGTTGCTTTTGAATTTTCTGTTTGTAATCTTCCAAATCTTTCACATCCCCAAGAATTTTCGCCATCGGGTGAGTCATTGTAACTCTTTTGGCGGTGCAAAGAAACTCGCCCTGTGTTGTGTGTACCATTATTTCCGAGAGATCAAACAAGCTGTATTTTATGAGAACTTTGCTTTTTAATCCGTAAAGTCTGTCGTCAAAATAATCACAATTCAAAAACCTAATGCCATTGCGTTGAATAGTTTTTACCTCTGTTGCAAGCAGCAAATCATTCAGGGTATCAGGATTGATGTTTTGTGTTTTTCGCTCCTCCAAAACCTCTGAAATACTTTTGCCTACTGCATTTGGACAAGGTTGAGAATTTTTGAAATCCAACCACATATTTATCATCTTTATTGTTTCTTCAATTGTCGGAACATATTCGTTATGAATATTTTTGTGAAATTTTTCATTCCGCATCAAATATGCAGGTTTGTTATCAATCGAAGAACCTGTAAAAGAGGGTAGCAGTCTTTCAAAGCCTTCTTGAAATTCTTTGAAGAATCTTTCGATGACTTTTGAGCGAGCATTGTAAGGTCTCGCAAAAACTGCTTGAATTCCAAGTTTGGAATAGAGTCCTGAAAATCCGAGTTCGTTAAAACCTCTGTCATCAGTGAAATACTTTGCTCTGAAAGCTCTTCCATTATCCTGATAAACTATTTTGGGAACCATATCGAGATTCAAAATTGATTGTCGAAGTGCTGATGCGATACATTGAGTATTTTCTTCAAGCATAATTTCATATCCGACCAAGGCGGTGGATTTCCAGTCGAGAAATCCGACGAGTGTTGCTCGAGTTGGTTTTCCAGTGAATGGATTTATCACTTGAAAGTTTAATTTATGACCATCCGCAACCAAAACATCGCCGACCTCCAAAAGTGAAGCATCGCGTTTCAAATATGGCTCGACCTTATCAGCAAGAGCTTTTTCACCGTCACGCATAAGAACCCATTTATCGAAATTATTATCTTTGAACCACTTTGCATATCTTCTAAAAGTGACATCTGCAGGAATGAAGCTCTGATTTTTTTCTTGAAGATTGTATTTTGTGAGCGAAATTGCTTTGCCGATAGAAATTCGATTCGGGTGAAGCAGAAGACTCATAAAAATTTTGATTTCTTCATCTGTAAGACAGGTTCGATAATCATTTATGCTTGCATATTTGTACTGCGGAAGAAGTTTTGTGTAATCTTCAGTGTCATTTAATTTGGATTGCCACCTGTGAAGTGAGCCTCTGGAGATAGTTCCAAGGATTTGTCTGAGATGTGAGTCAGAAGAGTTGTGCATTTGAACGAAATCGTAATCTGCTTGCATTTTGTTTTTGACTTTGCGTCTGAACTCTCTCCACTGATGAACCAAATCCATTCTTGCCAGAGCAATTTTCTTTGCTTGCTCAGGAATTATTGTTTTTGTCTCAAGATTATTTTCGTTCATATCAAAACCTCTGTCAAAACTGTGTTCACAGTATAACTCTCGTTGCAGAAACTTCAAGTCATCTGAACACAATTCGTATCAATCTCACTGAGAATTTTTTCTGTATCAATTTTTGAGATTTCAAAATGATATTTTTGCTTGCAAGGAAGTTTTTTCACATCTGATGGTGAATATTTTTGTTCCAAAGACAAAATTTAACATGTCATTTTTGAAAATTTGCTCTTGAGAAAAATTTCGTACCTTCAAGTTACAGATTTTTTGTCAGCAAGACAGAATCATGATGCCAAAATTTTGTTTTGGATGACACAAAAGCAGAACTGAAAAATTTACTTCCAAAAGTTTTGCTCCAAAGTCAGATACCACTTGTCAAAATTCACATTGACATGATACACCGGCAGAAATTTGTCTTTCATTTTCATAAATATTATCATCAGAAATTTTTGACAGGTCATTTTTTTAAGAAATTGCAATTCGTATCAGATTTTTTTACTTTAGAATAATTTTCTGGAGAGAATTTCTCTCCGATGATAATGCACAATGCCGAACTGAGAAATTTATTTCTAAAAGTTTTGCTCTAAACTCATACATTGCTTTTCAAAAGTTGCATTAACAAGATGCATAAGCAGAAACTCATCTGTAATCTATGAACATTTTATGCTTGAAAAAAATTGTTCGCTTAAAGTTGTGGATTTTTTGTCAGCAAGACAGAATCGTGATGTCAAAATTTTGTTTTGGATGACACAAAAGCAGAGCTAGGAAATTTAATCTTGAGAGTTTTCTTGCAAAGTCAGAAATCACTCCTGAAAATTTACATTGAAATGATATACGGGTAAAAATTTGTCTCTCATTTCCATAATTATTGTCATCAGAAATTTTTCTTCGGTCATCTTTTGAAGAAATTGTCATTCTCTACTAGATTTTTTACTCCAGAATAATTATTTGGAAAGAAATTGTCATCTATGATGCTCCAAAAGTCAGATTTGCAACAAAAAACTTGCATAACTACCTATACAAAATTTCCAATAATTGATTTTCAGCATGATTTCTCTACTTGTTTCATGGCAAAATCTGATACAGATGTGATTTAAAGAGAAATTCCCCTACATTTTTGAATTTTAATGATAAAAAACAGAAAATTTCATGTAAATCTCCATCTCTGAGAGAATTTTCAGCATCTCATTCTGCAAGACAGGCTTGTTCAGGCGGTTTTGGGAATTGGACAAAACTGCCGAAATAGTGCAAGTTTTAGGCAAGAATAGTGCAAATACCATCCGATTTTAGTGCAGAAAATGTGTAAGAAATGGTAAGAATCAAAACCGCCATCAAATTAATGATAGCGGTTTGTGGTGGAGACGGAGAGATTCGAACTCTCGTCCAAAACGGAATCCAACAAACATCTACGAGCGTAGGTAGTTATTAGCTCACTTCAAACAGGAAATTACCAAAACCCTTATCTAAAGCAAAGTGTGACCGCACCCGGCTTGGAAGTTGGCTTATTCCAGGTTACTTCCATCACCCTGAAAAGCATCTTGCATAAGTGACCTTACAAATCGGCAAGCTAGACTTGTAAAGTGGCTGATACCTAGTTAGTTAAAACTAAGCAGCGATTGCTGCAGGAGCAGCAAAAGCGAATTCAGCATTAATGACGTTTGATTTGCCATTTATGTTTATTTTGCTTGTTTATAACGGAGAACAGCACTCCGACTCGCAGTCCTTCTTCATCATCGCCCTGTCAAATCCAGAACGTCCCCATATTATATGGGAGTGAAAACCCAAAGCATAAATATAATTTTTGCATTTGGTTTAGAACTCATTTCCATATTTAATTTTCTATGTACATAATTATATTATAACCCCTATTTAAGATTTTTAAACCCCTATCTATAATAAAAAAGCTCCCATTCCTGAGAGCATTTTTATTTACCGAAGGCCGGACTCGAACCGGCACGAGTTTGAGCTCGGTGGATTTTGAGTCCACTGCGTCTACCATTTCGCCACTTCGGCATAAACTTATAAAATTATTATAGAACAAAAACCCAAAATGGCGAAATGATAATCTTATTTTAGATACCTACGCAAGCTACGGTTTGCGCCACTTCGGCTTGTAAAAACCATTTTATGCAAAATAAAAAGCTTTTGCAAGTTTTTTTACTCTTGCCTGATTTCGCTGTCTTAAAATACAGACAGCTCATCTTATTCCTCTACGCTTAATTTCGCTCTGCGAAATATCGCTCCGACATAAGCTTCGCTAGACGAGTTTCGCTTTGCTCACTCTTGCCTGATTTCGCAAAAAAAAAGCCTTTTTAAACTTAAAAGGCTCAAGGGAAATACAGTCAAATGTGTGGGTTAAAAAAATCTTTTCTTTAATAATCTATTTTATCAACCAGCTTAATAAACATATCGGTGAGCTTTCCGCGAAATTTAATCTTTAAACCAGATATCCTCTATTTGAAGGACAAAAGCGGTAAAAAAGCTTAACACAAAAAGGTTCAAGTCATATATCGCAAAAATATCCGTATAGCTATAACAAAAAAAGATTAATACGTTATAATAATGCTATGAATACTTTTATCAAAATTGAAAATCTCAAAAAACGATTTGAAAGCAAAAAAGGTTTTTGGGGGCAAAAAAAAGAAACTGTATATGCCTTAAACGGGATAAGTATCGATATTCAAAAAGGTGAAACATTCGCTCTTGTGGGCGAATCAGGCTGCGGAAAATCAACTGCTGCAAGATGTATTTTGGCTTTAGAATCAATCTCTTCAGGTGATGTGATTTTTGATGGTATAAATTTAAGAACAACAAACAAAAAAACCCTGCAAAATCTTAGAAAAAGAATGCAAATAATCTTTCAAAATCCATATTCAAGCCTCAATCCAAGGATGAAAATCGGCGATATTTTAGCGGAGCCGCTCAAAATAAATTTCAAACTGTCCAAAGATGAAATTGAAAAAAGAATTTTAGAGATAGCAGATATCACAGGTATTTCAAGGGATTCATTAAACCGTTTTCCGCATGAATTTTCAGGCGGACAAAGGCAAAGAATAGGAATTGCCAGAGCAATTATACTAAAGCCTGATTTTATCATTGCGGATGAGCCTGTAAGTGCCTTGGATGTGAGTATTCAGGCTCAAATTCTAAACCTTTTAAAAGATCTTAAACAAGAATTAAATCTAACCTATCTTTTTATATCGCATGACCTAAGTGTCGTAAAATATATCGCAGACAGAGTTGGAGTGATGTATTTGGGCGAATTGGTTGAAGTCGCAACCACAGAGGAACTTTTCAACAACCCAAAACATCCTTATACAAAGGCTCTTTTGGCTGCTGTCCCACAAATAGGCACAGACAATCAAGAAAAAATCCTTTTATCAGGAGACCTGCCAAGTCCAAAAAATTTGCCCGAAGGCTGCATGTTTGCCTCAAGATGCCCTAGTGCAATGGATATTTGCGAGAAAATCAATCCTGATTATACCGATTTTTCAAAAAGCCACACAGCAAAATGCCATTTGTACAAAAAATAATTGGAAATTATCTCAAAAACACCCCTTTAAAAACTACTGTTTTTATGGGTTAATTTATATATCAAATTAAGTGAGGGAAAAAAATGAACGCAAGACGTGCTGCAAGAGAATTATTATTAATATTATTTTCGCAATTGAAAAAAAATGGCGAAAATATAAATGAAGATAAAATCGCCGATGTAGTCCTAAAATCAGTGAGAATGCTTGTTAATACTTCTCAAGACGAACTTGAAATCACATCAGGCGCTCTAGTTGATATGCAAGATTATATTTATGATTTAGAACTTAATGACGAAGACAACCTCGAAAGACCTGTAGAAGCAGTCAATTTACCTGTTCCAATCCCCATGACATCAGATATGCAAGGGAAAGTAAATTCTCTGGTAGACGTTGCTGAAAAAGCTTTTCAGGCTTTAGAAATGGCTGAACTTTGTGCCTTGTCTCAAACAAAAGAAGTAAAAGATTTTATTATAAACATCACAAAAACCTATCAAACCAACAGACAAGAGATTAAAGAATTAATCAACGAATCATCAATAGGTTGGGACATCAACAGGATTTTGAAATTGGACAAAGATATCATGAAAATTGCTATAACAGAGCTATTGTACACAAAAGATACGCCTGTTAAAGTTGTAATAGATGAAGCTGTTGAGCTTGCCAAAAAATACAGCTCAGAAGAGTCTACGGCTTTTATTAACGGCATTTTAGGCAAAGTTGTCAAGGTCAAAGAATTAAAAAATTAAAGGATTAATATGTTCGGTTTTTTTAAGAAAAAAGAAATTGCCGCTTCGGAGGTGAAGCCCGAACACAGGACTGACGAAACGGTTGATGGTGTTGAACCAGAAGCTATAGCCAAAAGTTTCAAACTTTCTTTCGGCTCTTTTAAAGATGCTATTTCAAAGACTCAAGAAGCCATTTCAGGACAAATTGCATCCATAATTTCTACAGGCGAAAAAATCGACGACGATGTTCTGGACAACTTGGAAGAAATCCTTATAAAAGCAGATGTAGGGCTGGATTTGGCTACCGAAATCGTAGGCAAAATCAGAATGCAAAAAGATAAAATCACAACCGATGAAGTGAATAATTTAATTAAAAATGAATTTAAAAAAGTAATTTCTGAAGCCGGCTCAAATGAACTTAATTATAAAGAAGGTCTCAATATCTTCTTAATTACTGGAGTAAACGGTGCGGGCAAAACCACTTTGATAGGCAAGCTTGCCTACCGTTTCAAGCTTTTGGGCGCAAAAGTACTTGTTGCCGCAGGGGACACATTCCGTGCTGCAGCTGAAGAACAGCTTGATATTTGGTCAAAAAGAGCAGGCGCTGATATAGTCAGAAAAGACGGCGCAGATAGTGCCTCAGTGGTTTTTGATGCAATAAAAAAAGCTCAAAACGAAAGCTATGACGTTCTTTTGATTGATACAGCAGGGCGGTTGCAAAACAAATTTAATTTGATGGAAGAACTCAAAAAAATAAAACGTGTAATTGATAATGAAGCCCCTGATTCAATAGCTGAAAGTGTTTTGGTGCTTGATGCAAATACAGGTCAAAACGGATTATCTCAGGCAGAAGTTTTTCAAGAAGCCGTACAAATAACTGCCGTAGGTCTTACCAAGCTTGACGGTTCAGCCAAAGGCGGAATCATTGCAGGAATTGCAAAAAAACTGAATTTGCCTGTAAAACTAATAGGCGTAGGTGAAAAAATGGAAGACCTTAAAGACTTTAGTGCTGATGACTTTGTTGAAGCACTTTTTGGCAAATAGCACAGCCTAATGCCATTGCGAGCAATGTAATGATGAAGCAATCTTATTCAACAAAAAACCAAGGAGACAAAATATAATGTTTGATAATTTATCAGAAAGACTGCAGGAAATAATAAAACAAACTTCGGGCAAGAAACTCACCCCCGATAATATGGATGAGGCTTTGCGAGAAATCAGACGTGCGTTTTTGGAAGCCGATGTCAGCTTAAAAGTCGTAAAATCTTTTATTTCAAAAATCAAAGACAGAGCTGACGGAGAAGAAATTTTAAAAGGCGTTAGCCCAGCCCAGCAGTTGATTAAGATAGTCAATGATGAAATTGTCGAACTCTTAGGTGGTAAAAATACCCCTATTTCTAATGACGGCGATCCAAATTTGATTATGCTGTTGGGATTGCAAGGTTCAGGTAAAACCACAACTGCGGCCAAACTTGCTCTCACGCTTCGCAAAAATGGCCGCAAGCCACTACTTGTAGCAGCGGATGTATATAGACCTGCTGCAATTAAACAGCTTGAAACCCTTGCAAAACAAATTGATACCGATATTTTTCTTAAAGAAGATTGTAATGATGTCAAACAAATAGTTAAAGAAGCCATTGATTATGCCAAACAAAACGGCTGCAACTCTGTAATCATTGACACAGCAGGGCGTTTGCAGATTGATACGGATATGATGGCGGAACTTTTACTTATCGACAGAATGTACCAACCTGCCGAAAAACTTCTGGTAGTCGATGCAATGGTAGGACAAGAGGCTGTTAACGTAGCACAGACTTTTAATGAACAACTTGATATCACAGGTGTAATTTTGACAAAGCTTGATGGTGATGCACGTGGCGGCGCTGCATTGAGTGTTGTTTATTCGACTGAAAAACCTATAAAATTTACAGGTATGGGTGAAAAAATCGAAGCTCTCGAGCCTTTTTATCCAGAACGGATGGCGCAAAGAATCCTTGGAATGGGCGATATTGTTTCTCTTGTTGAAAAAGCACAGTCTGCAATTGATGAAAAAGAGGCGCTTGAGCTTCAAAAAAAGATGTTCTCGAAAGACTTTTCGCTTGAAGACTTTGTCAAAATTCAAAAACAAATCAAAATGCTGGGCTCACTCGACCAAATTATTGGAATGTTGCCGATACCTGGGATTTCGAAAAAAGATAAAGAAAATATTGCCCATGAAGGCGAAAATCAGTTCAAAAAAATTGAAGCACTTATCAATAGTATGACGCCAAAAGAAAGACAAAATCCCGATATTCTAAATGCCAATCGCAAGCGTAGAGTCGCATCAGGTAGCGGAAGCACTGTACAGGAAATTAACAAATTTTTGAATGATTTTGAAAATATGAAAAAAATGATGAAGCAGCTCTCAGGAATACAAAAAATGATGCACGGCAAAGGTAAAAAAGGCATGAAAGGTTTTGGCATGCCAAAAATGCCGCCTCATATGGGCAAATTCGGCAGAAGATTTTAATATTTAAAAAACTCTACAACGCCTGTGTGCATATTATAAATAGCTGGAACAACTTTGGCACCTTTATTTTGGGTGTAATCTGAAATTATAGGATCAGAATCAACAAGTCCTTTAACAGAAGCTCTAACATTATTTTTAACAGCATTATCAAGCAAATTCCCTGATTGAGTTTTGGCCAAAGATACTGAAGGACCAATCGAATCAGTCAAACTTTTGATATATTTGCTCTCTTGTTCTGCATGAGAATCTGCACAGAAAGAGTTTATCGTTGCTTTAATAGCGCCACAATCTTGGTGTCCCATAACTACAACAAGTTTGACACCCAAATGAACAAGTGCATATTCAACAGAACCTATAACATGTTCATCAAGCACATTGCCTGCATTTCTAACTTCAAAAATATCCCCTAAACCTTGATCAAAAATGATTTCAGGCGGCACTCTCGAATCAGAACAACTCAAAATAACTGCAAAAGGATGTTGCCCTGTTTCCAAAACGTGCAACCGTTCTAAACTTACATCAGGATGCTTGAAATGCATTTTTACAAAATGAACATTACCTTGTTTTAGCTTTTGTAAGGCCTTATCGGCATTTAGGCTTTGAATATTATTAGCATTGGCATTAAGGCAAAACATACTTATAATAAAAACTATGGTGAAAAACTTTTTCATAACTCTATATTTGGCTCCTAAATATCTTAAAATAAAATCGACTAAAAATTCCTGCTAAAATAATTTTAGTATACAATTTTAGAAAAGGGAAATTTTATGAAAATAATTTTGTCTACAACTCCAAATATTGATAAGGCTAAAACTATTGCAAAAGCTTTGGTTGAAACCAAATTGGCGGCATGCATAAACATCGTTCCCAAAGTTATTTCAATTTATGAATGGGAAAATGCTATCCAAAATGATGAAGAAGCAATGATGATAATCAAAACCTCTGATGAAATGGCAGAAAAAGCCAAAAATAAAATATTAGAACTCCATGCATACACTTTGCCCGAGGTTATTTTTATTGATATTAATGACGGTAACAAAGATTATATAGATTGGGTTTCAAATCAGGTACAAAAGTAATTTTCGAACATGTTTAGACATGTTAACAAAATATTTTTATTTTTTCACTAATTTGGCAATTTTCAAGACCCCTTTTACTTTTTAGACATACTAGTGAAATGGTGTGATAAATGTCAATAAGTATCAATCCTCAAATAAATAGCTCTATTGCTTTCTCTAAACGAGATAGAAGGCGTTCTCAATGCCCTCAATGTCAAATTCAGGAAAAGAAAAATCCTAATGACAAAATTTTGAAACCAGCCGTTCTACTCTCTGCCATAGCAGGTGTTTTACTCGTTGTATCACATATCGCTAAGCCTCAAGGAATAAATCTTTTTAAAGGGAATAAATTTCCAAATTTGCTCAAGCCAAATACTTGGAAGCTTGCAAAACCCAAATATGAATGGTACGACATTATAAAAATCGGTACAGGCTCTATCATTGGCGGCTTAGCAGCTGGTCTGGCTCTGGATCCTGAAAATAAAAAAGCCAAAATAAGAGAAGGTTTCCAACAAATTTTGGGAAATATTATGATTCCCGTAGGCTTAACCACATTAGGTTCAAAACTAGCTGACAAATATTTGAACAAAGATACAATAAAAATGCCTCAACTCAAGTCTCAAACAAAATCCGCCAAAAATATAAACCAAATGATAAAAGGTTTACCAGGCGGCATCGCCACATTAGGCTTTTTGGCAATAGGAATAGTCTCAGGAAATTGGATTGCAAACAAATTAAGCCATAAACTTTTTAATGCTCAAGATAAACGCCACATAGAACTTGGCGATTTTTCGGGACATATGGATGATCTTTGTTTAGCAGCAGTTCTCGTTGCTCCAGATAACAAATTCAGCCAAATAGGCTGGAAATTAATCCCAGCGGCTCTTTTAGTCTCAGGGTTCCAAACAGGAACAAAGAAAGCCCAATGTCACTGTCCGAATATAAATAATTCCCCTACAAGACAGTAGATTATGTCCCCCAAAATCTGATATGATAATACGCAGAGATTATCATATTTAGCGTTTAAAGGGAATTATATGTTGGGGCTAGACAATCGGGACAAAAATAAAATTTGGACAGAAAATTTTGATGATGTTTTTGAAAATAATAATGCGGAAGAATTTTTGAATTTTATCAATCAAAAAACCTCATTGAGACCTATTTTCAGTAATGCATCAAATAATAATATTCAATCAAAAATGACTGAATCTATTAATAACAAAGATTTTCCAATCCAAAATATTACCATCAAAACTGACAATATCAATATAATTGCAACTAAAATGGGACATATTCAAATTAAGGCTTCTTCTTTGGGGAATTTGTTCATAGAAAAAAATGAACTGGAAGCAACTACAAGCATGCAAGACTCCGACAAAAACACTATTGCAGGCGGAGCAAGAGGTTTTGACCCATTTGACCAAAAAGATTGGCCAAAAGTCATAGGCAGAAAATGGCCGACTGCCGAAAATACAAGAGACCCAAAAGGCGTTGCCAAGCTTTCTTTGGATAATTCTCAAAAAGCAATTTTGCTCGATACTAATGATTCCATAACAAGCTCTTACGATACAAAGCCTAGGGCTATAGTCATTTTGGACAAAGAAAACAATTCTGTAATTCTGGCTTTTCAGCAAGAAAATAAAAATCCTGATATAGATTTTGCTGCATGGTCTATTTTGCCATTTAAAATCCAAGAAAATAAAAAAACTGTTGCCATTTTCCCTGTAGATAAAAAAACCATTCAAAGCTGTAAAAACCCTGAAAACGATGAATTCAGAAGATTCAGACGAAGCGACCAATGGGAAATAGATGAAAACAATAATTTCTTTTTAATAGAAGTTTCAAAGCCCTCAGCAAAAACCGAATACACAGATGCTTCTGCTGACTGGTGCTTATTTGCGACACAAGGAGAAGACACTGCATGCCTTGTAAGAAGCTGTTATAAGGACAATACAAGCAACAAGCAATTCAAGGTTTTTTCAGGGCAAGAAGACCGAGGCGGAACAAAATATTTTGAAATGGAATTTATTGCCCCAAAAGTTTCAAAAAATCAAAAAAGTACACTTTTTTATCGAATTGAAACTGTTTCCCTCAAACAACTTGGCTTTAAGGCTTTAAATGCAAAAAATATACATTCTCAAATTAAAGAAATCGGAAAAACAATCGAAAACAAAGTAAAGAGGATGCGGAAAAAATGAAATTTTTTCTCGCACCTCTGATGTCCTGTTTTCAAACTTCTTAGGTAGATTACTAAAAAGTCTCAAATTTGTAAAATTTGGACTTTTTCCGTACCCTCAAAACTTAATCCATATTTACCTGAGTTACAACACCATGAACTTTATAACTTGGAAGATTGTAAAAACTGATAAATGAAGGGGTAAGCTTTTTGATTTTGGCAAAAATATTCCAGAAGAAATTGCCTGTCTCAATATGTTCTACGCCATAAAATATAACTTTTTCTTGAATTCCTGCACTATTAAAAATCTTTTCAATGCTAAATACCTGCATATAGCCGACATTAACCTTAAATAGCCTCAAACCGGGTGCTATATCAGAAAATTCATACGAAATTCCATAAGCTTCGTCAGTTTTATTGATATGGATAAAGATATTATCTTCATAAATAATGTTATTAATAAACATAGTTTGAGCCACATAAGGAGGCACTCTCTCAACGCCTCTGGCAAAGAATAATGCCGTACCTTTGATTTTGCTTTCTGTAGAATAAAGATTATTATACTGTGGCAAAAAATCATCCTTAGGCATAGGTTTTAAAGACAGATAAAGATGTTTATGGCCTTGCGTATAAAGTACAATCAAAGCCAAAGGAATAACAGCCATAATCAAAGAAACATAAGCCCCTTCGACAAATTTCGAGCTTGTTGCAATCATAAAACACATATCTATAAACAATAGTCCCATTGACAAAGCCATAAGCCAAAATTTTCTGCGCATAAAAAATATGACATTCATCATAATTGCAGTAATTGTAATTGTGCCAGTAACCGCCAATCCATAAGCCGAAGCCAAATGACTGGACTCTTTAAATATCGCAATTACAATCAAAACACATACAAGCAAAAACCAATTTACAGCACCTATATATATCTGAGAACTCAGTTTTTCGGATGTATAATCTACCTTGAAGAGTGGGAAAATTTGTGTGTTTATCCCTTGATAAACAACTGAGAACAAGCCGCTAATCATTGCCTGCGATGCAATAATTGTAGCCAAAATACTGACAATCAAAAACGGAATATAAAAAGTATTTGATTGAGATAAAATCATTTCAAACAATATATTTTGGGCATTAGGATGATTCAAAAGAAATGCTCCTTGTCCCAGATAATTAAAAATTAAAGCGAAAAATATTATTGACCAAGCCTGAATAATAGGTTTACTGCCTAAATGCCCCATATCAGCGTAAAGAGCCTCTGCACCGGTAGCACAAAGTATTACTTCTGACAAAACAAAAAATCCAGTCAAACCGTTATGAGTAACGAATTTTAAGCCCCAAAGAGGGTTAAAGGCATTAAAAACAAAAGGGGTATGCAATGTAGCAAAAACACCTGAGAGACCTAAAGCTAAAAACCAAACTAACATAATAGGACCAAAAACTTGCGAAATCTTTTCTGTACCGTGTTTTTGAACGATAAAAAGACCTATTGTAATTGCAATAGTTATCCACAAAATAGTTTGTTGAGTAATATGACCTATATTAGGTATCAAATGCAAACCTTCTACAGCCGATAGCATACTTATCGCAGGAGTTATAATACTATCGCCGATTAATAAAGAAACACCCATATAAGTTAAAAATGTAAAGAATATTATCGCTCTTGATGAAGTCAAAAGCTTTTGCAAAATTTGATTAAGCACAATAGAGCCGCCTTCGCCTCTTTTACTCAAACTCATTGCAAGCCAAGCATATTGAACAGACACAACAAGAATAAGTGTCCAAAGAATCAATGAAAGAATGCTAATTATATTAGCCTGTGTGGTTTTTACTGTCAAAAAAATTACTGTAAATGTATAAAGAGGACTCGTTCCGATATCTCCAAAAACTAATCCCATTGATTTTATAATCTGCCCGATTGCATTTTTCATAAACAAACCTTCTCTTCTTCAACTCTATAATTTAACAACAAAGACTAAGCATTGTAAATGGCTTTAGAACAGAGAACTTGCGCTATAGAATGGCTTTTGCAATGCGACATACTAAGACTAAAATTCAAATCCTGATATTGAGTGCTATGGATTTTGACCATAGGAATTTTAGATTCTTTAATTACTTCAATCTGATTTAGACGGATTGAAATTTCTTCATTATAAAAAGTACATAAAGCCTTTATAACTGCTTCTTTAGCACAAAAACGCACCGCCAAATGTTCATGAACATTAACTTTTGAAAGACAATAATCTATTTCTGCCTGTGTGAAAATTCGTTTAAGAAAATTTTCATCAGAAACTTTGTCTTCAAAACGGCTATTTTCTTCTATATCCACGCCTACTGCAAATTGCATCTGGTATCCTTATTTACTGCTTTTTAAATTATAATACAAAAAACTTTCAAGCTTTTTTCACAAAACAGGTTTTTAAAACAATTTGAGCTTTGCCAATTTTGCATTCAATTTCTTCAGGTGTATCAGTAACTCTGATTTTCTTAACTACAGTACCCCGTTTAAGCTTAAGCGGGCATCCTTTAACATCCAAATCTTTAATTAATAAAACAGAATCACCTGTTTCTAGGATATTTCCATTGCTATCTTTCGTTTCCATAATAAATCCTTAATTTATACCTATTTGCATATTATACACAAAAAAATACCCTCTAGGTCAGATCCTATTTAAGACAGCTTCTAATACTTATGAAACTCTAATTGGCGTAACTTCATTAGACTGATTGCCAATGTGAAAATTTTTGTTTTTCTGTATTCTGAAAAAAGCTATTTAGGAGTTTATTATGTTTAAAAAAGTATTTTGGCTGCTATTATTAATTATTTTGGTTATAAGCGGTTGTATTAAAAACAATAAAAATGATTTGTATAAATCTATTCTCCAAAAAGACAAACTGATTGTTGGCGTATCTTTTGTTTCAAAGCCTTTTGCATTTAAAGATTCTGATGGTCAAATGAAAGGCATTGAAGTCGATTTGGCAAAAGAAATAGCTGAGAGAATGTTAGGGGATGAAAACAAAGTGGTATTTAAAAATGTCACTCCTCAAGATAGAATGAAGGCAGTAACTTCAGGCAATGTAGATATAGTTATTTCTACTATGACGATAACTCCTGAAAGGAATAAATTGGTAAATTTTTCTGATCCTTATTTTGTTGCAGGTCAAGTAATATGCGTGAGAAAAGATAGCAAAATAGAAACTATCGATGATTTAATTAATAAGAAGGTAATAGTAATACTTGGAACTACCGGTGAACAAAACATAAGACGTTTTGCGCCAAATGCCCTTATTAGAGGCTATATCGACAACTCAGAGGCTATAAATGCCTTTAAAAGCGGTTCGTCAGATGCGATAACTACTGATGATTCTCTGCTTCAGGGCTTTGTTATGGACAATAATAGTTATATTATTTTGCCAAATAAATTAACCGAAGAGCCTTATGGGATTGCATTTGAAAAATCACAACAAGCAACCATTTTTAAGAAAAATCTAAATAAAATTATAAATGAAATAAGACTTGATGGTACTTTTGATATGATTAAAGATAAATGGGGCGTATATTAATTTTGTGGCTTAACTGGCTTGCCGAATAATATTCTAATCCCTGCACCTCTTTTGCGAAGTGTTCCATGTAATCCGCTTGTAATATTATTTAAATTTTCAGCAGTAGCATTTAGTTGGGATATTGTATCATCAACTTTTTTCATAGTTTTATCAATATCTTTTGTTGCTTTAGATATATTACCGGTTGTCTCTTGTATGTTCGAGGTTGAATTTTTTATATTTAAGGTTGTATCTTTCAAATCTTTTTCATCTAATGAATCATTTATTTTTCTTGATGCTTGATTCAGATTTTCGGCCATTTCAGCAAGACTTTTTGTCATTGCAACGGTATTATTTACTGAGGAATTTATACCTTTGCTGTTTTCATTAACAACTTTTGAAGTGTTTTGGAAAAAGTTTTTCATTTCCAGATTTGCTATCTCAGTTGCTTGTAATGCTCTTATAACATGTATGGAAACTATATCGCTTACGCCCGAAATATTTTGACCTAACATAAATCCTTCTAAACTGTATGGCGATATTCCTTCAAGCATATCACCTCGTTTTATTGTTTTGAGTGAAGGACTTTGGGGATATATAAACTGCAGATAAAGCTCTCCTGTAGGAAAACTTTCTACATTAACAGTGGTATTTTGCGGCAATTTTAAGTTTTTTCGAGTTAAATTCACCCTTACAAGCGTGTGCCTAAAATCATTATCCGGTTCGATGCTAGTAATTTTACCTACTTTAAAACCATTGTAGTACACGGCCATATTTTTGGTAATAGGACCAAGTTCATTAAACCTTACAATAACATAATACCTAGTATTATAAATATATACCCAGGCAAAAAACAGAAGGCATATTAATATAATTAATATTTGCGGGGTCTCTTTTTTAATTTCCGAAAATTTTTCCATGAATTTTTAATAATCCGTCCATAAATAATACTTAATACGATAAATAAATCTATACCATTAAGTGTTGTCAATTTATATTATCTTTATGGATAAAATTGGAAGAGTATTTCGAAAAAACAAGTTTAATCTTTTCAATACTTGGAAATTAATTTTCTTCAACAACTGTTGCTACTAATTCACCGTAATTATCAACACGACCTGTGGTTTCTTCGATGATATATTTGAGGGCTGGGTCTTTGGCGAGTTCATCTTGCACTCTTTCAGTCGCCTTATCAAAATCTCTAAATTCGCCTATTAAATGTTTGGGGTCAAAACCAGTTCCTTTTTTGATATAAACCTGATACATATTTTCTCCTTTTATAAACACCTATTTATTATATCGTATTAGAAAAAATAAAATAAATATTTCTGCCTATTGTAGTTTACATAATAAGTCAGATATGCAATTTTTTACAAAAGAAATTTTTGCATTATCTATATAATAAGTACATTTAGGTTCAAACCAACCTTTTTTATCAAAATATTCCCAATCACAAGGCGCTTTGTCCTTCAAGTGAAAGAAGCATTTTTTCTGGAATTTAAAAGCCATAAGACTCATAAATGAAGGCTTCATGGGGTTTTTAGCTTCGATAATCTTATAAAACTTTTCTGCTTCAGTTTCAATTTTTTTGATTAATTTAGGGTCATCTATTGATGGGTTAACAAGAGGATTTTGAGCTCTTACACCTAGTGTTTTAACGATGTTGAACCCCGAAAATTTTAACTGCGCAATGCTGTCTATTGTCTCTTTTAAGCCAATCGCCCCAGTTACTGATACTATCATAGTATATTGATTAAAAAATCTCGGACGGTGCATTGTAAAAGCAAATCTATCCATAAAGTTTTTCATAATGGCTGTCATATTCATCGCATAAACAGGTGATGCAAATATAACACCGTCAGCGGAAAGGATTTTTTCTTCAAGCATTAATCTATCATCACATTTATTGGGGCAAAAAATTTCACCTTTTATCAGGCAGTTACAGCATCCTTTGCACAATTCTAAATTCAAATCTGAAAGAAGTTTTCAATTTCGACCTCTCCTATTGATTTTAATTTTTCCGCCAAAAGTTCCGTAACGATAAATGTATTACCATTTTTTCTCGGACTTGCGTTTATTATAAGTATTTTCAATCTTGTACTTTCTATATCATTACTGTTCTGGAAATAAATAATATAGGCATAAAAAAATACTCCACCGACTGGACGTCATTAGAACATTTCACAGAAGAATTGTATCATAAAATCATTGACTTTAATAACGCTAAAATCTTTGTAGAGATTGAATATTTAAGAAAAATGGCTTAAATGTATAACGAGAAACAAAGATTTGCAAACTTTTTAAATACTGCTATCATGAAGCCAAAGGAGATTAATTTTTTGGTTTTAGATTTAACAAAAGATGAAAGTGAAACGCTTGATTATAAAGAAAAGGTCGTAGATAGTGTATATGCAACATTATCAGCTTTTTGCAATACAAGCGGTGGAAAAATAATTCTTGGTGTTTCTGATAAAAAAGAAATAAAAGGCATTGACTTAACAAATGGGAAACAAGAATCTATTATTAATAAAGCTATTGATTTACTTGGCATTCAGCCAAAAATTCTAACTCAACTTATAGATGATAAATCAATAATGATTATTTCTGTTAAAAAATCTTCTAATCCAATTCCTTATAAAGGGAAATATTACAAAAGAGTTGGAAATACCACTAGAGAAATGGGGCGAGAAGAATTTAAAGCAATGCTATTAAAGGAAGTTGGATGGGATACACTTACTAATGATTGCTCCTTGGATGAAATTAATGAAGAAACTCTACGAGAATTTATAAAACTTGCTAATGATAATAAAAGATTACCTTTAATCCAAGATGATGAAAATATTGAATCTATTTTGGAACGATTAGATTTGATTATTGATAGAAAAATAACTAATGCAGCAATTTTATTATTTGGGAAAAATCCTCAAAAATATTTTAGCAATGCAACTTTAAGAATAGGTGCCTTTAAAGATAATGAAGGAACTATAATAATTGGCGATAAACAAATAAAAGGGAGCCTTTTTAAACAGGCTACTGAAGGACAAGAGGCGTTAAAATTTTATAATAATGTACATTATAAAATTTCTGGTGCGTTACAAAGGGAAGAAGTTTGGGATTACCCTTTGGATGCCATGAGAGAAGCTTTGTTGAATGCTTTAATACATAGAGATTACTTTGATGCCAGTTCTGAAATACAAATTAAAATACTAAAAGATTCATTATGGATTTATAATCCAGGCGGGTTGATGAGTGGTCTTTCTATCGAAAAATTGAGGAGCATGCATCCATCAAAAGCAAGAAACAAACTTCTGATGAATATTTTTTATCTATCTGGAATGGTAGAAAGATTTGGTTCTGGTATTGGGAGAATTGTTAAATCTTGCAAAGAGTCTTTAATTCCTGAACCTGAATTTAAAGAAGAATTTGGGGGCTTCTCGGTATATTTCAAAAAAGAATTTACCGAACTAAATGAAAGACAAAAAAAAGCTATTAAATATATTAAAGAAAATAAAAGAATAACTAGTAACGAATATCAAAATCTAGTTGAGACAGCAAAGGCAACGATAAAAAGAGATTTATCCGAAATGTGCAATAAAGAAATAATTAAAATGATAAAAGAAGGTAGAAATACCTATTACATAATAAATGAGCCTTAATGAGCCGAATGAAAACTGTTAGAAGTTGTTAGGAATATAGCCATAATAAACCTTTTCAATAGGGGCTTAAAAACAAATGAGTCGTAATGAGCCGTAAGATATTTTTTATTCGCATAAGTGTACTCTTACGAATGCCCCAAAAACACCTCAACACCATGCCCGTAAATATCCTAAAAAATATACGAATATATCCGCAAAAGATATTGACTTAAGCGAATACTTTTGGTAAGATGTTTATAGTTACTGAAAGAAAGATTATATTATGACTACGAAGACTTTTGGATATTGTAGAGTTTCTACTTCAGAGCAAAAAGAAGATAGGCAACTAGAGGCAATGAAAGAACTTGAAATCAATGAAAGAGATATTTTTATTGATAAATGTTCAGGAAAAAACTTTGAAAGACCTCAATATCAAGCATTAAAGCTTCAACTTAGGGCAGGGGATATTTTGGTAATTAAATCCATTGATAGGCTTGGAAGAAATTATAAGCAGATTTGCGAAGAATGGAGAGAAATCACTTCAAATATCAAAGCAAATATTAAAGTAATTGATATGCCTATGCTCGATACAACGAAAACAGAAGGGCTGATAGGGCAAGTTATATCCGATATCGTTCTTCAGCTCTTAGGATACGTTGCAGAGCAAGAAAGAGCTTTTATTAGGCAAAGGCAATCCGAAGGTATAAAACTAGCCAAAGAAAAAGGGAAGAGGCTTGGAAAACCACCTATAGAATACCCGAATAACTGGAAAGAAGTTTATACTATTTGGCATAATAAAGAAATTACAGCTAGAGAAGCCATGAAAAGAATGAATCTTAAACCCACTTCATTTTATAAACTAGTAAAGAACTACAGCTAAAGGGCATGGTGCTGAAAGGGCTATCGTATGAAAAAATATATTATCGCATTTTGATTTTTACATTTTGTGTTCAAACTTCTTTTGGTGCAACGTATAAAGTTAAAGATAAATATGGTAGAACTGTTGAAAAAAGAGTTGAAAATAAATCAGGCTATAAAAGCTATAATAAGTATGGGAGATATGAAGGCAATACAGAAATCAAAAATGGTGAAATAAAAGAATCTGATAAATATGGAAGGCGTAAATAAAATATAGCCCCTACCTTTTATTTTGAGGTAGGTTTGTTTGAATTTGTTCAGGGTACTTATGTTTCATACAAAAACATCAATTGGAAAATATTTTAGATTTTGAAACCCAGTTATAGTAATGCTTTTAAAAAAGTTGTTTTTAAAAAACCTCTTAAAAATCCAAATAGGTATAAACTATGCCCCTTATAATTTTAAAGGCTTTAAGAAAATTTTTATTGCATTATCATTGGATTATTTGTACTATAAATTTATATATAGTATTTCTAAAAATTAGGATTAAACAAAGAGGTTAAAATTATGCCAATGCCCTATAGTGATGAGCCACAAACAAAAAAATATGACCAAAGCGATAGTATAGGGTTAAAAAACGATATAGAAAAATCAAAAAATAATTTGAAAAATTATATTCTTCAACAAGGTAGAAGATTTGTTGATTTTATAGCAGTATTAGACATAACAATTAGTATAATTATTTTTATTGCAGGAATTATCATGGGGATATCAGAATCATCTTGGACTCCATTTTGGAGCTGTACAGGCATAGCCTTTTTATATTATCAAATTACATTAATTAAAAATTATGTAGTATATCTTTTTATCGATATGAGAGACTCTTTAAAAGAATTGGCAAAAAAATATGAAATCGAATAAATATATAAAAATCTAATAGTATGGAGCATAAAAAATGGCAAAATGTATAAAATGCGGTTCTGAACAAATTGTAGCAGATAAAAAAGGATTTGGAGCAGGTAAAGCACTAGTTGGTGGACTATTATTAGGTCCAATAGGTCTGCTTAGTGGCTGTTTGGGCAGTAACGAAATTAAGGTTACTTGTATAAATTGTGGGCATTCTTGGGGACTTAAAAAACGATAGTTTATAGTTTTTAGACCCTCACTTAAAAGAATTTATTAAAATACAGAGGTAAGAATGAATAAAGAAAAAAGATTTCCTAAATGTAATAACTTGACAGAAAGTACAAGCAAACTTTTTCAGTATCTATTGAATTAAAGCCTGTATTCCAGACTATTGTTCAAAATGCCTATAATTTACGCATAAAAAATGCCAACAATCGAACTCTCGAAAGTGGCTATTCTACTGGTCTTGATACTGATTTAGACCCTGAAAATGAAAAATACTCCCCAGGTAAGACTCGAACTTACAACCCTCCGGTTAACAGCCGAATGCTCTGCCATTGAGCTACTGAGGAATATCTTGATTTTATTATATCAACCTAAAAAATGGTTGTAAAGACTTTTTTTAAAGTATAGTTTCAGCTTTATGGGATTGACTTCCCGCTCCCTACAAAGCTTCACATCCTCAATGTCGGCTGCTAAGGCAACCTCTGATTAGTCTTTATATTTTTTGAATATTAATGAAGCATTATGCCCGCCAAACCCGAAAGAGTTCGACATTGCAACTTTAACTTCATCCAATTTTCTTGGTTTATGTGGAACAAAATCTAATTCAGGAATTCTTTCATCTCTCTCATCTAAATTAATAGTTGGAGGAACAATCCCTGTATCAATAGCTTTAATCGAAGCAATAGCTTCAATCCCGCCACTTGCTCCAAGTGCATGACCTATCATACTTTTTGTTGAACTTACTAAAAGCCCATTAAAAGCATGTTCGCCAAATATACGTTCAATAGCCAATGTCTCAGCTATATCTCCAAGGCCTGTGCTTGTACCGTGAGTATTGATGTAAGTTACATCTGAAGGCTTCATTTCTGCATCTTTCAGGGCAACTTTCATTGCACGTCCTGCGCCATCACCATCAGAACAAGGCGCTACCATATCATATGCATCAGCTGTAGCTCCATAGCCAACGATTTCTGCATAGATTTTTGCTCCACGAGCTTTAGCGTGTTCAAGTTCTTCAAGAATCAAAATCCCGGCGCCTTCTGCCATTACAAATCCATCTCTGTCTTTGTCAAACGGGCGAGAAGCCTTTGCAGGCTCATCATTTCTTGATGATAAAGTTCGAGCACTTGTAAAACCACTCATACCTAACTGTGCTACCGCCGCTTCTGCACCACCGGCAAAAACAATATCAGCATCATCATATTGGATAGCTCTAAATGCATCTCCAATTGAATGCGCCGCTGTTGCACAAGCAGAAACAACTGCTTTATTAATGCCTTTAGCCTGAAATTTCATAGCAATCAAACCTGCAGCAATATCAACAATCATCATAGGTACAGTAAACGGGCTGCATTTTGCAGGACCTCTGGAAAGAATGGAGGCAACATTTATTTCAATTGTTGTCATACCACCGGCAGCTGAGCCAACAATAACACCAAATCTCTCATCATCAATTTGTGCATTCTCCAAGCCTGCCATTTTATAGGCTTCTGCAGATGCCACAAGTGCATATTGAGAAAATCTATCCATACGTTTTGCTTCTTTTTTGTCCAAATAATCTTCAGGATTGAAGTTTAAGACTTCTCCTGCAATACGTACAGGGTAATTTTCGATATTATCAAGACTTGCGATGGTTCTAATGCCGCTTTTTCCATTACTTAAGCCATCCCACAAAAGATCTGTGCCGACGCCAAAAGGAGAAACTGCTCCCATGCCAGTCACAACGACCCTTCTTCTATTGTTTTTCATGATAGTTCCTTTTTAAAAAAATTTTACTAATATGATTAGCTGTTAGCTTCGATGTAAGCTACTGCATCTTTTACTGTAGTAATTTTTTCTGCTTCTTCATCAGGAATTTCAACGCCGAATTCTTCTTCAAACGCCATTACTAATTCAACTGTATCCAAAGAATCAGCTCCCAAATCAGCTGTAAAAGATGCTGTTTCTGTAACTTGATCAGCTTCTACGCTCAATTGTTCTACTACTACTTTTTTTACTCTTTCTAATACGTCACTCATTTTTCATTCACCTCGTAATTAACTTATACTTATAACTAAATTTATGTATTATTTATTTTTACTTAAAAACATATCAAAGGCAAGTAAGTTAACCTAAATTGTTAACCCGCCGTCAACGCTTATAACTTGCGCTGTTATGTATTTGCCGTCAGTAGCCAAGAATTTTACTGCTTTTGCAATATCACTCACTTGACCGAGTCTTTTCAACGGGATATTTTCTGCGATTTTATCTTTATCCAAGCCATGGGTCATATCTGTGTCGATAAACCCAGGAGCAACAGCATTAACAGTAATTCCGCGAGAAGCTACTTCTTTCGCCAAAGCTTTTGTAAAACCGATTAAACCGGCTTTTGCTGCTGAATAATTTGTTTGCCCTGCATTCCCATATACGCCGCAAACACTTGCCATATTGATAATACAGCCTGAACGCTGTTTCATCATAGCTTTTACAACAGGTTTTGAAACATAAAAAGCACTATTCAAATTTGTATTAATAACAGCTTCCCAAGCTTCATCATCCATTCTGATAATCAAATTATCTCTAGTAATACCTGCATTATTGACCAAAACATCAATTCTGCCGAATTCTGCCAAAATACTTGTAATTGCTTCAGCTACTTGTTCTTTATTTGCAACATCAAATTTCATAGCTTTTGCATTAACACCTTTTGCTTTGATTTCTTCAACGACAGCTAATGCCGAAGCGTCAGAGCTGGCATAGTTAATAATAACGTCATATCCTGCATCAGCGAGTTCCAAAGCACAAGCTTTGCCTATTCCTCTAGATGCTCCCGTTACTAATGCAACTTGTTTTTCCATTATATTTTCCCCTATATTATAATTCTTGTTCTGATTCTAAAAATGCATGCAAGCTTTTTGAATCAGAAATATTAATAACCTTCATATCAGGTGCGTTTTTTTTAATTAAACCTGCCAAAACTTTACCGGGACCGATTTCAAAAACTGTTTCAACGCCGTTATTTTGCAATTTTTGAACAGTTTGAGTCCAATAAACTGAAGAATAAATTTGTTGAGGCATTTTTTTGACGAATTCCGCTTTCGAAGTTGTCTCTTGTGCATCAACATTTGTGATTACAGGAATTTTTGCATCATTAACCAAAAGTTCATTGACAAAACTTGAAAACTCTGTTGCGGCATCTTTCATCATCGCAGAATGGAAAGCCCCTGAAACAGCAAGAGGAATAACTCTTTTTGCCCCTGCAGCAGAAAGAAATTCTGTTGCTTTTTGAACGCCCTCAACTGAACCTGTAATTACAATTTGCTCAGGAGTGTTGTAATTCGCAACATCCACATAAGCAGTTTCTGAAGCTTCTCTGACAACTTCTTGCACTTTTTCTTGTGATAGACCTAATACAGCTGCCATAGCTCCGCCTTTTGACTTGCCCATAAGCTCCGCTCTTTTTGCGATGGCACTAATTGTACCGTCAAGATCCAAAACACCTGCCTCATACAAAGCAGCGTACTCACCTAAACTATGCCCGCAAACATAATCAGGTCGAATTTTTGTTTCTGCTTTTATAACTTCTAAAAAAGCGATTGAAGTAGCCAAAATTGCAGGCTGTGTATTGATTGTCAATTTTAATTCTTCATCAGGGCCTTCAAAACAAACTTTGGTTAAATTTCTGACAAGGATTTTATTAAATCTGTCATAAACATTTCTGGCTATTTCAGATTCATTATAGATATCATAGCCCATACCTACTGATTGAGAACCTTGACCCGGGAATACGAATGCTATTTTTCCCATTTTTATACCTCTTGCCTTTTATCTTTGGCACGCCATCTGACAACAGCGCTGCCCCAAGTTAAACCTGCTCCAAAACCGCAAAGAGCGATTGTGGAATTATCTCTAATTTTACCTGCTTCAAGAGCTTCTGACAATGCTATCGGGGTTGAAGCCGTTGAGGTATTTGCATAATTTTCGAGACTTACGATAATTTGTTCATCCTTCAAGCCTAAACGATCTTGAACGGCTGAAATAATACGCAAGTTGGCATGGTGTGGAATTAAATAATCCAATTCTTCTATAGACAAATCTGCTTTTTCTAAAGCATTTTTAACGCTTTTTGGCACTGTAGTTACGGCGAATTTATATATTTCTTTGCCGTTCATCCAAATATAAGGATTTTTGCCTTCCGTTTCTGTCTCAACAAGAGGACAGCTCACTCTAGAGATAGGAAGTGTAAGCTCTTGAGCTTTTGTGCCATCAGCATCAAGCTGAACTGCCAAAATATCATTTTGTCCGTCTTCAGCTACTGACAAAAGCATTGCACCTGCTCCATCGCCAAAAAGCACACAAGTATTTCTGTCTGACCAATCCAAGAAATTGGAGTGAACTTCAGCGCCTACAATCAAAACTTTTTTATAAATTCCTGATGAAATAAAACAATTTGCCACACTCAAGGCATAAACTAAACCGCTACAAGCTGCCACAAGGTTGAATGCAGCACCTTTAGAGCCTATAGCTGCTTGAACTTCACAAGCTGTTGATGGAAACATATTATCAGCTGTCGATGAAGCACAAATGACCATATCGACTTCAGAACCGTCAACTCCGGCAAATGCCAAAGCATCTTTTGCAGCTCCGATTGCCAAAGAAGTCACATTTTCTGAACCTGAAACAATTCTTCGTTGCTTAAATCCCGTTCTTGATGAAATCCATTCATCATTAGTATCAACAATTTTTGATAATTCATCATTTGTTACAATTCTTTCAGGCAAGCACTTGCCTACCCCTATAATACTTACCGGTTTTAAAATCATAATTCATTTTTCTCATAAAGGGCTAAAATTTTGTTGTTTATATCAGCTTCAGCTGCTTCTTTGGCTACTCTTACGGCATTTTGGATAGCAAAAGCTTTGCTTCTTCCATGTGCAATAATTGTAAGCCCTTTTACACCCAATAATAAGGCTCCTCCGAATTCTTCGTAATTAGTTTTTTCTTTTAATCTTTTTAATGCAGGTAATGCAACAAGTGCTCCCAAACGCATTAATAAAGAATTTTTAAATTCACGCTTAATTAATTGAAGAATCATACTTGATACACCTTCAATAACCTTAAGCGTTACATTCCCTACAAATCCATCGCAAACTACAACGTCTGCTGTCCCGTTAAACAATTCTTTTCCTTCGACATTTCCGACAAAGTTGAGTCTATCGTTGTTTCTCGATAACAATTTATAAGTCTCTTTAGCAAGTTCATTGCCCTTGCCTTCTTCTTCTCCGATATTCAAAACCCCAATTCTAGGATTTGGAACACCCATAATAACTTCTGAAAAAACTTTGCCCATAGTAGCGAACTGATAAAGCATCTCTGGCGTAGATTCTGAGTTTGCACCGGCATCAACTAAAACAAGAGGTTTGCCCATTGCAGGAATAGTTGCAGTAATAGCAGGGCGTTCAATCCCAGGCAATCTGCCAAAACCAAACAAACTTGATGCCATTGCAGCTCCTGTGCTGCCTGCAGCTACCAAAGCATCTGCTTCTCCTTGAGCTACTGCTTCAACTGTTTTGACAATAGAAGCATCTTTTTTCTTTCTTATTGCAACACCTGGAGATTCGCCCATTTCAATAACTTCAGAGGCATGCTTTATTTTTATATCTAAACCTGTTATGTCATATTTTTTAAGCTCAGATTGTATTTCATCTTCTCTGCCGACAAGCAAAAGTCCGACACCGTATATGCGCGCAGCATCAATCGCACCTTTTACTATTTCCAAAGGAGCATAATCGCCCCCCATTGCATCAACCGCTATCCTTACCATACAGAAAAAACCTATCTAACTATTTATTACTAGCTTTTTCGCCTTTATAAAAGCCACAACTTCCACATACTGTGTGAGTGAATTTTGTATCGCCACAATTGTCACAAACCATTGTTGTAGGCAATGTAGCTTTCCAATTCGATCTTCTGTGTCCTTGAGATGATGCACCTGTTCTTTTCTTTGGAACTGCCATTTCTATTTTCCTTCTTTCTTACTTATTTTTTGAGATATATCTTGAAAAACTGCTAATCTCGGGTCAATTTTGTTTGACTGAAGCTCTTTTAAAACCTCTGTTCCCTCGCAATTTTCACTGCATATTTTTTTACTTGGAAGGTTTAGTATGATTGACTGATAAACCAAATCAGTTATATCTATTTCACCTTCTTTTTCCAATTCTACAACAAAATTATCGTTTTTCAACTCTATTTCGTTATGGGAATAATCAAAAGCCTCGCAAGTGCTAAAAACCTCTTTTATATCAATATTTAAGACTTGGTTAAATTTCTTTAAGCACCTGTCGCATTCTATTTCGACCTCAGCCTCAATGTCACCCAAAACCTCAACATGTGTGCCTTTTTTCCAAATAGTTAATTGAGCTTTTACTGCTTTATTTGAGTTTATATCAAGAATTGTCTCCAAAAAATTGATATTGATACTTTGCCCTTCGGCGTTTTCCAACTGTTCTAAAGTTATAATCATCTTTTCCCTTGTTTCCATGTCATTGCGAGAAGAATTTATTCGACGTGGCAATCTCTTTCTTTTGAAATTGCGTCACTTCGTTCACGATAACGCATAAAATAAAATGTTCAGAATTAACCTAAAACAGGTTACCCCTAAACATTTTAAAGCAAAATATTAATTAAAACAATTAAAAATCTTGAAATCCTGACTGTTCGACTCCATTCACTCCGCTACACTTTTTTTAGAAAAGCTTCGCTCCATCTGTAGTCTCGCTAGGACGAGTTTCGCTTACGCTCACTCTTGTCAGATTTCGCTATTTTAATCTAACTTTTACGCTTGCACCTTTTTTTGTGAATTCAATTTTGTTTTCTCTTGCCAACCAGCCCAAAGCCATTGTGGCTTCATCGCCTTTAAGCTCTAAATCTTTTTTGAGTGCAGCCATGGTAACTTCTTCATTATTCGATAAATATTCCCAAACTTGCCCTGCTGTGTTACCTATTAATTCGTTCATCATATTCATTTTTGCCTCCATTTGTAAAAATAACTTTCATTATTAAATAATATAAAAACACTTAATGTGTATCATCATTTTGTATGAAAAAGGTTAATTAGGCAATATATTACCTTTCTTATTCTTAAGTTTTTGTAAAGAAATAGCAAACTAAAATATTTTGGGCTTTTATACAACTCATAAACAATGAGAAAGTGTTTTTATGCTTTTAATATCACCTAACTATCAACAAAATTTCGGCACAAAAAAACAATTCAAAAAATTGTTCAAAACCTGTGCCTATTCAGGAGAGGGTTTTCGACCCGGCGACACCAAAACCCTTGAACATATAGTCCCGGGAATTCGAGGCGGTAAAAAAATACTCCCAAATCTGATAGTCGTAAAAAGAAGCTCCGAAGGGTTAGGCTAATTTATCAAAAAACATCCCCAAGTTGAAGAAAATATCAGAAAAACAGTAAACTCTCTTGAAGATAAAATAATAGACGGCATAAATTGGGCTCAAGAAGTCAAAAAAACTTTGCTCGAAGAAATTGGCAGAGACATCTTTAAAATATAACCTTTTTGTCATAGAATTATCTAAAGAATCGAAAAAATAAATTAATAGGAGTTTTATCATGACAAATCAAGGACAAGCTTGGGTTTACGGCGATAATGTAGACACAGATGTTATAATTCCTGCACGTTATCTCAACACATCTGATGCTAAAGAATTAGCAAAATATTGCATGGAAGATATAGACAAAACCTTTGCCTCAGAAGTAAAATCTGGTGATATTATGATTGCAGGCGAAAATTTCGGCTGCGGTTCATCAAGAGAACATGCACCGATTGCTATTAAAGAATCGGGTATAAGCGTGGTTATAGCAAAAAGCTTTGCAAGAATTTTCTTCCGCAACGCAATCAATATCGGGCTTCCAATCCTTGAAAACAGCGAGCTTCCTGATGAAGTTTCAAAAGGCGATACAATCGAAGTCGACCTTAAAAACGGCATCGTTAAAAACATTACAACAGGCAAAGAATACCAAACACCTGCTTATTCGGGTTCAATCCAAGAACTGATTGAGGTCGGAGGGCTGGTAAACTATACAAAAGCTAAATTAAAATCATAGAGGATGGATTAAATGAAAGAATATAAAATAGCAGTACTTGAAGGCGATGGAATCGGTCCTGAAGTCATTGCACAAGGCCTAAAATCCCTTGAAGCAGTAGCAAAAAAATATAACGTAAAATTCAACTTCGAAAAAGGCTTAATAGGCGGTGTTGCTATTGATGCTGTCGGTATTCCACTTCCTCAAGAAACAATCGACCTAGCCAAAAGCTCTGATGCAGTATATCTTGGAGCCGTAGGCGATTGGAAATATGACACGCTTGACCCTACTATTCGCCCTGAGAGAGCGCTTCTTGGGATAAGAAAAGAACTCGGGCTTTTTGCAAATCTTCGCCCTGCAAAGGTTTTTGAAGATTTAATTGCATCTTCACCACTTCGCACAGAATTGGTTGAAGGCGTTGATATTATGATTATCAGAGAACTTACAGGCGGTGTGTATTTCGGAGAACCAAAAGGCGTTGAAGTCCAAAACGGCAAAAAAGTCGGATTCAACAATATGATTTATACAGAAGATGAAATCAGACGCATCGCAAAAGTAGCTTTTGAAACTGCAATGGGAAGAAATAAAAAACTTTGCTCCGTAGATAAAGCAAATGTTCTTGATGTTTCAAGACTTTGGAGAGAAATCGTTATCGAAGTCTCAAAAGACTATCCTGAAGTAGAACTCAAACATATGTATGTCGATAATGCAGCAATGCAGCTCATCATCAATCCAAAACAATTTGATGTAATTGTTACAGAAAACTTGTTCGGTGATATTTTATCGGATGAAGCTTCAGTTTTGCCAGGCTCATTAGGGCTTTTACCTAGTGCTAGCCTGTCTGAGTCAGGAGTCGGAATGTATGAACCATGCCATGGTTCAGCACCTGATTTTAAAGGACAAGACCGTCTAAATCCAATTGCAACAATATTATCAGCTGCAATGATGCTCAAATACAGTTTCGGGATGGAAGAAGCTGCACAAGACATCGAGAATGCAGTAAATCAAGCCTTAAAAGAAGGTTTCCGTACCGAAGATATTCACAAAGAAGGTGATATCCTTGTCGGGACTTCAAAAATGGGCGATTTCATCGCAGAGAGAATTTAGTAAAAGGAAATTCTCCCAGTCCAGTGCCAAAATGGTGAATCGCACTCCCTTAGCTCCTGTATAATTTGCTAGCAAATTCTTACTTCGCCATCGTTCAGTTTCGCAAAAGCGCGCCAATTCACATTGCCGTGCTTTGCTCACTTTTGCAAGGTCGCCCCCTGACAAGTCTCACAACTTGTTTTGGTTCCACATCCGCTAATAATAAAAACAGGCCTCCTGAAAAATTTTAGGAGGCTTATAACAATACGGCATTTCTTCTATAGACGCATATAGTCTATAAAAGTTCCCATGGATTTTTTTCATCCGCCAATACGGCATCCCATGGGGCTAAAATCTCTTGCAAAGAGGCTAATATAACCCTCTCACTCTCAAAATGCCCAACATCTAACACAGCTTTGTCCAAAACTTCTATTGCATTATGATATTTGACATCTCCCGTAATAAAAATATCTGCCTCGACAGAACTTATAAAATCTGAGCCTGAACCTGAACAAATAGCTACTTTTTTTACATTCTTGAGACCTAAAGGATTGATAAGTTTCACACTATTGCAGCCAAGCGTTTTTTTGCACTTTAAAACAAATTGCTCGAGAGAAACTTCCTCCACCATGCCGACTCTCACAAGCCCATCGATGACTTCGATATCAAAAAGTCCAAGCATAGAAGCCAATTTGTCATTGATACCGCCTTGAGTCTTATCAAGATTAGTGTGCGCTGAGTAGATTTGGATATTATTTTGGATTGCAAAAATAGCTACTTTGTTTGATAAAACATCAGGCGTGATTTGCTTGAGCTTAGAAAAAAATAGCGGGTGATGAGTTATAACAAGCGAACAGTCATGCTGCTTTGCTTGTTCAAGTACATCAAGAGTAGGCGAAAGGGCAAGCATTATTTTATCAGCATCATCAAAATCGAGCTTAATTTGCCATCCTGTATTATCCCATTGTTCTGCAAGGGAGAGGGGAGCAAAATTTTCAATTTTTTCTATAATTTCTTTAATTTTCACAAAATACCGCCTTCAAGATTTTTTTTGCGATATTTGTTTTGGAATCTTTTTCAATTTTTTGAATTTCGAGTTTTTTATTTATGAGAAAAACCTCATTTGCATCAGAAGAAAACCCGATTTCAGCATCCGAAATGTCATTTGCTACTACAAAATCAAGATTTTTGCTCACTATTTTTTTCTTTGCATTCTCAATCAAATTTTCACTTTCAGCCGCAAAGCCAACTATAATTTGATTTGGCTTTTTAGTTTTGGCTATTTCCGATACTATATCAGGATTTTTGACTAATTCAACAGTCAAAATATCTACATCTTTTTTAATTTTTTGCTCAGCTCTTACATTCGGTCGATAATCCGCCACAGCAGCAGCCATAATAAGACAATCAGCTTCGCTCATTGCTTTTTGCGTAGCCAAAAGCATATCATTAGCTGATTTAACCTGCTCAACCTTATAAGGTTTCTCCGTTGCCACAGTTGAAATCAAACAGACTTCCGCACCCATTTGATAAACTATATCCGCAAGGGCTATGCCCATTTTGCCTGAGCTGTAATTACCTATATAACGTACAGGGTCTATTTCTTCTTTAGTGCCGCCCGCTGTTATCACTACTTTTTTTTTAGCAAGAAGAGATTTTTCGGATAAAACCTCTAAAACTTTTGCCTCAATATCTTCAATTTCTGCCATACGCCCATCACCGCTGCATCCACAAGCCAGTTCTCCATAAGCAGGTTCAACTATTTGATACCCCATATCAACAAGTGTCTGACTATTTTTTTTGACAAGAGGGTTATTCCACATATTCGTATTCATCGCAGGTGCAAAGACTACAGGCTTATTAAAAGCACAAAGCAAAGATGTCAAAAGATTATCGCAAATCCCGTTTGCAAGCTTGCCGATTGTATTTGCAGTTGCTGGAGCAAGGACGAAAATATCAGCTTCATCAACCAGAGCAATGTGTTTGACAGAATATTCCTGACTCAAAAATGTATTTGAATACACAGGGTTTTGGCTCAAAGTACTAAGAGTCGTTTCTGTCACAAATTCTTTGGCATTATCGCTCAGAACCACCTTCACGTTTGCGCCTTGTTTGACAAAATTGCGAATTAGATAACAAATTTTATATGCGGCAATGCCGCCTGTGATGCCTATTAATATGTTTTTGCCCTTAAGCATCTTTTTGCCTTTCTTGTCTGAAAATATTCTCTAGCTCAGCTATTGAAGTTTCCAGTTTATCATTAACAATTTGATAATTAAACAAATCTTTTTTGGCATACTCACTATCCACAATAGCTAGTCTCTTGGCAATTACAGCAGGCGTTTCGGTTCTTCTGCCTTCAAGACGATTTTTCAGCTCTTCTAAAGACGGCGGTAAAATAAAAATCAAAACTGCATCAGGACGTTTTGCCTTTATTTGCAAAGCTCCTTGGACTTCAATTTCAACAATCAAATCATTACCAAGGGACAGAACTTCATTAACTACTTTTTCATAAGTCCCGTAATAATTATCAGCAAATTGGGCCCATTCTATAAGTTCATTATTTTCAATAAGTTTTTGGAATTTTTCCTTACTAAAAAAATGGTAATTGACACCATTGACTTCATTTGGCCTTGGTGACCTTGTTGTGGCAGAAACTGAAAGTTTAATATTGTCATTGCGATTTAAAATTTCTGCAACCAAAGTCCCCTTACCCACTCCCGAAGGTCCTGATATAACAAATAATTTGCCTTGCCTATTCATAATTTCTCCTAGTTTTAAAAACAATTATATTATATTCGTTAACTGAATAAAAGTAATTGTTTACAAAACGTACTAAAACCAGTAAAATATATATAAATATAATTTTAAATTATTTTTAAAAAGAGGAAAATTAATGTTTTCTCAGGTCGACGATGGCAGCACAAAAATAAAAAGCGAAGTTCTTGATACTATATCCTATGAGGTTAAAGAATCTTTAACTTCAATCATAGGGTTTTCAAACATAATCAAGAATTCTTGTTCGGATTCAAAACAATCCGAGCAAATAAATAAAGTTTTAATCAGCAGCGAAAAATTATTAGAATTTGCTAATAATATTTCTGACTTCTCAAAATTAATTGCAGGAAAATATGAAACAAATTGCTATACGTTTTCAACAGAAAAACTTCTAAATGAAATTGTGAATTCTTTTGAATCTATTGCCCGAATGAAAGGTATAGACTTAAAATCAAACATATCTGAAGTCAAAATCAAAAATGACTATCAAATGACTTCTCAAATTGTCTATGGACTAATGAATTATCTAATAAAACTATCTTTTGAAGGCAGCTTTATTTTTATTCAAAATATTGTAACTACAAAAGGCGTTTTGATAGAGATAGAATCTGATATAAAAAATTTTACCACTCAAAAAATCACGCCCAATCTCAATGAAATTTTGCAATCAGAAGACAGCTGCTGTGAAAATTTAGAGTTTTATTTGACAAATCATCTGATTACTTTGCTTGAAGGCCAAATTTTATGTTCTGAATTAGAAAATAATTCTATAAAAATCCAGCTTTATATCCCAAATAAAATTGCCTAAAGCTTTGTCTAAGCTATTTTAAAATATTAAAAATGTAAATAAAAGCCTTCTAAAGTGAATATGAAGCTATTCAAATGTTTTGATATATACATAAAGAACAATAAGGGGAAGATTATATGCTAAAGGAATTTAATTTCGATTTGCAATCTATTGAAGAAAATATTCAAAATATTGCCAAAGACGCACGCAGAGAAGCTCTTATAGAAATTGAACAGGACACAAAGTTCCCTGAAATAATAAGGGTTTTTCAAAACGTTTGTAAGTAACCTTTAGAAATATTTGTGAACAAACATTGCTGAAGCAATACCCAATAGGGCTCCTACAAAGACTTCTACAGGTGTATGACCGAGTAGCTCTCTCAATTTTTCAGAAGTTGGAACATTATAAACATGATCGACAATTTTATTAAGCGTAGCAGCCATTTTGCCTGCTGAACGTCTTAAACCTGCTGCATCATACATTACAACAAGAGCAAAACCTAAAGCCAAAGCAAATGTTGTTGAATGAAAACCATCAATTAAGCCTGTTGTGGTTGCCATGCCTATAACAAAAGCGCTGTGGCTGCTTGGCATTCCGCCTGTTGTTGTAAAAATTTTAAAATTTATATTTTTGTGTTGAACAATATAAGTCAAAACCTTAATAGATTGTGCAATAATAGCCGCCAAAAACGATGCTATCAAAATCTCGTAACCGGTATCTTGCATCGCCGCTGTGTGACATGTAACATTTTGCATTGTTACATGGTGCATTGCGATATTGTACATTCCACTATACATTATTTTCAATCCTCTTCTCTATGATATCTAGTATACTTGATAGAAGAGAAGATTCAAGTCCATTATTCAAAATAATCTCTTTTGCTTCAAAACAAAGTTCTCTGACTTTTTGTTTTGACTCCTCTAATCCATAAAGCTCCGGATAAGTCTGCTTGCCGGCTTGTTGGTCTTTACCGGCCGTTTTGCCAAGTTCTTGAGTCGATGAAGTTATATCAATAATATCATCGGATATTTGAAAAGCCAATCCCAAGTTTTTGGCATATTTTTGCAAAATATCTATCTGTTTTTGGTCGGCATTTGCAAGTTTTGCCCCACAAAATAAAGATAATTCAAACAAAGCCGAAGTTTTATTATTATGAATAAAATCCAAAGTTTCTTTTGAAATCTTTTTATTTTCTGATTCAATATCAACAACTTGACCTGCAATCAGCCTCAAAGCCCCTGCGGCTATCAAAAATTGCTCAAGAACTTCCATTTTAACTTCACAAAGAACACTCTGGGGCGTTTTTTGGATAATTACCTGCGGCGCAAACGACAAAAGTGCATCACCCGCCAAAACAGCCGTAGCCTCATCAAAAGCCTTATGATTAGTAGGTCTGCCACGGCGCAAGTCATCATTATCCATGCAAGGCAAATCATCATGAATAAGACTTTGAGCATGCAGCATCTCAATAGCACAAGCTGTAGCAACGGCATTGTTAATATCCCCGCCACAAATTCTGCAAGCCTCAAGAGTCAAAACAGGGCGAAGTCTCTTGCCATCGGCAAGGACGCTATATCTCATAGACTCCCAGATTCTCTGTGGATATTGGATTTCAAGAAATTTATCCAAATGCTCATTCACTATTTTTTTATAATTATCAAAATTTTCCATTATTGGTTAATATTCCTCTATATCTAAATTTGCAAGGTTTTGGCGTGATTTTTTGCGAGAATCCTCGCGATTTTTTGAACTTATTTTTGTAAGCTTTTTACCGCCCGAGAATTTTACCCTGACTTCATTTTTGCTACTCATCGAGCTAAGATTTTCTTTAGCTTCCATTGCCTCTTGCACAAAACTCACATAACTTTCATACCTGTAAGGGAGCAAATCATCCAAATTCTCAATGACATTGCAGCCTTCTTCTTCAAGATGCAAACAATCATTATATTTGCATTTGTCACTCAATTTATAAATTTCATCAAACAATTTGTCCACATTGGCTGGGTCTATAGTATCAAATTTTAGATTACTAAATCCAGGTGTGTCAGCGACTTTAGCTATCTTGCCATCATCAGGCAAAGGAATCTCTATTAGCTCTGTATGACGGGTCGTATGCGTCCCTCTGGCAGTTTTTTGGCTGACTTCTTTTGTTTTCAAATTCAGACCCGGCAAAATCGCATTCAAAAGGCTTGATTTTCCGACCCCTGATTGCCCGCAAAGCACGCAAATTCCTGAAGATAAAATCTCTTCAAGCCTTTGAATCCCTTTATTTTCTTTTGCAGAAGTAAAAATAACTTCGTAAGACAAGTCTTTATAAATTTTTTCAATGTGCTCTCTTGCACTGTCATTGGAGGCCAAATCATCTTTGTTAACACAAATTATTGCCTCAATATTATGCAATTTTGCAAATGCCAAATACCTATTAAGCTGAATGTAATCAAATTCAGGCTCTTTCAGAGCCGCCACTACAATAACTTTGTCAATATTAGCAATTGCAGGACGCGGGACAACATTTTTTCTTGGTAAAACTTCAACAATAGCTGCTTGCATAGACTCATTATTAACTTCTTCCAGTCTAACCATATCACCAACAAGCACAGATGTTTTGGTCTTTTTCAAAACTTCTCTGACTTTGCATTCAAAAATCATGCCCTCAACTTTGACATAATAGAAATCGGAAAAAATTTTGGTTACTAATCCTATCAAATTTGCACCTAAATATAAAGACTTCTTCATGATAACGAATTCAAACATAAAGAGCAAGTACTTGGATGCATTTGCTCCCACCCAAAATCCGCCTCTTGCAACAGCGCAATAAAAAGACCTTATTGTTATAAGGTCTAAGCTTTCGAATTAAGAATAGCTGGAAGTATGAAAAAGATTACTTACATTGTAAAATTAAGTACCCAAGATGCAATTAGACAGTAGGGTAAATTGATAGTATTATCTTAAGGATAACAAAATTTATAAAAATTACCCAAAAGGAGCATTTATGATATTAAAACAAATCATATCAGGACCCTTCGAAGCCAATAACTACTTGGTTATAGACGAAAATGCAAAAAAAGCAGTCCTTATAGATGCGTCAGGAAGTTTTGATAAAATAAAATCTGAATTGGATGTCTATAATGCAACTCTCGAAAAAGTTTTACTAACCCATGCCCATATTGATCACATCGCAGGATGTTATGAAATTCAACAAAAACTTGGGGCTAAAGTTTTTATTAATGAAGAAGATATGTTTTTGGTGCAAAATCTTAAACAGCAGCTCCAAATGTTTGGCTTGCCTCCAACGCAAGAACCAAACATTGACGGATTTCTCAAAGATGAAGACATCATAGAAGTCGGGACTCTGAAAATCAAGGTTATTCACACAAAAGGCCACTCAAAAGGAGGCTCTTGCTTCTTAATTGAAGATAAATTATTCTCAGGCGATACTCTATTCTTAGGCTCAGTAGGCAGAACTGACCTGCCTGGTGGTGATTATAAAGAGCTTGAAACCTCTATCACGCAAAAAATCTTCACTCTAGATGGGGATTTGACAATTTACCCAGGACATGGCCCTGCTACCACTCTAGAAAGAGAAAAGCTTGAAAACCCATTTTTCGGGCAAAGACCTATTGCATAAAACTGGTTATGTTTTAATAGCGTTCAAAAGGCAGCCTGACTTGGCTGATTGGTTTTTCAATTTTTACTTTTTTATTTACACGCTCGCCAGAAGCATAATTTCCTTGAATTATTACTCGATTTGGTGAAGATACTTGAGGATGATTATACTCATAAGAAAGACCCAAAAATTGAGGTCGAGAATCACTCTTTGCCGACATTATATGTACATCTTTAACTCTTCCTGAATCATCTCTAATCACTTGCTTTATATTAGCATTCTTGTCCCCACTTAGAAAATTAGTTATTGATTTAATTAATACTAATTTCCCATTAACATAATCTCTCATTTCTGAATATTTACCAATATTTGGAATTGTGTCTTCTAAAATAACTTTCTTCAGCTTGCCTGAGGTATCCTGAATTTTGGTTTTTTGGGTTAAAAGCGTTAAAGTATCTTTATCTAAACATTTTATAACAGTTTTCAATGTCCCGTCTGGATTTTTAAAAGTCTCAGAAGTAATAATTCCTTTTCCAAAAAATCTTTCAGAATCTCTCGAAATTTGCACTGGCAATAAATTCATATTCATAACAAAGGGACCTTTCATATTTTTATAATGTATATTTTGATTAAAATAAAAAATACAAAATATTGCCCCGAAAAATATATAAGATTTTTATTTGTGCAGCTTTAACCCTTCTTATTAAAAGCTCATGGCCAATGTCAGTCCATATTTACATTTCTTAAAAACCTTAAGAAATCCCTTTTGAATTAAAAAATGGGCCGTATTTTTTATCAGAACCTGAAATATGATCTGAAAGCCAACTTTTAAGGAAAGAAGTTATAGCTACAGTTAAAGCTATTTTTCCTGAATCAAACTCATTTTTAAATGCAATTACTTTATCAGTAAACATTTGGTGCTCTCTTTTTTGAGAAGCTAACTCAGGATAACCATGAGTAGACATATATCTTTCTTCTGTTGCGAAATGTGTTTTGGTATAATCAACTAATTTATTTATAATTTTCCCTAAAATCTCATTACTTTTACCATTATTCATGGCATCATACAGTTCATTTAATAAGCCAACTAAAACTTTATGCTGGCTGTCCAACTCTCTGACACCTACGCTATATTTATCATTCCAATCAAATAATGCCATCGTTGTAATCTCCTTAACTATTACCATATTTATCTTACCTTATAAAATTACAAATCGTCAATAAAAAAGTGAGCCTCAATTTTGAGCTCACTTTTAAATTTTTTTACTTCAAAAATTAGAAGTTCAATCCACCTTCTCTTGCGGCATCAGCGAGTGCAGCCACTTTTCCGTGGTAAACGAATCCGCCTCTGTCGAATACAACATCTTGAACTTTAGCTTTTTTAGCAGCTTTTGCTACTTCTTCGCCAACTTTTTTTGCAGCTTCCATATCAGCCATTTTTTCTAATTTCAAAGAAACTGTTGAAGCGGCAGCTAAAGTAAGTCCTTTTGTATCATCAATAATTTGTGCATAAATATGTTTTCCTGACTTATGAACAGCCAATCTTGGACATTCAGTCGTTCCGGAGATTTTTCTTCTTACACTTCTGTGTTTTTTTCTAATTTGATCTTTTTTGTTTTTTTGCTTAATCATTGTTTTTTCCTTTCACCTAAGCCTATTTAATCATTGAAAAGAGGTCTAATTAAGACGGAACCCTACATTGAGGCATCTTTCCCGCTTTATATGGGCTACTTACCTATTTTTTCTTACCAGCTTTACCAGCTTTTCTTCTAATATGTTCGCCTTCGTATCTAACGCCTTTGCCTTTGTAAACTTCAGGTGGTCTTTTGCCTCTGATTTCAGCTGCAACATCACCAACTGTTTGTTTGTTAGGACCTTTAACTGTGATTTTAGTGTTACCTTCAACCACAAACTCAATTCCGACTGGGGCATCAACTTTTACAGGGTGAGAATATCCTAATTGCAAATTCAAAGAATTACCTTCTTTTGCAACACGATAACCTACACCGTGGATTTCAAGTTTTTTCTCGAAACCGCTTTTAACGCCATTGATAGCATTACTGACAAGAGTTCTGCTAAGGCCATGTAAAGCTCTTAGTTTACGTTCATCAGACGCTCTTGATACGATGATTTTATTGTCTTCTTTTGTCAAAATTATGCCGAAGTTAACAGTAACAGATTCAGTTCCTAATGGTCCTTTTGCTGTTATCGAATTATTTGTTATTGTGACTTCTACTCCCTGAGGGATTTCGACAGGTTGTTTACCTATTCTAGACATTTTTATTTGTCTCCAATTACTTTTTACTTAACTACCAAACGTAGCAGAGAACTTCGCCACCGACTTTTTCTTTTCTTGCTTTTCTGTCGGTTAAAAGACCTTTGCTTGTACTAACGATGGCAACGCCTGCGCCATCAAGGATTTTCGGCAAGTGTTTTGATTTCAAATAAACTCTCAAGCCTGGTTTTGAAACTCTTTTCAAGTTTTCAATTACAGGTTTGTTAGCTGCATCATATTTCAAAACAACTTTTAGAGTTTTGAACTTACCATTTTCTTTTTCTTCAAAGTCTGTGATGTATCCTTCAGACTTCAAAAGCTTTGCCAATTCTACTTTTAATTTAGACGATGGCATTTCAACGTCAGAATGGCTAACCATGTTAGCGTTTCTGATTCTTGTCAACATATCTGCTATTGGATCTGTATTCATTAGTTTTTCCTTATCTTAATTTATTTTTTAGTCCAGTTTCACATCTGTCAGGAAAATATTTTTACGTGGAAAAATATTTTCTTCTACCAAGATGATTTAGTAACACCAGGCAAAAGACCTTTATGAGCCATTTCTCTTAAATGAATTCTGCAAAGACCGAAATCTCTATGGAAACCATGAGGTCTTCCACAGATACTGCAACGGTTGTGCAATTTCACTTTTGGGAATTTGCCTTTTAGGGCAAGTTCTGCTCTTTTCAATTCTTTTACTATCATTGCTTTCTTAGCCAAGGTTTTATCTCCTTAATATTTAGCTTATTTCTTAAATGGCATCCCTAATGCAGCGAGCAATTCTCTTGCTTCTTCATCAGTTGCAGCCGTAGTTACGATTGAAATGTCCATACCTCTTACAGCATCAACATCGTCATATGAAATTTCAGGGAAAAGTACTTGCTCTTTAATTCCTAAAGAGTAGTTTCCTCTGCCGTCAAAACTCTTAGCGCTAATCCCTCTGAAATCACGGATTCTAGGGAGTACAACACCAATAAGTTTTTGCAAGAAATCATACATTCTTGCCCCTCTTAAAGTAACCATACAACCAATCGGCATACCTGTTCTGATTTTGTAAGTCGCTATTGATTGTTTAGCTTTTGTGATTACAACTCTTTGCCCTGCAATATCAGTAAGTTCTTTCACTGCAGCGTCAATAAGTTTCGAGTTTTTAGAACCTTCACCAATACCCATATTAATTACAACTTTGTGTAATTTTGGCACTTGGTGGATGTTTGTATAACCAAACTTTTCTTTCAAAGCCGGTACTACATCTTCTTTATACTTAGTTTTAAGTTCTTTTGTTATTGCCATTTTTTTAATCCTTAAATATCAAGTTGTTCACCGCATTTTTTGCAAATGCGAACTTTTTTACCGTCTACCATTTCCACTTTTATTCTTGTAGCTTTTTCGCACTTTGTACAATAAAGCATAACTTTTGACGAATACAATGGAGCTTCGTACTTAACTAAGCCGCCTTGAATACCTGCCATAGGGTTCGGTTTCTGCGCTTTAGTTATAATATTTACACCTTCCACTACGACTTTATTGTCTTGTGGTAGAGCTTTTTTAACATTAGCAATTTTGCCTTTGTCTTTTCCCATAACTACAACGACTCTATCGCCTGTTTTGACGTGTAATTTATTATTGTTATTTTTTTCTTGTTTTTTCATTACTAAATTACCTCCGGAGCTAATGAAACTATTTTCATAAACCCTTTGTCTCTAAGTTCACGAGCAACCGGCCCAAAAACACGTGTCCCAACAGGATTACCATCTTTATTAATGATTACCGCTGCATTTTCATCAAATCTAATTGTAGTTCCATCAAGGCGCTTCAAACTTTTTTTAGTTCTAACGACAACTGCTTTTACTACATCAGATTTTTTCACAGGCATATTAGGTGCTGCATCTTTTACGGAACAAACGATAATATCGCCAATTCCTGCATATTTTCTACCTGAGCTACCCAAAACTCTTATACAAAGAAGTTCTTTAGCCCCTGTATTATCTGCTACATTTAATCTTGTCTCTTGTTGTATCATTGTTTTCTTTCCTTATTCAGAAATTATTTCGCTTTGTCTACTACTTCAGCGACAGACCAACATTTATTCTTGCTGACAGGTCTTGATTCGATTATACGAACCGTATCACCTTTTTGACATTCGTTTTTGTTGTCGCATGCAAGATAATTTTTAGTTTGCTGTTGGATTTTTTTGTATTTTTGATGTGGTTTATACTCGTGTATTTCTACCACTACAGTTTTGTCCATTTTATCGCTTACTACTATACCTGTTTTTTCCTTTTTAGGCACGATTTTTCACCTCTTAGTTGTTTATTAACTCTTTTTCTCTTATTACGGTTTTTACTTGAGCTATTTGATGTTTAATCCCGCTGATTTCAGCAAGATTCTCAAGTTTATGATTTGCTCTAGCTACTTTTAATTCAAATAGCTTCTTTTTCAAGGTAAGCACCTCAGTGTTAAGTTCATCAATTGTAAGCTCTCGCATTTGGTTTGTTTTCATTATTCTCACCATTTACTTTTCTATTATTCTGGTTTTAACAGGTAATTTTTGAGCGGCAAGTTCAAGAGCTCTTACAGAGATTTCTCTTGCAACTCCTGCCATTTCAAACATTACTCTACCAGGTTTTACTACTGATACCCAATATTCTGGGTTTCCTTTGCCTTTACCCATACGAGTTTCAGCAGGTTTCTTTGTAATAGGCTTATCAGGGAATATTTTAATCCATACTTGACCGCCTCTTTTTACGTGACGAGTCATAGCACGTCTTGCAGCCTCTATTTGTCTGCTTGTAATCCAAGCAGGCTCAACAGTTTGCAAGCCAAATTCACCAAATTCTAATTCAGTTCCTCTTGTTTCAGAACCGTTCATATTGCCTTTCATCTTTTTACGATATTTTGTTTTTTTAGGCATTAACATTTTTTTATGCTCCTAATGAAATTAATTATTTACCTCTTTTTTTACCGCGACGTCCAGGTGCTTGTGCATTCTGAGTGTCGAAAGTTGCTTTTTTTGATTTGATGTTTTGGTCTACTCTTTCACCAGGCAAAATTTCACCTTTGAAAATCCAAACTTTAACACCAATGATTCCCATCATTGTATCCGCTTCTGCAGTACCGTAGTCTATATCTGCTCTCAATGTTTGAAGTGGAATACGACCTTCTTTGGCCCATTCTGTTCTTGCAATTTCAGCGCCGCCTAAACGACCGGATACGGCAACTTTTATTCCTAAAACGCCCGCTCTCATTGAACGTTGAATAGCTTGTTTCATTGCTCTTCTGAACACAACCCTTTTTTCAAGTTGTTGTGCAATTGATTCAGAAACTAATTGAGCATCAGCATCAACTTTGTCAACTTCAAGAACGTCTATTTGAACTCTTCTATTGCATCTGGCAGATACATCTTTTCTTAAATCTTCAATACCTTGTCCGCCACGTCCCACTACGATACCAGGTTTCGCAGCTATGATAGAAATAGTCGCATCTTGTGCTTTTCTATCAATAAGAATTCTGCTAATTCCAGCATGGTATAGCTTCTTTTTAAGATATTTTCTAATTTTAGCATCTTCTGCCAAATTCAAAGGGTATTCTTTTTTATTTGCAAACCAACCGCTTAACCAAGGTTTTATAATACCTAATCTAAATCCTGTTGGATGTGTCTTCTGTCCCAATTTAGTGTCTCCTATTTCTTCACATCGACTTTAACAGTCAAATGTGCTGTACGTTTTAGTCTTCTATAAATACGACCTTGAGCTCGAGGCTTCGCTCTTTTATAAGTTTGGCCCTCATCAGCGTAAATCTCAGAGATTATCAAATTATCAGCATTAGCGCCTTTTTCTTCAGCATTAGCAACAGCACTTATTACACTTTGTAATACTACTTTTGCAGCTACATAAGGCATAAAGCGAAGAATTTTGACAGCTTCTCGAACATTTTTGCCGCGAATCTCATTTATTACCCTGCGAACTTTTCTCGCAGTCATTTTGATGTCTGATTGTTTAGCTAAAGCTTCCATAACTATTTCCTTTTTGCTCCTTTGTCCTGCCCTGCGTGGCCACGGTAGAATCTTGTAGGTGCAAATTCACCCAACTTGTGACCTACCATTTGCTCTGTAACATAAACAGGAACGTGTGTTTTACCATTGTGAACAGCTATTGTATGACCTAACATGTCAGGCACTATCATAGATGCTCTAGACCAAGTTTTAATTACTTTTCTATCACCTGCTTCGTTCATTTTAGCAATCTTCTTTTCCAAAGATTCGTGAACGTATGGACCTTTTTTTAATGAACGGGCCATTAATTTTATCTCCTTACTTCTTGCGTTTTCTTACTATGTACTTATCGGTGCTTTTGTTACGTTCTCTGGTTTTGTAACCTAAAGCTGGTTTACCCCAAGGAGTTTTTGGATGTCCCCCTGGTCCGGTTTTACCTTCACCACCACCATGTGGGTGATCGCAAGGGTTCATTGTTACACCACGTACTGTTGGGCGAATACCCATATTACGTTTTCTTCCGGCTTTACCGATTTTCATGTTTTTGTGTTCTGAATTACCCAAAACACCGATTGTTGCATAACAATCTTTATGAATCATTCTCATTTCTGAAGATGGCATTTTTAGTGTAACGTAATTGCCTTCTTTTGCCATAAGCTGAGCACCGACTCCGGCGCTTCTAACCAATTTGGCACCATTACCAGGTATCATTTCAATATTGTGAACGTGTGTACCTAATGGAATATCAAATAATGCAAGAGCATTGCCGACTTTGATTTCAGAATTAGGGCCGCTGACAATTGTATCACCGACTGTTAATTTATCTGGTGTCAAAATATATCTTTTTTCGCCATCCGCATAGCAAACCAATGAAATACGTACATTTCTGTTTGGATCGTACTCAATTGTTTTAACAGTTGCTGGGATACCAGCTTTATTACGTTTGAAATCTATCATACGGTAAGCTTGTTTATGTCCGCCACCTTTATGACGACATGTGATTTTGCCTGTGTTATTTCTTCCTGCTTTTTTCTTTATTGGTTGCAATAAAGACTTTTCAGGTTTATCCGTTGTAATATCAGAAAAATCATTAACTGACATTCCTCTTTGTCCCGGGGATGTAGGATTTATCTTGCGAATACCCATTGTCTTACGCTCCTATTAGATCTTCAAGAGGTTCGCCTGTTAAAGTAACGATTGCCTTCTTGCTCGATTGTGTTCTACCTTGTTTAGTACCGAGTCTTTTTTCGTGACTTGGCATATAAATTGTTCTTACTTTTGTAACTTTTCTACCAGGAAAAAGTTCTTCAACAGCTTTTCTGATTTCGATTTTAGTAGCATTTCTGACTACTTCGAATGTATATTGATTAAGTTCAACTGCTAACGCTGCCTTTTCTGTAATCAAAGGCTTTTTAAGTATATCTAGCAGTCTTTCATTTTTTACTTGTGTACGGCTCATTTTCTCAATAACCTCTCTGTCATTTCTTGAACTGAAGTTTCGGTTACCAAAACTTTATCAGCCTCAAGGATATCTTTTACATTAATGTTAGAAGGAAGAATCAATCTTACATTTGGCAAATTTCTAACAGAAAGTTGCAAATGTTGATTTTCAGCCAATCTATAATCAGTGATGATTAAGATTTTGCCTTCCAAGCTTAAAGCTTTTAAGACTTTTACCATTTCTTTTGTTTTTGGTGCTGCGATAGCTGAAAAGTCTTTTACAACAGTCATATCAGCCATTCTTGCAGACAATGCAGATCTTAAAGCTAATCTTCTGGCTTTAGTAGGCATTGAGAAACTGTAATCTCTTGGTTTTGGACCAAAAGAAACACCACCGCCAACAAATAACGGGCTTCTAATACTACCGGCACGGGCTTTGCCTGTACCTTTTTGACGCCAAGGTTTTCTGCCGCCGCCACGAACTTCCGAACGTGTTTTTGTGTTAGCAGATCCGCTTCTTCCATTGCTCAATTGGCGTCTTAGAGCTAGGTGCATAACATGTACATTAGGCTCGATACCAAAAACATCTTCGTTTAAGTCTATTTCACCTAGCGAACTTCCGCTTGCTGCATTATGTATAATTAATTGCTTTGCCATGATTGTCATCCTTTAGTTCCATTTAATTCTTGATGGTTTTACAGTTACCAATTTGCCTTCAGGGCCCGGAACTGAACCTTTAACCAACAAAAGATTTTTCTCATTGTCGATTTTTACTACTTGTAATTTTGTAACAGTAACTGTTTCATTACCCATTTTGCCTGCCATCTTCTTTCCTTTGAAAACACGGCCAGGGGTTGTACCTGCACCGATAGAACCAGGTTGCCTATGGTTTTTCGAACCGTGAGCCATTGGACCTCTTGAAAAGTTATGACGTTTTACTGTACCTTGGAAACCTTTACCAATAGAGGTTCCTGTTACATCAACTTTTAATATATCTGCCAAAACACTTACATCAAGTGTTTGACCTATTTCGTATGAAGACACATCTTCGACTCTAAATTCTCTTAAAACTCTAAACAAACCTAATTTGTTTTTAGTTAAGTGACCTTGTTGAGCTTTTGTCAAATGTTTTTCTTTAGCATCAATCAACCCGACTTGGATAGCATTATAGCCATCTTTTTCGATAGTTTTGATTTGAGCTACAGTAGCCGGTGCTACTTTTATAACTGTTACAGGAATGATAATTCCTTCTTCGCTAAAAACTTGGGTCATGCCAAGCTTTTCGCCCATTACGCCTAAAGTCATTTATTACCTCTTTTCTTGCGAGCGCTGCGTACTTTAGATTTCGCAGATCACATTCTTACTTAGTTCTGGCGGACTCACACCGCCTACAGATTATAATTTAACTTCGATGTCAACGCCTGCCGGCAAATCCATTCTGCTAAGTTCTTCTGTAGTTTGCTGAGTAGGTTCGATAATGTCGATTACTCTCTTGTGTATGCGCATTTCAAAGTGCTCACGTGATTTTTTGTTTACGTGTGGACTTCTCAAAACACAATATACACGACGCTTCGTAGGAAGCGGGATAGGACCGGATACTTTCGCATCGGTTCTTTCTGCTGTTTCGACTATCTTTTTCGCAGACAAGTCGATTAAGCGGTGATCATATGCTTTTAAACAAACTCTAATTCTTTGTTGTTTTGATTTTGTTGCCATTATTATAGTTCTTCCTTAAATGTTTTCATTCAGTATTTACAACTTTAACCAAAACAAAAATCAACGTCAACCATGACTTTTAAGGAATGTATCAAGTTTGTAATATTGTCTATAAAGCTTTTTGCATGCCTCCCAGATATTTTTTGCGCTGCTTTAGTTTTTAGTATCGCAAAATTTTTTATTTTTACTTTCAAAAAACCTACACCTTTAGTTGTAGAAAAATCAAGCTTTAGTTTGAAAAAATACAACTTATGATGGTGTTTTGAAGGCGAAAAATCCTGTATCCTTCCACTGGAGGTGTTATAACCTCAAAAACAGAAAAAACACCCTGATAGTACCCCTGAAAAAGAAAGGAAACATTAAAGGAAAAAACGAAAGGTAAAACAAAATAAATAACAATGATAAATCTGAGCTTAGTTAAAAATCCAATAGCTCAAACAAACCTGTATCACAGAGACAACAGCATAGCCACGGCTATGCCGAATTACCAGATGAATATCAAGAAAGAAAGGAAACATTAAAGTGGAAAAAGAAAGGTAACAAAATAAATAACAATGATAAATCTGAGCTTTAGCCAAAGTTCAATAATCCAACGAAGTCTGTTCTCGGCGAACAACAGCTTGGCAACGGCTATGCAAAGATTATCTACAGGCTGTCGTATCAATGGCGCAGCAGATGATGCTGCAGGTTTATCATTGTCAACCAAGCTTGCAAGTTCTATTCGCGGGTTTAATATTGCCAATCAAAATACTCAAACTGGCATAAGTTTCTTAAATACCGCCGACGGGGCGCTGTCTACTATGACCAAAGATGTGCAAAGAATAAGAGACCTCGCCGTTCAAGCAGCTAATGGAGTCTATTCAAATAACGAAAGAGCAATGCTTAATAACGAAGCTCAACAAAGACTTGAAGGAATAAAACAAACTATTGACTCAACTTCTTTTGGTGACAAAAAAATCTTCTCCGACGGCACAACACCATCTACCCAAATGACAGAAGCTGCTGCAATAGCAGCAGGGTATACGGTAATCAAAACTGCAGCAGAATTTGTGGCTAATATTCCTCAAAATGGTGCCGCCACTGCAGGCAAAACATATATGCTAATGGGCGATATTGATATGTCTTCTATAGCCAACTATACTGCTAAAACAAACTTTTCAGGAACTTTTGACGGTAATGGATATAAAATATCCAATCTCACAATCAACAAACCTGGAGTAGATGATCAAGGTCTTTTTGGAAGAAATGCTGCTAACACTTCCCAATTCAAAAATCTAACGCTGAATAACTTTAATATAACAGGCAATAATTATACAGCTGCCTTAATGGGATCATGTTGGGGTACAACAACAAATATAGACAATGTCAAAATTACCAATTCTACTATACAAGGCTTCAATAATGTCGGTGGTTTAATAGGATTTACCAATACAGCCGTAATAAGCAATTGTACTGCTAATTGTAATATTTCTGGCTCAGGTATAAATACAGGAGGCTTGATAGGCTGGATGAATTTCGGCGGAAGTATAACAAAGAGCTCATCTTCAGGTTCAGTTTCAGGGATAGGAAGCATAGGAGGCATCATTGGAAAACATGAAGGCTATGGAACTGCAACAATTACAGAATGTTCCAGCTCTGCATCTGTTTCATGCTCAACGGCAGGAAACAATAGTACCGGAGGGCTCATAGGTATTGCCGGCAACGACAACCTTGACTTAACTGTCCAAAATTGTTATACAACAGGAGATGTAGTCAACGGGAGCGGCTTTATAGGCGGTACTTTTGAAGGTACATATCAGTAATTGTTACGCTACAGGTTCAGTTACTGGCGCAGGCGAGGGAGGTTTTGCTCACCAGTTCTATGGAAGTGTTTTACAAAATAACTTCTGGAATACAGAAACCTCAGGCAAAGCGACAGGTGTTGGCAATGGCAATGCGGCAGGTATTACTGGGAAAACAACTGCTCAAATGGCAGATTCAAGCACATTTACAGGGGCAGGATTCTCTGACGCTGTGTGGGATTTCAGCAGCCCGTCAGGACCAAAACTTGACTGGCAAATGCCTCCTGATGACTCTGCATATGCAACAACATTACAAGTCGGCGCAAACAACGATGTAAACGCTCGATTAACAGTCAATACAAGCTTTAGTCTAGGTGAGTTTGCTATTGACCTCTCTACCATTCAAAGCGCAAGAGAAGCTATAGATTTGTGTGACTCATTGCTAAATAGTATTACAACCAAACAATCCTCTATAGGAGCATCAACAAACAAATTACATTCTATTTTAACTTCCAACAATTATGGAATAGAAAACTTAACCAGTGCAAAATCAGTAATTACTGATACCGATATGGCAAAAGAAACAGCTCAAATGGTCAGAAATCAGATTTTGAAACAAACAGGAATTACCATGTTGTCCAATTATAAAGAGAGTAATGCACAACTCTTATTGAGTTTGCTTAAATAAAAATTAAAATGCGCACAAAAAAAGAGCCGGATTTTCATCCGACTCATTCGTCAATTCTTCCTGTAGAGTTTCTTTCAGAAACTCTTACGTCAGCCTAGTCCAATAACATAAAAGGCGGAAGCTCATCACTTCCACCTTTTATTGTTATATCCTTAAATAATCTTAAGCGATAATTTTGTCTACAACGCCAGCACCAACAGTACGTCCGCCTTCACGAATAGCGAATCTCATACCTGGCTCAATAGCAACTGGAGCGATAAGTTCAACTTCCATTACAACGTTGTCTCCTGGCATAATCATTTCGCCTTCGAATTTGATTGAACCAGTTACGTCAGTTGTTCTGATATAGAACTGTGGTCTGTATCCAGGGAAGAATGGAGTGTGACGTCCACCTTCATCTTTGCTTAGAACATATACGTTAGCAGAGAATTTAGTGTGTGGTTTGATTGAACCTGGTTTTGCAAGAACTTGTCCTCTTTCGATTTCAGTTTTGTCAACACCACGCATCAACAAGCCAACGTTATCACCAGCAAGACCTTCATCTAACTGTTTTCTAAACATCTCAACACCTGTACATACTGTTTTTTTAGTTGCGCCGAAACCAACGATTTCGATCTCTTCGCCAACTTTAACTTTTCCACGCTCGATTCTGCCTGTAGCAACTGTACCACGGCCAGTGATTGAGAATACATCCTCAACCGGCATCAAGAATGGTTGGTCAATATCACGCTCTGGAGTTGGAATATAAGAATCGATAGCATCCATAAGTTCCCAGATTTTATCAACCCATTTGTCTGTTCCGCGAGCTGTTTTTGGATTAGCTTGAACTGCTTCTAAAGCTTTCAAAGCTGAACCTTTGATGAAAGGAATATTGTCACCGTCAAACTCATATGAGCTTAATAGTTCTCTAGCTTCCATTTCAACCAATTCCAAGAGCTCTTCATCGTCTACCATATCGCATTTGTTCATGAAAACAACCAATTTTGGTACTCCGACTTGACGAGACAACAAGATGTGCTCTCTAGTTTGTGGCATAGGTCCATCTGTAGCAGAAATTACCAATATACCGCCATCCATTTGTGCTGCACCAGTAATCATATTTTTTACATAGTCAGCGTGACCTGGACAGTCAACGTGAGCATAGTGTCTTGCTGTTGTTTCGTATTCAACGTGAGCCGTTGAAATAGTAATACCTCTAGCTTTTTCTTCTGGAGCTGCATCGATTTCATCGAATTTTTTAGCTTCAGCTTGCCCAACAGCAGCCATACAAGCTGTAATAGCTGCAGTTAACGTGGTCTTACCGTGGTCAACGTGACCTACAGTACCGATGTTAACGTGTGGCTTTGTTCTTTCAAATTTAGCACGTGCCATGTGTTTCTCCTTTTTTGTAAGTGTCTACTTAATACTATCTCTGATTAATCAATCAATTTTTAAATTAGCCCTTGACGGGATTTGAACCCGTGGCCTCTTCCTTACCAAGGAAGTGCGCTACCCCTGCGCTACAAGGGCTTAGTCCTGTTTAACAGAGATACGGGAAAATGGGCAGAGGTGGATTCGAACCACCGTAGTCCTTCGACGGCAGATTTACAGTCTGCTCCCTTTAGCCACTCGGGCATCTACCCATAGTTGTTTGAATCCGTTCAAAGTTCGATTTAAAAAGCCGATAATAGGAATCGAACCTACAACCTACGGTTTACAAAACCGTTGCTCTACCGTTGAGC
>CAYUHE010000009.1:0-58638 GCA_964444415.1 uncultured Gammaproteobacteria bacterium
GTAGGTGATTAAGGCGGGCAAGATTCCGAAACAAGTTCGGAATGACATTTTAGCATTTAAAAAAATAGGTGTTTCAGCCCTAACAGCAAAGTTCTTAATTAATTTTCATCTTTTAATGGAACAAAAACAGCAACATTACCTTGTTCAATAGCTTTTTTCGACCATTCAAAAGCTTCTTCCAAGTTATCAAAAGTTACCCTTGTAAATGAAGCTTGTGGGTCACTATAATCATCATAACTACTATACAATAAAACATTATACATTTAGATTCTCTCCTATATTAAATAATTTTGGAGCGTAGGGGATTCGAACCCCTGGCCCCAACACTGCCTTTTTAAGGCATTTTTGAGATTGAAAAAATCAATAATAGTAAGGTTTTAATGTACTTTGATTAAAATACTAACCCTATGATTTTTCATTGTCATTACGGAAATATTACGGAAGAAATAACTCCTATATTCCAACAAAAATTATTTCAATAATATTTTGAAATAACGTCTTAATTTTTTACGAATTTTCATTTTCGGATTACAAAATTCGCTATAAAGAATAGGCAAAACAATCAAAGTAAGGAATGTAGAGCTGATAAGACCGCCGATTACAACAGTTGCGAGGGGTTTTTGGACTTCTGCACCAGAGCTTGTTGATATTGCCATTGGCATAAAGCCCAAAGTTGCTACAAGGGCTGTCATAAGAACAGGTCTTAGTCTTATTTTGACGCCTTTAATAATTGTTTCTTTCATCGAGTGTCCATCTGCTAGAAGTTTGTTAAACTGTGTTATCAAAACAAGACCATTCAAAATCGATACCCCAAAAAGAGCTACAAATCCTACTATTGCAGGAACACTGAGGTACATTCCTCTTAGCCAAAGAGCTACGATCCCGCCCACTATTGCAAAAGGGACATTGAACATTACAAGCAAAGAATGTTTGACTGATGAAAAAGTCATCATTAAAAGGAAAAATATTATTATTATTGAAAATGGTACGACTATTGCAAGCCTTTTCATGGCTCTTTGTTGATGCTCGAATTGACCGCCCCACTTGATATAATAACCTGTTGGTAATTTTACTTGGTGCTCAACTTTTTTTTCAGCTTCTTTTACAAAAGAACCTATATCTCTGTCTCTGACGTTGCATTGAACTATTATTCTTCTTTCACCGAATTCTCTATTTACGACTTCGAGCCCTTCGCTTATCTGCACTGTGGCTACTTGTTCTATGGGGACATTCCCTCCGTAAGAAGTTTCAACAAGCAAGTTTCCAATCATTGTAGGGTCTGTTTTTATTCCTTGGGGGAACCTTACCCTGAGGGCAAAGCGTTTTTTGCCGTCTAAAATTTCTGATACTTGCTTCCCCATTATTGCAGTCGAAATAACCTCTCTCAAATCAGCTACGCTGACTCCGTAGCGGGACATTCTAACTCTGTCTGGAGTTACTGTAACTTGTTTTGCGCCAGTTATTTTTTCAATTTGAAGATCTTTTACTCCGTGAATTGTTTTAAGCACCTTTTCAACTTCTTGGGCTTTCAGGAGCAAAATATCCATATCACTACCAAAAATTTTGACTGCAACATCGGATTTTACACCTGAAACAAGCTCATTTACACGCATTTCTATTGGTTGAGTGAAGCTAAGGTTTGAACCTGGGACTTCCTGAGATAGTTTTTGCTCCATTTCTTCAATGAGTTTTGATTTTGAAAGCATAAATCGCCATTTTGATTTTGGCTTTAATTTTACATAAATATCTGCTTGATAGACTCCCATAGGGTCTGTTGCCAAATCTGCTCGCCCGATTTTTGATACGACATTTTTTACTTCGGGTAGTTCTAACAAGGTTTTTTCTACTCTTGTTGTTATCTGCGTTGATTCAGAAATTGAAATGCTCGGGATATTGGTAATTTGTATTGAAATATCACCTTCATCAAGTTTTGGGACAAATTCTGAACCCATAAAAGATAAGGAAATTACAGAAATCAAAAATACGATAACTGTTACAAAAATTGTTTTGTATTTATTTTTAAAAGCTTTATCAAGCATTCTTAAATATGGTTCTCGGACTTTTTCTACTATGATACTTTTTTTCTCTACGACATCTTTACTAAGAAAAATACTACATAGAACAGGTACAAGAATAAGAGCTATAAGTAAAGACCCAAGTAGTGCAAAGCAAACAGCAAAAACCATAGGGGAGAACATTTTATATTCCATACCTTCAAGAGACAGTATAGGCATATAGACTGTAGTAATGATTAAAACCCCGAAAAAGATTGGTTTAGTCATTTCTCTCATTGCTCTTTGTATAATTTCAAATGTTGTTAAATTGCTATCTTTTGAGGTGTGCAATCTTAGCATTATATTTTCTACCATGTATATTGAGCCATCAACAATCATCCCAAAGTCAAGTGCTCCAAGGCTCATAATGTTGGCAGAGATACCAAGAGCTTTCATTCCCATAAAGGAAAACATCAAAGAAAGAGGTATTGTAAGTGTTACGATTAGTGATGCACGGAGGTTTCCGAGCATCAGCAAAAGTACAGCTATAACAAGCATACTACCCTCAAAAAGGTTTTTTTCAACCGTTTCTAGAGTTTGCTCAATTAAGAGAGTTTGGTCATAATAAGGCTTTATGCGTACACTTTCTGGCAAAGTTTTGCTGATTTCTTCGATTTTGTTTTTGACACGATGAATTACAATGCGACTGTTTTCACCCTTGAGCATCATTATAATACCTGTTACAACTTCGCCTTTACCATCTTTTGTCGTAGCTCCTTGTCTTAGCGCTTGACCGTATTCGACAGTTGCGACGTTTCTTATATAAATAGGGTTACCGTCTTGGTACTTAATCATTATATTGCGCAAGTCATCAAGATTTTTGACCAGCCCTACACCTCTCACTACATATTGTTCTGAGACGTGCTCTACGATACCTCCTGAAAAATTCTCGTTATTGTTTTTCAGAGCATCAAAAACTTCTTTCAAAGTCAGATGATATTGGAGCATTTTGTTAGGATACAAAGTAATCTGATATTCAAGCGTTTGCCCACCCCAAGTATTGACTTCGTTGACACCAGGGACAGTCCTGAGTTGATATTTTATTTCCCAATCATGCAGAGTTTTAAGGTCAGTGGCGGAATATCCGTTGCCTTCGATTACATATTGATAAATTTCGCCCATACCTGTTGTAACTGGCCCAAGTTGAGGGTTTAGATCTTGAGGAAGTCTGGCTCTTGCAGTTTGGAGTCTTTCATTTACTAGTTGCCTTGCAAAGTAGATATCTACATCATCTTTAAAAACCACTGTGACTACTGACAGTCCCAGCTTTGATATTGAACGCACTATTTCTATTTTGGGTAAACCATTAATGGTTGCTTCTATAGGAATTGTGACTAATTGTTCTACTTCTAACGGCGCCATACCAGGGCTTTCCGTCAAAATTTGGACTTGGTTATTTGTCAAATCAGGAAAAGCATCAATAGGTATATTTATGAAAGAAATAATACCTGCAACAAGACACAATGTGAAAATTATACAGATTAGTACTTTTTGTTTTATAAAATTGGTTAAAAAATTACCCATTTTTTATTCTTCTTCCTGTTCAAACTGTTTTTTGATTAGCTCAGATTTCAAGGTAAAACTTCCTTGCGTAACAATCTTATCACCTGCTTTTAGTCCTTCATCTATGAAGTGTCCGCCTTCACCTGTTTCTGAAAGTTTTATAGTTTGTTTTTTATATTTGCCATCGCTTAGGTATACAAATACAAAACTTTCTTTGCCATATTCTTGAATAGCTTCATTTGGGACAAATATTTTTAGTTGTTTTTCATCTTCTTTTATAAAAATTTGCCCAAACATCCCAGGACGAAGGAGTTTACTGGAATTATCCATAAACACCCTTGCTAAGAATGTTTTGGTAGGGTCATCACTTGAAGGCTGGATGTAGCTTATTTTTCCTACAAAAGTCTTATTGGGCATACTGTCGGATTTGAAAATTACTTCTTGCCCCTCTCTTATTTTTGATATGTATTCGGGATAAATTGTCATATCGAGCCATAATGAGCTCAAGTCAGATACTTCATAAAGAATTTGGTCAGGCGAAACAGTTGCCCCTACTGTAACATTTTTCTTTGTAATGATACCAGGTCTTAGAGCTATTATGGCACTAGTTGTCTGGATATTATCACTATTAAGGTTGGTTGATGTTCCATATATTTTTAGTAAAGAATTCGCCTCAGCTCTTATATGCATATCCCTTTCTTTCACTACAGAAAGATCATCTCTTGCTATTGCATAGTCTGATTCTGCTTGAATGAGTGATTTTTTGGCACTAATCCCTTCTGCGAAGAGTTTTTTCTCTCTATCAAGATTAGTTTTTGCAAGACGAAGTTTGGTTTGCGCTTGCTTGATTGCGAGAATATTCTCATGCAATCTTTGCACAGAATTGGCATTAATCTGTGCTACATTAATGTTTTCTACGCGTGCAATTACTTGTCCTTTTTTAACTTCTTGCCCCAAGACAACATTATCTTGTATTACCCTGCCTACAACTATTGGGCTTAGAACGTATCTTTTATCTTGATTGGTTTTTATTTCGCCGATTGTACGTATTTCAGAAATTACAGGCTTTCTTTCGACCACTATTGTTTTTACTCCCAAATCTTGTATGGCTTTCGGGCAAAGTTCAACTATGTCAGAATTAGATTTTACACAAGTTTTTTGAGAATTATGATAAATCAAAATCCCTGTTAAAAGAGCTAAAAATACTGCGGTGATTATGATTATATATTTATTTTTCATTGCAATCTCCTGTTATCGAATTTATGCCTAGATTTCTTTCCAAGTCGCTTATTGAGTTTTGGTATTCTGTTAAAACTTGTATGTAACCAAAACGAGTATTTATATAAGATTGTTGAGCATTGATAGGTATGATTATACTACTCATACCCTCTTCAAAGCTTCTGCGGGACTTCTCCACAACACTTTGTGATTTTGGAATAATTTCATTTTCGTATAGCTGAATTTTTATTGAATTTATTTTAATTTTAGTTACTGTATCTTTTAGTTCATAGGCGATTTGATTTTGCATTGCGGCAAGCTCTTTTCGCTGTTGAATTATTTGTGCCTCGACTTCTTTTATTTGTCCTTGTTGGCGGTTGAATATAGGTAAATCTATTCTTCCTACAACAAAAACCCCTGTTTCATTAGGACTTTTTGCTCCTTCTCCACCAGATGTTACAAGGTCAGGGCCGACGGCTAGAGTCAAATTCGGGATTCGATTAGCTTTTACAACTGCCATCATATTATTTGATGCTTCAAGGCTTTTTTGAATTTTTTTGATTTCGGGTCTATTATTATTTGCTTCGCTTATCAATTCATCAATTGATTTCTCAGTTCCTAGTGGCGTAATCATTGCATCGATTAAGATTGGTTTTTCGAGTTGCACATCGTATCCAAGCACCTGATTTACGAGCATATTTAATTTATTAAATGCCTGATTTATTTGAAGTCTTGAAGTTTCTAAATCATTTTTGGCATTAACTTGAAGATTCTCTGCTTGTATGACATCGAGTTCAGCTATATCCCCTGCAAGATTCCGTTTTTTTGCAATATCTACAAGTTCATTTGAAATATTCAAAATATCATTTGACGCATTAAATTTTTGCTGTGCATTAAAAAGCTTTATATATGACTTTCTAACATTGCTTTTTAAATCAAGAGTGACAGTTTTGATTTCATTTTCAATAACTTCTTTTTCTGTTTTGGCAAGGTTTGTTCGTTTTTTTCTTTTACCATCCAGTTCAAAAGTCTGCTCAATACCACCTCGGTAAGTCTTTTCTGCAGTTCCATTATCAGTTACAAGCGCAGGATTTCTGAGCGTTTGGGCGATAATAATCCTGGCCTCGCTAATCCCCAACATTGCTTGAGCGGCTTGGAGTTTTGGGTTATTGGTCAATGCTAAATTCAATGCCTGATTTAGCGTAAGCGTTTGCGCTTGAACAATTGAAATGTTCAAAAGTAAAAATATAAATAAAGCTAATTTGTAGGTTATCGTTCTCATTAATATGTCCTTAATTACAATAAGCATCAGACCTGATGCACTCATTCTACTTGTGTAAATGAGTTAGATAATTAGAACGACATTTTCCAGCTTTATAAGATGTGTTTTTATATTGTACTTGTCATAAATATCCCAATTTATTTTGCAATATTTTTCTTGAAAAAAAGTTAAATCATAACAAATATAAGAATATGCATTAAAGCTTAGATTTTTAGCATAGCTAGACACAAGGACTTTGTTCAAATCCATTTGAAAATTACTGTAATTAAATTTACTTTTAGCATCAGAAAAAGCAGATCTTGATTTGATAAAATTGCAATTATAACCATCAGGGCAACTATCATAATTAAGTGCATGCATGCCGATATGCTTATTCGCGGTAGTACCAAAACACAAAGTCGCACCAATATTACTCAAAAAACTAAACATTAGGTATATAAGCAAACAAAAGCTTGCAATAATTTTTTGTTTTTTTGGATTTATAACCAAATTCATCTAAATGCCTACAACTAATTAATTCATCAAAATCAATTATATATTAAATTCAAAAAATAGGCTAACAAACAACTTTCTTTCTACGCAACTACATAGTTGCAAAGCAATTATTTTATCATTACGGAAATATTACGGAAAATGCTAAAAATATAAAAAGCTTAAAATCAATCCCTTTTTGCAAAAATGGAGCGTAGGGGATTCGAACCCCTGACCCCAACACTGCCAGTGTTGTGCGCTACCAACTGCGCTAACGCCCCATATTATTTTTTCAAAAACATCCTAAGTATAGGATTAAGTGTCAAATTTTTCAACTCTTTTAATTCAACCGCAAACTCATCTTGTGCGCCATTCTTTTTGACAAACCGCTCCAGAGCCTTTTTCGCCTGAGAATATTTTTTTTGAGACTTATAAAATTTCAAAAGCCCTTTGATAGCTCTTTCATTAGCTCTATCAAACCTCAATGCCTTCTTAAAATCAAGCTCCGCTTCTTTAAAAGCACCCAGCTCAAGATGAATTTCACCAATCAAAGCATAACTCTTAGAGTCATCCGGTGCAATCGAAATCGCTTCTTTCAAATATAATTTTGCCGTATCGAAATCACATTTTTGCTTATAAATTTGCCCTAGCTCATAATAAGCCTTGGGATTATTCGGTTTCAAATTCAATGACTCTGTATAATGCTCTGCTGCTTGCTCAAAGTCGTTTTTGAGTTTATTCAAATCCGCAATCTCAAAATGGATTTGCGGCACATTAGCATTCATCTTACAAACTTTTTTAAAATACCCTAAAGCCTTGTCATACTCTTTCTTTTGCTTATGGCAATAACCAAGACCTATATAACCATTGATGATTTTTTTATTTTTTTTAACAGTCATATCATAGTACTTGATAGCAAGGTCGTACGCCTTTTTTTCTTCGTAAATTTTGGCAACTTCAAGATAATTTTGTTCATTTGAAGGGTTTTTGGATATCGCCATCAAATAATACTCAATGGCAAAGTCCTTAAGTCCCATCTCAGAATAGGTTTTCGCCAAACTTGGATAAGATTTTACATTTTCCGGATTTGCTTTGATTGCCTGTTCAAAATTCAGCATTGCTTCATTAAATTTGCCTTTTTCAAAACAAATTTGCCCCTTGAGCCAAAATAAATCCTCATTCTCACGAGTCATATGGATACCTGCATCGAGCTGTCTTATGGCACTTTCAAACTCTTTATTTTGATAATGAACATAAGCAATTGCGTATCTCGCCTCAGGATGTACAGGTTGAAGCTTGAATACTTCTTTGTAGCACCAAATCGCCTCTTGCGACCAATTTAACATCGAATAAGCAAGCCCCATATTGAAATAAGCCTCGATATCTCGAGAATTTATTTTTTCAACTATATATTTGAACTCGAAAATCGCCTTTTCGTGCTGATTTTTTTGGGAATAAATCAACCCCAAATATATTCTTATATCAGGGTTTTCGGATTCAGCTTCTTCAAGTTTTTTGAAAATATCAAATGCAGCATCAAACCTGCCTTTGTAATATAAAATTTTGCCCAAGATAATTTTGGATTCGACATCCTCAGGAGAAATCTCCAGAGCCTTAGAAATTTTGCTTATTGCCTCGTCATACTTCTCCTGCTTGGCAAGAGCCTTGGCAAAAAGACAGTAATTTTGGGCATTTTCGGGGAATTTGATAAAAAGTTTGTTTTGGATGAACTCTTTGACTTTATCATATTGCCCATCGTCAAAATACGCCTGAGCCAAAGCATAAAAGTCTTCGTACTCACCTGAAGTCTCAATTTTTTTTTCAAAATCCTCTATAGTTGATTTTAACAGCTTCTTATCCATCAAACCTTCTTACAGATAATCATTAATAAGCTTCATACTACAATATTTTCCGCACATAGTGCAAGGTTCGCCTTTTTCGATATGCTCAAAAACAGTTTTGTCGATGGCATATTCTTGTTGTTTGTTCCAATCAAGAGCCTTGCGCGCCATAGACATTTGCCTGTCACGCTCGATTGATTGAGGACGACCTTTTGCCACATCTGCTGCGTGAGCTGCAATTTTGCAAGTAATAACGCCTTGTCTTACTTGTTCGGAATTTGGTAATCCCAAATGCTCTGAAGGTGTGACGTAGCACAAGAAATCAGCACCATGGTACGCTGCCAAAGTTCCGCCGATTGCCGCTGTGATATGGTCATACCCAGGTGCAATGTCTGTAACTAATGGCCCAAGAACATAAAGAGGAGCGCCTTGAGTTAGATATTTGATAGTTTCTATCATCGCAGGAATTTGATTAAGCGGAACGTGTCCAGGACCTTCAACCATTGTTTGAACGCCTGCTTTGCGGGCACGACTGACTAATTCTCCCAAAAACAAAGACTCTGCAACCTGTGCTCTATCGCCTGCATCAGCGCCACAACCTGGGCGCAAGCCATCACCCAATGACAAAGTTGTGTCATAAGTTTTGGCGATATCTAACAAATCATCATAAAATTCGTATAAAGGGTTTTCTTTGTTATTACCTAAAACCCAAGCTGCAAGCATCGAACCGCCACGGCTAACTATATCGCAAATCCGTCCTTGCTCCTGCAAAAAATTCACAACTTGTCTCGTAACTCCGCAGTGAACGGTAATAAAATCAACCCCGTCACGGCAATGTTTTTCGATATCGGAAAACAATTTGTCCTTATCTAAAGCAAGAATATTTCCGTGAATATCAATAGCCTCTTTGCCGGCTTGATACATAGGTACTGTCCCAAGAGGGATTCGGCATTCTTTAATGATTTTTTGTCTTGTTTCATCAATATCAACACCTGTTGAAAGGTCCATAACAGCATCTGCGCCAGTTTCATGGACTATTCTCAATTTTTCAAGTTCTTCATTTGTACAACTTCTGTCTTTTGAAGTACCTATATTGGCATTTACTTTAATACTCAAACCTTCGCCCACAGCGGTTGGAATACAGTTTGTGTGATTGATATTCTTCAGAATACAAACTTTTCCCTCTGCGACTTTTTGCATCAAAACCTTGGCATCAACGCCTTCTTTCTCTGCAATAACTAACAATTCAGGTGTCATTTCACCATTTTTTGCACTTATAAGTTGAGTCATTATTTTTCCCTTTAAAAAACTTTCATTACTAATAAGCTTAGCAAAAGCAGCACTTATCATCAACAAATATTTACATTCTACATTTTTTGAAATTTTTCGAGTATCATCATCATAGAAAGAGGTATGATGGATAATTTGGTTTCTGAAAAAATCATAGAAGTAATAAAAGAGCAGATTGAACAAAATCCTGAAGATACAAACAATTACTTCAGGCTGGCAAACACTTATGGGATGTTCAAGGATTATGACAATGCACTTAAAATATATCTCGATCTTTTCGAAAAAACACCTAAAAATACTGTCATAATCAACAGTATCGGAAGCATTTATTTTTATCAAAAAAACTATGAAAAAGCCTTTATTTTCTTTGAAAAAGCTATAGAAATAAACCCTGAGGACTTTTCAGGCTATTTAAATATAGCCAATATTCATGCCGAAAAACAAGACTACAAAAAAGCTTTTGATAGTTTTGACAAAGCAATTGATTTAGCCCCTGAAAATGCCTCTTTATACACCTTGAAAGGGGATTTGCACCAAGAACTCGGGGACTTGAAAAATGCTATCGAATGCTACAAAAAAGCTATCGAAATAACCCCGAAAAACTTCGAACTGCTTGTGAGTATGGCAAGTGCCTACTTTGCAGACAATGATTTTGAAAAAGCACTTGAGTTTTATAAAAAAGGCTCTGAAATCAAACCGGAAGATTGCAGAACTTATGCATGTATAGCCAATGCTTATACTATTTTGGGCGATAAAGAGAGTGCTTTTAAATATTATGAAAAAGCAATAGAAGCCAATCCTGAATACTATGATGCTTATCTTTGCTATGCTATGAGCTCTCAAAGCAACCAAAAATCCAAAGAAATTTTCGGCAAAGCAATAGCAATTCAACCGGAGAACCCAAAAGGCTATATTGCAATGGGCAACTTCTGTTTTGATGAAAAAGAATTCGATAAAGCCCTTGAGTTTTACAAAACAGCAACACAAAAAGACGATAAAAATATCACAGGATTTTTATCCATTGCAAACACTTCTGTTATCCTGGATGATATTGAAGCAGCGCTGGAAAATTACAAAAAAGCATACGACATAAATCCTTACGATATTGAACTTATGCTTTTGTATAATGATGCATTAGATGAATATTTAAAAAAGAAAAACAAGGAGACAGTATGAGACCTCAAAGTGCCTATAATAACAGACTTCCTAATGTCACTCCAGGAGAGAAAATAATATCAGCCTTAACATACCTAACCACTGGTATTGTGGGATTTATCTGGATTATTATTTCCCATGTTTCAGGAAGCAAAATCAAACCGTTTTTAAGATTTCATATTTTTCAATCGATTTTTCTTTCCATTTTGTTTTATATTTTTAATTTAATACTCACTATTCTTATAGGAATAGTCGTAAAGATTCCTTTGATAGGATCTTTGATATATTCTGTTTATTTTTATATCTTTGATTTAAAACTGGTTTTTGGATATTCAATTGTTGATGCATTGGCATTTGCAATCATCCTATACCTTGTATTATCGGCTCTTACAGGCAGAGAAGGCAAACTTCCCTGGGTAAGCGATATCGTCAAGGGTATGCTTTAGAACCTAACTGAAATATTTGAATGATGCACCAGCATTTGTATCTAAGATTTTCTTGACTGCTTCTTTCTCAGATGAAATCGCTTTATATTCAACTTCGACAGAGGCTTGCTCAAGTTGTAGTTTTTTGTCTTGCTGGTTGATTTGAGAGACTATTCTGTCGTATTTATTTTCCGCATCCATATCATCACCTTTGAATAGCTCATCTGCTATCTCAGGCAATGTTCTCCAATCACGAAGCTCATAAGTAGGATCACCAGCTTGGGAAAGAATACCTATATGATTATTCTCGGGCGATTGAGTAAATTCATCAGATTTAGTAACAATGATTAACAATCCTGCTCTTACCGCTGCTTCTACAACTTCTGATTCAGTATGAGTACCTGAATCAAGCCCTAACTGAGCTAATGATATATCTACATTGCTTCCCCCTGGAACTGAGTCAATCTTTAAGCCTGTGCACGCTGCAGCTGAACCAAGTATAACAACACTTGTAGAATAATATCCTGTTCCATTATAAGCACCAGCAACACCACCGTTTAAAGCCATTACAGCATAGTTATTGCCATTAGAATCTTTTAAAGCTCTAATATGTGCTAAATCAAAGGTGTCGATACCGCTATTAGTTGTACTGAAAGTAAACATTTTTCTATTGCCGATTTGATTATTATAATCTGTAGCGACTCTTTCAAGCTCTGACGATAGACGCAAACGTCTTTGACAAATTTGCTGAACGCGATGTTCAAGATCAACCTGTCTAGCTGTTAAGGATAAAAACCTTGCCTGATTTGACGATATACCCATTTTTCACACCTTTTCTTAACCTTCACATATATTCTTTATCGGTAGATTTCATGTGTATCTTTAGCTTTTCAAGGGTAAATATGAAGATGTTGTTACAATAAAAAATCTCTCCACCAAAAATATGAAATGTAAAAATATCACTAAACTTTATTTTAGGTTTAGCGATATTTTTAACAACAACAAATGGAGAAGGTATATTCTTATGATGCTAAAGAATTTAGCACAGCATTTCAACCTCAGAGCTCAAGATATTGATGAAACTGACGAAGTTTTAAGGCTTGCCAAAAAGTCTTATGACAATTTTGTATTGAAATCAAGTAATAGAAATCTCGAAGATGCCATTGACAGCTATATGAAATTATTGGATTTAGATCCGACAATTTCTGAAACATATTATCGCCTAGCCTCTTTATTGTGGCAAAAAGGCGAAATTGATATTGATGCAGCAATAGAACAATGCGTCAATTCAATAGATTTGGACCCAGAATCTATAAATGCAAGACTGCATTTGGGCTTTTTCTTGGATATGTCAGGTGATTTCGACGGAGCTTGCGAAAAATTTGAAGAAGCAATTTCTTTAAAAAGATTTTTCTCATCACGCCCAAGATTAGCTCTGGCAATAGTTTTAATCAAAAAAATGCGTGCAACAGAACCGACTTTTAAAGATTTTACCAAAGCAATGCATAACCTGATTACAGGTACCTGCATGAGCCTTTGGGACTATTCGACACTTCGTATGCTTTATAGAAGTTTTGTAGATAATTTCTCAGTCTTTGTGTATGACTTAGTGGGTAATTTGCTAAACGCAATGAAAAAATATAATGGAGCTGTAAGATTTTATGAAAACGCTCTTGAAAAAACGGGGTATTCTGACGTTTTCTACGCAAAAATTGGGAACATATTCTTGGAGAAAGGGGATCCTCATTTGGCACTTGATTGCTATCAAAAGGCTTTGGACTCAAACCCTGACAATGCTCAGGCGTGGATTAAGCTTGCCAATATTCTTCAAACTTATTACAGAGAAGATGTAGATCAAATCATAAAATGCTACCAAAATATAGTTGAATTTGACCCTAAAAACGCAACTATATTCTACGAATTAGGTCATTTATACATTAGACTTAACGATTTATTTAACGCGGCATACGCATTCAAGAAAGCAGTGGAATTGGAACCCGGAAATCCTTTCTATAGGAATTCCTTAGGCTATGTATTAGTGCAGCTGAGCGATTTTGATAAAGCAATTGATGAATACCAAGTCGCTATCAAGCTAAACCCTGATTCCGAATGGACTTCAATTGTTTGTCAGGCCTTAGCTGCAATTTATCATCAGGTAAAAGGCAATGCTGATGCGGCAATTGCCACATACAAAACAGCGATTATGTTTGACCCAAAAAATGCAGATGCACTTATTTCTTTGGGTAATTTATATCATGACAAAAATAACCTTAAAAAAGCAGTCGAACACTATTGTGAAGCGATTTCTATTGATCCTGATATTTCTAAAGTTTATTGCAATTTAGGGCTTGCCCTTTGGGAGCAAGACCACGTTGAAGAATGTATTATTGCTTATCACAAAGCAATTGAGCTTGAAGATGACTATCATATTGCCTATAACAATTTGGGTGTAGCATACCTAGATGGTGTTGGAATGCCTGAATTAGCGCTGGAAAATTTCGAATTGGCAATTGAAAAAAATCCAAATTACGCTCTTGCGTATTACAATGCCGGACGCTCTTGCGAAATAATGAAAAACCCTGCAAAAGCTGCTGAATTCTATCAAATGTCACTTGATTTGAATATAATCACAGAAGAATTAAACTCCGAAGAAATTCAAGAAAGAATTGTCGGACTATTCGAAGCAGAGTAATTGAAGCTTTAAATAAGCTCCTGTGAAATCAAAGATTTCTACGGAGCCCACGTCCAGTTTCAAAATGCCGAAAGCTACTCGCTTACGTCATTTTTCACATCCGATAATCTTCAATAAAAAAGGCGGTTAATTTCTTCCCCGCCTACATATACTCTCTTGAAAATTTACAGATTGTAATTTCTTTCATATTAGCACCCAACTAAAGTTGGATTAATCCTCCATTTAATGTATTTACGAATTACAAAGGCTGAATATATCTAGATTAGACAGAATAAATGAATAAATAATCTTTTAAAAATGGTGCTATAACTCGCCAAACAAATCATATTCATTTGCATCTACTACTTTTGGCAAAATAATATCGCCGGGGATGTAATGCTCTTTTGTTTTTACACAAATCAAGCCGTCAATCTCGGGAGCATCTCTATATGTTCTGGCTGTTATTGCACCCTTAGCATCAACTGTTTCAACAATTGACGGGATTTTTTGCCCTATCAAAGATTGATTGATTTGAAGCGAAATTTGCTGTTGAAGCTTCATCAAAACATCTTTTCGTCTTCTTTTGACATCCGCCCTTATGTGAGGTTTTTGCGAATAAGAAATAGTATTTTTTTCTTTTGAATACTCAAAAACGCCCATTTTGTCAAAACGAGCCTGCTCTATAAAATCATATAAATGCTCAAACTGTTCTTGGGTTTCTGACGGGTAGCCCACAATAAAAGTTGAACGAAGCGCTACGCCTTCTATTTTGTCTCGCATTTTTTTAATCAAATCAAGATAATTAAAAGCAGGCCGCTGCATAGCTTTAAGCACATCAGGGTGTGAATGCTGAAGTGGAATATCAATATATTTGACCACTTTGTCGAGCTTGGCAAAGGCATTTATCAACTCATCATTCATCAATGACGGATAGGCATACATAACCCTTATCCACTCAATATCGTCAATTTGATTAAGCTCTGCCAAAAGCTTTGGAAGGCTGGCTTTGCCATAAATATCTTTGCCGTAGTTGGTGGTATCTTGGGCAATCAAAACTATCTCCGAAACACCTTTTTTGGCTAAGCTTTTTGCTTCTTTGATGATATTTTCGATAGGACGCGAAACATATGGTCCTCTAAGTTTTGGAATTATACAATATCCGCAGCGATAATCGCACCCTTCTGCAATTTTGATATAAGAACTCGCACCCATCGTAATCTGTTGCCTTTCAACAGTTTCAGGATATACATAATGTGGATTTTGGTCGATATGACTGATAACTTTTTTAGACTCTAAATTTTTAATTACTTCTACTATTTTTCCATAATCTGATGTCCCCAAAAAAGCTGAAACTTCAGGCATAGCCTTGGCAAGATCCTTAGCATGTTTTTGCGGAAGACACCCTGTTACGATGATTTTTTTGCCCTGATGAACCATCTCCAAAATTGATTGTACAGACTCAGCTTCCGCATCATGAATGAAAGAACAGGTATTGATAATGACAATATCCGCATTATCATCCAAAGTTATATTGTAACCCGCAGCAGTAATCATCCCAAGCATAAGCTCAGAGTCGATGAGGTTTTTTGCACAACCGTGATTTATAAGTCCTATAATTGTCATTTTTAGCCTTAAATTCTATTCAAACCTTTGAATTAATAATATTTTAATCATATCAAAAAAATATGGAACTTTTTTGAAAAAATAACATCTATATTAAAGACAACTCCTTAACACTCAAACTCCCCTAACTCCTTCTAAGTAGGAGTTTTTTATTAAACCTCATACGTAGTAAATGTCAGTAAGTTAAAAAGTCGGACCTATGGTCCGGCTTTTTATATTTGTACATCCGTGCTTTTTAGTACTCAAAATATTTCGAAAAATCTACATCGTCATAATTGCATAAAAGCTTATAATACGGGTCTTCTGTATCCATTCTTTGAAAAGAATAATCATCAAATTTCCACAATTTAGGATTTATACCCACAACTCTTATAATTCCTGCATCAAATAAAATTTTCAATTTCTTCCTGACGACTTCAGGCTTTAATCCAATACGTTTTGAAAGCTCTATTGTTGTAATTCCATCACAACTTCTGCACTTTTGCGGAGTGCAGAACATTAACTCTAGTCCTACTAGTTTTAGTGTTTCATCATCAATTAAAGCTGCTTCATACATATCCGTTCACAAATTTTATCCTTATACATTTAGATAATCGTACAAAACTTTAAAAAACTTTATATCCTTATTAAGTTTTGTTACAATATATACGTATTATAAATGGGGCATTTAAAAAATGGAACAAACAAAAGGACTAATCTTTGATTTAGATGGAACATTAGCTGACACTTTACCTCTTTGTCTTATATCGTTTCAAGATGCTATCGAAAACGTCTCAGGGAAACGTCCTTCCAAAGAAGCTGTCGAAAAATTTTGGGGCTATTCAGAAATTGGCATTGTAAAAAACCTTTACCCCGAAAATTGGGAAGTTTGCTTTGAAGAATTCTTGAAAATCTACAAAAAAAATCACTCTATGTGTTGCAAACTTTTTGACGGAATGCGAGAAACTCTTGAATTTTTAAACAAAAACTCTATCAAAACAGCTCTCGTAACAGGAAAAGGCAAAGACTCTTGCGCAATAACACTTGAAGAACTTGAAATTAAAAAATATTTTGAAATTGTTGAGACAGGCTCGGAAATCGGCTCCATCAAACCAGATTGCATCAAAAAAGTTCTCGCAGAATGGCAATTTGAGCCGCAAGAAGTCTATTACATAGGTGATGCTGCAACTGATATGAAAGATTCAAAACAAGCCAATGTCAAATGTATTGCAGCAGCTTGGGCAAAAACCGCCAATATCGAGCTTTTAAAGAAAGAATCTCCTGATATGATTTTTTATTCCACAGAAGAATTTTATCGATGGACTTATAAAAAGACTTGCAAATAAACGATTTGGAGGATTAAAATCCTTTCTGAACAGGTTATATTTAAATTAATGCCCTCGAAAAAGGTTTTTTATGCAATTTACAAGTTCAGAAAATGAAATTAAAGATGCAATTAAAGTATTGGACAAATTAGTCAATGCCAATACCTCGAACACTATGGAAGCTATTCGTAGATATAAAAATGGTCAAAGCCTTGATATATTCACATCTTTTAAACTAAAAAAAGAACTCACAAGAGTTAATAAACCGATTTAATCTTATCAATAACATCTATAACCATTTGAGGTTTTAGTTCTTTCAAACATTTCAAACTCTTGCAAACCCTGAGATTACAAGGATTACAATCCATATTTGCATGCAATTGAATCACATTAGAATTTGGTGCGTATGGACGCCATTGATGATAATTTGTCGGACCGTAAAGAACTATGATGTTTGGTACTTTGGCAACTGCCGCTAAGTGTGCAGGTGCAGAATCCGTTGTAATCAAAACATCTGCATTGTACAAAAGAGCAATTGTTTGCTTTAAAGAAGTCTTTGAACACAGATTTGTTACATTTTTTTCAAGCAAAACTTCAGAAGGATTGTCAGAACCTATAATATAAAGCTCATCTTTTTTTAGATATTCTACAATTTCTTGCCAATACTCAAGGGGCCATTTTTTGGAATAAATACTTGCACCCAAATGAAGAAAAATTTTTCTTTTTTTTGTCTTTTTAATTAGTTTTTTGGCAACATTAATATCCTCAAAATCAACTTTTACCTCTAAATGCCTGTCAAAAATTTTGAGTCCGAGTTGCCGCAAATAATCCAAATATACTTCGATTTGAGGGGTTTTATCTTTGATTGAAGTATTTAAAAGAACATGAGTAAAAAAACTTTCCAAAAACTTGTGAATTCTGAGATTTGCTCTTTTCATATCCGTAATAACTTTTTGTCCAATATTAGATTTGAAAACGTGAAAAGACCAGGCAAGCGAAAAATCCAAAATTATCGCAGTATCATAGCTTTGCCTATTGAGAAAATCAGAAATTTTACGAATTTTATTTTTGACAAAAACAGCATCAACATGAGGATTTCCATCAAGCATATCAGCAATAGCCTTGTTGGCACAGACATGTACAATCGCACCCTTGGACAAATTATAGCGAAAATTCCTCAAAAACGCAGTCAAAATAATGCTGTCGCCAATAAAGTCAGGAAATACTATCAATGCTTTTTGGGGCAAAATGAATTTTTTATTCGATTGTATCAAAACTTCTTCGTGCATAAGCAAATCAAACCATTTCTTTATTGGAAATTAATCTGACAGCTGTGCTAGTATGTATTACCAATATTTTTTAGAGTTAGTAGATTATGTTTGAACTGGAAATAAAAAGATTAAAACTAAATAAACAATTCAGAGGTCTAAAAGTTATACAATTATCTGATTTGCATATATCAGGATTCAATTTTGAGCTCATTGAGAATGTGATAGAAAAAATAAACGCTCTTTATGCAGATATCGTTGTGATAACAGGTGATTTCATCTGCCATAATGAAAGGCATATTAATGAACTAAAAAGTTTTTTAAAAAAAATCAATGCCAAAATTGCCAAATATGCCTGCATGGGAAATCATGATTATGCGGATAATGACTGCGGTAAAAAAATAGAAAAAGTCTTATCCGATGCGGATTTTAAGCTTCTCAAAAACTCTCGTGATGAATTTTTCTTTAATCATCACAAAATAGGATTTTCAGGGCTAGACGATTATGATAACGGCAAGATTTGCTACAAAAACTCCATTCATAAAGAAGACATAGTTCTTTCGCACAATCCAATCACTTTTTCAGAAGCCATAAAATACTCCCCTTCTCTAATGCTTTCAGGGCATACCCATGGGGTGCAGATAAAAAGCGGTATCATTCAATATTTATTAAATAAATTCTCAGACAACGACTACACAGAAGGCTTATTCAAAAAACAAGACAGTCTCTTATACGTCAATCGAGGCGTTGGGAATGTTGTGTGGAACCCAAAAATTCTCAGCAAAGAATTTTTGATTCATACCCCAAGAATAAACTCCAAAGCCGAAGTTACGATGTTTGAATTTGTTTAATTTCGAAAAATTAAGCTGTAAACCCTTATAAAACCTGTGCTAAATCTAATATCCCCCAGGTGTTCAATTGGATTTTCCAAAAAGCTAGTACAAGATATGCAAAGTCGAAAAAATCTTAGGGGAGATGATGACAAAACAGCTTATTACCAATATTAAGGAGCAAATGCACCTTAATATTCCAATTCTTATGTTGACTCTGTTTCACACAGTTATAGTTTTAATAATTATTACGGCCTAATTCTGTCCATCAATCGAGGGAATGGGATAGTTTCACGAACATGATGCAAACCGCAAATCCAAGATACGGTGCGTTCTATACCAAGCCCAAAGCCTGCATGTTCTACTGAACCGTATTTTCTTAGGTCTAAATACCATTCGAAAGCTTCTTCGGGAAGTCCGTGTTCTTTGATTTTGCCGAGCAAAACATCGATATTTTCTTCCCTTTGACCGCCGCCAATCATTTCGCCATAACCTTCTGGTGCAATCATATCAACACATTTGGCGAGCTTTGGATTGACTTCATCTTGCTTCATATAAAAAGCTTTAACTTGCATCGGATAACGATGAATCATAACAGGTTTGTCAAATTCTTCTGAAATAAGAGTTTCTTCGTCTCCGCCAAAATCCTCACCCCAAGGGGTATCATTGCCTTTTTTATGAAGAAGCTCAATTGCTTCATCATAAGTTATACGAGGGAATGGTCGTGTGATATTTTCAAGTTTTGAAATATCACGTTCCAATATTTCAAGTTCTTCACGGCAATTTTCAACAACTTGCTTAACAATATATTCGACAAACTCTTCAGCCAAATCCATATCTTGCTCAAGGTCACAAAAAGCCATCTCGGGTTCTACCATCCAAAATTCTGTCAAATGGCGGCGTGTTTTTGATTTTTCCGCACGGAATGTAGGGCCAAAACAATAAACATTCCCATAAGCCATTGCTGCAGCTTCCATGTACAACTGTCCGCTTTGAGTTAAATATGCCTTTTCATCAAAGTACTCGACCTCAAATAGGTTTGTAGTGCCTTCACAAGCTGCGGGTGTAAAAATCGGTGCGTCTACAAGCATAAAATCTTTTTCGAAGAAGAAATCACGAACAGCTTTGATAATACGGTTGCGAACTTTCATAATAGCACGCTGACGAGGAGACCTAAGCCATAAATGACGGTTTTTCATCAAAAAATCAACGCCATGTTCTTTTGGAGTAATCGGATAATCAACAGACTCAGAAACGATTTTGATATCTTTTACAGAAAGCTCATAGCCAAGCTTCGAACGGTCATGTTTGTTCACAACGCCAACGATTTCAAGAGAACTTTCTTGAGTAATTTTATCCGCAATATCGAATAATTCTTCAGAAACATCGCCCTTAAAAACCACCGCCTGAATTTGTGCCGAACCATCTCTAATCTGCAAGAAATGAAGCTTTCCGCTAGAGCGTTTGTTAAAAAGCCACCCTTTAATCAAAACTTCTTGACCTTCAAATTGCCCTACGTTTTTAATTAAAACTCGATCCATTTTTACCCCCTACAGATTTAATGCTTTTACTATATCTTCAATTTTTGCCGTTGTTTTTACAATGTCGCTAGCTGAGTATTTCATCGCAGAATCAGGGTCTTTTAGCCCATTTCCTGTGAGAACGCAAACTATTTTTGAGCCTTCTTCAATCAGCCCCATTTTGTGAGCTTTGATTAACCCTGCGACAGATGCTGAACTTGCGGGTTCAGCCAAAATACCTTCCAAAGAAGCCAAAAGCTGATATGCCTCTGCTATTTCTTCTTCTGAAACAAAATCTATAATTCCATTTGACTCATCGCGAGCAGCTTCTGCCTGTTTCCAACTAGCTGGATTGCCTATTCTGATTGCCGTTGCAAAAGTTTCAGGCTTCATAATACGTTCGCCTCTTACGATTGCAGCTGAACCTTCTGCCTCAAAACCATATACTTTAGGTTTTGAAGCGGCAAAACCTTTTTCGAAATACTCTTTAAAACCCTTCCAATATGCTGTGATATTTCCTGCATTTCCAACAGGAATACACAAATAATCTGGCGCATCACCTAGAGCCTCAACGATTTCAAAAGCAGCTGTTTTTTGCCCTTCAATACGATAAGGATTGACAGAATTTACAAGCGTAATCGGATATTTTTCGGACAATTCCTGAACAACTTCAAGCGCTCTGTCAAAATTGTCATCGATTGCAATGATTTCCGCTCCGTACATCATAGCCTGAGCCAGCTTGCCTAATGCAATGTAGCCATCAGGTATAAGTACAAAGGTCTTAAGTCCTGCTTTTGCACCATAAGCCGCAGCTGCAGCCGAAGTGTTGCCTGTGCTTGCACAAATAATAGCAGTAGCTCCGTCTTCTTTCGCTTTGGATACAGCCATTGTCATACCACGGTCTTTGAAGCTACCTGTTGGATTTGAGCCTTCATATTTTAAGTAAATTTTCCCGTTAAAACCGATTTTTTTTGCTAAATTACTCGCCTCAATAAGTGGCGTATTTCCTTCATTGATAGTGATTACAGGAGTTTTGTCGCTCACAGGCAAAAAATCTCTGTATTTATTTATAAGTCCTTGATAATGATTACCTTGCATTAGCTTACCCTTATTACGCTTACTACTTCTTTGACATTATTATCATTTTTTAAATCCAAAAGCGCTTTGTTAAAATCCGATTCTTTCGCTTCTTCAGTCAAAAGAACAATTCTAGCCGTTCCATCAGGCAAAACACCTCTTTGAATAAGACTTGAAAGACTAATATGGTTTAGCCCGAAAACCACGCCCAAACTACCTATTACGCCGGGATTGTTTTTTGTAACCACATTAATAAAATATTTATTTCTTGTATCCGAAATATCCATAAGAGTAGCATAATCATTGTGATTACAACGCATCATAGGAAGCGGTCTATCGGTAACTTTCATCTCTGTTGCCAAAGAAACCAAATCCCCAACAACTGAACTGGCTGTTGGCATTTCACCTGCACCAGGACCTGAAAGTGTAATCTGCCCTACAGGATTTCCCTCAATAACAACTGCATTCAAAACATCATCAATGTTTGCCATTGGATGATTTTTGGCAACGAGCATAGGGTGAACACGGATATCCACGCCTTGTTCGCCCATATCTTGAGCTTGAGCTATAAGTTTGATTTTATAGCCTAATTCTGCCGCACAAGCAATATCAAGCGGTTTAATTTTATCAATTCCTTCTCTATAAACGCCTTCGACATTTACCCTTTTACCAAAAGCAATCGAAGCCAAAATTGCGATTTTATACATTGCATCATAGCCTTGAACATCGCCTGTAGGGTCAGCCTCTGCGTAGCCAAGCTCTTGAGCTTCACGCAAAACATCCTCAAAACTTGCACCTTCATTGGTCATTTTGGTAATGATATAATTTGTTGTCCCATTCAAAATTCCTTGAATTTTTTTGATTTTATTACCGCTCAAAGCAGTCTTTAGAGGCATTACTACTGGGATTCCGCCTGCAACAGCCGCTTCATACAAAAGCACAACATCATTTTTTTGAGCAAGTTCAAAAAGCTCTTTGCCATGTTTTGCAATAAGTTCTTTATTTGCACTTACAACGTGTTTTTTGTTTTGCAAGGCTGCTTTTATCAAATCGTATGCTGGGCTTATACCGCCTATAAGCTCAACCACCACATCAATTTCGGGGTCATTAACTACACTCATCGAGTCTGTGGTCAAAATGCCTTGCGCAAGCTCTACGGAGCGCTTTTTATCCAAATTTTTGACAGAAACTTTTTTTATTATGATATTTGTAAAAGGCTTTAAGCTCTTTACAACGCCACTTCCAACAGTTCCTAAACCTAATATACCAACTTTGACAATATCTTTCATAACGCCACCAATAAACTTCCTTAGATACAAATTATTAAATCACAAAAGAGCCCACGGCACAACCTAAATATAAGTACTTTCAAGTTATGCCGTGGGCGACCTTACGGATGTGAAAAATGGTAAAAATGGCCAATTTTTGCCATTTTGACACTGGACGAGAGAAGCGTGGCACAAGTCAAAAAAATAGATTGTTTTGACTTGTGCCTCAGTCTCAAAAAGGACTTTTTGACTAATTCTTTGAATTTTTTTGGAATTCAACTAAAATAAAGAAATGAAAAACTATATCGGCAAAGATTTCTACAAACTTTTTGGAATTTCTCATGAGGCAAAGCCTGATGAAATCAAAGCTGCATACCGAAAAATGGCAAAAATTTATCACCCTGATACAAACAAAGGCAACAAAGTCAGCGAAGACAAATTCAAAGAATTAAACGAAGCCTATGAAATTTTGATTGATGAAAAAAAACGTAAGCTTTACAATATCGCAAATGGATTTTTTACAAAAGAGACTATGCCTAAAACCTCTTATCAGGCTAAAGCCCAAGCAAAACAGGCTTATACAAAAGAAAAAGAAACTGTAGAGAAAAAAGACCAAAAACCATTTTCTGATATTTTAGACGGATTTTGGAAAAAAGAAGCCCAAAAACCTATCCCCAAAAAAGGTTCTGACATCACAATTGACGTAGAAGTTACGCCTGAAGAAGCTTTGAATGGAGCCATCAAACAGGTAAATATAATGTATATGAATTCTTGCCCAAAATGCATAAATATCAAGGATAAAGACTGTGTTTTATGTGCAGGTACAAACGAAGTTCCAAGGCAAGAAAAAGTCCGAGTAAAAATCCCGCCAAAAGTCAAATCAGGCACTAAAATCCGCATAAAAAATGAAGGCAATAGAGGCAAAAATGGCGGCGAAAACGGTGATTTATTCCTGATTATCCAAGTCAGCAAAATGGAAAAATTCAATTATAACGGACTTGATATATTGTACGAATTGGCACTAACGCCAACAGAAGCGGCCTTGGGAGCTACGATAAGTATTCCGATAAAAGACGGCAACATCGTAATGAAAATTCCTGCCGAAACATCTTCAGGGCAAAAACTGAAAATGACAGGCGAAGGCATAAAAGACAACAAAACAGGCAAAAAAGGTGATTTGATTGTAACTTTAAAAATTCAAATACCAAAAAGGCTCTCCCAGAAAGAAAAAGACCTTTACAAAGAACTTGCCAAACAAAGAGATTTCAACCCTCGCGAGAAAAAAAATGCCTAATATAAGAGAGATTTTTTTATCCATACAGGGTGAAGGTCCTTATGTCGGTCACAGACAGCTTTTTATCCGTTTTTGCGATTGCAATTTGAAATGCGGTTACTGCGATACGGACTTTTCTGTAAAAGACTGCCAAATCGAGTACAAACCTGGCTCAGGAGAGTTTGAATACCTTCGCAACCCTATTGAAGAACACATTCTTCTTGAAATAATATCAGAATTTAAAAATTATCATTCAATCTCTTTAACAGGCGGTGAGCCTCTTTTGAGTTGTGATTTTCTTTTGACTTGCCGACCTCAAATCAATGCAAAAATATATCTTGAAACCAATGGGACATTGCCTAATAACCTTAAAAAAGTAATCAAACTTGTTGATATAATCTCTATGGACATCAAACTTCCATCATCAACAGGGCTAAAAAGCTATTATGCAGAACATTATGAGTTTATCGACATTGCGCTCAAAAATAAAAAAGAAATCTTTGCCAAAGCTGTCGTATCAAATAAAATAACCAACAGCGAAATGGATTATCTCAAGCAAATTGCTCAAAAAATCCCACTTATAATCCAGCCGATAACGACAACTAACAAGGCTCTTGTTATTACAAAAGAAAAACTTTTTAGGATTTCTGACAAAATCCCTTCAGCGAGAATTATTCCGCAAACGCATAATTTTATGGGAATATTGTAAAAAATCTAATTCAACTTTAAACTCATCAAAAGCCCACCATCAAAAGGCAAAAGCTGAGTTTGATAATCTTTTCGACTATAAATTTCATCCAAAAATGGCTGAACAGATTCCTGATGTGAGCTCACATTATCTGCAAAAATTATTCCGCCTTTTTTTAGCAATGGATGCACCAGCTCAAAATATCTGATATATTCTGATTTATTTGCGTCAATAAAAATCATATCAAGCTCAAGCTTATCAGACTTAAAATCCTCAGGAATAAGCTCTTGAATGAGCGTGAAAGCACTTCCGCATTTGATTGTTGCTAAATCTCTCAAAGCACAATGTTCCAAATTTGCCTCGGCAAGATCAATCCTTTTTTGCCAAAATTCAAGCGAAACCAAATGCCCGCCTGTTTTTTGCAGAGCATTACATATCCAAATAGCCGAATAACCGTTTGATGTCCCGATTTCAAGGACAGTTTTGATATTATTTGCCTTAATAAACATATTGATAAAATTTGCACTAGCAGGAGGCAAATTCCAAAAATCACTACGCGTCTGCTCAAGCTCTTTTAATTTTTCAATGACTGCCTGTTCCATACCTAGTGCCTTTGCGAGACTATGATAGAATTCACAATCGTATCAATCGGGAATTTACTTGCTACCGCATCTTTTTCCAAATCTATCAAAACATATTCATAATTAGAAGCAGTAGAAACAATCGCTCTGATTGAAGTATCCAAAAGATTTATTTTATTCGGAAAACCCTTGGTATTCAAAGCTATATCCTTGATTTTTTTGTCTGTATTCAAGTCAATAACACTCAAAGAATCAGAAACGGCATTCACTACATACAATTTTGAGTCAATAAGACACATATCAAGAGGCTTTTCGCCAACAGGAATTTTATTTACAATCACAGATTTTTCGCCGCCGATATCGGCAACCGTAATATAATTTTTGTCCCTGCAAGCAAGGTATATTTTGTTATTAAAGGAAATTGCCTTTGAAAGATTTTTGATTTTAAACAAGAATTTGTTATCGGCAAAATCCTGAGCAAGGGTTACTTTATGCACGCCATCTGTCAGGGCATCTGAATAAACAAGTGATTTTCTGTCATAAGAAAGCGTCATTTTAGAAGGATTTCCATCAACTTCAATTCGTTCTGTCACATCCATATTGGTTAAATCAACTACCGAAATTGAGGAGGAATTTTGGTTTGCAATATAAGCTATATTTTTGATTTTATCAACACAAATAGAATTGGGTAAATTGCCTGATTCTATTTCTTTTACAACACAATTGGTATTCAAATCGATTACAGAAAGTTTTGAACTGCCAAGCATAGAAACCAAAAGGTACCTCTGATCTCGAGTTATAATAAACCCTGAAGGATTCGACCTTAAAGGTATTATTTTTAGAACTTTTCCCGTGTCTGCATTAATCAAATATACAGCGTTAGCCTGATAATTTATTGCATAAATAACCTTTTTGGCTAAACAAGGCAAACTTTTATCAAAAACCGATGCGGGCTTAAGTGAATCTGTTTTTTTTTGCTCTTTGGCTTTCACGGGGTCAAAAAATCTGTCAAAATCCTCAAAATAAGCAAATTCATCGCTCAATTTTTCAAGAGGAATTGATAAATTTCCAAGCAAAATCTCAAGCTCTTCAGGCATTACCAAATTCTCGGGAACAAGCAAATCTTGTGGCAAAAGCCCCCTTTTAACTGTCAAAGGCATTTTATTATAAAAAATTACAGTCGGATTATGCGTCTGGCTTTTGATTATACGAAGCATCGCAAAATCATTATCAAACAAAACCATATCAGGCTTATCGGACAAAGTTTTGTTGACAGGATAAGTCAAAGCAATTTGGGCTTCTGCATCAGTTTTCTTCAAATCCATAGGAAAAATTGGCAAATATTGTGTTTTGTCAGGATATTCAACAAGCCCGTCAAACCTGATTGTCACGCCGGGTATATCTTTTTTCAGCTTTGCTTGAATATTTTTTGGCAATTCTGTAGCAAAGGTCATCGTAATGCCCATAAAAAACAATAAAATTGTCAAAATCAGTTTTTTCATTGAAACCCTAATTAGCTTTTGTAAATCTATTTTTTATTTTTTCAAAAAGCGGATTTTTTGTGCCGTTTTTTTGCTCAAGCTCAAGCAGCTGCTGATAAAGTTTTTGCTCTTCTTTAGATAAATTGCTCGGCATTGTTACGTTTATTTTAACAAACATATCGCCCCTTTGTGAAGGGCTATTTAAAGAAGGAAATCCTTCATTTTTAATTTTAAAGACTTCGCCATGCTGAGAAGCACTATGCAATTTCAAAGCTGACTCACCTTCCATTGTAGGGACAACAATACTATCGCCCAAAACAGCTTGTGCAACAGAAATCGGTTGCTCTAAATACAAATTCATTCCGTCTCGTTGAAAAATTTCATGCTCTTTTACATAAACAACTACATACAAATCACCTGCTGGACCGCCGTTTTTACCGGCATCACCTGCTCCGGAAATCCGCATTTTTACGCCATTTTCAACACCTTTAGGAATTTTTAAAGCGATTTTTTTCTTTGTATTAGCTCGCCCCTCGCCTCTGCAATCTTTGCAAGGATTCTCATTCACTTGTCCGGCACCGTTACAGGCAGGGCATGGTGATACTTGAGTGAAGCTTCCCATCATTGTGCGAGTAGTCCTTTGGACTTGCCCCATTCCGCCGCAAGTTTGGCAAGAAACCTTTTTGCTTCCAGGCTCAGAACCTGTCCCGGAACATTTTTTGCACTCTTCAAGATGATCAATTTCAACTTCTTGTTCTGTACCTTCAAAAGCTTCCTCAAAATCAATCTCAATATCAAGTCTTAAATCGCTGCCTTTTCTTGGGGCATTTGGATTTGAACGACCTCCACCGAAACCGCCGAAATCAAAATCGCCAAACAAACTTGAAAAAATTTCATCAAGTCCGCCAAAACCAAAATCAAATTGAGATGGGCCATAACCTTGTTGATTAAGCCCTTGTTCTCCGTATCTATCGTATACAGCACGTTTATCGTCATCAGACAAAACTTCATAGGCTTTGCCTATTTCTTTAAATTTGTCTTCAGCATCCGCTGCATCATTAACATCGGGGTGATATTTACGTGCCAACATACGAAAAGCTTTTTTTATCTCTTCCTTAGAAGCTGTTTTTTCAACCCCCAACAGTTCATAATAATCTTTAGACATATGGTTTCCTATTTATCGTTTATAGCCACATTTACGAGTGTGGGTCTAATTATTCTATCATCCAACATATAACCCTTTTGAAGTTCTTGAAGAATAGTATGATCTTCCACTTCTTCACTAGGAGTTTGCATCACTGCCTCATGCAAATTCGGGTCAAATTTTTGTCCTTCGGTTTCGATTGTTTTGAGTCCAAGTTTTTGCAAAGCTTCCAAAAACTGCTTTTGAACAACTTCAAAGCTTTCTTTAACTTTTTGAACATCATCAGTATCTGCAATTGACTGTTGAGCCCTCTCAAAAGTATCAAGAACTGCAAGAAGCCCCTTCATTGTATTTTCTGCCCCATACTTAAGAAGCGATTCACGCTCTTGAGCCTGACGTTTGCGGTAATTATCGAAATCAGCTGCCATTCTGATATATTGACTGTTCAGCTCATCTAATTTTTGAGCCATAACTTCCATATCAGAGATGGTAGTTTCTTCGCAAGTTTCATCTTGAACTACTGGTTCTTCTTGTTTTTCTTTACCTTCAAACGGATTTTTTTTGGCTTTCATTTTTTAAAAGTCCTTATCAATCATAATATTTTTATTTAATCACAAATATAAAATTATTCGTATAATAACATTGTAGCCAAATTGGCTACTTTTTTTCTAAAATTAAAAAAATCTTAATTATTTCTGATACAAATTTTACAAAATCACTAAAACTCTGAGCGTCCTTCAAGAGCTTTCATAATAGTCAATTCATCGACATATTCCAAATCTCCGCCCATAGGCAATCCAAAGGCAATTCGAGTTACTTTAATTCCAAAAGGTTTCAGGATTTTATTCAAATACAAACTGGTTGCTTCGCCTTCTACAGAAGGATTTATGGCCAAAATAATTTCTTCTACGGCTTCATTTGTTGCACGAATCAAAAGCTCTTTTACTCGCAAATCATCAGGTCCGATGCCATCTAAAGGCGAAATCAACCCTTGTAAAACATGATAAAGCCCTTTGAATTCTGATGTTTTTTCTATCGCAATCAAATCCTTTGCTTCCGAAACAACACAAATAATGCTTCTGTCACGTTTCTGCGAAACACAAATCTCGCAAGGATTTTCGGAAGATAAGTTGAAACAAACATCGCAATATTTTATGTTTTTTTTCGAATCAACCATAATATCGGCAAATTTTTCTACTTCAGACAAAGGCATTTTCAAAAGATAAAACGCCATTCTTTGTGCTGATTTTGGACCAATACCGGGTAATTTTTGAAACTGATCAATAAGTTGTGCTAAAGGTTTTGTATATTGCATATTTTAACCTAAAAAATTCCCCATGTCGCCAAATCCACCTGCATCACCTGCTCCACCCATGCCAGGAATATTCATCCCGGATGTAATTGCGCCCATTTTTTCTTTTGCGATTTTGGCAGCTTGTTTATTTGCTTCTTGAATAGCACTTGTAATTAAATCCTCAAGCATTTCGATTGTGTCTTTACTTACGCTTTGAGGATTATCAGGATTTATAGCCTCCGGCTTTATTCTGATTGCTTTAAATTTTGTCTGACCGCTAACATCAACCTGAACAATTCCACCGCCTGCAGAACCTGTAAGAGTCATTGCATCAAGCTCTTCTTGAAGCTTGTTGGCTTGCTGCTGCATTTTTTGCACTTGCTTCATCATATTTTGCATATTAAACATCAAATTGTCTCCTTTTACATTTAGGCTGATATTGATTATAATAAAATAAAGAATTGAAAAAGTCACATGTATTAAGATGAACAAAACAACTTATCTAGATGAATGTCTCCAAAGAGAGATGATTGTAAGATGGCCTTCAGGAGCAATGCCCATAAAGGTCTATATTTCACCATGCCGTTGGTACGCTTCAAAAGGCAGCGATAACTATACTTATCAGGCTCTTGCCAAGCAAGCCTTTGGAGATTGGGAAAGAGCTTCAAAAGGTCTTGTTTCATTCAAATTTGTAAATACTTTACACGAATCTCAAATCAATCTTGAGTGGAAAAGAGTTGAGCGAAAATCCCTTGGGCACTGCCAATTCACTTATGACACAAAAAAACGGCTTTTTTCTGCAGAAGTAAATATCGGTCTTTCCGACGGAATTGTTCACGGTAACTACCAAAACAAACAAGAAGTTTATCACACAATTTTGCACGAAGTCGGGCACTCCTTGGGTATCGGGCACAGTCCTTTCAAAGATGATATTATGTACGTTCCTCACCAATATGGGATTAATAATCTTAGTGAAACCGACAAAAAAACGCTAATCTGGCTTTACAAATTGCCGACATCTCTAACAGCAGAAGAAGCTATCCGAAGAATTTGCAATGAACCGTTCTCTAGTCTTGATGAAATGGTTATGTATATTGAAAAAAAACAATCCGAACCTCAGCCTGTTCAAGAGACTTCAGAACCAAAAAGCAAAAGCGGTTTCTCAGACAGAGACCTGATTAAAGAACAAGAACTTATTGCAGACATAAATTTGTACAACATGATGATGCAGCAAATACAAATTTCGCCCAAAGTCAAAAATTATATTCAAACACAAGCAATTTTGGATGAAATAGAAGATTAGGCTTCTTCTTGCGGCCTGTGAAACAAAAAATACACTGCCACAACAACTACTGCCAAAACAGCAAAGAAAATATCTATATTATCTTTTATTGCACTTCCAAAAACCACTACAAGCGAAGAAAAAGCTAGAAATCGCATTGTTCTTCCAATCCAGCAGGCGAAAAAGAACGGCCAAAAAGTCAGTTCAAAAATTCCGCTAGCCATGGTGAAAATCATAAAAGGAATTGGCGTAACTGCTACTATAAAAACTGTCAAAACTCCATATTTTTGGTACATTTTTTCAATTTTATCAAGCTGATGCTGTTGGTTTTTAAATATCATATGAAAGATTTTTCGACCGCCTTTTAAGCCAATCCAATAATTGGTAGCAGCACCTAAAGCAGAAGCTATGCCTGAAACAAGAGCATACCAAAGAGCTGAATGCGGCTTACACAAAGCACATGCAAAAAGCATTACATCAGGAGGCAGCGGCAAAAATATCGCCTCAAGATAAGCTACAAGAGCCATACCTGTCAAGCCCATAGCCATAAAATAATCCACTATCGGTTTCAAAATTGTTTCTAACATATATCTATATCCGTTCTAAAATACTTCTCTCTAAATTCCAAGCTATTCGCTGCACTATATATTTTAGCATAAGGATTTATACCTGTGCCACAAAGACTCAAAACCCTCCCGCCATAAGATACTAATCCGCTTTTTGATTTTTTGACTCCTGCATAAAAAACCTGCACCTCATCAGAGATATCGCCAATAGGGATATTTCGAGGGAATTCATCGGGGTAACCTTTTGTAGCAACTACAAGACACCCTGAAAAACCTTCTTTCCATTTCAGACTTGAGTTTTTGAGCTGTTTTTTTGCGCACAAATCAAAAATCTCAAGAATATCACTATCCAAATGCATCATCAGAGCCTGGACTTCAGGGTCGCCAAAGCGCATATTGAATTCAAGGACATAAAAATTATTCTTCGCCCAAATCAATCCTGCATAAATCACTCCCGTAAAATCTGCTTTTTCTTTGAGCAAAGCCTCTTGCAGCTGTTTTTTAAAAATTGCAAGTTTTTGATTTTGTTCCTCTGTCAAAGCCACTGGGCAATATGCACCCATACCGCCTGTATTTGGTCCTTTATCCGCATTTTCAAGTTTCTTAAAATCCCTCGCGGGCACAAAAGGCAACAAGGTTTCGCCATCAAAAAGACTTATCAAAGAAATTTCTTGCCCATCCAAAAACTCCTCTGCGACAATAGTTTTAGACGCATCGCCAAATTTACCGCCCAAATATTCTTTTATTTTGGCTTTTGCTTCAACAGGATTTTGCACAACGCAAACGCCCTTGCCTCCACAAAGCCCATCAGCCTTAAGCACCAAAGGGTACCCGAGTTCAGGCAAAGTGTTTTCATCTTTGATTATTTCATATTTTGCAGTTTTTATTGAGTGTTTTTGCATAAATTCTTTGGCAAAAACCTTAGAGCCTTCTAACTGAGCCCAATATTTGTCTGCCCCGATACAAGCAATGCCTGCTGTCTTAAAAATATCCGCAACCCCATGCACTAGAGGGACTTCAGGTCCCACAATTACAATATCAATTTTTTCCGCTTTTGCAATTTGTACAAGCTCATCAAAATCCTTTGCCTCAATCACTTGACCCAAGTATGAAAAACCGTCATTTGCACCATAAAGATACAACTTTTCAAGCAAAGGCGACTGGCTGATTTTCCAAGCCAAAGCGTGTTCTCTAGCACCTGAACCTACGACTAATGCCCGCATTTACCACCGCAACCTTTATCATTTGATTTGCATCCACAGCCACTTTTTTGCGGCAAAAAATCAACTATTTTGTCATATAAAAAACTCTCTATCACAAGCGGATAAAGCTGATGCTCAACTTCGTGAATTTTAGTTTCTAACTCCGCCAAATTCATCCCTTCATCAATCATAACTGGGGTTTGGGCGATAATTTTTCCGCTGTCGACTTCTTCTGATACATAATGAACGGTTACCCCTGTAACTTTGACGCCATGCTCATAAGCCTGCTTTATCGCCTCTTTGCCCTTAAAAGCGGGCAAAAGCGACGGATGAATATTGATAAAAGTTCCCAAATCTAAGATGTTTGTAGGTAAAACCCTCATATAACCTGCCAAAACATATAAATCAAAAGGGTTTTGCGAAAAATATTCGAAATTTTGCTCAAAAGGTAAATAAATCGCTTCAATATCTAGATTTTTGGCACGCTCAAGAGCTTTTGCATCCTCATTATCGGAAAAACAAACAATTTTAATATTAGGATGCTGCCCAAAATGCTTGATAATCGCCTCGGCGTTTGAGCCGTTACCCGATGCTAACAGAGCTATTTTTATCATTGGTTATTACTCCCATTTTGAAAGGATTGTGTACTTTGGCTATTTTCATAATCGCTTCGACATTTGTTACATCAGCCACAAGGACCATTCCACAGCCCATATTGAAGACTCTGAAAGCCTCTTGTTCTGATACTAAAGTTTTTATTTTTTCAAAAATTTCCATTTTTGGCAAAGAATTTTGGTCGACTTTTGCAGATAATTCTAATGGAATAATACGTTTCAAATTATCCGAAATACCGCCACCTGTGATATTTGCAGCTGCTTTAATAAGACCTTTTTTGTTGAGTTCCAAAACCTCATTAATATATATTTTGGTGGGTTGCAAAGCCTCATCAAGGTTCAAAAGCTCATCAGAAGCCAATTTATTGGCAAGAGTAAAACCATTTGTGTGGATACCAGAGGATTCTAGCCCAATCAAGACATCGCCTTCTTGTACATTGTGTTTACCCAAAAAAGATTTTTTGGTAACTAAACCCATTGCATAGCCTGAAATATCGAGTGAATTTTCTTTGATAATCCCCTTGAGCTCTGCAATTTCGCCCCCTACAAGCTGGCAATTGTAATCAGCAAGCTGATTTTTTAGCTCTTTTATTATATTAAGGCAAATATTTTTGTCGAGATTGTTAACAGCGATATAGTCCAAAAACAAGACAGGGAAGGCACCAACGCAAGCAAGGTCATTCAAATTCATTGCAATCAAATCATTGGCAATAGTTGCATAATCCCGCTTTGCCAAAAGCGGCAAAACCTTTGTCCCAATACCATCTGTGGTTGCGCAAAGATAAAAATCCTCTAAATAAGGATGCTCCGCTACAGCTGCAAAATCACCGTCTATTTTATTTTGCAAAATAGCCTTAATCTCTTTGGTAGTTGCGTTTGCCAGAGTTATGTCCACACCTGAATTTTTGTAAGTATATTCCATAAAAATATTTTAGCGCAAATAACTCAAGAACTCATTATTTGTTCAAGACTATTTTGGTAAAGCTCAAAAAGCTCATTTTTATCAAATTCCAAACCGTTTATGAGAATTTTGTCGGATTTTATAACTTTTCCGATGATTTTGTGTGGAATTTCGGACAAAATTTCAGTATTTTTAAGCGAAATTAAAAAACAATTCGGATAAGTGTAAAAAGCTTCCAAAGCATCGAAATCACCCTCAAAACCAGTATTTGAACGGCAAAGCCCTCTAAATAAAGTGCCGGTAATTCCGCCTCTTGTAATATTTAAGCAGCCCAAAATTTCTTCTTTTTGTAAAAAATCTTCAACTTCTTTTATTGCATTTGTATTTATTTCTTTGACAAAATCACCAATAATAGCAACTGTTTCATCAATATCAAATTTACCTTTTCTGATTTTTTTGAAACTGTCGCAAATTCCCATCATTGCAATTGTAGGAGTCGGATAAATTTTGTTTTGACCTTTTTCGCTCCCTCTATATTCATTATAAAAAGAAACATTCCCTGACACCACAGGGATTTCAAGGTTTTTTAAAGCATCATTCATCCCGTTTATAGCCCTAATGAATCCATCTGCCACATCTGCTTTTTCAGGGTTGCCAAAGTTAAGACAATTTGTAATTCCTTTAGGTTCAAAACCTGCTGCTACAAGGTTTTTATAGCTTTCTAAAATAGTATTAAAAGTCCCTAAATACGGATTATTTTGTACTTCAACAGGGTTTGAGTCCATCGAAAATCCTGCAAAACAATTTGCTTCTTTGAGCCATATAGCACTGACTCCTGAAACATCAGGAACTACAGCCGTTCTGCCCTGTACAGTATAATCATATTGCTCAAAAATATATTTTTTAGAAGCAAAATTGGGTGATTTGACTAAGTCAAAAACATTTTCTTTAGTAAAATCTATTTTTTGATATTGTTCTTGATACTCATTGCCATTAAGGTTTAAGTCATACAAAGGTGCTTCCGCCAAAATATGACAAGGAATTGAAGACAACAACTCATTTTCATAAAAAACCTGATACTCGCCATTTATGGTTGTTTCGCCTATTATACTTGCCTCAAGGTCATATTTTTTTGCGATTTTCATCACATCGTCAATTGCACTATCCGATAGGGTGAAAACCATTCTCTCTTGTGACTCTGAAAGCATTATTTCATGTGATTTTATATTCGCTATAGCATGCACTTTTTCAAGATGCAAAACCACTCCGCAATGACTTTTGTAACCAATTTCAGAAGTCGAAGACAAAATTCCCGCTGCACCGCAATCCTGACAAGCATCAACACCTTCGATTTTAAAAATCTCAAGCGTCGCCTCAATCAGCCGTTTTTTCATAAAAGGGTCTGCAATCTGCACACTGAGGCGATTTTGCTCATCGCCATTAAGTTCTTTGGAAGCAAAAGCAGCGCCTCCAAGCCCATCAAGACCTGTTTTTGATCCTAATAAAAGTATCTTTAGCCCGACTTTTGTTCTTGAGATTTTGATCTCATCGCTCTTAGCAATCCCTACTGCCATAACATTTACAAGCGGTTGACTATCATAACAATCCAAAAACTCACACTCTCCGCCGATTGTCGGCACGCCGATGCAATTTCCGTAATGAGAAATTCCTGAGACAACACCATCCAAAAGTCTTTTGTTCTCAGGCTTTTCTAGGTTTCCGAACTTTAAAGAATTCATCAAAGCAATCGGCCTTGCATTCATCGCAAGAATATCTCGAATTATCCCGCCAATTCCTGTTGCGGCTCCGTTAAAAGGCTCGACTGCCGATGGATGATTATGAGATTCGATTTTAAAAACTATTGTATGCTCACCAATCTTTATCCCACCTGCATTTTCATCGCAAAAAACCCCGCCTTCCCTATAAAGACCTGCCAAAAGCTTCTTAGAGTGCTTATAACCACAGTGTTCTGAGTACATCGCCGAAAAAAGATACAGCTCAAAATCATTAGGTTCACGACCTAATTTTTGAGTAATATAATCATACTCAAAAGGTTTTATATTAAGCTTTTGGACTAAACCAGAGAGTGTCTGCATTCTAAAACTTTCTTTATTTCTTCAAAAATCACTCGACCATCTACTAAATTTTGTTCTTCAAAAACTGCTCTTTCAGGATGCGGCATAAGCCCCATAATGTTTTTTTTAGTATCCCAAACACCTGCTATACTGTCTTTTGAGCCATTTGGGTTGGCTGTGTATTTTATAGTTTTTAGATAATAAGGCATTTCGCCCTCATAAAAATAATTTCCTTGATGATGCGCAATTGGAAGAGTCAAAACCTTATTTTCAAGAACAACATCAATATTTTTTGAGATAAATTTAATTTTTTCATTAGCAATAAAAGCCCCAGGTAAAAGCCCTGCCTCACAAAGGATTTGAAACCCATTACAAATCCCCAGAATAAAACCGTCAAAATCCTTAAGATGTTCAATCAAAGGGCTGAATTTCGCCACTCTGCCTGATGAAATATGGTCTCCATAAGAAAAACCGCCTGGCAATATTATCAAATCAAAATTTTCAACCCTAAAATCCTCATGCCAAATCAAATGGGTTTCGAACCCCAAAAACTCGCATGCATCGAAGGTTTCCTGCTCGCAATTTGTCCCAGGAAAAATAGCTATGGCAGCTCGCATATTTCCTCCTTTATGGCCACCTCAAACTCTTCAACAATAGGGTTGCTGAGTACTTTTTCTGCCAAATCATTTGCGATTTTTTTAGCTTCAATTTCATCTTTAGCATTTATTTTAAATTCGTAAAATTTCGCACAAGAAACAGGCTCGATTTTCAGAATGCCCAAGCGCGAAATCAAGGTCTCTAAAGTCTTTTCTTCAGGGTTTTTCACCCCTTTTTTAAATTTTACGATTATTTTGGCTAAAAACATTTTTTTTACCTATCCGCCTAATATGTTAGCATAGCTGATTAAATCAATAAACAAATTCTTTATAATGCTAAGAATACAAAAATTCTCAAAAGGAGTTCTTATGGAACATCTAATAATTATCGGGGCCGCAGCAGCGGGGACAAAGGCCGCAGCCAAAGCCAGACGTGAAAATAAAGAAATTAAAATAACACTTTTTACGGAAGATGAATATATTTCTTATTCTGCATGCGGAATTCCGTTTTTTATTGAAGGGGAATTTGACGACTACAAACAACTTATTGAGTACACTCCAGAAGAGTTTGAGGAAAAAATAAATACAAAAGTTTACACTTTTCATCGTATTTTGAAAATCAAACCTAAATCCAATACCATCGAGGTCGGAAATTTGATTACAGGAGAAATTTTCGAAGAAGAATATACCAAACTGCTTATTACAACAGGTGCAAGCCCTGTAAAACCTGCCATTGCAGGTATAGATACCAAAAATATATTTACACTAAGAACAATAAATGATGCCCTTGCAATAAAAAAAATGGCTGAAAAATCTAAAACTGCTGCCATAATAGGCGGTGGTTACATAGGAATAGAAATGTTTGAAGCTTTTTTAAAATTAAAACTCAACACAAAACTTATTGAAAAACAAACTCAAATAATGTCTGTTTTGGACCTTGAAATAGCGAATAATCTCAAAAAAATGATTGAAGATAACCACCCAAACTCAATAATAACAAATGAAAGCGTCAAAAGATTTATTTCAAACGACAAAGGAGAGCTTGAAGGAATTGAACTTGAATCAGGCAAAACCATCGAAGCGGATTTGGCTATAATCGCTCTAGGAGTAAGACCTAATGTTGAACTCGCCCAAAAAGCCGGCATCCAAATCGGGGAAACAGGTGCTATCAAAGTCAATAAACACATGCAAACAAATATCGTCAATATCTATGCTGCAGGTGATTGTTGCGAAAAAATAAATATAATTACCCAAAAACCGCTTTGGGTGCCTCTTGGTTCTACAGCCAACAAAGAAGGGCGTGTTGCAGGGCTCAATTTAGTAGGAAAAGAAGCCGAATTTGAAGGTGTATTAGGCTCTGCCGTAACAAAATTTTTCGATATAAATATAGCTCTTACAGGTCTTAGCGAAAAATACGCCGAAAAACAAGGCTACGAAGTAGTTGCGGTCACTATACAATCAAAAGACAAAGCGGGCTACATGAAAGATGCACAACCAATCTTAATCAAAATGATTGCTGATAAAAAAACAAAAAAACTCCTTGGGGCACAAGCCATAGGCTATGGTGATATCGATAAAAGAATAAATATAATAGCCTCAGCCCTAACTGCAAAAATGACAGTAAAAGAATATATAAACATAGACATTACATACGCTCCGCCATTTTCTCGAGCAATTGATGTTACAACAACCGCCGCTTACAAATTAGATAAAATACTCGGCTAGTATCAAAACGTCTAAAACTTCTCGTTTCAGTCGTTTTTTCATCTTTTTAAAATAACTCCTTGAAAAAAGCACCTAATATCGGCTAAAATTCAAATATCGAATATCAATAAGGAATAGTAAATGGCAACTCTAGGTGTAAACATAGATCATATAGCAACTCTCAGACAAGCAAGGCTAGCGATAGAGCCTGATCCTATAGATGCAGCTTATATTTGCGAGACAGCAGGCGCAGATGCAATTACAGTACACCTTAGAGAAGACCGCCGACATATTCAAGACAGGGATGTAAAAGTTTTGAAAGAGACCTTAAAAACCCGTCTAAATCTTGAAATGGCTGCCACTGAAGAAATGCAAAAAATAGCACTCGAAATCATGCCCTACAGTTGCACTCTTGTTCCTGAAAAAAGGGAAGAATTAACCACAGAGGGCGGTTTGGATGTGGTTTCAAATTTCGAAAATCTCAAAAAATTCATTCAACCGCTTGTAAAAGCAGGCATAATCGTAAGTCTTTTTATCGACCCAAATGCGAAACAAGTCGAAAAAAGCCAACAAGCAGGGGCTCAATTCATTGAATTTCATACGGGAAAATACGCTGAAGCCTTTAATACTTCTGCCGAAAAAGCTGAATTTGAAAACCTGAAAAACTCAGCAAAACTAGCACATGAGCTTGGTTTGAGAATTAATGCAGGGCATGGGCTTAATTATAATAATGTCATTCCAGTCGCTCAAATCGAACATATGGAAGAACTTAACATCGGACACAGTATCATCTCTCGTGCAGTAATGGTGGGACTTGATAGCGCTGTCCGTGATATGAAAAGCCTTATTTCATGACAAAAATAATATCTTTAATTTTAATTGTTATTTCTTTAGCTACAATGCCTACACAAGCTGCATTGTTAAACTATCAAGACCGAAATCCGGATATAAAAATTTATGCAAAAGAAGTCGAACTCAAAAGCCAACTCAAAAACTACTATAGTGCTTACTACGTAAGCATTGAGAACAAATCTCCCAAAGCTCTTAAAATCATTGAAGGAGAATTTGAGGGTGGCAAAAACGGCGGAGATGCATACATGGAAACCCGTAAAGATGCTGATAAACTTCTCAAAAAACGTGTACACAAATGGGAAGATTGGGGAGTTTGGACTTTTGGATGGGCATGGGCTTTAGCCTTTATTATTGCTCCTTTCGAGTGGTACCATGCCGTTTTCAAAAACAGAAGAGCCAAAGATGAATCTCTTGCATATTGTCAAGATAATTTTTTTAACACGACTTTTTATCCTGATGAAAAAATGGAAAAACTTGTTCTTTTTCCTATCGAAAAACCCTTCTATCTCAGACTGACATTGAAAGATATCGTATCTAAAAAAATATATGTCATAACTAAAGATGGTGCGGATGAAAGTTTTTAATTATTAATCTTTGTAAAAAAATAAAAAAAACTAGCAACTTTTTTATTTTAGAGATTATTAAATATTTATGAGAGATTGGGGATTTATTCCAAAAGAGAGGATAAAAGTACAACATGCAAACTGAAATTATTGATTTTAATTTAAAGAAAAAAACTCATTTTTTAAGAAAGCATCCTGAATTCAAAATTCTTAACTTGAATTTTGAAAATATTATAAAAGATATCTATTTTTTCAAAAAAAATAATAGAATTATACAAAAATCAGAGATTTTATTTCGAAAAATGATAAGAAAAACTCGTAATTATTCAAAATCTATGACTTTTCAACAAAATTTTGTTGAAGAATTCAAAAAAATGGGATAGAATTGCATTTGAATTACAAATCAAATGAGTCAGACAGAGAGAAGTATATTTTATGAGTAAAGATTTATCGGCAAAAGAGCGTATAATCCTTGCATTAGACGTGGATACATTAGAAGAAGCAAAAAGCCTTGTACAAGAACTTAAAGATTATGTCGGAATATTCAAAGTAGGACTGCAGCTCTTTAGTGCAGTAGGTCCTGAAGTCTTTAAAATGATTCAAGAAGAAGGAGCTAAAATATATTTTGACGGAAAATATTGCGATATCCCAAATACAGTAGCCCAAGCAAGTGCCAATATTGTCAGACATGGCGTGGATTTCTTAAATATAAATATTCTCGGCTCATCAAAAATGATTCAAAAAACAGTCAAAGCTGTTAAAGAAACATCCAAAAAAATTGATAAGCCAAACCCTGTAATCCTTGGAGTTACACTACTTACAAGCTACGGGCAAAGAACTTTGACCGAAGAACTCGGGATTTGTTCAAATATCGGCGACTATTCGTTGAAATTAGCACAGATTGCAAAAGAAAATGGTCTTGACGGTGTTGTTGCAACAGCTGAAGACTCAATCAAAATTCGTGAAGCGCTTGGTGATGATTTTATTATTGTTTGCCCTGCTGTTCGCCCGACTTGGTCGATTGTTGATGATCAAGTTCGTGTTGTAACACCTGCAGATGCAATCAAATCAAAAATTGATTATATGGTCGTAGGCCGCCCAATAAGAAATGCCGAAGACAAAGTATCTGCTGCACAACTAATTATTAATGAAATTGAAGAAACTACAATTTAATTTGCAAAAGCTTCTTTTATAGACTTTTCAAAAGGCGGAAGGAGAATTCCTTTTTCGGTAATTATTCCTGCGATATATTTTGCAGGCGTAACATCAAAACCGGGATTAATTATTTTGACACCTTCAGCACAAACTCTTTCGCCGTTTATATGCGTAACTTCTTCGTGGTCACGTTCTTCAATAGGAATCTCGGCCCCTGATTGAATTGAAATATCAATAGTAGAAAGAGGTGCAGCTATATAAAATGGAACATTATGTTCTTTGGCAACAATTGCCACGTTATAAGTGCCTATTTTATTGGCAGTATCTCCGTTTACAGCAATTCTATCCGCACCGACAATTGCTACATCAATCATGCCTTTTGACATAAAATGCCCGCTCATACCATCTGTGATGAGTGTTGTATCGATACCGTCTTGAACTAATTCAAATGTTGTAAGCCTCGCCCCTTGCTGACGAGGACGAGTTTCATCAGCAAAAACCTTGATAGTTTTGTCTTTTGCAAAAGCCGAACGGACAACCCCAAGAGCAGTCCCATACCCCACTGTCGCCAAAGCACCTGCATTACAATGCGTCAAAATTGTAGCCCCCAAAGGAACAATTTCTGAGCCAAAATCACCTATTTTCTGGTTAATTTCAATGTCTTCATTCTCAAGCCTGATACCGTTTTCGATAATCTCTTGAATAATTTCTTCTACAGAGCCAGACTTTGAATTTTGAGCAACTTCAAACTGTTTATCCACCGCCCAAGCAAGGTTAACCGCTGTCGGACGAGAAGATTTAAGATATTCACAGATTTCTTTTAATTTTTGCAAAAAAATCTTTTTATCGCTTTCGGCTTTGAGCTCCAAAGCACCTAAAGAAACGCCATGAGCGCCTGAAATTCCGATAGCAGGAGCACCTCTGACAACCATGTCTTTTATTGCATGATACATTTGACCTGAAGTTTCTATATCCACAAACTCAAAAACGTGAGGGATTTTGAGCTGATCTATCATTTTTACTTTGTTAAATTGCCATTCTACAGACTTAATCATGAAGTTTTATCCTTATCATTATAATCTCTATTCTTTTATATTATATTAAATATAAAGTTTTTTAAGTAAAAAACATCAAAGAATTTTACCTAAAGCTTTTAAATGTTATAATTTTAATATTAAAGAGGAAAAAGGGATTTAATTAGTTTTTTAAATGCGTATTTTTAATATATTTTTGTTAGTTTTAATTTTATTTTTGAACACTTCAATCTTTGTCCTAAAGTCTGAAGCGTTTAGTTTCAAAAAGAAAAAACCAGTTCCTGTTGAACAAGCTCTCCCATCTGCAGAAACAGCTCCTGAGCCCATGAAACCCTTCATCGACACGCAAAAATATGACCCAAAAGATTTAATAAAAGAATTTGATGTAGAAGGAAATAGTCTCGTCCCTGATGAGCAAATTCTTGAAGTTGTAAAAGCTAAAGTCGGAACGCCTTACAAAGTTGAAGATTTAAAAATTGATTTGCAAAACATCTATAATATGGGCTATTTTACAAAAAATATCCGCGCTTTGCCTCAAAAAACTGATTCCGGCGTAATTATTAAAATCGTAGTCCAAGAAAATATCCCGATTACAGGCTTTAGTATTCAAGGCAACAATGTTTTGGAAGAAAGTGAACTGCTTTCTGTCGTCAATAAAAATGTAGGCACCCCGCAAAATATAAATGTCTTAAACGAAATGATTGGGCAAATAGAAGATTTATACGCTTCAAAAGGCTATTCTCTGGCAAGGGTCAAAAGCATTCAAGATGAACCTGACGGAAACATCGACATAAACATTGATGAAGGCTATATTCAAGATATTAAAATTGCAGGAAACATAAAAACAAAAGATTTTGTTATCAAAAGAAATATGATGATAAAAAGCGGTGATGTTTATAATGAAGTTGCTCTTGCAGATGATATCAAAAGACTTTTTGGAACAAAAGCTTTTTCTGATGTAAGAAGAGTGATTTCTCCAAGTGAAACTAACCCTGAAAAATATTGCGTAAAAATAGAAGTTGATGAAAAACGTTCCGGCTCAATCTCTTTGGGAGGTGGCGTTGATACAGGCGCAGGGCTTTTTGGTTCAGCAGGTTTTACAGATTACAACTTCAGAGGTATGGGGCAGCAGCTCGGTGTAGACTTTATGTCAGGCAGCGGAATTTTATTTAACAATCCTACTGTTTTGAATCGTGCAAGTTATCAAATTGAAGCAAGATTTTTTGATCCTGCATTTTTGCAATCAAAAAATTCTTTGCAAGCAAAAATATTTGCAAGAGATTATGCCAGTTGGCAAGTACCTTTAGCAACAGAACGCCGTTTTGGTACAGAGCTTGAAGTTATGCGTCCCCTTGAAAAATATAAACACCTATCAGGCGGTATAACTATGGGCTTTGAGAGCGTAAAAGTTTCAGAAGGCGACGCAACTCAAGCCAGAACTGATTTTGATAAATATAGTGTTGACTTTGCAAAACGCGCAAATATGCTTACAGGCGGAACATTTATCTCTTTAGGACCGAAGCTTGTTTATGATACAAGAGACAATGTTTTTGCACCGAGACAAGGTATCCTTGCTTCTTTATCAGCGAAAGAATCTCTTGCTATAAGCGGCGATTCAGGTAGTTTTGGAAAAGTCGAAGGCAGCTTTCAAAAATATCATCCTGTAGGCGAAAAATCGACCTTTGCTCTTATGGGTAAAGTCGGGACAAATTTCCACGGTGATGCGCCATACTTTGCACAATACCACTTAGGTGGTATGCGCTCTATGAGAGGCTTCTCTCAAGGTGCTGCAGGTAATGGTAAAGGTATAATGATGGCCACAGCAGAATTTAGAACACCGATTCCTTTTATGGACAAAATAACAGAAAATACTTTCTTTAATGATATGAGACTTGTAGCGTTTATGGATGCGGGCAAAGTCATTAGCCCAAATATCGTCGATGATGTTTACAAATATCCTGGATACGGTATTTCGGCAGGCTTAGGGCTTAGAATTTATATCCCGGGGCTAGGTCCAATAAAACTTGATTATGGTTATCCTCTATCTGCTTTGGGTGGCGGAAGAGCCAAGACAGGCAGATTCTTATTTGATATAGGTGAAATGTACTAAGTATATTAAGGAGTAAATTTATGAAAAAAATCTTGAACATTATTTTAGTGGTCGCATTTATTTTGTGTGCAAAAGCAACAGCTTTAGCGGCTAATGACATTGGCGTCATTGATATTACGATGGTTTGGGACAAATACGAAAAATCAGTCAAAATCGACAAAACAGCTGATGAAAAAGATGTTGAACTTGAAAAATTTCTTCTTGAAAAAAAACGCCTTATAGCACAAGGTTCAACTCCTGTAGAAAGAAAAAATCTTGAAGATAAATATGTAAAAGAATTTCAAATAAAAGTTGAAGAAACAAAAAAATGGTACGCCACAGAGCAACAAAAACTTGAAGCTACAATGATGACTACAATCAAAAAAATTGCAGCCGACAAAAGTCTTTCAGTTGTTCTGAATAAAAAGACTACCATCTATGGCGGAGTTGATATTACAACTGAAGTTATCACAACGCTTAATCAACAATAATGAGTTTTTTTTCACAAAAACAACTTGATGAATACTGCGAAAAATTAAAAAACGGAGCAGTAATCGCTTTCCCTACCGATACAGTCTGGGGAATAGGTTGTTTGCCTGATAACAAAACAACATGCCAAAAAATTTACTCCATAAAAAAAAGGGACGGCAAAAAACCTCTTATTCTACTGGGCGAAAACATGGATGATTTTTCGCCCTATATCAAAGATTTTCCACCTATAGCAAAAAAATTGGCGGACAAATACTGGCCTGGGGCTTTGACTATCATTGTCAAAAAATCTCCTCTGCTTTCAGATGATATTTCATCAGGAATGGATTCTATCGGTCTTCGTATTCCAAACCATCCAGTTCTTTTAGAACTTCTGCAACACACAGGCCCACTTGCCACAACAAGTGCAAACCTGTCTGGCGAACCTCCTGCGATTAATTTTGAACAAACTCAAGATTATGTAGGAAGCGAAGTGGATTTTATAATAAACGACTTTACAATTGCGTCACAAGGTATTGAATCTACAGTAATAATAATAGACAATGATAAATACAAAGTTTTAAGGCAAGGTGCAATAAACTTACAGGAGTGATTATGGCTAAACAAAAAATCGCAATCGGCTCAGACCACGGCGGATATGAGTTAAAAACTTATATCGAAAGATTTTTGGCAAAAAACAATTATGAATACAAAGATTTTGGATGCTTTGACAATAAGCCTGCAGACTACCCTATCATCGCAAAAGAAGTTGCAAAAGCTGTGGCAACAGGCTCTTTCACAAAAGGGATTATTGTTTGCGGCTCAGGACTTGGCGTTTGCATCGCAGCGAACAAAGTTTCAGGAATTAGAGCTGTAACTTGCACAGACGCTTATTGTGCCAAATTAAGCCGCATGCATAACGATGCAAATATTTTGACACTTGGAGGCCGCGTAGTAGGAACAGACTTAGCTCTTGATATTATTGATACTTGGCTCAAAACACAATTTGAGGGCGGACGCCACCAAAGAAGAATTGATATGATAGAAAAATAATATTTTTTCTACCCCAATATTATACAATATTATTTCCATAAAATATTACAATTCCTTAATAATTATATATATTTCAACTATGCTTAAGTTAAAATATAATAGAGGTTATGGGGAAATATATAAATTGTGAAAGTTTTTTTAGGTCATAAATTTTCTACCACAAAACAGCAACCACCTGCGGCAAAAACTCAAACTATGATTTTTTCAAACAGATTGAGTGTAGATAGTGTTTGCTTTACTTCAATTTCCCTAAAAATGCAGTACACAAAAAAAGAACAAGAAGCTTATAATTTGGCTCAAAAACTTTTTGAAGGCAAATACAGAAAAGATAACATAACTCCTTACTTCAAACATTGCGAAGATGTCGGAAACAAACTAAAAGAATCAGGATATGACGAAGACACTGTTTCAGCAGGCTTTTTGCATGATGTAGTGGATGATATAAAAGGGTGGACCACCGAAAAAATAGAACAGCTTTTTGGCAAAAAAACCGCCACGCTTGTAGAAGAAGCCTCTCACGGTGATGCAACTACAGACTGGAACGTAAAACTTTTTAATGCTCTTGAAAAACTTAAAAAAATCTCAACTGAAGGCAGAGCCTTGGTAGCTTCTGATAAAATGTCAAGTATAAAAGATGACATCAAAGCTTTTAAAGTTGAAGGTGATAGAGTATTTGATAAATTAAAATCAGGACCAGAAAGACAACTTTTTAAACATCTTTTATTCCACAGCGAAATTATGAAAAAAAATCCTCCTAATGAGCCTTTGAGAAGTGACTATAACGAAAATATAAATACATATACCCAAATGGCTCAATCAATAATCTCAAGAGCAATAACCCGCCTTGTTGCATAAAATAGTTGTAATCCCTCCTTTATTTTGTAAAATTAAGCTATGGCGTACACAAATGAAGGAGTTTTTCAATGAAGAAATCTGTAAGAGACCTAAAAGATATTAAAGGCAAACGTGCATTAGTCCGTGTTGACATGAATGTACCGTTGGATGCTAACAAAAATGTAACCGATGATACCCGCATCAGAGCTATCATCCCAACTGTCGAATACCTTAAAAATGCAGGGGCCAAAGTTATTTTGGTTGCTCACCTTGGACGTCCAAAAGGCGACAATAATGCTGATTTGACTCTTGACCCTGTAGCAAAAAGACTTTCTGAGCTGCTTAAAGCACCTGTGTTGAAATTAAATGATTCAATCGGTGATGCAGTAAAATCACAGCTTTCAACAATGAAAGACGGTGATGTGGCTTTGCTCGAAAATATTCGTTTCTACCCTGAAGAAACAAAAAACGACCCTGAATTTGCAAAAAAACTTGCAGAATTGGCTGATTTTTATGTGAATGATGCTTTTGGAGCGGCTCACAGAGCGCACGCTTCAACTGAAGGCGTTGCCCACTTGCTTTCACCTGCTGTTTCAGGTCTTTTGATGGAAAAAGAACTTTCATCTCTCGGCGGATTGCTTCAAAATCCTGCAAGACCTTTCACTGCAATAGTTGGCGGTAGCAAAGTTTCTACAAAAATCGGCGTAATCGAAAATCTTATCGACAAAGTTGATAACATCGTTCTAGGCGGCGGTATGACTTATACTTTCAAAAAAGCTGAAGGCGGAAAAATCGGAAACTCAATTTGCGAAGATGACAAACTTGCTTTTGCAAATGAATTGGTCGCAAAAGCAAAAGCTAAAGGCGTAAACTTAATTATCGCAAAAGATGTCCTTGTAGCAGATGCTTTTAGCAATGATGCAAACGTAAAATTCGTTCCTTCAAATGCTATTCCAGATGGCTGGGAAGGTGTTGATGCAGGCCCTGAAGCGATTAAAGAAATCACTGATGTAATTTCAAAATCAAAAACAATTCTTTGGAATGGACCTGTGGGTGCTTTTGAAACTGACAAATTTGAAGAAGGTACAAAAGCCGTAGCTTTAGCTGTTGCAGAAGCTACAAAAAACGGGGCTAAAAGCGTTCTTGGTGGCGGTGATACTGTTGCTGCTGTCGAAAAATTCAAACTTGATAGAGATGCTTTTTCTCACATTTCAACAGGCGGCGGTGCAAGCTTAGAGTTTATCGAAGGAAAAACTCTTCCGGGCGTCGCAGCATTAGATGATAAATAAAAAATAACCCGTAAAAAAAGACCGACTTAAAAAGTCGGTCTTTTTTGTCGCTATTCAATTACTTAAGCATTGGCTGAACGAAAACTCTTTTTTGCATTTCTTGATCCATAAAAAATAAAGCTGAACCTTCTGCTTTTGTAAGTTTCAATTTGCTCAAAACATCAGTAGCAGTAGCTTCTTCTTCAACTTGTTCATCGATGAACCATTTGTAAAATGAAGCTGTAGCGTGATCTTTTTCTTCAAGAGCCGCATTAAGAATATCGTTAATTCTTGAAGAAATGTACTGCTCATGTTTTAGAGTTTCTTCAAAAATCTCAATTACGTTATTCCATTGAACAGGAGGTTTTTCGATTGATTCAAGAACCACTCTGCCATTACGTTCTATCAAATAGTTGAACATAAAATCAGCATGAAACAACTCTTCCTTAGCCTGAATTTTAAGCCAATTTGCAAAACCTGCAAGCCCAAGTTCTGAGCAGTAAGCAGACATTGCCAAATATAAATATGATGAATATGTTTCTGCGTTGATTTGTTCGTTGATTATTTTTTCAATTCTTTTATTAAGCATTTTTTTCTCCTTTTGAAAATTCTAACTGAATTATAATACCCGATTTTATCTTTCAGGTCTATTACACCAAAAATCTTAATATTTAACAGACATTAAGGGCTATTTCTTAATAGATATTCACCTTTAAGGCTATATTTTAAAATTAGCATTTTAGCGAATTAATTAAACTGCTCCACTTGGTATTATACAGGTAGTGATTTTCAACATAGGAGATTTATGCTTATGGTAACATATCAAAATATAGCTGAAAGAGCATATTTCAAACATCTTGAGCATCCTGAATTTGACTCTCTCCACAATTGGTCCGCTGCAACTAGAGAAGAACTTCTTGAAGAAAAAATCAAACAAGAAGCATATCTGCTTCACATGAGAACTCACGCTGACTCTATTTCGGACTATTTGCAGGCAAAAGAATTTGTAAATCAAAGACTAAATTTGCTCGCATACTATCTTCACGAAAGAGCATACAACACAAAACCTCAAGAAAATTGGATAAATGCACAAAATATGTACATAAATAATTTTTAAAATATAGGCTCATCTTGTTAACCTCTGCTTGTTAGCAAAGGTTCGAGAATGAGCCACCCTAAATATTGCAGGCTCTGCCTGAACGACGAAACTCCTTGCCTTGTTGAGTTTAGAGAAATCAAAAACAAAACAAAGTAAAGGAGTTAAGTCGGAAAATACAAAAAAAGGATTTAAAATTATGAGTAAAAAATTTAAAATTGCTGAAGAACCGAAAATATTCTACCATAAAAACCGAACATCAAGAGACCTGAGTTTGCTGGACTCAAGCCATTATAACAAACTTCTGCTCAATGCCCCCAGAAAAAAAGATAACGCTCTAAAAAGACACTCCTAGTGTCTTTTTTTATGCTATGATTTAAAAAAGCAAGTTATTTAGGAGAGATGAGAAAATGCTAAAACATGATGAAGCCTTAAAAAAGCTACTTGATGGTAATAAAAGATTTGTAAATGGCGAAAAACCTCAAGCACGAACTTGTCATAACCACAGAAAAAATATAATTGATAAACAAGAACCTTTTGCAGTTGTCATCACCTGTTCGGACTCGAGAGTTTGCCCCGAAATCATTATGGATTGCGGGTTAGGAGATATTTTTGTCGTAAGAGTAGCCGCAGGGGCCTTGAATCCTGATTTGCTTGGAACTATCGAATATGCAATTTTGGCTCTAAACGTAAAATTGATACTTATGTTGGGGCACGACAATTGTGGTGTTATGGAATGTATTTTAAGAGACAAAGCTGACTTATCAGAAGATATAAAAAAACTTTGCGACCACGTAAGCAGAAATTTTACAGAAGAAGACAAAAAAAATCTTAGCGCTTCTGAAGGTGTAAAAGTAGCGACTTTAGAAGATGTAAAAATACTCAAAAAAATCCCCGTATTAAAGAAAAAAATCAAAGAAAATGAATTAAAAATTCTGCCTGCTCATTACAATTTTTATACAAACGAAATTGAGCTTTTAGAAGTGTAATGCTCTTAACTTATTGTAATAATTAAATTGTCTTTAAGCTTTGGTTGCGATATTCTTTATTAAAGGACAATTTCAATAAGGTCTTTTTTGAAAAATAATCTGCAATTGCACACCCTTATTAGCTTTCTATGAAAGAAGGATTTTTATGAGTTCAAAAATTGAAAACAGTTATATAGATATTTCTCAATCGAAAAATGTTGCCGATATGGTATTTTCTTTGGGCAAAAGTCTTGAAACAGGTATTTTTAGCGACAAAAAAATTATTCTTAATTTAGGAGAAATTGACTTAGAACGTCCGCAATTATTAGGCCTAAAGTCTCTCGTACTTGGCGTTAATTCGGAATTGAATTTTGTTCATAGTTCAAGTCCTACAACAAAATTAGCGGCACTAGAAATGGGAATCCAGGTTATTGATGAAAAAGCGGCAGAAAGCCGTGCAGAAACAATCAAAGAAATTGTGAACAGTTCTTCAGACGTTATCTCTGAAATGATTTCTCAAAATGAAACCATGTATAGCAATCTCGCCTCTACTCAAGAAGCTCTTGATGAGCACGAAGAACTTTTGGACAATTTGCTTCCTGAAGTCAAAGATGTGGCAAAAGACCTTGAAGACAGAATTCCTGAGAATATTTTAAGCAAAATGCAATACATTGAACTTGAACCAAATTTATATGAAGAAAAAAAAGAAATTATAGAACCAATTCAAGAAGACACTACTCTTGAAATCATTGAAGAAACAATTAAAGAACCCCAAATACAAGAATTAGAAGAACAAGAAGAGCCTGAAAAGGAATTCATAATTGATGAAAAAGCCAAAGAAAACATAATCGGCGACACCGTTTATATCAAACAAACTCTACGCAGCGGACAAGTTGTAAATTTTGACGGAAATGTGGTTCTTATAGGCGATTGTCACAGTGGTGCAGAGATTGTAGCTTCAGGAGATATCACAATTTGGGGTATTTTAGAAGGCATTGCTCATGCAGGTTCAAAAGGCAATGAAACTGCTATTATCCGAGCTTTAAAAATCGATGCTATACAGCTTCGCATTGCAGGATTCTTCGCAAGACGCCCTGATAGGGCTAACATTGAATTTACAGAAAAAACAGATACATTCACGCCGGAAGAAGCAAGAGTCAAAGACGGTGGGATATTTATTTATACATTAAACACTGAAAAGCAGATTTAGGAGGAATAATGGAAGGTCGCGTAATAGTAATTACATCAGGAAAAGGCGGCGTAGGTAAGACTACAACCAGTGCCAATATTGGTACTGCACTTGCAAAGCTTGGCCACAAAGTCGCATTAATCGATACAGATATAGGTCTTAGAAACCTTGACCTTTTAATGGGGTTAGAAAACCGTATTGTTTATACATTGGTCGATGTTGTTGAAGGAAATTGCAAACTTAAACAAGCATTGGTAAAAGACAAAAAAAATCCAAATTTGGTATTGCTTGCAGCAGCCCAAACACGTGATAAATCAGCTGTTAGCGTTGAACAAATGAAAGATGTTTGCAACGAGTTAAAGAAAAAATACGATTTTGTTATCGTAGATTCTCCAGCAGGTATCGAGCAAGGCTTCCAAAATGCTGTAGCAGGTGCTTCTGAAGCAATCGTTGTTGCAACACCTGAGATGTCCGCCGTTCGTGATGCTGACAGAATTATCGGGCTTTTAGAAGCTAAAGAAGATGTTAAATCGTACAAACTTGTCCTTAACCGTGTTCGCCCGAATATGATTAAGGCAAATGATATGATGAGTGTTGAAGATGTTGTAGATATTTTATCCATCAACTTACTTGGAATAATCCCTGAAGATACAGAAATCATCACAAGCACCAACAAAGGTGAACCTATTGTGCATGATGAGAAGGCAAAAGCAGGACAGGCTTACATGAACATCGCCCGAAGAATTATCGGTGAAGATGTTCCTTTTATGGACTTAGAAGAGCCTAAAAACTGGTTTGAAAAAATCAAAAGCCTATTTGTGGCGAAGAAGTAGGGGGTTGTAAAATGAAATCATTATTAAACGATATATTTAACGAACTTAAAAACAAATACAAACAGTTCTTGTCCACAACAATGGAAAGCACTGACAGCTCGAAAGAAACAGCCACAAATCGCCTTAGATTTGTACTGATGCATGACAGAACAAATCTTTCTGCAGAAACTATGGAAAAAATGAGAGACGAGCTTGTTGAAGTCATTTCCAAATACGTTGTAATCGATACAGAAGCTCTTGATTTAAACTTGGCATCAGAAGGTGATGCAATTGCACTTTTGGCAAGTATTCCTATCATTCGTGCCAAAACAAAAGAAGAGCAAGAAGAAGCAATTTTAGAACTTGAACAAAAAAGACTGGCTAAATTGCAAGAAATCGAATCAGAAGAAGACTCCGAAGATGAAGAGGAGTCAGAGGAAGATTCTGAAGAAGAAATTTCTGAAGGCGAAAATCCTGAGGAATCAGAGATTGCTGAAGAAGCTGCAGAAGAACCAGAGATACAAGAAGAAGAAATTTCTGAATCCGAAGAAGAAACTAAAAAAAAGAAATAACTTTTAAAGTATATAATTTTAAAAAAAAGATGTAGACTTAGGTCGCCGTCTTTTTTTATTAAAAATTAACGAGGTAACTCTTTAAGATTAGGGGTTTCAGCCCATGGAGTCATAGCCAAAAACTTTAAATATTCTTTGCGTAAAGGATGCTTGCAAGTATCCACCCAAGGTTTATGTACATCTGTAAAATGCAAAATACCTGGGTCTGTAGTAGCCTCAAAAATTTCTTGTTCCGTATAATTATTTCTCAAATTATTCTCAATAAAAATACGCCCATTTGCGTTCCAACGCAGGTGCAAATACTTGCATTTACCCAAGAAAACACCATTCAAAATATCTTGATCTTGAAGCTTTATAATTTCTCTATTTTCTTCCAAATACCTGAAACATTCTTTTTCAAAATCGAATTTTTGTAATTCTTCAATATTTAAGAGCAAAATACCAGCATTAAAATATATATGTGATGTAAGAAATTTCATTCTTTCTGCTTGATGAATACTTCCTTCATCTTCAACAACTGCTGCAAAACATCCCCCTATATCTGTAAAAAACATCTCTTTAAGATCTTTCATTACAACAATATCACAATCCAAATACAAAATTCTATTTATAGACTTAGGCAATAAAGAAGGTATTTTAAACCTATAAAAAGTAGCCAAAGAAATATAAAACCTATTCAAAGGACAACATTCAAATTCATCAGAATTAATTTTATAAAACTCTATATTAAAATCTTTTATTTTTTTTAGCTCTAATAATTTTTGTTTATTTTCATCAGAAATTCCACCATCAAGTATGTGGAAATTGTAATTATTTTCCGCATCCCCATTAACCAAAATTGAAGTAACAGCAGTACCTAAATGCTGAACGTAATTATCATCAGAAGAAAAACAAATATTTAAATTGTCCAAAATGTCCTCTATTCTATAATCCTAGCTTCTATAATTCCGATACTTTACGATTATAACACCAACCTTTATTTCGTGTAAAATAGATATATTAATTTCCGAAAGGTCAATACGGTGTTAAAAACTCTGAGCAACAGCCAAAATGAATGCGTCAGCACAATTGCAGGACCTATTATGGTCCTCGCAGGACCCGGTACTGGCAAGACTTTTACGGTAATCCAAAGGCTCAAGTACATGCTTTTAGAAAAAAATATCGCCTCTGAAAGCATCTTATGTCTTACTTTTTCAGAAACCGCAGCCAAAGAAATGCAAGAAAGACTTAAAGCTGAAGTAGGCGAAGCCTCATTAGGTGTTACAATCAGCACATACCACTCTTTTTGCAGTGAAATAATCCACAAATACCCATCTTATTTTGATATGATGGAGGGCGTTGATTTGGTGGATGAAATCACAAAATACCGCATAATGCGAGAGATTTTCGAGGCCGAAAATCCCGAATTTTTAAGAACCGAAAAAGGTGATATTTATCATTACATCAGACCGACACTCTCTGCTATCAGCGAAATCAAAAAAACACGTACCTCAAAAGCACGCTATTTCGAAATTTTAGAAACATCAACAACCTTTGGCGAAGGATTAAAAGAGGCTCTTGAGGAAAAAGAGGGAAAAGAATTTCAAAAGAAAACTATCACAAAAACCCTTTTGAAAAAAATGTCAGGATTTGAAAAAAATATCGGCAAAGCCAAAGATGTCTGGAGAATTTTTGAAATTTATTCCAAAAAACTTAAAGAAAAAAACTATATCGATTTTGACGATATGATAAATTTTGTTCTCGATGTTTTCGAGCAAAATCCTGATTTTTTGGCAAAAGTTGCCTCAAAATATCAATATTTTTTGGTCGATGAATACCAAGATACCAACTTTGCCCAAAACCAGCTTGTATTCAAGCTGTCAGAAGGTTCTAAAAGCAATAATGTATTCGTTGTGGGAGATGACGATCAAATAATCTACGGCTTTCAAGGCGCGCAAAGCGACAATTTGGAAAAATTTCTGCGTTATTACCCACAGGCAAAAGTAATTTGCCTTGAAAACAATTTTCGCTCCACGCAAAACATCTTAGACCTAAGCTATCAGGTGATTTCTCAAGATGAAAGCCGAATTGAATTCAATGATGAGTTTTCAAAATTTGAAATTTCAAAAAAACTTACCTCTCAAAATGAATCTCTGAAAAATCTAAATTCTAAAATTAATCTTTGCGAATTTTCTGAAGATGTTCAAGAAAAAAACTTTATCGTTTCAGAGATTGAAAAAATCATCAATTCTGAAGATTGCCCCAAAAAAAATGGGCTGAAAGACCTCTCTGAAATTGCAATATTGGTCAAAAAAAATGACACCGCAAAAGAATTTATGGATTTGCTCAAAGCTAAAGAAATTCCGGCTCAACTAACCAAAAATAAACATATTTTTGAAATTGAAGCATCCATTGTAGCTATTTTTTATCTTAAAGCTCTTTGTAATGCTGAGATGCACTCTGATAAGCTATTTGCCCTTCCGATGTGTAATCCTTTTGACTTCAATCCTTATGATTACGGGATTTTACTCGAAAAAAGCAGATCTGAAAAATCCTGTGATTTCATATCTTTAATCAAAGCAAACAAGGATTATCAATGGAAAGAACCCGAAAAAATCAACAATTTTGTAGCAACTTATGATACATTAAAACAAAAAGTTTCAAAGACAGATTTGAAAAATTTAATAGAAGAAGTTATAGAAAAAACAGGGATTTTGGAGTTTTACAGCAATTCTGAAATCGACAATAAAGACAACATAAATGCACTTGAAAAACTTATTGAAGAAGCTCAAAGATTTCAAAAAATCCACAAATCTATTTTCTTGAATGAATTCCTTGAACACCTAGATATTGCTTATCAAAATGACTTAAATATTGACATAGGAAAAGATGAGTCCAAACAAAATGCAATACAGCTAATGACTTTGCACGGGGCGAAAGGGCGAGAATTTGAGTATGTTTTTATGCCTGAATTATGCGCAAAAAAATGGGAAAAATACAGCAATCCAGAGCAGCTAAAAGTCCCTGCTGATAAAACAAGTTTTGAAAAAGAGTCCGAACAACTCAGACTGCTTTTTGTCGGAATGACAAGGGCAAAACATAAGCTCTACATTAGCTTCCCTGCTTCAATAAATGAAAGACCTCATTTTCTGAGCGAATATATTGAAGCTATTTCTGCTCAAAATTATTTAATCCATTCTCAAATTTTTACCCCCGAAAACGTTTTTATGAAAGAAGAAGACAAAATTCTCAAAAAATTGAATTTTGATTACAAAATACACCTCGGGGACAAGCTGAAAGAAATAATCAAAAACATAGAATTAAGTCCAAGTTCAATAGACAAATACGACAAATGTCCCCGCCAGTTTTTGTATTCTCAAGTTTACAGAATTCCGTCTAAAATATTTGATACCAAAAACATTGACTATGGAAACGCAATCCACAAAACTCTTGAAGACGCGGCAAAATTTGCGATAAAAAATAAATGTTACCAATCTTTAGAAGAAATTTTGGCTGAATTTGAAGAAAATCTCAAAAAAATGGAAATCAAAAATACCCTTGTGCATGACTCTTTGCTTGAAAGAGGGCAAAAAACTTTAGAAGCATTTTATCCTCATTTTAGCGCAATATCTCCTAAAAGAATCAGCGAAATAGAATCACATCTTGGGTTCCTTGAGCTCGATGGCATCAAACTTACAGGCAAAATAGACCGAATCGAAGTCAATAATGATGGGACATATTTTCTTATTGATTACAAAACAGGCTCATCTCCTGGTGCTTGTAAAACTGCTGATAAAAAACATCTTGACCAAATCCGCTTTTACAAATTGGCTTTTGAATTGAAACATCCCGATAAAAAAGTTTCTCATGTCAGCGTAATTTATGTCGAAGATTTTGAAAGAAATTACATCAAAGAAGTTTGCGAAGAAGATGATATTTTGATTAAAGAAAAAATATTTGAAACTTACAAAAACATCCAAAATTTGCGCTTTGAAGCCATTTGCAAGAAACAATCTACCGAAATTTGCAAAAGATGTAACTACAAACTTTTATGTAAATTAAATGTTATTTAATATTACATATGATTAACAATCCTTAATACTTTAGCTAAAAATAAGTCAATTTTTTGCGCTATACCGTTTTTATTATAGTGAATAGGTTAGCTATGTGTAAGGTGTATCTTGGATAATCAAGTCTCAAATAATCAAATATATATCCAAAAACAAGCTCAGCAACAGCAGTTTCAGGCTAAACAAAATGCTGCTCAGCAACAGCAGTCTTACGGTACTGCAAAAGAAGTTGCTATAAACAACACCAATGCAGGATATGTCGCCAGCAAATTTGATGTAATGCAACATCCTTGGCTTTTACTTCAAAATTTTGCTATGGGGCTTGCTACTGCCGTAGGCATTACAAGACTAGGTAATTACCTTGTAAGACCAAATCTGGATAAATTAAAAGATGGCATTTCGCATGCTGAAGCACTTGAACATGCTCCTTTATTCAAATTAGGCGAAAAAATAGATGCTGTAATTGAAAAAACTCCTTTCTTGAAAAAATCAGTTGAAAAAATGGGCGAATTGAAACAAAAAATCAGCAAAAGCCCAAAATCTGCTGCAATGAAAGAAGTTGCGCAAAAATATAAAGAAGGCTCAAAAGTTCAATGGTCAATGGGCAAATTTTATGAAGAAGGAAAAGGATCTGAAGCTTTTGATGAATTTGTAGAATTCTTAGAAAAAGCTCCTGAAAATGCTTTTACTGATAAAAAGACAAAAAAATTCGTTGATGAAGTCCTAAAAGATGTCAAAGAAGAAAAATTATCAAGAGCCCAAGCAGGAAGAAAAATTGTTGAAAATGGCTGCCTTGAAGGGATTTCTGCAAAACATTTAGAAGAAGTGAAAATTGGAGAAAGCAAAGGAACAGCTAAATTAATCGATAAGCTTTTTGGTACAACTCCAAACTTGAATTCTGCACTTTCAAAAGCAAAATTCTTTAATGACGGAACAAAAAAACTTGGCCCTGTCTCAAGAGCATTCAACAAACTTTCATTGATGATGATGGAAGGCACAGGCGGCGGATTGCTTGGCGGAAGAATGGCAATGTTTATGAGCGTATTTGGTCTAATTTCAGCTTACAATGCCTGTACTAAAGCCAATGTAGCAAAAAAAGAAAAAGAAAAACAATTAGCTCAAGGAAACTTGACACCAGAACAAATAAAAGAAATGAAGAAAAAACCATGGTGCGGTGAAACAATATCTGCATTTATGGAAGACTTCTCAGGCTTCACTTTGGGTGGTTATTTAATGACATTCCCAATCGGTGTTGCTCTTAACAAAAGTCTTGGTCTTGCAAACTTAGGACGCAATAATGAAGCTGTTAAAGCGGCTGCTCAAAAAATGGGCGTGCAAGGAACTGACAAGCTTTATCAAAGAAGTATTATGAAATACAACGAAGCTCTAAAACATGATAAAAAAGCAAGACAATACATAGATTATCTAAACGGCAATGGCGGTCTTTCTCTAATGGGTAAACTGAAAAAAGCCCTAGGATTAAGCTCTGATGCCTCTATAAAAGCAGAAATGATTGAAAAATTGAAGCTTAATGTCCCTGCCGATGCATCAAAAAGTACACTCCTTAATGCTTTAAAAACAAAAACCAAAGAAGATAATTGGTTTGAAAGTACTAGAAAAATGCTTAAAACAACAGGGAAAAGTACTTTGACTCTAAAAAATGTTTTCTCAGGCAAAGAAGGTACTTTGGCTCAAAGATTAACAAAATATGCAATTCACAAACCTCTTGAATTGGCGGCCAAAATTCTTGGTCCTGACAAATTCATGATGTATAAAAAAGGTGCCGGTTTCACAAACAAATTCAGACGTTTGCTTGATGTCGGCGGCGGTGTCGGTAGAATTCTTCTTGTCGGCATGGTGCTTACAGTACCCTTTAGAAACGCCTTTATGAAAGTTTCTCACAGTATTTTCGGTAAACCATCGTTTTCTCAATATGATGAAATGAAAGGTGCTTACGAAGATAAAGAAGACAAAAAAGCTGACAAAGTTGCACCAAAAGCAGTTTTGCAACCAGTACCAATTCAAAATGAGTTCAAGAAAATTAAACTTCCTGAACAACCACCTATTCAAGTATTGCAACCTGGACCCGCTCCTGCGTATACCCAACAGATAACCGTTTCAAATCCATTCCAAAATGAAATTAAACCTCAAGACAATTATTCATACATCCCTAAAAATGAAATCGCAGATGATGCTGAAATTCAAGGTCATCCGGTAAGAAGTCTTGATACTTATAAATATGTACCAAAAGGTTAATTAAGCAAATTAGACGTTACTTTTGGATTACCAACAATATCTTCATTTGTTGCTAGTTTGAACCAATCGCCCAAATCGATATTTGCATTAATTCTTATATCTTCTGCTATTTGTTTTGCAAGTGTTTTTACGTTTTGAGGATTGGCAAATTCTTTGACAACAGCCTCATCAGAAAGATC
>CAYUHE010000010.1:0-57798 GCA_964444415.1 uncultured Gammaproteobacteria bacterium
AAGTGCTGAAAGCATATAAGTACGAAGCCCACCACAAGATGAGTTCTCTCATAGCGTTAAGCTAGTAAGTTCCCGGAAAGAACATCCGGTTGATAGGCCAGAGGTAGAAGTGTGGCAACACATGTAGCCGACTGGTACTAATAGAACGAGGGCTTCTCCTATCTATCGGTAATCGTAAGATGGAGTTTTGCGAAAGCAAAATCCCTGAGCCTTACTTGTTTATTATCTCCATTATGCATCTTCCAAAGAACTCAAATTTCACCAAGATTTGGGTTTAAATACAAGATTTCCTTGGTGGCAAGGCGATAGGAAAACACTCGTTCCCTTCCCGAACACGACAGTTAAGACTATTTGCGGCGACAATACTCGGAGGGCCACCTCCCGGAAAGATAGCTCGTTGCCAAGGACCTAATTTAAATAAAAAACCTCATCATTCGCTAAAGATAGATGAGGTTTTTTGTTTGTTTATTGATTTGTTAATGACGAGTTATTTTTTTCAGTGTAATATTTTTTAAAGTAATTTACTGTTGCATCAACAAAATTGGTTGGTATAGGTTTTGATGTGTCAGGTTTTCCGTCTTTATTTTCGAAATCAAAATATTTTGCATAAAGATCAGCATCTTCTTTTGGAATTTCATTCGGTTCGATAATATTATTATGGTTTTTATCATAAGTTGTAAAAACATCTTGAGCCATCATTTCCGATCTTGCCATGCCATCGATAGTTTTATCTACATCGCCTCCTTTTTCTATAACTGGATACAATATTTTTTGCGCAATAGCTTTTTTAGCCTCATCTGAACCAGGTTTGTATGCCTCGGTTGAATATTTTGGTAGTGGTATTGTCATAAATTTTCTCCTCTTATTTCTCTTCTCTTTTATATAAAGATTTTTTTGGAAGATTTATTGCCTAAAATTATTCTATTCTATTCTATTCTATTCATTGTTGGATTTTAGGCATTTAAAATTTAACTTTACATTTCTATATATTTTTAACAGGTAAAGTAAAATAAAATATTGTTCCTTTATCAATTTCACTTTCAAACCATATTTTGCCATTATGCGCATCAATAATCTGTTTTGAAATATAAAGCCCCAATCCTGTACCGACTGTTCTTTTTGAGCTTGGGTATTTTTGAAAAATATTTATTTTTTCCTCTTCAGGAATCCCTTTTCCATAATCCTGTATGGAAACTTGAATATTTTCTTCAATTTGCATGGTAGAAATTTTTATTTCGCCTGATTTATGACTGTGTTTGATAGCATTGCTTATAAGATTGGTTATTACACGAGATAGCATATCTTTGTCGGCATAAACCATTGGAATCTTGGGGATTAACTCTAAGGACAATTTTATATTTTCATCTTTTGCAAGATGTTTTAATGTGTTTTGAGCATTTTCTACAAGAAGATTTATATCAGTATCTTCGCAATCAAGTTCTAATTTTTGAGAATCCAGATAATAAGCCGTTAACAAGTTATTAACTATTCTTAAAACCTCATCATTTATTTTGTACATATCTTCTAAGTATTCGATAAAATCTGATACTTTTATATTTTTTCTTTCTAAAAGTATAGATTCAATAAATTTTTGTTCTGCAAAAATAGGGCTTTTCAAATCGTGTGATAAAGCTGCAATAAAAGAATCGCGGCTATCCATCAAATCTTGTATTTGCATTTGTTTTTGTTTGATTTCTTGAGTATATTTCCATTGTGTTTCTGCCACCTTATTTATATGTTCGACTAATATGCCTATTTCATCGGAGTCGTTTATTTCCAGTAGCTGAGGTTCTTTGTTTGGATCAAATTCAGATAAATTATGCGTTATTTTTGTTATAGGGGATGTTGTGTTGAATATAAAAATAGATTGCATGACAAAGTATAAGATATAAAAGAAAATAAAGGAAAAGTATATTTGATTTGGAAAATTTAAATTAAATAATAAATTGCTAAAAAGAATAAAAAGAATAAAAAATAATACCATATATAAATTCGGTAATAGAATTAATTTGAGCCTTAATCTGTATTCTTGGAAATTTTCTTTTATTGCATCGAGATTTAAAAACATTAAAAGATTGCCAAATATTTGGCACAAACGAATTGAATGTTGATAAAAAGTTATATGTTGATAAGGATTTATGATATATATACTGCCAATTAAGAGAAAAAGGAGCCCCAGATTAAAGTTGTTAAAAAGAGTTTTTTTCCCAAGTAATTTTATGAGGATAAAAGCTGATAGCGGTATTATAAATATAAAGGTTGTTACACCATTCAGTAAATTCGGAAAAAACTCTTGTGTTAAATGATAATGAAGCATAAGGTTTTCAATGCCTAATATGGCAATGAAACTAATAAAATAAAGGGTATAATTTCGGGGAATAATTTTTTCATCAGGAGGATTTTTTTTAATAAATATAATTCCGAGTAAACCGATGCTTTGATATAATCTAACTAAAAAAATATTTAAAAAGTCTATATAAGGATTGTTTAAAAACATGAAAATATGAAGTAACTCAAATAAGCCGGAAATCAAAAACATTGAGGCAAAGAAAATAAATTTCTTTTGAGAAGTTTCAAGATACATCTTATAGGCTTTATACATTATGCCGACTATAATTAATAGGATTATTAATCCGTAAATAATATTATAGGTATCGTTAAAAGGAATATAATTTAGCATATATCGTTGCCTTTTATTGGAAATTTTTAAAAAGGATTAGTGTATTAATATTTAGACAAAGATTTGCTGGAAAAACATTCACCTGTTGTGTATAAGTTTTTACTGACTTACATACAAGGTGTTTTGAGCCAAAGGCTCATCAAAATTGTTTTGGCTGAAAAATTTTATTAAATAATAGCCTTCGGTATAAATTGCAAAAGAGTCTGTATAACAGTTTTTGCTAGGATTTAGCAAAATATCTTTACCTTGCTCTAAAGTATATCCGTATATTCGGGTGCCAGGATTTTTTTTGAAAATTTGTATAAGTCCTTCATTTGAGTTGAATGAGGTTTTTGAATAGATACAAAAATAAATAGGCTGTCCGCAATCAAAAGTATTTTGTACTTTATTGGCATCAAAACTTTCTGCTGTAATGGGTTGTGGGCTAAAAAATATTACAGCATTTTCATGGTCTGTCGCAAATTCGCATCCGCAAAAGATTATTGTGCTCAACAAAATTAGAAGAATTATCTTTTTCATTTAATTGTTTTTAAATTTTTGATTTTTTGCTCAACTTCGAGTTTTAGTTGGGTGCTATCGCTTAATTTTATAAATTTTTCATAATTTTCGATAGATTTTGGTTTGTTGCCTTGTTTTTCGAATGTTAAACCAAGGGCATAGCAGTTGTAGTCCAAATCAGGGTTAATTTTGTTGACACTTTCAAAAGCTGTTTGGGCCAGAATTAATTTATTTTGCTCCAAATATATTGAACCGATGTTGAATAATGTATTTGGGTCTTTTGGGTCTATTTGAAGTGCTTTTTGATAGAATTCGAGTGCTTTTTCAGTTTGATTTTTTTCTTTGTAAGCATTAGCTATTTTATTTATATTAGAAACATTGTTTGGGTCTATTTGTAAGACTCTTTGGTAAGAATCAAGCGCGCTTTCAAGCTGGTTTTGAGCCAAGTAATTATCACCAAGGTTCAAATACGCCTCAGTATTTTTGCCGTCAATTTCAATTGCTCTTTCATAAGCTCCTTGGGCTTCTTCATTTGCCCCGAATTTTTCAAGGGTTTTTCCGTAAGCAGAGAAAAGCTCTTTGTTGTTTGGATTTATTGAAATTGCTTTTTCGTAGCATTCGACAGATTTTGCTTTCATATTCAAGTAATAATAGGCATTAGCGAGTCCTGAATAGGCATAGAATTCTGCCGGACTTAAAATCAGGGCATCATTATAGGATTTTATTGCGCTTTTATAATCTTTGGAAGTCGTTTTTTGGTTCCCAAGGCCTATATAAGCTTGCACCAAATCGGTTTTTATTTGTGTATCATCTTGAATTTTGAGAGATTTGCAATAAAAATTTATTGCCGAGTCATATTCTTTTAAACTATGATATGCAAGCCCTATATTGTACAATAGATTGGGGTTATTAGGGTCTTGTGCGAGTAATTCAGTATAGTATTTCAAGGCTTTTTGATATTCATGGTTAAGATGATAATTATTTGCAATTTCTTTTTTGGCATCAATTTTGTTCGGCTCTTTTTCAAGAATTTGGGATAAATAATAAATAGCTTTTGAATAATCTTGTTTTTGGTTGTAAATCAGAGCAACATTAAATAAAGCATTGGCATCGTTTGGGTTGGTTCTAAGGTATTCTTGGTATTGTTTCAAGGCTTCATCAATTTGGTTGTCCTGAGCCAGCGCATTTGCATAATTGTAGTGTGTTTTTGGGATTGTAGAATTTATATTGAGCGCATTTTTGTATTGTTCAATGGCTTTTTTATAGTCTTTTTCACAAAAATAAGCATATCCTAAACTGGCGTAAGTGCTTGAATCTTGAGGATTTTTTGCGATTGCTTGCTGCAAGACTTCAATAGCTTTTTTGGTTTGTTTATTTTCTATTAAGGCTTGTGAATAATTTGTGTAATCATTAAAATCTTCAGGCATTTTGGTGAATAAATAATCATATTCATTTAACGCTTTTTGATATTCTTTATTCTGCATATAAATTGTTGCTAAGTTTGTTCTAGATTCGGCATTGTTCGGATAAAAATAAAGGAATTTAGAATAAAAATCTTGAGCTTCGGCATAATCTTTTTCCATAAATTTAATATTTGCAATATTAAGATAGTTATATTTGTAACTCGGGCAAAGCCTAAGAGCCTGCATGTAGGCATCTAGAGCACCTTTGTAGTCTCTGTTTTGCTCAAGAATGTTGCCGACACTGATGTAAATAAAAGCATCATCGGGTTTAAGGCTGATAGCTTGATTATATTCTGTTAAAGATTGTTCCCAGAGACCTTTTTCTGTGTATAAACCGGCTAATTTTGTGTGCAAAAGAGCATCATCAGGAGATATTTGAATGGCTTTTTTTAAATACAAAATAGCTTGCTCAAATTCATTCATTTTATAGAACATGGTGCTTTTTTGGTAGTATTCATAAGCTTCTTGATTCATAGCAAAGCTTTGTTGGCTTATTAATATTAACAATAATAGTGATATTATTAGGTGTTTGACTCTCATTTTATAATCCTCTTTTCATATAGAATTATGAATGTTTTAGGGTATTTTGGTCAACTACATTAAGTGTGGAGGTTCAACTTTTGTAACAAGATACGGGGATTGTTTTGGAGGTTTGGATTCTTCTCTCAGATTAAATTTTTTGAGGAATTTTTTATAGATTTGATAATTCAATTCTCCGCCGATTAACATAATCAAAGAGGTGTAATATAGCCACAGCAATAAAACAGCAAAACCTCCCAAGATTCCGTAAACTTTGTCATATGAGCCAAAATTGTTGACATACTGACCAAACCCCCATGAGGCTAAAAGCCAGAAGGTACAAAAGAAAAGAGTTCCCGGCAGTGTGTATACAAGTCTTATTCTTTTATTCATTTTTTCGGTGTTTGGCATTAAGAAATAATTTAAAAATATCATTACAAATAAAGCCAAAAATGCAATTGGCCAACGAAGGGCCAATATTGTGTTGATTGTATCAATCAAGGAAGATTGTATAAGTATGTATTGTGATACGGAGTTTATAATAATTTGGGCAAAAATTGTCAGATTCACTCCCAAAAATAAAATACATGCGTTTAATATTACGAGTGCCATCGACAATAATCTTACATACCAAAAAGCCCTTGTTTCTTTGGTTTTATAAGCCTTATTCATTCCTTTTATCGCGACTGAAGTGGCATTTGAGGCCAAAAATAGCGATACAACCAAACCTATTGTCGCCAAACTGGTTGAGGATGATTGCATTATGCTTGTCAGAACATTTTCGATGGTACTCATGGCTTCTATCGGTGCTATTGTTGATAAAAAATCCATAATTTTGCTAATCCGAGATGCTGTGCCTAAAAGTCCAAAAATCGAGACAAGAAAAATCATAAAAGGGAAAAATGCCAAAATAAAGATATAGGCCATCTCAGCAGCCATACCAGGGAAATCATCTTTTATGACCCTTGTAATTAAATCTTTGAAGAAAGTTTTAATTACTTTAGGTATTTTTTTTATGCTCTTGTTCATAATTTTTAAGTTGTTTTTTTGCTATAGGCAAAATTTCAGCTATCGCATCTTCAGGAGTTTTTTCTATTATACAACCTGCTGCAAGCTTGTGCCCACCACCTCCGAAAAATCCGGCTATTTTTGAAATATCAATATTTTTGCTGCGAAGACTAATTTTTGTGTCCCCATTTGGATTTTCTTTCAAAACTATTGCTATTTCAGTTGATTTTGCTTGCCTGAGTGCTTCTGAGATGCCGTCAGTATAGCTGTCTTGTCCGCCGAAAGCATCAATAGTTTTTCTGGATATAATCGTATAAGATATTTTATCATTTTCTTCAAATTTTGCATTATTTATTGCTAAAGCCTGTAAAAGTATCATCTTTAAAGGCTTTTGCTCGTAACATTTTTTATAAATTTCTTCTGGCTTGATTTTAGTTTCAAGCAATTTGGCACACGCCAAAAAAGTTTTTGCCGTTGTATTTTCGAATTTGAATCCGCCTGTGTCAGTCAAAATCGAAACATAAAGACATGTCGCTATTTCTTTTGTAAGCTGGCAGCCAAGTTTGTCAACAAGGTCTAATAATATTTCGCCGACAGAAGAGGCTTTTGGGTCGATAATATTTAAAGTGCCAAAGCCTTTATTTGTTTGATGGTGGTCAATATTTATCGAAAATTTAGCTTTTTTGAATATACAAAGAGCCTCTGCCAGCCTATCTTCTGCTGCACAATCTACGCTGATTGCGAGGTCATATTTGTCCAAAAGGCTTTCATCAAATACTGTTTTTGCTGACCTTACTCCGGGTAGAAACTCATAAACTTCGGGTAATTTTCCCATGATTATGCAATCTATTTTTTGCAGATGAGAAAATTGTTCTAAAATAAATCTTAATCCAAGCATAGAGCCTAAAGTATCTCCATCAGGTCCTAGATGAGAAATTATGGCAACGGTTTGCGTTTTTTTTATTATATCTAATAATGTATCCATATTAACAAATCGCTTTATCTAAGCTATTATAATAAAGTCTAGCATAAATAAAGTTAAGGAATTCATTAAATGGAAGTATGTTTACATAGCAGTTGTATTTTCTTAGTATTAGCTGCGATTGTTTTTAGCTGTATTGTCTTTACTAATGCAATTGAACATTTGGGCGAAAAACTCAATCTTTCTCAAGGAGCTGTTGGAAGCATTTTAGCAGCAGTCGGTACGGCTTTGCCTGAAACGATAGTGCCTTTGGTTGCAATTATTGGGACATATTTTAGCGGCGATGCTGCTTTGGGGCAACAAATAGGTATCGGAGCTATTTTAGGTGCTCCTTTTATGCTTGGAACTTTGGCATTTTTTGTTACAGGTTTGGCAGTTTTTGTTTTTGCCAGAACAAAACGCAGAACCCTTGATATGCCAATTAATACAAGCCTTATGTTTAGAGATTTGCAATATTTCTTTATAGGCTATTCAATCTCAATTTTAGGGTCATTTTTGCCATTCCCCGTCGCAAAACATATTTTAGCCTTTGCCTTAATAGGTTTTTATGGGCTTTATGTTCATAAAACTTTAAATGATAAAAGTTTGGCAAATGAAGATGCCGATATTTTGGATGAATTATATCTTTCAAGATTTATAAAATTGCCGCAATACGAGCTTTTTCTTGTATATTTGCAGGTAATACTGTCTTTGCTGGGGATTATTTTCTTTGCAGAGCTTTTTGTTGAACAGCTCAAATTTTTCTCGATTTTGTGGGGTATTAATCCTATGATATTGAGCCTTATCATTGCTCCTATAGCAACTGAGTTGCCTGAAAAATTCAACAGCGTGATTTGGATTAGGGCAAAAAAAGATACTCTTGCAATGGGCAATATCACAGGGGCAATGGTTTTTCAAAGTTGTATTCCGACTGCTGTAGGGCTTAGCCTGACGCCTTGGGTTCTTGGAATGGATGCTTTTGTAAATATTTTGCTGGTTTATGTTTCGGTTTTTGTGGTTTATATAAACGTTGTTAGAAACAAAGGTATTTTGTCCCCATATTCACTACTTGCAGGTGGAGTGTTTTATCTGGTATATTTGATTTACATTGTATTAAAAGTAAAAGGAATTATCGTATGAAAATAGGAATCATAGGTGTTGGCGCTGTTGGCGGGTATTTCGGTGCCAAATTGGCCAATGCAGGCGTTGATGTAACTTTTGTCGGTACGAGTCGAACTGTTCAAATGGTTTATCATAATGGGCTTTATGTTAAAAGCTTTCAAGGCGATATTCATATAAAAGAGCCTAAGATTTATCATGCATTTGAAGCAATAAAAGATGTCGATGTTGTACTTTTTTGTGTTAAATCATACCTCACAGAGCCTTTGGCAAGATCACTCGCACCTAGATTGAATAAAGATGCGATCGTTGTTTCTATGCAAAATGGCATTGAGAATGAACAAATTCTAGCGGATGTTTTTGGGGCAGATAGAGTAATCGGTTCAGTTGTATTTATCAGCTCGCATCTTGAAAGACCTGGCTATATCAATCATATGGGCTTTGGGAAAGTTGTATTTGGCGAGTTGAACGGTGAGATTACGCAAAGAGTTCAGGATTTGAAACAATTATTCTTGGAATCTGAAATCCCTGCCGAAGTTACAGATGATATAAACAAAGAACTTTGGAAAAAATTAATTTTAAACACGGCATATAATGGCTACACTTGTTTGGTTGAAGGAGCTTTGAAGTATTTCTACGATGTTCCTGAAGCTGTCGAGATGTTTTATAAAACTTTAAAAGAAGGGCAAATGCTCGCTCGTCTTGAGGGTTTTGATATTTCTGATGAAGAAATTTCTCAAATCATGCTTGTTACGAAGTCAGATGGGTTCTTGAATTTTAAAACTTCAACTTTGCAGGATCTAGAAAAAGGGAAACCACTTGAAATTGATGCTATTCAAGGTGTTATGCTCAAAATAGCCGAAAAACATAATGTGGATGTGCCTTTGAACAAATTCCTTTATTCAATGCTGCAATTGAAAATGCTTAATAGAAAATTTGGCTAAATTAAATTTATTTAAAAGTAGAATATTGTGCACTTAAAACTTGCACGATATTTTATTTTGTTAATGCTAAAATTAAGGCAAATAAGAATTTAGCAAGGAGCAATTAAGTGGATACATCAGAGCAAAAAGCACCAACTGCGCAAGAAAATTTAAGATTAAGAAATACAAGAATTCAAAAATTAACAGACTTGGTTGATAAGGGCATCAACCCCTATCCGTATCACTTTGAAAGAACATCTTCCGCTCAAGAATTGCAAGATAAATATGAGAATTTAGAAGCAGGCGTTGAGACAGAAGACAAATATTCTGTGGCAGGGCGTGTTATGGCTATGAGAAATACCGGAATGTTTATGGATTTGATGGATTCTTCAGGCAAAATTCAAATTTTTTGCCACAAAGAATTTATCGGCGAAGAAGAATTTAAAAACCTTAAACTCGTTGATGTCGGCGATATGATTGGCGTCACAGGAACAATCCGCCGTACTTCTAGGGGCGAATTGAGCTTGAAAGCTAATGAATACAAAATTTTGGCAAAAGCACTTTTGCCTTTACCTGAAAAATTCCACGGTTTAACAGATGTTGAAACTCGTTACCGTCAGCGTTATGTGGACATGATAGTCAATCCTGAAGTGCGTGATACTTTCAAAAAAAGAAGTTTGATTATTCAAGAAATCAGAAATTATCTTATAGGTTTAGGATTTTTGGAAGTTGAAACCCCTATGCTCCAGACCTTAGCAGGCGGAGCTGCCGCAAGACCTTTCACCACGCATCATAATGCTCTTGACCTTGAGATGTATATGCGAATTGCCCCTGAGCTTCACCTTAAAAGGCTTATGGTTGGCGGGTTGCATGAAAAAATCTTTGAAATTAACAGAAATTTCCGCAATGAAGGGCTTTCCCCTCGTCACAATCCGGAATTTACGATGCTTGAGCTTTATGAATCTTACGTTGATTATAACGATATGATGATTTTGGTCGAGAATATGGTTGCAACTGTTGCACAAAAGGTTCTTGGCACAACAAAAGTGCAATTTCAGGATACAGAACTTGATTTTACACCTCCTTGGGATAGAGTGACTATGCTTGGCGCGGTTCAAAAATATACAGGAATTGATTTTAATAATCACCTTGGGGTGGAAGATGCTGCTGAGCAAGCCAAAAAAATCGGCATTGAGATTGAAGAGTCTGATACTTGGGGAAAAATCATCGACAAAGTTTTTGAAGACAAAGTTGAACCTCATTTGATTCAGCCAGTTCATATTATTGATTATCCTCGTGATATATCGCCTCTTGCAAAATCGCATCGTGACAATCCGCGTCTTGTTGAGCGTTTTGAGTCTCGCGTGAACGGTTGGGAAATTTCAAATGCGTTCTCTGAACTTACTGATCCGATTGATCAAAGGGGTCGTTTTGAAGCACAGGCAAAATCAAAAGCCCAAGGCGATGAAGAAGCTCACCCGATTGATGAAGACTACATCACAGCTCTTGAATACGGTCTTGCACCATGCGGTGGTTTAGGTGTCGGTGTTGATAGATTGATTATGCTTTTGACAAATTCGCCTACAATTCGTGATGTAATTGCTTTCCCTACAATGAAACCAAAAGGCAAAGCAGCGGAGAAGGCTGAAAAAGAATAAATAATAAAAATCCATGAATACTTCAGGGATTTTTATTATGGCTATATTGATTTTCCATCATGAAATAGTAGGAAATTTTTAGGTTCTGTCTTGGGCGTAGGTTGTGGTATCATATGTTCAATTTTTGTGGGTGGGGGTGTTGTTCCCGCATATGCACATGGAATGCCGTTTTTTGATGGAGCATGTTGTGTGCCTTTTTCAAATTTTATCAGTTCACCATTTGATTTTACAGTTGCAACTTTTACACCTTTTCGAACAATTCTGGTTCTGTCTCCGCCAAATGATAAACCTGTTGCTGTTACGTTCATATTTTCTCCTTTATATTAACTTTCACTTATGTGCTTATAAAGTGGCTTCAAAAATAAAATTGCTTACCCTCTTCACGGAACATTACAAAATTGTTACAAAAGAATTTATGTTAAAAAAGGCGATGGATAATTCCACCGCCTTTTAAGTTTTATAAGATTGTAGCTCTTCTTGTTTTTGAGCGAAGCGAAAATTACAAGGGAGGATACCCTTTAGGGTACTTCGTTCGCAATGGCTATTTATCGTTTATCCGCAGCATCCGCCTGAGCAAGAACAAGAACAACCACCAGAAAGAGCCTCTTGAGCCTCCTTCATTCTAACTTTGATACGACCGTCAACAGCAATGCCTTCGCCGGTTTTTTCAGAAATTAGAAGTGGGTTGATATCCAATTCATCGATAAATTTGAAGTCAGAAACAAGTTGAGAAAGTCTCAAAAGTGTTTCTTGAATTTGGTCGATTTGAGCAGGAGTTGTTCCGCGAGCACCTTTTAGAAGTTCGTAAGCTTTTACAGACTTAATCATTTCTTCTGCGTCAATATCAGTCAATGGAGCCATTCTGAAGATAACGTCTTTCATTGTTTCGATGAAAACACCGCCAAGTCCAAACATCATCATCGGTCCGTATTGTGGATCTGTCGCTACGCCACAAACCATTTCACGGTTGCCTTTTACCATTTCTTGAATGATAACGCCTTCTAAGCCATCAAGCATATTTTTTGCATCTAATCTTTCGATAAGAGCATTGTATTCATTTCTCAATGCTTCTTCAGATTGAATATTCACAATTACACCACCGATATCGGTTTTGTGTGAAATTGTTTTTGAAGTAATTTTCATTACAACAGGGTATCCGATTGAATTTGCAGTATTCGCAGCTTCATCTACATTGGTAGCCAAGCCGTATTTGCAAGCTCTGATTCCATAAGCATCTAACACGTCGATAGATTCTAGTGTTGTAAGTTGCTCACGTCCTTCAGCGATTGATTGCTTGATGATTTGAGCAGCTTTAGCTTGGTTAACATCGTAAGCAGGTTTGTTCCCAACTGGACGAGCTTCCCATTGGCGTTGTTGGTCAAGCCTGAACATTCCGTCAGCAGCTTCTTCAGCATACATAAAGAATGGCATATTGACTTCCATTTCAGCAATTTTTGTGAAGAAATCGCTTGTTGTCATAAATACGCCGATAACTGGTTTTTCAGGATGTTTCGCTTTGATTTCCATAATAGCATTTGCAACGTCGATGTCTTTAAGACCCATAAACGGCAAGTAAATTACCATAATCATATCGACATTTTCATCAGCTATTGTAACTTCAAGAGTTCTTTTGTAAGTCTCTAGAGGAGCTGAAGCTATCATATCGATAGGGTTTTTAACAGAAGCAGCAGCTGGCAAGAAACTTCTTAAATTTTCTTTTGTAGCTTCTGTGATAGGAGCCATTTCCATTCCGTACTCGCAAATTGCATCTGTTGCCATAATTCCAGGACCGCCTGAATTTGTGATTATTGCACATCTGTTACTTTTTGGAATTGGGCAGTTAGAGAAAACTTTTGCGGTTGCAAAAAGATTTTTCAAAGAAAATTCTCTGATTACGCCAGATTGTTTCAAAAGAGCATCAGCAGCTTTATCAGCACCAGCTAATGAACCGGTATGAGAAGACGCAGCAGATGCACCAGCGGCACTTCTGCCAGCTTTTAGAGCTATGACAGGTTTTTTCTTTGTAATACGTGTTGCAAGGTTTCTGAAGTTGTCAGGATTTGCGATAGACTCCATGTAAAGCAAAATTTGTTTTACATCGTCATCGTTTTCCCAATATTCCATCATAGTTTCTGCGTTGATGTCAGCTTGGTTTCCGATAGAAACAAACTGCGCAAAACCTACGTTTAAGTCTTTTAATATGTTCAAGATGCCGCCGCCAAGTGCACCGGATTGTGAAACAAATCCAATGTCGCCTCTAACAGGAAGAGCTTCAGCGAAAGTAGCATCCATCTGAACTGAAGGATTAGTATTTAAAACGCCTAGGCAATTAGGCCCTACGCATCTCATATCATAAGATTTTAATTTTTCAGCTAATTCCAATTCAAGAGCAGCACCTTCTTCTCCAGTTTCTTTGAAACCTGCAGAGATGACGCAAACGCCTTGGATGCCTTTTGCGTGGCATTGGTCAATTGTGTCTAATACGAATTGTTTTGGAATGATTATGATAGCAAAATCGACAGTCCCAGGTATGTCATTTACTGTTGGGTATACTTTGAAGCCACAAATCTCATCCGCTTTTGGATTTACAGGATAGATTTGCCCTTGAAAATCATATTCTTTAAGACGTAGCATAATTTCAGAACCAATTGTGCGCTCTTTTGTTGAAGCACCAATAACTGCAATTGATCTTGGTTTCATGATTGCATCGAGTTGTTTGCTCATATTATTACCTCTATTTCTATTAAAAATTATAATAACCCTATGACAACATTATGGTACGCACAAGCTTGAAAGTAAACTACTAATTGAGATTTTTTTCTCAATTTAAAAAAACTTTACTTTTTATTTGTCATGCTGAATTGATTTTAGCATTTTGCAAGTATTAGCTCAGCAGGGGATTTCATCCAGAGGCACTTTTTGCCCAAAAAGTACCCAAAAACGCTCGCCTGTTATCGTTCATACGTTTCTAAACTCATCTCGCTAGGCTGTGGAAAAAGTCCTCGCCTATTTCGCTCGATTTCGTTAAGAAACGTTTATTCACTTGTCACAAGGCGAGAAGAGTGTATTTTGGGGCTGAAAATACATCTTTAATTTTAGAAAAAAAATAATGTATTATATAGCTTATGCGAATGTTTATTGAAAGATAAGGAAATATCATATGAAAAAGATTATATATAGTTTAGTTTTATTTATGCTTTTGTCAAACCCTTGCTTTGCTTTTACCAAGAATGCCGTTATTTTTTCTGATATGAAAACGGCAGAGAAATCTCTTGATGAATCAATAATGTTCAATAATTTTGATTATATTAATAAGAATCCAGAAAAGCATATTTATAATATTGGATCTGAAGGTATATATTCTGCAACTGTAAATTTAATAAGATCAAAGGCTATATCAGAAGGGCAATCCAAAAAATGGCTAGATGCACACTATTCATGCTATTTTAAGGAAATTGATAAGAATACTATTCTAGTAAAATGTACCGATAACTCATCTATGGGTGATACAATAGGTGCTTTGACAGGCTTAGTATTTAAAAATGTCGGTTACCGTTCATATTTTAAACATTTGAAATATAACGGAGTTGAAGTGGTTTCTTATAAAAAATACAAAAAATTAAAAGAACAAGCATTGTAAAAAATTTATTGTTTTTGAATAAATAATTTCCCCTGAAAGCTACCGCGTCTTTCAAGTTCCGCATCAATCTTGTTCAAAGTATCAAATTTTCGCCCGAGCCACTCTGGGGCTACAAGAATTTTGCTTAAGCCATTGCCTGCAAGGCGATGAATAGTCATCTCAGGCGGCAAAATCTCTAAAAAATCACATACAGTTTCGATATATTCTTCTTCAGGCATAAGCTTGATTTCGCCATTATTGTACATTTTTTCTAGCGGAGTGTTTTTGAGAATGCAAAGCAGATGAATTTTGACTCCGTCAATGCCCATATCTGCGATGGTTTTTGCAGTTTGCAAAATATCATTACGGCTTTCATTTGGTAACCCGATAATCACATGTGAGCATATTTTTATGTTTTTATTTTGAGTTATCTCAACAGCCTTCAAAAAATCCTCGGCATGGTGTCCGCGATTGATAAAATCGAGAGTTTTGTTGTGGATGCTTTGCAGGCCATATTCAATCCAAGTATAGTAATCTTTTGCAATATCAGAAATCAAAGCAATTTTGTCTTTATCCACACAATCAGGACGGGTGCCTATAGAGAGCCCTACGACATCTTTGTGCCCGAGAGCTTGCGAGTAGATTTTTTCAAGATGTTTCACAGGCGCATAAGTGTTTGAATAAGCTTGAAAATATGAGATGAATTTTTTTGCCCCAAATCGCTTTGCCTGAGTTTCAATGCCGATTTCAAGCTGGTCTTTTATAGGAATTTTATTATCGTGGGCTTGAGAGAAGGAGCCTGAGTCATCGCAAAAAATACAGCCAATATCAGAGATTTTGCCGTCTCTGTTTGGGCAGCTAAAACCGGCATCCAAAGTAACTTTGTAGACTTTTTCGCCAAAAGTTTCTTTTAGATGCCGACTAAATTGATTATATTTTTTGCCATCGCAAAATAAGCCTTTTTCGCTTTGTTTTGCTTGTTGAGTCATTTTAGTTTTTGCTCCTGTTGAGTTTTTAACAAAAACTCTTACGTCGCTATCGTTCAGTTTCATAAATCTCTAAGCGAGAGCTTAGAGATTTTATTGTACTTCCGTTAGTTTTTTTCGATAATTGGATAAACGTAATGTTCGCCACATTCAGGGCAAATTACTTCTTGCTGTTTGCCTTCTTCAAGCTCTACAACTTCAAAAAGTGCCTTGCAGTTTGATTGTACACATCTTATTGCCCAAGTAGGTCTTACCATTCTTGCCATTTTTTTGCCCTCTTATAGATTTATTACATTCTAATAATACAAGATTTATATTTTTTTGTAAAACGAGTAAAATATTTCAAATTATCACTCAAATATATTAATTTTCTTGACTTATTGTGTAGAAATTTTTTATGATATTATAGTGAAGGAATAAACCCTTTTTTGAGGGGAGAGTTGGTTAAAAAATTTAAGGAATTATCAAATGAGAAGTAGTACATTCCATAAGACTGGTTTATCAAGAGAAAAGATGGCAGCTCTAGAGCAGATGATGTCTGATAATAGAACTAGTTACGATGATTCACCCGGCGTTTACGTCAGAAATAACAAAGACAGAGATTTGGATTTGCTTTGGCAGGTTAGCAGAGTCTCTAAAAATAAAAAAATGACTCGTAAGCAAATTATCACATCTTTTGTTGCAGGTATTTTGGTTACGCTTTTTCTCACTTCAACTTTTAATAATTTATCAAATAATTTTTCTGATGTAGAATTTTGGCAAAAAGGCGATGTCGTGAATGTTTCACCCGCTGATAATAAAGCCCCAACTGTTCATACAGAACTTTATACTGTAAAACCCGGCGATACAATAGATAGTATCGTGATGAGATTTTACGGCGTTTACGATGTTGAAAGAATTGCACAAATTCAAGCGATAAATCATTTGAAAGACCCTTCTAAAATATCACTTGGACAAACTTTAACAATTCCTATTAATTAAACTCCACAGGAGCTAAAATTATTTTTGGTCAGAAGATCCGACGGTCAAATTCCAGAAGATTATTTCTTCGAGCGAATTTTTCGGCATATTCCGTCTGAAGGTGTTAATTCTTATTTTTTCTTTGCAAAGAGATGTAGGCATTTGAGCACGCAAAGCGGGGGGCAAGTCTTGATTTGACCTTTTTTGGTAATCACCTACTGTAGTGATATATTCGCCATACGCCATAAAAAAGTTCCTAACTTATTAACTATTTGTATAAATACCTGTGATTTAAATATATTGCCATTTTGTTGATAAAAAAGCTAGTTTTTTAAATAAATTTTAAGTTTTATTTTAACAATTCTCATGATTTTTTAAATAATATTACGAATTATTAAAATATTTATATATTATTTATCTATCTTAGATATGGGCTTTGTTTGGGTATCTATAAGAGTGGAATATTTAAAGTAAGAGGCTATTAGATAAAAGATTTGAACTGACCGACTACCTTGACCGCTTAACTACTTAGAGGACAAACAAAGAACTCAACCGACCAAAATGTCGGTTTTTTATTGCCGATTTTTCTTAAAATAATTCTGTAAATATTGCAAAGAATTGCGAAATCCAATTTATCGTAACGATAGTTCCCAAAACAGGCATTACAAAAAACAGCCATGTTTTTTTGGTGCTCAAATTGTAGACTTGTTTTACACTCAAAAATATTAAAACGATTGACCAAATCCACACAAGAATTTCAAGCACAATGCTTGTTATAATTAGCGGAAGGTTGATTTTGATAAGCATTAGCGGGGCTGTCAAAATCCAAGGCAGAAGCGAAAAACCCATCAATGCAAGTAATTTTTTGAAATTATTTTCGTCACTAAAAATTCTTGCTGTTATTTCGAAAAATCCTGCGAGAGTGAACCAGATGATTAGACTTGAAACGAATATAGCGAGGATATTTCCAAGAAAAAATATAAAATCATACATCTGCGTAAAACCTGTTTTTTGCCCCAAAATAGCTGATGCGATGCTCAATACAACAATGATGCTGAAAGCTTGCCATATAGGCTGTGTTTCAATAATTTTCCCGATAGTTTTTTGAGGGTCAAATAAAATCCCGTGTATATTTTCTAAAAAATTTCTCATAATTTTACTCCCAAATGTATAATAATTTGTGTGAATGTTTCATGCTGAACGGCACCATGGATTTGGTCAAATCAAAAGGCGTGATTGATTCTTGCATATTTGAAAAAACTTCAGACAGTCCAGAGCCTTTTCCGTATGGGACGAGGGGAAGTTTTTTACGGGGGCTGATTTCTTGATTGAGCGCCTTATAAGTATCTTCCATTGTACCTAATTCATCTACAAAACCGAGGTTTTTTGCTTGATCGCCTGTAAAAATTCTTCCGTCTGCATAAGTTTTTAAATTTTCAGATGTCAAAAGAGTTTTCGGGGCTTTGTAGCTGTCAGTTCTTTCGATTCGACCTTTTGTAATTGCATCTAAGAATTGCCCGTAAGAATTTTGGATAATTCCTGATAAAAGTGTTTTTTCATCCTCGGTCATTGCTCGAGAGGTGGAGCCGATGTCTTTATATTTTCCGCTTTTTATGACTTGAGCTTTGATGCCGAGCTTTTTGCTGAAAAGTTCTGATGCATCAGGGGCGTTAAAAATCACGCCGATACTGCCTGTAAGCGTTCCAGGGCAGGCATAAATTCTGTCTGCTGCAGCTGCTATATAGTACCCGCCACTTGCTGCTACATCGCCCATTGAGACAAAAACAGGTTTTGTTTTTTTGGTTTCCATAATTAGCTGATAAATTTCTTGAGATTCCGCAACTGTGCCGCCGGGGGAATTTATTTTTAACAAAATTCCTCTTACGGTAATATCTTCTTGAGCTTTTTTAAGATTTTTTCTCACTGCTTCTGCGGTATAGTTTTTGGTGAAAAAATCGCTGTCTGCAGATGATCCTTCAATAATTCCTTCAAGTCGAATCAGTGCAATTTTACCGTCAAAAACAGTCGTTGAAGCCTCTCTGTATTGGGGGTTAAGCATGGAGTTGAAAAACCCTACGAATAATGACAATGTGCAAAGTACAATTAAAATTATCGGTATGATTTTTTTTGCGTCCATAGTTTTTCCTTTAGTTTGAAGCGAACCTTGCAATTAAGTCATCAACAAGATTTAGCATAGTATCTTTGTAGCTGGTTGCATTTTTTATGGTTTGAGCTTCAAATCCCATTGTAAATACAGGCTCTGTATTGCTTTGTCTAATGATTGCATACCCGTCCTCAAAAACCAATCGTAACCCGTCTATAGTGATGATATCCTTAATCGGGTTGATGAAGATATTTTTATTTTCGGCAAATATTTTTGCTAATTCTTCAAGAACAGGTTTTTTGAGTTCATCTTTGCAAGGATGACGTACATCTATTGTGCCTTCGGGGAAAGGAAGTGAATCTACCAGTTGTGAAACTTTGAAATTCGGGTCAATTTGTTTTTTCTTGGCAACAATTTCAATAAATCTGCATCCTGCATAAATTGCATCGTCAAATCCGTAGTATCTGTCTTTAAAGAAAATATGCCCTGACATTTCTCCTGCTATGACTGCTTTTTCTTCTTTCATTTTGCCTTTAATGTAGCCGTGACCTGTTTTCCACATAATTGCACGTCCGCCAGCTTTGTTGATTTCATCATACAAAACCTGTGAACATTTTACTTCTGATACAAAAGTTGCTACTTCGTCTCTGATTTTGAACTGCTCGACAACATCAAGTGCCAAAATCAAAAGCAGTTTGTCTCCCGCAATAGGACGACCTTTGTCATCAACAATCCCTATTCTGTCAGTATCTCCATCAAAAGCAAGACCGAATTCAGCATTTTCTTCAAGGACTTTTTCTTGAAGAGCCTTTAAAGTTGATAAATCAGAAGGATTTGGGTGGTGATTTGGGAAATCGCCATCAGGTTCTGTAAAAATATCTATTACTTCACAGCCAAGTTCTCTGTAAAGCTCAGGCGCAACAACTCCTGCTGTTGCATTTGCGCTGTCTACGACAATTTTGATTCCGGAACCTACTTTGGCAAAAGAATTTGTCATGGTTTCAATATATTCAGGAATTATGTTTGCTTCGCGTGTAATCCCGTAGCAATAAGTGCTTGAGTCATTCTTTTTTGCGATTTCTTGAGTTATTTCTTTTATTTTTTGAATTTGTGCTTCAGTCATTGATGATTTGTTGAAAGTCATTTTCAGCCCGTTATATTCAGACGGATTATGGCTTGCGGTTACAATCAAAGTTCCTGTCAAATTTACTTTTTTGGGTAAACCGAAGTCTAAATTTGCAAATTCTGAAAAATATCCGATTGGAGTTGGCGCAAGTCCTAGGTCAATAACGTTTGCTCCTGCTGAAGTCAGCCCTTTTTTGAGCGATTTTGCCAATTCAGGAGAGTGATGTCTTGCATCACGAACTACTGTAACCCATATGTCGCGAGGTTTTTTGTCAGAATTTTCGCAAGCGAACTGCACATAAGCTTTCCCTACGTAGTAGAACAAAGTTGCAGTAACACTTTCGCCGAAAATCCCTCTGATATCGTTTTTTCCGAATGCTTTTTCATTTATTGTAGTTATCATTTTTTCTTACCTTTATTTAAAGTTTTAGCTATACTAAACATATCACAAAACTGAAGGCTTGTTAAATGTTTAAGAGATTAAACCATATGATTAATAAAGAAGCTGTAAGCGGTTGGGTTTTTATTTTACCTGCTTTTTTAGGGACTTTTTTGTTTATAATTTTGCCTGTTTTTGTATCTTTTGCGATAAGTTTTTTGAAGTGGGATTTGCTTTCCTCCCCACAATTTGTAGGCTTTGAAAATTATATTGAGCTTCTGGTCAATTCAATTTTTTATCAGGTGCTTTTTAATACTTTTTATTATGCTGTTTGCGTAAGTATTTTAGGCGTGATTTTGCCTTTGATTTTGGCGGTGATTTTGGATAGAAAAATTAAAGGTTCAGAGATTTTTAAGACGATTTATTTTTTACCTTTTGTTACCCCCATGGTTGTTATAGCTATAGTTTGGGAGTGGATTTTCGACCCTTATAGGGGAGTACTAAATTGGTTTTTGATGGGTGCAAAAATTGAATGGCTTTACAATCCAAAAATTGCCATGCTGGCTTTGATTGCGGTTTCTGTTTGGAAATTAATTGGTTATAATATGGTGCTTTTTTTGGCAGGCTTATCAGGAATTGACAAAAATCTATACGAGGCTTCAAAGATAGATGGAGCAAGCGAGATAAAGAATTTCTTTTATATAACTGTTCCTGTTTTGTCTCCGACAATATTTTTTGTGATGATAATAACAGTTATTTCATCGTTTCAGGTTTTTGACCTGATATATTTGATGACAAAGGGCGGGCCGATGAATTCAACAAATGTAATAGTTTATTGGCTCTACAACAACGCTTTCGAGTTTTTTAAAGTCGGTGAGGCATCTGCAATTGCTTATGTTTTATTTTTTGTTATTTTGATGCTTACGCTTTTGCAGTGGAAACTTCGAAAAAAGTGGGTGATAAATGAATAGGCGAGTTTTTTTAATATTCAGTTATACAATTTTGATTTTGGGCGCTTTTTCTATGCTTTTTCCGTTTTTTTGGATGTTTTCGACATCCTTTATGAGTTCTACTCAGATTTTGTCAGGGGTTGTAAATTTTCTCCCAAAACCTTTTGTATTCCAAAATTATATTGATATCACACAAAAAATCCCTATTGTGCAGTATTTTTTGAATAGTCTTTTTGTTGCGGTTTTGACAACTGTTGGGCAAGTTATATTTTCTGCTTTTGCAGGGTATTCGTTTGCCAGAATGAATTTTAAGGGTAAGGATTTTTTATTTTTTGTTTTTCTTGTCACGATGATGATTCCTCCGCAGGTTAATATTATCCCGCTGTTTTTCTTGATGAAAGAATTAAGCTGGATTGATACTTATCAGGCTTTGGTTGTACCGGGTCTTTTTGGCGGATTTGGGGTATTCCTTATGAGACAATGGTTTAAGGGGTTGCCCAAGAGTCTTGAAGATGCAGCAAAAATTGATGGATGTAATTATTTTCAGACATTTTTTAAGATAGCATTACCACTTGGTATGCCCGCCTTGGCTACTCTTTCAATCTTCACATTTATTACCAGTTGGAATAGTTTTATGTGGCCTTTAATTGTCACAAATTCAGATAGGATGAGGACTTTGCCTGTTGGATTGGCTGTATTCAAAGGCAGCTTTAGAGAAACCACGGAATGGGGTCAATTAATGGCTTGTGCAGTAATTGCCATAATTCCAGTTATTGCAGTCTTTTTGGCGGGTCAAAAATATTTTATAAAAGGTTTAATGGCTGGGGCTATCAAAGAGTAGATTACCCGATTAAACTAACCAACTGTCTAATACCTAATCTGTGCAATCAGGAGTATTATAAATTTTGTATTAAGTAATTAGCCAATAGAATAGATTGGGAAATGATTTAGATTTGGTGATGGAATTGCAAAGTAGAGCCCTAATATTAGAAAATAATCCAGTTAATGCCGAGTTATTGGTTGAAATACTCAGCCAAATAGGCATTGATTCAAAAGTTTTATATTCTCCAAAATCTCTTTTTGATGTTTTGGAAGAAGATAATTTTGATATAATTTTTCTTGATGTCGTGATGCCTTTTATGAATGGATATGAGGTTTTAGAGGCTATTTCTAAACACCCTGTTTCGCATGATATACCCGTGATTTTCTTAAGTGCAATCTCTGATACAAAAAATATCGTTAAAGGCCTGGAATTAGGTTGCTATGACTATATAGCTAAACCATATCGAGCAGAAGAGCTTCAAGCAAAGGTGAAAAATATTCTTAAGCTCAAGACGTTGCAGGATGAAAGAGATTGTTTTATCGAGACTTTGACTCATGACCTCAAAACACCTGTTCGCTCAGAAATAAGAGCTATGGAGCTTCTTTTGAACGGGCATTTCGGAGTGCTTAACCCTACTCAGTTAGAGGTTTTGGAAGAGATTTTAAATTCAAGCAATTATATGTTTTTTATGCTCGATTCAATTTTGTCCAAGTATAATTTTGACAAAAATAAAGTTAAATTATTGCCGACAGAATTTAATATCAATGAGTTGCTTCAAGATTGCATAAGAGAAACCAGAGTTTTGTTTGAGACCAAAAAACAAAATATCAGTATTTGTTTTGAAAATAAACAGGAAAAAATCAACGCAGATTATATGGCAATGAAAAGAATTATTATTAATTTACTTTCTAATTCGGCCAAATTTTCGCCTGAAAAATCTAATATTAACGTGAGAATTTATGACAACAAAGATGATATCAGAATTTCCTTTGTAGACAATGGCATAGGGCTTTCTAACAGTGATTTGCAAAATATTTTTGAATACAAAGGCAAAAATAAGAAAAAATTCAAACAAGTTGGTTCGAGTTTAGGGCTTTATATTTCCAAAAAAATCATTGGCATGCATGGTGGGGATATTATTGCCGAGTCTAATCATGGCAAAGGCAGCAACTTTACTATTTCTTTGCCAAAAAGTAAAATCGCAGTTCTGCCTGCATTAGCTTTAGCCGAATAAAAAAATTCCAAGAAAAAACTGCGGGTATTTCACTCGCAGTTTTGTATTTTAGTTTAATTTTTTATTGTTTTTTCACATCTTTGAGGCTTAAGCCTATTCTGTGTTCTTCAGGTGTGAATTTTTTGATTAGAACTTCAAGTTCATCACCTATGTTCAAGAAATCAAACGGGTTAATCATATTATCCGACATTTCAGCTACAGGAAGTAGGGCTTCAACGCCAGGGAAAATATTAACAAACGCACCGAAAGAGGTAATTTTGTTAACGCTTCCTTTGATAATTTGACCTTCTTTAAATTCGTCTTGAATTTTTGTCCAAGGATTTTCGCCCATTCTTTTTAAACTCAAGCTGATGCGCTTTGTCTCATCGTCAATTTTAAGAATTTTGACTTCAATTTTTTCGCCCAATTTAACAACATCTGAAGGATGTTTGATACGTTGCCAAGAAATTTCTGAAATCGGAAGTAATCCGTCAATGCCGTTGATGTCGATAAATACGCCGAAATCAGCAATTCTGACAATTTCACCTGAAACGATTTGGTCAATTTCAAGATTTTTGATTATATTGCCGACAATTTGGTCTCTTTGCTCGGCAAGTGCTTGTCTTTGGCTCAAAATAAGTTTGTTTTTCTTAGCATCTGTTTCAAGAACTTTAACTTCGATTTCTTGATTGATAAGACCATCGTGCGGGAAGCCTGTTCTCAATTGGCTAGATGGAACGAATCCTCTAAGTCCGCAAGCTTCAACAACAACACCGCCTTTTACCAAAGAAATTATGCGAGCTGTAATATTTTCATTGTTTCTTTTGATATCTTCTAAAGTATTCCAATTTTGCGCATAAGCAACTCTTTTTAGAGATACAAACAATTCGCCATGCTCATTTGCTTCTCTTAAAATATAAAAATCAGAACTGTCGCCTACTTTGATTACATCTTCAGCGTCTTTGAATTCAACGTTTGATAATTCACGGAATGGTAATTTTGCTTCAGTTTTCGAACCGACATCAACTAAGAAGTGGTCGTTTTCTCTTTTAATGATTGAACCTTTCACAACATCCGCAACTTTGAAGCTATAATCATATTCCATGAAAAGTCTTTCAAATTCAGATTTTGCCTGTTCAATAGATTTGTCTAATACTGTTGTCATTTATTTTCTCCTATCTTTTTAATTATATTGTCAATAATTTCTTTTGGGGTAGAAGCCCCTGCTGTGATGCCGATATTTTGGCATTTTTTTAATAAATCTTTGTATTCATTCAATTCATCAGCTGTTTCAATGTGGATTGTTTTTGTAATATTTTCTAATATTTCAGCTAAATGGGTTGTATTTGCACTATTTTTGCCGCCGGCGACAATCATAAGTTCGGCATTTTGTGCAAGCTGTATTGCTTCTTTTTGGCGGTTTTTTGTCGCGGTACAAATTGTGTTGTAGAGGACGATTTCTTTTGAAAAAGGTGTTATTTCTACCAAAATATTGTTCAGAAGTTCGATTTTTTGAGTGGTTTGAACAACAATGCCAATTTTATTTGATTCCTTTAAGATTTCTTTGAGTTCTTGGACTTCTTCATGCGTTGAAATTACAATTGCCTGAAGTTTATTCTGTGAATCGGCATGGGCTTTTATACCGATGACTTCAGGGTGTTCCGCTTTTCCTATAATAATGACTTGATAATTATCAAGAGCCAATTCGCTCGCTTTTTGCTGAACTTTCTTAACGTCGGGGCATGTCGCATCGATAACTTCGCACCCTGAATTTTCAATTTGTTTGATAATTTCCGGTGAAACGCCGTGCGTTCTTATTATACAAATACCGTTTTTGTCTTTAGGTATTTCATTTACTGTCTTGATGCCAAGCTCTTCAAGCATTTGGATAGCTTGTGCGTTGTGTATTAATTCGCCTAAAATATAAACATTTTTTCTTGGGTTTTTTTGTTTGATTTCTTTTGATAATTCAACAGCTCTCTTGACGCCGTAACAAAAACCTGCCGATTTTGCTTGTATTATATTTTTCAGTTTAAGGTACCTGCCTTTAAAAAGATTTGGTTAATTTCTTAACCATAGGTAAGTATAGTTCGCTGAAAAATAATTTTCAAGGGATATGTATATATATTATCCTTTAGCCTTTTTCTTGTTATCAATATATCTTTTAGCGTTATTCAATGAGACTTTGATAAAAGGTTTGCGGCTTGCGGTATCATAGATTACAAGCCAATATTTTCTTTTGGGATTGTTCACAGCAAAAGAAAGTTTGGTCGAAGTTCTATCTCCAGGATTGATTTTGCCGAACCAAAAATCAGTATTGGTAAAAGGGCTTGGGTAATAAACATCTTTAATATCGCTCAAAAGAGCCATATCAAAGACAGAAAAACTTTTTTTGGTCTGATTGTCAATCAAAAGAGAAACAGTCAAGATGGTTGGTTGCCCAAAGGGGTCCTTTTCAACTTTGATACTATAAATTTTTATGTCGAGACCCTCGCAAAGAATTTCTTCTTCTGTAAAAGCTTCAGGTCTCATAATAGGCAATTCTAAGGATGATTTTACTTTTACTTTTATCTCATCAAGCGGGGTCAAAAGCACTTCTTTGCCTGTTTGAGAAAGAGCTATGCTTAGTCCTGCAATAGCTCCGACGCCAGCCCCTGCTGCTGCTGTGCCGCCATGGGTCACTATTGCTGCAGGCAGTCCGAGCATATTAAGAGCCATCCATCCGCCTAAGGCTCCTCCGCCAAGCATATAGCCAGTATCTTTGGCCACATGTTTTGCTGTTGCTTTAATAGGATTTGCTTTAGTTGTCATAGAGGCTTCTATAGGTATTTTACGCCCATCAGGCGTCATTATATAGTCAAAATTTAAACTTACAAAGCCGTTTCTGCCAAGTTTTTTGGCTTTTGCCATATCTTCAATAGAACCATGAGCATAAGAGCCAGCCGGTATAATTACACCTTTTTCGGTTGCAATATCGTTTGTAATTTGTGCAAAAAATTCGTCGTATTCTTCCGCATAGCTTGTGTTTAATATGCTTGAAACAGACATTTTGAGTTTTTCACCTTTTTTTACAGTTGTTGTTTCTCCCGTAAAAATATCAGGGTTGAGTTTTTCTTTTTCGTTTATCTCAACGCCGCCGTTAAAAATATATCTTTGATAATTATCCATCATCACAGGCATGGAATCTTGTGCCAATACGCAAAGCCCATTACTAAAAAGGACAAAAAATACTAATAATATACTGAAAAATCTTTTCAAAATCACCCCACCAAGCCCCTAAAGGTACTATTATATAATAGCGTAATTTTGAATAAATTTCACTATAAATGACAAAACTTAATTAAATAGTTGTAGAAATCTCAGGAATGAGCTCAATAAATTTCATAACAAGGCTTTTTTCCCACTGAATGCCAGCCCCTGCGTGTAGAATTTGTATTGCTTGTGAAATTTCAAGACCTTTTCGATAAGGTCTGTCGCTGATTAGAGCATGATAAGCATCTGCAACTGCTACAATTCTTGCACCCAGAGGGATTTCTTCCCCTTTTAGCTTGGCAGGATAACCTGAACCGTCCCAATTTTCGTGGTGATGTTCAACAATTGGAATTAAGTCTTTTAAAATTTCAATTGGTTTTAATACTTTTTTCACACCTATACTAGGATGCTGTTTTAAGATATTCCATTCTTCTTCGTTGAGTTCTTCAGATTTTCTCAGAATATTTTCAGGAATTCCGATTTTTCCTACATCATGTAAGAGCGCTCCCAGTTTGATGTTTTGAATTTCTTTATCAGAAAGTTTCAAAGCTTTAGCCAGTCTTTCAGAAAAAATGGAAACTGCTCGAGAATGACCTTTTGTATAAGTGTCTTTAGCTTCAATTGCTCCGGATAAAGATGTTGCAATTTCGACAAGATGGAAGGTTGACTCGATTTTTTCTGCTTGGAATTGGTTGATGATTTCATCTTCGAAATTTATTCCTAATTCGGCATGTCTTTTCGAGATGACTGATGCAAAAGATTTTAATGCTGCCCCATCCCAGAAATCAATGTCATTGGCACTTACAATGTTTGATAAAGAACAATCTTTGTAGTTATTGTGTTTTGAAATAACCGTAGCTTGTTCTGCCAAAAGAAGAAGTTTTTCTTGATTTGAGGAGCAATTAGGGTAGTTTGCAATACCAATACTCAAATTAATTTTCTCATCATTTACAGGGTTGCAAGTTGCTGTATAACAAAGATATTCAGCCATATAAATTGCTTCGGCATTATCTGTATCAGGCAATATGATAGCAATCTCATCACCGCCATATCTTGCAGCGATGTCTTTTGGACGAATATTTTCTTTGATTTTTTGGGAGATATATTTAATAATTTCATCGCCTCTGGCATGTCCCAATTCTCTGTTTATTCTGGCAATATCATTGATATCAAATATTATGACAGATAGGGATTGAGATTTTGTTTTTGCTATTTTGATTTGTTTTTGAAGTTCATCTTGGAAGCAGCGGTGGTTTTTGAGACCAGTTAGAGAGTCTTGGTCAACTTTTTGGCTCGCAACAGCATTTAATCTGAGATTTTGCATATAAATAGTTGCAAATTCAGATAAAAGTTTTAAAATTTCGACTTTTTGGTTTGTAAGATTTTCACTGCCGGCTAACAGAACCCCTATATGCTCACCTTTTGAGATTAGAGGAATAATTATTGTAGGAGTGTTTTTTAGATGATAAATATTTAAAAAGTCGATATTTTGCGTAAATTTTATGCTTTTGGAATTCATCGCGTCGATAATCGGGTTTTCAATTTCATCCAAAGAAACTTTTATTGCATAAGTATTATTAATTTTGTCCAGAATGTTTAAATTTATCGAATTTAGTGAGGGATTTATAAATCCAATCGAGATAAAATTTAAATTAAGTTGGTTTATAGCGATATTGTGCAGGCAGGAAAATATTTCTTCTGATGATTTTTTATATTTTGTAGCACTGCAAAAATTGTTTAAAAGTTCTATAGGATCAGGATTTTCTATAGAAATAGATGAGAATGTAGATGAATTATAACCGCCGTATAATTTATTTGCAGACTTTTTAGGCTCTATTTTTGGTGCTTTTGCTCCTAAGATAGGATTTGAGCTACCAAATATAAAACTCTGCTGTTGTTTATTAATTTCGTCTAAAGCCTTTTGTTTAGGATTCAATTTCGACTTCCTTAATTAACTACATTTCGACTTGCCATTCATGTTAACTCTTTTAAAACAGGTGAAAGTGGAAAATTGACACTTTTTATGATAAAACGTTACATTTATTTTAGCAATTTTTAAAGAGCTTGCAAACACCTTAATCGAGAAAAAAACCACAATTGTGCAAAACCGCACCTGATAATACTTTACAAAAGTTTAGAATAACTTACTTTTATAGAATCTGAGTCGTTTTAAAATGTAACTTTGCTATATTTTCAAGCGGAATATTTTTACTTTTAGCTATTTTTGCTTGGGCAACAACGCGCTCGGAGGCACCTTTCGGCAAATCTAATTTATACTCTTTTGATAAATAATATATTTTCTTTACAAATTCATCTCGTGCAATTATGGATGCGGCTGCAACAGCCAAATCTCTTTCAGCTCTGACTTTTTGGATTAAATTAATAGTTTTCCCAGATTGCATCAAAGCATTTTTGATTAGTTTTTCATCGCCAAATTTATCTGATATTGCATTGAGGCATGGTGTTTTTTCCAAGATATTTTCAATTGCTCGAGCATGCCCCCAGGCGAGCATTTTGTTTAGGTTGTTGAATTTTTTATAAAGCGCATTATACTTGTTGGGGTTGATTGTTACGATTGAAAATATAGCATTATTTTTGATTTGAACAGAGAGTTTGGATATTTTTTCATCAGTCAATTTTTTGCTGTCTTTGAGCCCTAATTCTTCAAAAAGTTTTTTGTTTTTTTTATCTATTAAGACGCCTGCTATTATTAAAGGACCGAAGTAATCGCCTTTGCCAGATTCATCTGTGCCAATCCAGGATTCGAAATCGTGGCTTATGTCATCAGATTGTTTGCTTTTGGGAACATTAATCAGGCTTAATTGTCCTTTTTGGATATGGGCAGTTACAAAATCTTGAGTTCCTGCTCCTTGCGCTAGGAGTTTCCCGCTTTTATAGAGTGTTACTACGACATTTTTGCCTTTTGCGCGCCAGATGGCATGCTCAGCGTCGCAAAATGAGTAATTTTCATCCTGCAATTTTGTTTTCAGGCTTTGCGCTTCGCTTAGATTAAATTTTTCACTATAAGAATTGCTCATTATTGAATGGTAGCATGAATTTTTAGAGTTTTTTCAATGTAAACCATTTTAGTTTTAGAGGTATTCCATTATAGTCGCCGAATCCCCATCTTGCGCCATAATAGTGACCTCTGCAGGATTCTTTTTCTCTGAAATTTTCGGTATCAATTATTTTGAGGTTGTGTTTTTTTGATAATTCTTCGATAAAATCTTTTTTGAAATGGCAATACCCGTAAAATTCGTCTGTAGAGGTATTTGCTTTAACATTGTCAACTTTATCAATTAGAGCATCAAAGATAAAAACGCCGCCTTTTTTTAATGCATTTGAAATATTTGCAAAAATCTTTCCCATATCTTCCGTGTTGAAATGCTGACTTATGTGCGACATAAATATTTCATCGTAAGTCTTTGGCGGCTGATGGTTAACTATATTTAAGGGCAAGATGCTTACATTGGGGAGGTTTATAGCTTTTGTTCTGATTATGTCTCGGCCTACAGGAGAAATTTCAAAAGCATCCACATTATGCCCTAATTTTGCTAATGGGATTGTATTTCTGCCATCGCCGGCACCTATATCAGCGATATCTGCTTTTTTTGGGCAATGTTTTCTGGTGGTTCTAATTATTTTCTTATCAGGTTTTTCACCGTTATAATTCTTTTTCTTGGTATAAATACAATCATAAGAATTTGGTTCAATACTTCCGAAGCTTATATTTTGAGCTATTACTTGCATGTTTTTTCTCTTACAACCTTTTTTATTCTTTTAATAATTTCTAAACATAAATATTTGCTAAATTGTAAACAGATGTTAAACGAGTATATATAAAAGAGACAATTTTTATATACTTTTAGTTTTTATATAAGTATCAAGAAAATTTTAGAGGAAAAGAAATGTACGAACAACTTTTATATCAAGAAAAATTTACTTTAGTTCAAAATGCAACTGATGCATATAATAATACAGTCGAAAATTTCTTTTTGATGGAACAAGATGTTAAAAAAAAGAAAAAAGTTTATTTTTCGCTAAAACAGCTTTTGCATGAATGTCCATTCTATGGTCTTGAGACTTATGGAGAGAATTTTATTTGCTAGAGCAATCCGGCATTAAATTATAAAAACCCGAAGAGACGCACTTTTGAGGGCTTTAATTGGTAAGGAACTTTTTTCTGCAGACTTTATAGTTTGCGGAAATTTTGTATTGTATATTTGTTTGGGAGATATTTTCAGACGGCTAGTTTCAAAACGGCGAAAACTCTCGTTGCCGCGGTTTTTCACTTTTGTAAGGTCGTCATCTCAAAAACCTCAAATTTGAAAATTTGGATTTTTGAGATGACTTCTATTTCCCTATGCAAAATTGTTCAAAGATATGGGTCAAAATTTCATCTGTCATCACTTCGCCTGTGATTTCATCAAGATTTAAGAGAGCAGATTTTATATCAATTGAGATCAAATCCTGAAGCTCTTGAATTTTTGCACCCTCTAATGCATGTTCGAGTGCAATTTTGGCGTTTGTAAGGCATTCTTGTTGCCTTAGGTTGGTTGAAAACTCATTGTCTTCGATTTTGTTATGGCTGATAATTTGAGTTTCAATTTCTTTTTTGAGTTCTTCAATCCCGCAATTGGTTTTGGTTGAAATGCATAAGATATCTTTTGGTAAATTACTTACCAAATCTGATTTTGAACCAATTTTTATGTGGAGTTTTTTCTCGACTTCCAAAAGAATTTTTTTATCTTCTTCTTCAAGTCCTTTGCTTAAATCGTACATAAATAAAACTAAATCAGCTTCTTCAAGGCATTTTTTGGAAAAATCAATTCCGATTGATTCGATAATATCCGCGTTTGAATTATTTTTAAGTTCTCTAAGACCTGCTGTGTCCATAAGAGTGACAGGAATTCCTGCAATGTCCAATGATTCTTGCAGTACATCTCTTGTTGTCCCGGCAATGTTGGTGACAATCGCTCTTTGAGCATCTAAAAGAGTGTTGAATAAAGATGATTTGCCGACATTCGTTTGTCCGATTATGGCGATTTTGAGTCCTTGGCGCATTAAATTTGAGCTTTTTGCTCCTGAAAGTGCTTTTTCGATTTTATTTATAAATTCTGTCAATTGCGTTTCGATAAAACTATATTCAGGTTCAAGTACATCATCAGGAAAATCAATAGCAGCGGTGATTTTTGCTAGAAGTTCAATGATTTCTGAGCGAAGAGTTTTGATATAGCTCGATAAAGTTCCCGATAAATTGCGAGTTGAGATTTTTGAAAATCGTTCTGTTTTAGAATGAATTACATCTAATACTGCTTCGGCTTGCGAGAGATCCATTTTGCCGTTTAAGAAGGCTCGTTTGGTGAATTCGCCACGTTCTGCCATCACAGCGCCGTATTTTAGAGTCAAATTCAGAATATTTTTGACAATATTCATTCCTCCATGGCAATTTATTTCGACAATATCCTCGCCTGTATAACTGTTTGGGGATTTGAAATATGTAATCAAAACTTCATCAAGAATAATTTTTTCATCCAAAATCCATCCGTGTAGAGCCATATTTGGCACAAAATCAGGTAAAAGTTTTTTGTCCGGATATTTGGAGAAAATCTTTTGTAAAATCTTTAAAGAATTATCTCCGCTAATCCTTATAATACCGACCCCGCCTGAACCAAGCGGGGTAGTAATTGCTGTAATTGTTTTATTTTGATAAGTCATAGATTAGTTGTCTTTGTTTATTATTTCTGCTTCGATTACGCCATTTTTAATTTTAGGCTTTTCATTTGCAAGTTGTTTGTCAATGACTAGTGTTTGTAAAACTTGTATGACGTTGCTTGTTACCAAGTACAAAAGCACACCTGCAGGAATAGGGATGAAAATAAACATACCTATAACCATAAGAGGCATCATTTGTGACATTGTTTTTTGCATGGCAGCTTGTGCAGGGTCTAAATCCGCTTGAGCATTAGCTTTCATAAGAACTTTTTGAGACAGATACATCGTTACCCCAAAAAGCATAACTAATGCAAAAATATCATAATTGAAACTTGATTTTGTCGGGAAAGTCGGCTCTGTTGCTGTTAAAATTGATCCTTGACGAGCGAAATTGATAGTTTCAAATTCTCTTGTCGCATTATTTACGATTGAAATTTTGGCGGATTTAATTTTGTCTAATTCGCTGAATTTCAAATTCAAATCATCAAGGCTGATTTTCAAATCAACCGGCTCACCAGGAGTTAATGTTCCTTGTATTTGTACGGCTTGGCTTGGTTTTGGGATTTTTATTTCTTCAGTTGTACCGTCTTTCATTGTTATTATAGCTTTTTTGTCAGTAGAAAAGCTGTCTTTTTGATTTACGCTAAATTTGCCGTCTTGTGGAATTGCATCAGAACTTTTTAAAGTTTGATCAAGCCTGTTGATGAATAAAAATGAAGAATCCCCTGCCACTTGCATAAATTGCGGGCTCATAAGAGCTGAGTACAAAAGAATAAAAACAGGCAATTGTAATAACATCGGCAAGCATCCGCCCATTGGATTGAATTCATTTTCTTTATAAAATTCCATCATTTTTTGCTGCATAACTTGAGGATTGTTTTTGTATCTGGCTTGTAAATCTTTCATTTTCGGCGAAAGAGTCTGCATTTTTTTCATTGAGCGCTGCTGCTGGACGCTTAAAGGCCACATTACCATACGAATTATTACGGTAAGCAAAATAATTGCTACGCCAAATCCACCTGAAAAATTACTGATTGTATTTAGTATTCCAACTGTTATATTTGTAAAATCCAATATTTCATACCCCGTTTATAAACTATCTTTATTACATTTTAGAACAAAAAACTTTGAGGGGCAATTTTCTCGCAATTTGTGAGAGTTTAGAGTTATATTTTTTCTTCAGAATATTTTTTTATTACAGATTGTGAAGCAGAATGTTCTAAAAAATTAAAGTTTATAAAAACAATCACCGATAGACATGATGTTACGGATGAATTGAGTATTATAACGAAGTACAGTCAAAATGGTATGTTTTATAGAGGAGACTTGGCATGGAAAATTTTAACGGAATAGGCGCTAATTTTGTTGGGCGTAAAAATTTGTATGGGGTAAAAAAGGCTAATGACGGGCAAGTTCAAAAAACTACAGAAAAAATCCCGCAAAATGAAATTGAAAAAACAATGCAGAGAAAAAATCCTGACGAAATTTTAAATTCAATGCATTATCAAGGGGCTCAAAATATTATCAGTCCTAAAATTAATAAAATTCAGAATCTTCCTCAAATGGCCAAAAGAATTGGCGAATTTATGAGCAGTTTCGAGGAAGAAGTAGAAAAAGGTCTAAAAATTATCACAAAGGACTTTCCAAAGATAGATGAAGCACAAGCTAGAGCTATAGCGGCTGAAGCTATTTTGAGAACGGCAAAAGATAGATTGTAAAGATTTTTTGAAACTGTCAAAAAAAAAGTTTCATAGGTTATAGTATTTTTAAGTGTACTTTTCGAGACATTTAATGATAAGTAAAATAGCTGTTTTGGAGCCAAGAAGTTTTTCTGGCAGGTCAAATCAAAAAGAAAATAGAGTCATAGCGCCAAAGCTTGAATATCTTGCTATGGCTGCACTTGACACTCCTAATGCTTTTTATAATAAACAGATTTTGTCTGCTTCAGGGAATTTGTCGGGCGTAAATTTTTCGGGGTTCCATTTGAGGGAAGTGCCTAATCTTCATTGCCCATGTTGTGGCAAAATGATGTATACACAAGAGCAAATCAAAAAATTTGCAGAGAAATTGAGCGTAGCAAAAGGTGAAAATATCTCTAAATTTTTAGGACCGCATCTTCATAATTTGCATCCTGTAGAAAAAAATGTGGCAGAGACTTTAATCAACTTATCTGAAGCAAATCCTGAAAAAACCATCAAAGAACTTTTAATGTTAAAACGTCTTGAATCCAAAGTTCATTTGGAAAAAGAACAAATAAAGCTGATAAATTCTGCAATAAAAGATGCTAAAAATCTTGAGGGTGGTGTCAAGGGCGATTTGCTAAATAGGCTTCATGAAATAAAGAGGATTGTTTTAAAAGGTAAACATGGCCACCCTTTTAAAAGGAAAAATGTTGTTGCCACTATAGAAAATTTTGCTTTGTCTGAAAAAAATCCTTCAAATCAAGAGATTTTAAAAAATATGTCTGATAAAATTCATACATTGCCTATGTCGGGCAATGATTTTAATGCTTTTATTTTGAAATACACTCAAGTAAGCAGAGATGATTTTGAAATTGCGAAAAGAATTTTCTTTCCTAACCAACCTACAATAGAGCATATTAATCCTGCTTTGCGAAGTGTTAAAAATATAAATCATGGAAAAAACGATCTTAGCAATTATCTTGATATGTGTCTCGATTGCAATGGAGAGAGAGGCATAGAGCCTTATTATCTTTTTGTAGAGAGAAAACCTCAAATGAAAGAAAATCTCCCAAGACACATGAATGAAGTTCAGCATTATATTAGAAAAAAAGATATGCCTTCATATTATGATTATCCTCTTAAGGTCAGACAAACAATAAGAGAACAATCTACGTCTCCTGACGAACAAAATCCAAAATTGGACTTTGATACTACATTAATAGAAAATTATATAGAAAGAAAAACGGGTTTGCTGAGGGAGCTTTACCAACAATATATGAACGATAAAAAATAACTTATTCTAAATCATCTATGCCGCCTTCATTGAAAGGGTGGCATCTTGAGATTCTTTTAACCCCAAGCCAAGAGCCTTTTAAAACGCCATATTTTTCGATGGCTTGTTTTGTATATTCAGAGCAAGTCGGGTAAAAACGGCATGCTTTTGGTGTGAATTTGGAAAAAAAACGGTAAATATCAATCAGTTTTAGTGCTATTTTTTTCATTTTGCAATTTTTTATCCATTTTATTTACTAGTGCTACAACACTATTATAAACTTCTTTGAAATCAGCATCCAGAGAATTTTCTCTTGCTGTAAAAATCAACGATATCCATGGTGGGTTGATTTCTTTATTTTTGAGAGCAAGTTTATATGCTTCTCTGGTAAGTCTTTTGATGCGATTTCTTTTAACAGAGCGTTTGTGAATTTTTGTACTTACAATAAAGCCGATTCTTGAATTTTGTTCTTCGGTTTTTTCTTTTCCGACATATAAAACAAGCAGTGCATCGGCTGTTGATTGTTTCAATCGATAAGTTGCCTTAAATGCACTGCTTTTTGTGAGTCTTTGTTTTTTTGATAGCAAAGCTAAAGTCCCAAATTAAGTAGTAATCACGCTCTTTTTTTAGCTTGAATAACTATACTGTGACGACCTTTTGCACGTCTTCTGTTAAGAGTACGTCTTCCGCCAGGCGTAGCCATTCTTGCGAAAAAACCGCTTACTCTTTGTCTTTTACGCTTTGTACCTTCTAGTGTACGTTTCATTTATATTTCTCCTAATTATTTTTTTCATAGCAAACTCTATGTTAAAAAAGACATGCTCTCTAGTCAAGAAGATATTATTTAAAAGCTTAATTTGTTGCGACTTGGAAACAGTCGGTCAATTGAATTAAAACCTTTTCATTGCATTTTGCTCTAAAGTGCAATCCTGGTGATAGCAAGCCTGCTAAAAGACCTACGCCGAAACCTATGGGCATGCCCAGTGTTACAGCGGCTTGGGCAGAATTTCCGACACCTGCACCTATTGCAGCTGCAATCCCTGAGCCTAGACCGAAGAACCCTAAAGTATATAGTGCAACTTTACCTGCGCCCATTAATTTTGTTTCTTGGAGCATGCCTGAAGTTGAATAAATTCTTGCTTGAATAGGATATGCTGTTCCACAAGGGGTCAATACATATTTGAATCTTAAACTTACTTGGGCAGGTTTATTCAGGGCTCTCGGTTTTTGTATACATTCTACACAAGCAATGATCTGAGAGCAATTGGGGAGAATTTTCCGCCCTTCTTGTGTGCAAAGACCATTTTTTAGTAAAAAAGAAATATTATCTCCAGGGCAGAGTTTTTTCGAATTTACTTTTTGTGCGAAATTGGCTTCAAGTACGGTATGGCGCTCTATTATTGCACTACATCCGCAAATTTTTACAAGGTTAACAGGAGAATTTTTATCTGTACAAAGATGCTCGACTAATCCTTGACATTCGCAACTACAATTGCAAGGTGCCGGACAACAAGTTGTTTCGCATGGAGCTGGGCAACATGGAGTCGCACAAGGACTGCTTGGGCAGCAAGCCGGTTCAGGGCAGCAGCTCTGTGTGGGGCATGCGCTAGGACAAGATGGCGTAGGGCAACAATTCTGGGCTATAGCTAAATTTGAAAAAAGAAAAATTGATAATAATCCTAAAGATATCGCTCTTTTATAGATATTTTTCATTACGCTCATTCCTTCTTTTGGCTATTTTGTATAAAGTTTAGCAGTAAGTTTTAGAAATATAATTAGACAACTGGAAGCCAAAAGCTTTAATTTTTGTTTTGGATAGAGTAATTTTGATGGATAATTTTTAAATATTCTTTTAGAATGATTATATAAACTAAAAGGCGTTTTAATTATGGGTGATGAAGACAAGCAGTTTGAAGCAAGTGGTCAAAAGCTTTCAAGAGCGAGGAAAGAGGGTCAGGTCGTTAAAAGTAAAGACCTTTCCATGGCTCTTTCTATGCTTCTTATGTTTGCTATTATAAAAGCTCTGGCGCCTTTTATTTGGGATCAAATGGCTGGCATGTTCACGCTTTTATATGAACAAATTCCAAATAGAAGCTTTGAAGATATTGGTCCAGGTTATCTTTTGTTTATGACTGCAAAACCTTTGGTTCTTATTATTGGACCTATTATGGCTTTAGCAGTTTTTGTAGCAGTTATGGTGGATATGATTCAGGTTGGTCCTCTTATTGCTACGGCTGTGTTGTCTCCAAAGCTCGATAAATTAAATCCCACAAAATATTTTAAAAACTTAATGTCTATAAAAACTTTTTTTGATTTATTTAAAAATATTGTTAAAGTAGCAGTCCTCGGCGCCGTTGGTTTTTTGGTGTATAAAGACCATTTGGCAGCTATTTTGGGCTTAGTTGCAATAGATAATAATTTCGCAGTTATGATGGAATTTGGCAAATTAATCGGAGATTTTATTATAAAAGCAGGAATTATATTTTTGATTATTGCAGGGGCAGATTATGCAGTTACTAAGTGGAAATTTATGAAAGATCAAAAAATGTCATTCAAAGAGGTTAAAGATGAATACAAAAACTCTGAAGGTGACCCACATGTTAAGGCAGCATTGCGTCAGAGACGTTTCCAAATGTTACAGCAAGGCTCAGCAGATATGGTAATGGAAGCTGATTTTGTGGTCACAAACCCAAGCCACGTAGCGGTTGCAGTCAAATATGATGAAGCGACAATGGAAGCTCCAAAAGTTTTGGCAAAGGGAGAAGATATGTCGGCTGAAAAGATTAAAAATATTGCCAAAGAAAACAATATTCCAATTATTGAAAACCCACCCGTAGCAAGGGCTTTGTTTAAATTTGTCAATGCAAATCAGGATGTTCCGGCAGAACTTTATCAGGCTGTTGCAGAAATTCTCCTCTTTGTGTACGATTTGCGAAAACAGTAAAATATGTCTACAATATAACATAGGTAGTTATCTGAATTTTTGAAAAACATGTCAAACGCTAATGATGTAAGAAACAACATGAAGATTCGTGAATATATAGAAATCATTGAGAAGGTTTCTAAGGTAGAACAGCGCCGTATTCCTTCTCATATGATTGAGTATGAAGAATTGGTTTCGATTGGTATTATTGCAATACAATCGATGATAAAAGATAAAACATCAGAGCAGCTTGAAAAATATAATAATTCATACATAGCAACTGCAGTAAGATGGGCAATCAGAAATGAACTTCGCAATCGTTTCAAATGGTATTCTCTAAAGCACAAAAAAGAGGATTCCGGAGATGATGAACATAGTGATGGTATTGATCTTTCGCCTGCAAAAGTTAAAGAATCTATTTATGAAACAATTTTGTCGATAGATTCATTGGCAGATGCCGCTTCTGATAATGATTCGCCTTTTGATTTTGTCAAAGATCCATCAGCATTGCCTGATGAAAAAATTGAGATTTCCGAAATTTCTAAGATGATTCGAGAAGCAATTGCAACACTTCCTCCCAAAGAAAGAACCGTTGTAGAGTATCGTTTCTATAGAAACATGCAAGTCAAAGACATTGCAATCCAAGTCGGGCTTTCTTCTTCAAGAATTACAAGGATAGTTCAAGGTTCACTGCATCATATTCGTTGTTATCTAAGAGACCGCGGATATCACGGCTAGAAGCTGTCTCGAAAATACAAATTTTTTAAAAATAGCTCGGTTGGGTTAGTTTTTGATAAATCTTTTTTGGGTATAACTCTAATAAGGCTGGATTTGTATTTTTAGGGGGCTAGATGACTTATATCTCTGATTTAGAACAAATACGTCAAGATTTTTTAAGTTTTTTAGAGTTAGACCATGCCAAAGTAAATGGTCCGACCAGAAAAAATTTGCTTAAAGGTATATTGAGCAATTTTTTTGATTATTTAGAAAATAAAGATAATGAATTATTTTGGCTATCAGAAAAGAAAGAATTAATTCCAAAGCTGTAAATAGTTCAGAATATACAACAAACAGTTGATTACCTTTTGCTTTAAAACCTTTATTCTAGTGTAGAGGGTTAATAGCCTTCAAAAATAAGTTATGGGGAATAAAGGCAATCAGCCTTTTTAATGGGGGTTAAAAGGTAAGTGTCAATTGAGGTTGTAGAAAACTCTGCAAAATCAAATTTAAGCTTTAATAATGCTTTTGCTTGGTATAAAAGTACCTTGGAAGAGTTATTGAGAAGTGCTGTAAAGAATTTTTTAGAAATCGATTTTGATTTCAAACTTGTTTCTGTGTCAAAAACCCCTAATATCATTACAAAAAATGACAATTATTTTGTCACGCAAGTGAAATTATATGAAAATATTGTTTCATCTTTGAAAATTTCCCAAAATGCAATAGATATGTTCCTTGAAGTAGCTTTGGGTCAAAGTGAAGATGGTTTTGAAATAGAATATTTGACTGAGCTTGAAGCTAAGGTTCTTACTGCTTTTAGCCATACTTTATACAAAGAATTTGCGAAAGTATTTATATCAGGACATAAAATCAAAACTTTAATAAATGAAAATGAATTTAAAGACGAATATATTTATTTTACTTTTTTGACCCAAAACAAAAATAATACCCCCGGAAAAATCATAGCAACATTGCCTTATCAACTTTTGGCAGAGCCAAATCTAATACCCCCTATGGCCGAGTCTTTGCCCGAAATGTATTTTGGCAAATGCCCGATTGAAGTTGATATTTATGTAGGCGAAACCAAAATTTTGCTTGAAGACGTGAAAAGGTTACAAAAAGAAGACATCGTAATTTTAGAAAAAAGCGATATTAGCTCTATGAATTTGGTTGGGGACTTTGAATTCAAATTCAATGTCAATCCTGACCCGATGCTTGTTTACAATTATCAGGATAATTCAGAATATGAAATTAGTGAGGATAATATGACAGATACTAAACAAAAAAACAGATGGGATTTGATACAAGTCGATATGAGTGCTGAGTTTGCCAAAATTAAAATGCCGTTAGGTGAACTAAGACAAATCAGTAAAGGCTTGATTGTCGATTTGGCGGATGTTTACAAAAACGAAATTACATTAAAGGTCGAAAATAACGCCATTGCAAAAGGTGAATTGGTTATCATTGATGATAAATACGGTGTTTTAATCAAAGAAATCTTTGCAGAAGAATCAAAAGAAGCCGCTGCGGCTGTTTCTTCTCAAGAAGTTCAGCAGGCAACTCCTTCAAAGGCTTCTGAAAGTGGTGATGAAGATTTTGATTTAGAAGATTTTGACATTGATGATGAAGATCTTGATGAAGATTTCGACGATGATTTTGATGATGAGGATATTTAAGAATGTTCAATTATATATTAGGTTTTAGCGTTTATACTTTGGCAATGATAGGAATTATTTTTGTAGCTTTTGTTGTTGTCAAAAAATGCGCTGTTTCAAGAAAAGGAGCCAAAAGCCATAATAGTTTTCTTGAAATTGAGACATCTTTATCGCTTGAACCTCGGAAAACTATACATGTTGTTAGAGCGGGCAATGAAAAACTTCTTATTGCTACAGATGCTGAGAGAACAACATTTTTGACAAGACTCGGGGATGATAGTAGGCAAAATGTTGTCTACATGAAAGATTATTGCGAACAAGCAAAGATTGAAAAAGAAGTACAAGAGGAAGAAATAATTTTTGATGAACAGCCAAAAGTCTTCAAAGATTTAATGAAGAGGTTGCAAAGATAAAATGGAACCAATGATAAAAGACTTAAATCCAATATTACAGCTTCTTGTCGTAATGACGGCATTTTCATTTTTGCCGTTCATGTTTACTTGTATGACAAGTTTTTTGAGGTTTGTCATCGTTTTTTCAATCTTGAAAACAGCTCTAGGAACTCAGCAAGTTCCGCCAGGGGTTGTAATTATCGGGCTTTCAATTATTATGACGATTTATACTATGGGGCCTACTTTTCAAAAAATGTATGATGCAGGGCTAAAACCTTATGAAAAAGGGGATATTGTGCTTGCTCTGACAGAGGGTTCTCGCCCTTTGAAGGAATTTATGCTCAAGCAGACAAGGCAAGATGATTTGGCGGCTTTTATCGAGATGAGCAAACAGCCTCCACCAGCTACACCTGATGATTTGACCCTTTTCCAAGTTACGCCGGCTTATATTATAAGTGAGTTGAAATCGTCTTTTGAGATAGGTTTTATTATTTTTATACCATTCATAGTTTTGGATTTGGTAGTAGCAAACGTACTTTTAGCGCTGGGTATGATGATGTTATCGCCCACGATTATTTCTTTGCCGTTTAAACTGCTGATATTCATTGCAGTCGACGGGTGGAGCTTGATTGTAAATGGTTTAGTGCAAAGTTTTAACTGAGGAAAGATAAATGGAAGAAATGCTTTTAGAACATATGGGGAAAGGGTTTATAACAATGTTGGTTATATCCATGCCTTGTGTTTTGGCTGCGGCTGCCATTGGTCTTGTCGTAGGGATTATACAGGCTGTAACACAGATTCAAGAACAAACTATCGCAGCTGCTCCAAAGATTTTCATCTTATTTTTGCTTTTAATGGTTGGCGGCGGTGCTTTCACCGATATACTGAAAAATTATTTCTTTGAATCTGCCCATATGGCTTTTGAGGTTGTTACAAAAGATGATGATTTTGCTCTTGGAGCTAATGATTCTTTGACACCTCATGATGGCACAGGCGGAGTTCAAAAAGACAGTTTGAATAAACTTATGAACCAGCAGCCAAAGGATGCCTATAACAAGCAGGCTTCTAAAGTGCAAAACAGAACAGGTTCTGCATCGGCGCCTTCTGGTCCGAATTTTGCTGAAAGTCATTACATAAATTCTAAAAGGTAAGATATGATTACAGATACAGTTATTGAATTTTCTAAAAATTTCCCTGCTTTCGATGCTGCCCTCAATTCAGGTCTTATAGTTTTTGCCAGAATTCTGTCTTTTGCTTCTTTTGCGCCTGTTTTTAGCCGTAAAGAGGTTCCGATGCTTGTTAGGATAGCTTTTTCATTGATATTAACTGTCATAATGATGTCTTTGCTTGGAAATATACCTGTTCCTAAAAATGCTTCGATAGAGTTGAATTTATTATTGAATATGACTTTTGGTGCGATAATCGGATTTATCGCAACAGCTATTTTTGCCGCAATAAATGCAGGTGGGGATATGATTAACACTCAAATGGGATTATCATCAGCTATGCTGTTTGACAGTAGTCTTAAGGCTCAAAACGCACTTATGGGTACTTTTTTGGGGCTTTTTGGTACTGTAATTTTTATTAATATAGGCGGAATTTTTTGGTTGATTAAAGCTCTTTTAAGGAGTTTTGAAGTATTTCCTCTGTATGATACGGTTTTGCCTTTGGCAAAGATTATTAGCATGGAATATATTGTTTCTATAACTTCAAATGTTTTGTTTGTCGGGCTGCAGATAGCATCCCCCATACTTCTTGCAACTTTGGGGCAAGATATTATATTGGGTCTGATATCAAAAACCGCACCGCAAGTTAACGTTTTTACGCTCAGTTTCTTATTCAAACCCGTTTTGGGTGCTGCGATTATGATAGTTATTTTGCCTATGCTGGTTAGTGTTGTTACGGATTATTTCTTATCATATGCGCAAATATATTAGGTTTTGTTATGTATATTTTAGAATTTTTACTTAAAAAAATTATCGGACGCAAAAATAAAGAAGCTAAGCATCTAGAAGAAAAAGAGTATGCAAAATGTGAGCATATATTTTTGCCCATAGATAAAAGCGGAAAAAGGCTTGCTTGTTCAAAATGCGGACAGTACGCTGTTTTGGAGTGAATTTAAGTCGGCTAGTTTCAAAATGCCGTAAACTAATCGTTTTCGCCATTTTCCACTTTTGTAAGGTCGGTATCTGAAAAACCTCAAAATTAAAATTTTGGACTTTTCAAGTACCTTCTAAGAATTTGTTTCATCAACCAATCTTGCTTCGTAGATTTCATCTTGTTTATAATGCCCGATGATTTTTTTGCTTTTTAACAATTCAGACATTTTTTTTGATAATGCTTGTTTATATTTCTCGATTTGGGCAAAGTTTTTTTCATCAAGAATTTTTATTTGGTCTGTAATTTTTTTAATTTCTTCAATTTCAAAATCTTTTTTAGAAATTTTTGATAGCAATTCATCCCTCTGAAATAAAAGGTCTTCAATTTTGTCGAAGTTTTCAAGTTGAATTAAAAGCTCGATTTCTTTAGAAATTTTTAAAATAGTGTTGTATAAATCTTTTTTGATTTCCAAACCTAAATACCATCAGTTATATCAATGCGCTGATAATTGTCAAAACTGCCTTCTTCTTTATTTTGGGCTTCTCTCTCTTTCGCAACTTTTATAGCAGCTTCTTCCCAAGCAGATTTTAGGGTTTTGAGCAAATCAATTACTACGTCGATTTTTTCTGTATCTTTTTGAATATTTGCTTGAATTAAAGTATAGTTCATAAATTCGTACAAACTGTACAAATTTTGGGCAAATTCTTTATTCGGCTCCCATTCGATGGTGTTCATGAATTCAGAAATTATTGCCTGAGTTTTCAAAAGAAACGTGTTTGCTTGCGCAAAATCTTTTTCTTCAATATAGACTTTTGATTTATTTAAAAAATTTATTGAACCGTTATATAGCATAATTAGCAGCTTCTCAGGAGTCGCTGTTTGTATTTGCGTTGTTTGGTATTGCTTTAGTTGTGCACTTTGTGGATTATAAGCACTCATATAAAACCCTCATACGGATATTATATACTATTATTTAAGCATTTAGCCAATTCCGTATCCTGTAAAAGGTTGATTTTTGATATATATTCTAAATTTTTCGATCAACAATTATCCCAAGAGGATTTTTGACTCTCATTACAAAGCTTTTTAATTCTTCTAACGTCAACGTTTCTTTTACTTCGGCGGTTTTGATGTGTACAATTTCGACAATTTCTTCTCGAGAATTGTACATTACCTTGTATTCAACTTTATTTTCAGTCAATTCTAAGGCTTTTTGATTATATTGCACGTCAGATTTGACCGGTTCAGCTATTTCGGTAAAAAGATTGCTTATAGCTTTTTGCTGGTCATTTTCTTCTTGTCTTTTTTGTTGATTTCCTTTATTTCTGTTGCCGTTCGGATCAAGCTGTTGTTTTTCCGTTTCGTCAATTTTTTTAATAGTAACTTGCATATCAGAAGCTTGTTTAGCTTGAAACTGAATTTCGCCAGGCAAAATTTCTCTGGTCACACCCACATTTGTTAATGTTAAGCCATCAATCGCCATAAATTACTTCCTGTAAATTGCGTTAAACTCTCAGAGCATCCTGCTCTTAAGCCCTTAATTTTGCTCTAGGCAAATAGGATTCGAGTAACTATCTTAACTATATATACTTTGTATATGTACCACTTTCGGGCGTTTTAGTATCGTTTTTAAAAAATAAAAAGACACAAAAATTAACATATGTTTAGTTTTATAGTGGTAAAATTTATTTATGGAGAAAATATTAGAAATAAAACGTGGAAAGATTATAGAAAGAGAGCATTCAGGTGTTCTTATTTTGAGCGATTCAAAAAAAATATTGGCTCAATATGGCCATGATTTGAAAAAGACTTGCTATTATTTGCGTTCTTGTGCAAAGCCACTTCAAACAGCAGTTTTACAAGATTTGGGAGTTTTTGAACATTTTAATTTTTCTCAAGAAGAAATTGCAGTAGTTTCATCTTCTCACAGTGGTTCTTTTGGGCATATTTCGGCGATAGAAGGACTCCTTAAAAAAATTGGCAAAACTCAAGATGATTTGATTTGCGGAGCTCATTTGCCTTGGGATTCTAAGTCAAGAGAATATCTAATAAAAAATAATTTGAAACCTTCGCAACTTCATAATAATTGTTCAGGAAAGCATGCAGGCTTTTTGGCTGCTTGCGTGATGAACGGCTGGGATATTTCAAATTATACGGATTTTGAACATCCTCTTCAAAAAATTATTATCGAAAAAATGAGCGAGTATTATGATTTTGAACCTAAGTATATGGCTAAAGATGGTTGTGGCGCACCAATTATGGCAATGCCTTTTGAAAATATGTGCAAAGGATTTTCAAAATGTTTTCAGGATTACCCCAAAATACAAGAAGCATACGCTGAGCAGCCTTATTTAATTGGCGGATATGGCAAAATTGACAGTGAAATAATTTTTGCATCAAACGGCAGACTTATCTCAAAAGTCGGTGCTGAAGGGCTTTGCATGGTTTATAATCCTCAAAAATCGCAAGTTTTGCTTATAAAAATAGCTGATTCCAGCGATAAAGCAAGAGCCATAGTTTTGATAGAAGCTCTCAGGCAGTTAGAGTGGTTATCTGAAGATGAAATCAAAGTCAATCCTATAGTTAACCTTTTTGATAAAAATCTAAAAAATGCCGTTGGCGATATTGTTGGCGAAAGATGCACTCTTTTTGAGTTATCAAAGAGTTTCGTAAAAAGCTTTTAAGAGCCTTGCATCATCTTCCATGATTGGGCTTTCGCACACTAAAACCCCTTTGACATCAAAGGCTTTGAACGCACGGAGTAAATCTTTGTAATTCATATCGGATTCATTAAGCATAGTATGATTTTTTTCGCCCTTTTCGCCATAGTTGATTCCTGCTAGGTGTGCATGAAATTCTTCAAGAGCATAAGCTCCGATTTCTGTTCCGATGCGTTCAAAAATCTTGCAAAAATCGTCATAAGTGTTCCACCCGCCGACTGTTCTGGCATGCATATGCGAAAAATCTACACAAGGCAAAACCATATCAAACTCTTTTGAGATAGCAATTACTTCATCCAAATCGCCCCATTGGGTTTCTTTTCCGGTTACTTCAGGACGTACCCAGATTTTTGTGTTGTTTGATTCTAGATGTTCAATAATTCGTTCAAATTGTTTTTTGATATTTTTGTAGACGAGCGTTTTTTCTTGCTTCAAATAAAAACCCGCATGAAAAACTATACTGTATCCGCCAAAATTGTGAGTTACTTCAGCTGTGTCGATTATTCGAGCTATACTGGCTTCGATTTTTTCTTCTTCTTTGGCATTTAAGTTTATGTAATAAGGCCCGTGGGCTGTCAGCACCATGCCGTTTTCTTTGATTAATTCTTTGACTTCGATTTGAGTTTGCGGGTTCATATTGACGCCACGCACAAATTCGACTTCAAGTCCGTCTAATCCCATATTTTGCAAATCCAAAAACGCATTTGCATAGCTTCTCGGATTGGTGGAGATTGGTATCCCTGCTGTCGTAAAGTTTAATTTGTTCATAAAGGTACTTTACCATATAATTAGGAGGATACAAAAAAGTTCAATACATAAAAATTTATAGAGGGAAAAATATGAAAAGTGATGAAATAAAACAAGGTTTACAGCGTATCGCACACAGAGCTCTTTTGTATGCGACGGGGGTTTCTCAAAATCAAATGGATAGCCCATTTATCGGGATTGCAAGCAGTTTTACCGATTTGGTTCCGGGGCATGTAAATATGCGAGAAATCGAACGCCATATCGAAAAAGGTATTCACACAGGAGGAGGACAGTCTTTTGTGTTCGGAGTTCCTGCTATTTGCGACGGAATCGCCATGGGGCATTCTGGGATGAGTTATTCGCTTCCATCAAGAGAATTGATTGCCGATACTGTTGAGTCTGTAGCATCTGCGCACAAATTAGACGGGCTTGTGCTTTTGACAAATTGTGACAAAATTACTCCTGGTATGATTATGGCGGCAATTCGCCTTGATATTCCTTGTATTGTTTTGACAGTCGGTCCTATGCTTGACGGTAAATGTGAACATAAAAATTTGACCATGGTAAAAGGCACATTCGAGGCTGTCGGTCAGTTCAAAAACGGCGAAATCGACGAAGCTACTCTCGCCAAGTATGAAGTCGAAGCTTGCCCCGGCGCGGGTGCTTGCCAAGGACTTTATACAGCCAATACCATGGCTTGTTTGACAGAAGTTCTTGGGATGAGTTTGCCGGGTTGTGCTACTTCATCAGCTGTTTCTGCCAAAACAAAACGCATTGCTTTTGATAGCGGCGTTATGGTTAATGAACTTATCAAAAAACAAATCACACCAACCAAAATCATCACAAAAGATTCTATGAGAAATGCCATTATTGTCGATTTGGCACTTGGCGGTTCGACAAATTCAATCCTACATTTGCTTGCAATTGCTAATGAAGCAGGACTTGATATTACACTCGAAGACTTCTCAGAGCTCAGCCACAAAGTTCCACAGCTTATAAAACTTGATCCGTCAGGTACTTTAACCATGACAGATTTGGACAACGCTGGGGGCATACCAGCCGCTATGAAAACAATTAAGGCTGCAATTTCTGAATTCAAAAATACCAAAGGTGTTTCGATGATGAGCGTGGATGAAATTGTATCCAAGACATGGTGCGATAATGAAGTTATTCGTCCTGTGTCTGACCCTGTGACCTCAAATCCAGGTCTTGCGGTGCTTTACGGAAATATTGCTCCAGAGGGTTCGGTTGTCAAAATCTCAGGTGTCGAAAAAGAATGCCTGACATTTACCGGAAAAGCCAAAGTTTATAATTCTGAAGAAACCGCAATGGAAGCCATAATGACGGACAAAGTTGTTGAAGGCGATGTTGTGGTTATCAGATACGAAGGACCAAAAGGCGGTCCTGGGATGAGAGAAATGCTCGCTCCTACAGCGGCGATTGTCGGCAAAGGTCTTGGCAAAAAAGTTGCTTTGATTACGGATGGGCGTTTTTCTGGCGGTACAAGAGGGCTTTGCGTAGGGCATATCTGTCCTGAGGCAGCAGTCGGCGGAATAATCGGAATCATCGAAAATGGCGATGAAATCTTTATTGACATCCCAAATCGTGTTATGGATTTGAAGGTTGCCGAGTCAGAAATCATTGCCCGCAAAGAAAAATTCGTGCCGATAGAGCCGAAAATCAAAAAAGGCTATCTTGTGAAGTATGCCAAAACAGTCAGCTCTGCAAGCAAAGGTGCGATTACGGGGTAAAGGTTATGGATAAATTTTTTCCAATTTTCATATCTATTTTGGCGGTTTATATAGCTTATCAGCAATGGCAGACAAATGAGAGAGAACGGCGACACGCATTGTTTGAAAAGAGATATAATCTTGTGAAGGGCTATAACGAAGTCTTTGATACTCATTGGCAGTCTATAAAAAATAACACTTTAACAACAGAAATGCATCACATATTAGTAGAGCAAAGTGTGCAAAAATGGCATGAAGCTCAATTTTTAATAAAAAATAAAGATACAAAAAAACTTATAGAATGTATACAGAAAAGCCGTGACAATATAGAGAATTATTTGGAAGCAATAGAAAAAAATCCAGAAGCTTCAGTACAAAAATATATAGACAAACATGAATACTATACAAAAGAAATGCACGAAATACTTGAGCAATATCTCAGAATTGAACCTGAGGAAACTATTTGGGGAGTTTTGAAAAATTGGGCAATAAATTGTTATGAGTTTTGGATTCCAAAATGGCTGCAAAGAAGCATATCAAAAATAACAAGCGTCATCCTGAACTTGTTTCAGGACCTTGCAAGCGGCAAAAATTCATCGAAAAAAGATAAAGACGGTGAGATTCCGAACCAAGTTCGGAATGACGAAAAATATGAAAAAGTTTTACCGAATTAAAAAAAGGCCTGCCCTGAAGCAAGCCCAAAACGTATTAGCTGGAAAAACATAATTCCGAATTTTTAATTCAATTCATAACGAGAAGGAATTCTTGATGGATTTTTGGCAAAAAATCGCATTTTTGAGGAGCATTTTATCTTGCACGAAACATAATCTATGCTGACATTTTCTAAAAAATGCTCATTCAAAAGATTTTGGCATTTGAGCCAATTTTTGGTATCATCATAGCCATCGGCTTCGCTGAAATTCATAAAATCCGAGAGTTTACCTATTTTGTAGAGCACCAAAAATAACTTTGGATTGCTAATTATATAGATTTTATTTTTATAAAAAATAGGTGGAATTAAGCACCTGTTTTGCAGGTTAAGGTTAGTGTTTATCTTTTCGTCGATGTTTTTATCCATGGTTATATTAAAAAACGGTTTTTACTTTTAAAAATGGATGAATATGCGGTTTTATAATAAATTTACTTCATACTTCCTTTGTAATATCATGGTTTTAACTGAAAAGAGGAATACAGATGTTAATAGTAATGAACCCAACTGCAACTCAAGAGCAGATTGATAATGTAGTTGCTTTTATCAAATCAAAAGAATTTGATGCTCATATTTCAAAAGGCGATATCCACACAGTAATTGGTGCTGTGGGCGAAAAAGCCATTGATATGAGAGATATAGAAATTTTAGACGGTGTTGAAAACATCATCAAAATTTCAACAAGTTATAAACTCGCGAGTCGTACATTTAAGCCAGAAGATACTGTAGTAGATGTTAAAGGCGTTAAATTCGGCGGGGATTATTGCGGAATGATAGCAGGTCCTTGCACGATTGAATCATATGAGCAGATGGATGAAACAGCCAAAGCACTTTCCAAGATTGGTGTAAAAGTTTTAAGAGGCGGAGCTTTCAAGCCGAGGTCATCTCCTTATAGCTTTCAGGGCTTGGGCGAAGAAGGTCTGAAAATAATTCGTGAAGTCGCGGATAAGTACAATATGGCTGTGGTTTCTGAAGTGATGGAAATCTCGCAAATTGAGCTTTTGTTGCAATATTCAGATATTTTGCAAGTCGGGGCAAGAAATATGCAAAATTTTAATCTTTTGAGAGATCTTAGCTATATTCATAAGCCGATTATTCTTAAAAGAGGGCTGTCTTCTACGATTGAAGAATGGCTGATGTCAGCGGAATACCTTCTTTCTGACGGAAATGGAGAGGTGATTTTGTGCGAGCGAGGAATCAGGACTTTTGAGCGTGCAACACGTAATACGTTAGATATTTCGGCAATTCCTGTGGTAAAAAAACTTAGCCACTTGCCGATAATTGTCGATCCAAGCCATGGAACAGGTCTAAGGGACAAGGTTTTACCTATGTCAAGAGCTTCTGTAGCTGCAGGAGCTGACGGTTTGATTATTGAAGTACATTATAATCCGCAAAAAGCCTTGTGCGATGGGCCGCAATCGCTTTATCCGCAGGATTATGCTAAACTATTTGAGGATATCAAGGTGATAGCGCCTCTTGTAAGCAAGCAGATTAACTAACAAAGAGGGAAAATATGTTTGAAAATATTTATGATAGGATAGTTGAAAAAAAATTAATCGGTGTAGTCAGAGAATCTGATTATGCAAGGGCTTTAGATATTGCAAAAGCTTTTATTGAGGGCGGAATTGAAGTCATCGAGGTTACGCTTGAAAATAAAAATTCTTTGGCTGTAATTGAAGAAATTGCTAAATTACCTAATATACTTGTCGCCGCAGGCTCTATTATTACGACCAGCCAAGCAGAAAATGCGATTTTGGCAGGTGCAAAATATCTTACTTCTCCTGTTTTGGAGATGAATTTGGTCAGATTGTCCAAAAGTTACAGAGTTCCTGTAATCACATCCGCATCAACAACAAATGAGGCTTATCAGGCTTGGAAATCGGGCGTTAAGTTTATTAAACTTTTCCCCGCAAGTGACATGGGCGGAGCTGATTATGTTAGAGATATTTTAAAAGCTATGCCTTTTTTGAAATTGATTCCTACAAGCGGTGTCAGTCCTAGTGATTTTCAGGATTATTTGGATGCAGGTGCTGTGGCAGTAGGGATTGGGCGAATTTTTTATAAAGAACTTTCTTATGATGAAATTGTACGCAAAGTCAGACGTGCAAAAGAAAGTCTCAAAAATTGACCACTATAGGCTTTTATGTTAATGTAATTGGATTATCGGAAGAATTATTTAGGGTTTTATGATAGAGAATTTAGACTTAATTTGTATAGGCGAGGGCCTAATAGAGTTATCTAGCGATGAGAGTTTGTCATATACAAACCAGCTAAACAAATTTTATGGCGGAGACACAATCTGTACGGCTGTTGCAGCTGCAAGATTGGGTTCTAAAGTCGGTTTTGTTTCAAGAGTCGGGAATGATTTTTTCAAAGATTTTTTGATTGAATCTTGGCAAATGGAAGATATTGATACAAGTCAAATCAAGCTTGTAGAGGGGTTTAACGCTTTATATTTTATTACAAGACCTTCTAATCAGGCAAAAGAATTTGCTTATTACCGCAGAAAAAGTGCTGCAACGAATTTGTCAATTGATGATATTTCTGCAAATTATATCGAAAAAGCTTCAATAGTCTACTCAACAGGCATTACACAGTCTTTGTCTTTGTCTGCTTCTGAAGCTGTTGAAAAAGCTTTCAAAATTGCCAAGGAAAAAGGACTTAAAGTCGCTTATGATCCGAATTACAGTCCTCTTTTGCAAGAAGTAGATGAAGCGAAAGAAGCTTTTGAACAAGTTATTGATTATGTAGACATCATGTTTTTGAATTCAAAACATGATGCTTTGACTATATTTGATCTTGAATCACCTGACAAAATCATCAAATACCTTAATGACAGAGGCGTTAGCATGGTCGTCATAAAGGCAGGTGCAGATGGTTACACCATAGGCTATAACGGTGAAATGGACCATATTCCGAGTTATGTTGACAAAATAGTTGATTCAACCAGCTCCGGAGATGTGTTTAACGGCGCATTTTTGCATGGTCTTTTATCCGGTTTGACGCCTTTTGAGGCCGGTAGATTGGCTTCTTTGGCAGTTAAATATCAGGTTCAGGGAATAGGGGCAATCAAGTCCATGCCTTATAAAGAAGATGTTTATTCAGAATTTAAAAACTTTGGAAATTAATGAAAAAAGCAGTTATATCAGGATATTATGGTTTCGAAAACTTCGGCGATGAGATTAGTTTACAAGTTATTGTAAACGCTCTAAAAGATAGCGGCGTAAATGTTACAGTTTTGTCTTCCAAGCCTGATTTGACCTCACTTGATAATGGCGTAAGTTCTTTTTATACGTTCAGTATTTTTGATATAGTCAGACAAATTTTCGTCTCAGATGTTTTGATTTCAGGCGGAGGAAGCCTTTTGCAGGATAAGACCAGCCAAAAAAGTTTTTTTTATTATATTTTTGTTATTTTAGTGGCAAAAATGCTTGGCAAAAAAGTTATTATATTTTCTCAAGGCCTCGCACCTTTAAAAAGTAAAATATCAGAGATGATTTTAGCTTTGGTTTTAAAACAGGTTGATTATATTTCGCTTCGAGATACTGAAAGTCAGAATTATGCTCAAAAACTTGGGGCAAAGTCAAAAACTTTTTCAGATGCTGTTTGGGCATTAGGAAAAAGTAATATTTTAAGGCATAACAAATTACTCATTCAGCTCAGGCAGTGGGACAAATTTACCGATGAAAAAATAGCGGTCCTTGCAAAACTTATTGCCGAAAAATATAAATCCCAAAAAATTGAAATTCTTTCTTTGCAAGATGATAAAGATTTAGAAGTTTGTCAAAAATTGTATGATGCACTTCAAGGGAATGTTTTGGATGTAAAAGTGCTTCACGGATTGAGTACAAATGAAATCGTTGAGGCCATAGCGTCTGCCAGAAGTATTGTTGCTATGCGTTATCATGCTTGCCTTTTGGGTTTGAAACAGGGGTTGAATATCATGGCACTCAGTTATGATGAAAAAGTCACAAATCTTGTCAAAGAGTTTAGCCTTCCATATGTTTATGTGGATGAAGAACTCGATTTGTTTGAAATGGAGTTTAAAAAAGCTATTGAAAAATTTGAAGAGACAAGAATAGATCCTGCAATTGCCAGAAAAAAAGAGCAATTGGCCAAGCAGAGTCTTATAGAGTTGCTTCAAAATATAAGTAACATTAAAAAAGTTGAGGCAGCAGAGTAGTTTTGGGCAATCAGATGAAGAAAGTTTTAGGATGTAAAGTTGATTTAAAGAGCTTTGACGAGGCTTTTTTGACTTTTGAGAGGTTTGTCTCTGAAGAAAAATCTTTTCAAATAATTACCATCAACCCTGAAATGATTACAAATGCTCAATCTGATGAAGAATTCAAAAATATTCTTAACGAATCAGATTTAAATATTCCTGATGGGGTCGGCGTGACTTTGGCTCTGAAGATTTTAGGCGTAAATCAAGAGCGTATTCCGGGGATTGATTTTTCTGCCAGAGTTCTTGAATATTGTGCCAAAAAGGGTTTAAAAGTTGCTATCGTCGGGGCAAAAAGAGAAATTATCGAGAAGGCTTGCGAGAATTTGAAAGAAAAATATCAAGGTCTTGATATTGTTTTTTGTCATGACGGATATTTTTCTGATGATGTTCAAATCATTGAAGGGCTTAAAGAAACTGCGCCGAGAGTTTTGCTTTTGGGAGTCGGTTCTCCGAGGCAGGAAAAATTAATTTACAATTACAAAAAAAATCTAAAAAATTGTATAATGATAGGAGTAGGTGGCAGTTTTGATGTTTTTTCAGGCATCGTAAAAAGAGCCCCTGTGTTTTTCCAAAAAACTTCTTTAGAGTGGTTTTATAGATTGATAACTCAGCCGAGCAGGTTCTCTAGGATGTTCCCTGCATTGCCATTGTTCCTTGTTAGAGTTATCTTAAACTTAAGAAAAGAGAGTTAAAAATGCACAAATTAGACAAAAATGAAGTCAAAGAACTGAAAAATTTTTCAAACAAAGTGCGTCAACAAGTTATCAATATGATAGCTAATGCTCAAAGCGGACACCCTGGCGGAAGTCTTTCTGCAACAGATATTTTGTCTGTTTTGTACAAAAAAGTTTTAAAAACTTGTCCTGATTGGACAAATAGTCCTGATTTTGACGATAGAGACAGATTTGTCCTTTCGAAAGGTCATGCATCGGCGGCTTTATACGCTGTTTTGGCAGATTGCGGTTATTTTGAAGAGTCTGAGCTGATGACCTTTAGAAAGCTTCATTCAAGACTGCAAGGGCATCCGAGTTTTGGGTATTTGCAGGGAGTTGAAGTCTCTACAGGTTCTTTGGGGCAAGGGCTTTCAATGGCTTGTGGTATGGCTCTTGGCTTGAAATTAGACAAAAAATCCGCCAGAGTTTATGCTCTTTTGGGTGATGGCGAGATGCAAGAAGGCCAAATTTGGGAAGCTTTGATGCATGCAGCTCATCGTGAACTTGATAATTTGACAATCATTGTTGACAGAAACAGGCTTCAAATTGACGGATGTGTTGAAGAAGTCAAAAGTCTTGGTAGTTTGAGCAAAAAAATTATAGGCTTTGGTCTCGAAGTTATCGAAATAGATGGGCATAATGTAGAACAAATTTATAATGCGTTGAAAAAGGCACAAGAATTGAGTGCGGCAAGTAAAAAACCGACTGCTATTATTGCAAATACAGTAAAAGGCCGTGGTGTTTGGTTTATGGAGAATGAAGCCTGTTGGCATGGCAATGCGCCCAATACAGAGCAGTGCGAAAAAGCCTTAGCCGAACTAAGGAGTAAAGAAATATGTTAAGTAAAAAAAATGAAGTAAAATCGACAAGAGCCGCATTTGGTGAGGCTTTGGTAGAACTAGGGGCTCAAAACACAAATATAGTAGCTCTGGATGCTGATTTGTCATGTTCAACGCAAACAAAAATGTTTGCAGACAAATTTCCTGACAGATTTTTTAATGTCGGAATTGCAGAACAAGACATGCTGAGTACTGCTGCAGGACTAAGCACTTGCGGTAAAATTCCTTTTGTTGCGACATTTGCAGTTTTTGCCACAGGCAGAGCTTATGACCAAATAAGAAATGGGATTTGTTACCCGAAATTCAATGTAAAGATCATCGGTACACATGGCGGAATTACTGTCGGAGAAGACGGTGCAACCCATCAGGCACTTGAAGATGTTACTTTGATGCGCGCAATCCCAAATATGATGGTTTTGTCCCCTGCTGATGCGGTTGAAACTAAAGCAGCAGTTAAGTTTGCGGCTGAACATAAAGGGCCTGTTTATATAAGAATTACAAGAACTTCTATGGAAACGATTTTTGATGAGAGTACATATAAGTTTGATTTGAAGGCAAAAATCATAAAAGAAGGCACGGATGTTACAATTGTTAGCACAGGCGAAACCCTTATAGAAGCTATAAAAGCGGCGGATATTTTAAGTGAACAGAGTATTTCTGCAGAAGTTGTTTCGGTTCCTGTTATCAAGCCTTTTGATTGTGATACAATTATCAAAAGTGCAAAGAAAACCAATCAGGTTGTTACTTTGGAAAATCATTCAATTATCGGTGGTTTAGGGGGTGCAGTTTGTGAGTGTTTAAGCGAGAATTATCCTGTTAAAGTTAAGCGTATTGGCACCAATGATGTTTTCGGACAGAGTGGACATTACAAGGAATTAATGGCAGAATATGAATTGACGGCAGAAAAAGTTGCCCCAAAAATAGTTGAGTTTTTGAAAAAATAAATTTTAGAGAAGAAGTATGATAAATCTACGTGGTGTAAATAAAAAATATAAAAATACTTATGCATTGAGAAATGTCAATTTAGACATTCAAAAAGGCGAATTTGTATTTTTGGTCGGTTCATCCGGAGCCGGCAAATCTACTTTGATGAAACTTTTATATCGTGAAGAACTTCCAACATCAGGAAATGTATATGTTTCAGGCGTGGATGTTTCTAAACTTCCTGATAACAAAGTTCCATACTTAAGACGTAATATGGGGATTATTTTCCAAGATTATAAACTGCTTGAAAAGCAGACTATATATGATAATGTGGCATTTGTAATTAGAGCTTTGGGCGTAAGTTCCAGAGAAGTCGACAATCGTGTCAAAAGTGCTTTGAAGATTGTTAATTTGTCACACAAACTTAAATCAAAACCAAAAGAACTATCAGGCGGCGAGCAACAAAGAGTCGGCATTGCAAGAGCTATTGTTAACGGTCCTTCTCTTTTGATAGCGGATGAACCGACAGGGAATCTTGACCCTCAAACTTCGCTTGAAATTATGGAAATTTTGGACAAAATTAATTCCAGAGGAATTACTGTTTTGGTCTCCACGCACGATCATGCGATGGTTAATCACTTTAGAAAAAGAGTAATTACGCTTGAAGGCGGACACGTAATAAAAGACGTTCAGGTAGGTACATATGGCTAGTCTGAAAGATTTTAAATTTAAAATGTCAGTAACAGAATACAGGATTGCTCTTCGTGTTTTGATTGAAACTTTCAAAGGTATCAAACAAGCAGGAATAGTCAATATCTTTATAGTTGGAACAATGGCGGCTATTTTGATGATTTTTGGGGCAGTTTTCAGAACAAGTATGAGCTTGGGTTCTTTGGTGAACGAGCTTGGAAATGTTCTTGAAATATCAGTCTACTTAAAGCCTAGTGCAGATCCGCAACAATCTGCCAATACAATAAGACAAATGGAACATGTTCATAGCGTCAAAATCATTGCCAAAGAGAATTCTTGGCGTGATATGAAGGATCAAATGAGGCTTCCTAATATTAAAAACCCGCTTCCTGATGCTTTGCATGTAAGAGTCGATAATCAAAGATATATAAGGCCTTTGGCCAATAATATTGTTAAACAAAGTTATGTTGAGGATATAAGATACGCTCAAGATATAGCCGATAAAATTCGTGTAGTGAGTGATATTAGTCATACAGCTACGGTCATAGTTCTTGCTGTCGTTGCGTTTTTGACAATGTTTATTATCAATAATACAATTCAGCTTGTAATTCAGTCACGCAAAAAAGAAATTGAAATCATGAGACTTATGGGCGTCAGCGATTGGTTTATAAGGTTGCCATATGTGTTGCAGGGGTCTTTATATGGCATTATGGCGACAATAATTGCAATTATTCCTCTGAGTATTTTGCAAGGGTATATTTTGAAGGTGCACCAATTTTTTGGAATTCCAAACAGCGAAGATGCTTATTTTGTGATGATAGTTTTGCTTTTCACCATGAGCATTGTATTTGGTGCTATCGGGAGTCTTTTGTCCATCAAAAATAAACTTAAGATTTAATAACAAAAAGAAGCATTTAAAGTGAATAATGTAGAAAAAATACTATCAAATGTTCTGGAATTGCAGTCAATGCCTACGGTTTTTTTGGAGGCATTGGATAATATTCAAGACCCTAAAGCTAATGCGATGAAACTAGCGAATATAGTTTCAAAAGATATGGCATTGACCACAAAGCTTTTGCGTCTTGTAAATTCTTCTTATTACGGTATTTCTCAAAAAATCACACAGGTAAACAACGCTATTGCCCTTTTGGGTTTTAGGATAGTCAAAGACATTATTATGGTTATGGCTCTAAAACCTATGATGTCTTCTCAAAGCGGTAAAGATCTTTGGGAGCATTCAATCAGATGTGCTTATGCCTCTCAGATTTTGGCAGAAAGTATAATAGAAATTCCTGCTGAAGAGGTTTTTACGATAGGGCTTTTGCATGACATAGGTAGGGTTTTATTCCAGATTTATGATTTAGAGAGTTTTAATGAAATGGTTCGTTTGTCGAATATGGGCATTGAAAAATTATTGGTTGAAGAAGAAATATTTGGCGTTGACCATACTATTGTGGGTGAAGCCTTTACTATAAAAGAAAAATTACCTTATATTATTTCATCAACAATAAGATACCACCATGACCCTTTGAATGAAAATGCGCCGACGATGGCAAGGATTGTTTATTTGGCAGAAATGCTTATTCAGCCAAATCCCAAAAATCCGATTATAGAAGACGAATTTATGGAGCAGCTTGGGATTGAAATAGAAGATTTGGAAGAATTAAGACAAGAAATATTCGATAAAACTGATATTATTATCAATGCCTTGAAATAGAAATTTGTTATTTTGAGGAGATTAATTCCGAGAAAGCAAAAAAGACAAGAATTAAATCCTTGTCTTTTTTTATATTCTGAAATTTGA
>CAYUHE010000011.1:0-52275 GCA_964444415.1 uncultured Gammaproteobacteria bacterium
TTTTTTTACACCTTTACATTAACCAATACACACATACTCGTCTCATCGGCAGATTCTGCTGATTCCTTTAGCTTAAATAGGATTAATGTAAATATATTGTTACATTAACTAAAATATTTGAAAGAAGATTTGGCGTTGTTATCAATAATTTTTTCGACAGCTTCTTTTTCACTTCGAACAGCGTTGTATTCGGTTTCAACGCTGGTTTGTTCGAGTTGAAGTCGTTTGTCTTGAGTGTTTACATCTCTTGTGATTTTCTCATACATTTGTTGAGCTTTTTCATCATTTGCCTCGTACAAATCATCGCTGACTACAGGCTGGGTTCTCCAGTCAACAGCTTCGTATTGTGTTCCTCCAGGGCCTGCAATTACATCTTGAGTAAATGGATTTGCTTCTGTGACCATTTGAAGGGAACCGTTTCTTAAGCCTTCTTCTATTTGAGCAGGAGTCAAACTTCCTGTACCGAAATTGTAGGTGATGGTTGTAGTTGTGGTCGCTTGCTCTGTTTCGATAGTATAGTGCCATATATATTCGTGTGTTGTTGCTCCTGGGGTTGTTATGAGCATTTCTTTGCTAAGTACAGGGTGACTATAAATGTCTTTTTCTGATGCAGGTGCTGCGGCATAAGCAGCTTCGTTGTTTAGTATCCACATATTTGAGGTGGCTGGGTTCGTATTCCATGCATTTATAATATTTTGTGTTGACATGGAAGATACAGAATGTTCATAAAAACAAGTTGCAGGTACTGTGCTAACATCTCCAAATAAAGGTCCAGCCCCAGCGCCATTAACCGTTCCTGATGCATAACAGTTTGCTGGTGGTATAGGAGCCCCATTTTGAGAACCAATTAACCCTCCAACTGAAGCTGCTGTACCAGTTACGTTCCCTATTGCATAACAATTTGTTATATTACTGGCATTAAGATTAGTGCCGACTAGGCCTCCAATATCTGTATATCCGCCCACAGAACCTGTTGCAAAAGATTGATTTATATCCGAACCAAAATTTTTTCCTACAAGTCCTCCAAGATCTCCTACTGAGCTCGGGGTAGTACTAGCTCCAATCACAGTAGTGCTTGAAGAACATATATCAATCACTGAAGATTGTGCCCATCCAACTAATCCGCCTCCATATTTTTCTGCAGTTATTGACCCACTAGTTGAGCAATTTGTTATTGTTGTTCCGTTTGTTGCCAGTCCTACCAAAACACCTACATTTTGCGCTCCGGCCGAACCAATATTGGCCCCGGATATATTTAAGTTTTTAATTGTTGCATTATTGCTTGTTTTCCCGAAGAATCCAATGTCATTTGTACCGGTTACATTTGTTAATCCTGATATTGTATGGCCGTTTCCATCGAAAATACCTTTAAATGAGTTAGTTGAGTTACCTATAGGATTCCAGGCAGCCCCGCCTAGATCTATGTTATTAGTAAGAATATAGTTTGTTATTGTCAGGCCTGAACCACCAGCCCAAGCTGTTTGTAAAGCATTTAGTCCAGTTAGTGATTTTATAGCAAGAGATGTTAATGTTTCAGCTTTATATATGCCATCAACAGGATCTTTTTTGTATGATGTGTAATTTACAAATTGTAAATCGTTAGTACTTACAGACCCTATTGCAGTCAATATACCAGACTCAGCATTTGCTGGAATTGATGTAGGTGTTGGAGTAGCAGGAGTAAAATTTTGATATGCAGTTGTAGGCGCGGTAGTAGTAGTATTGTCATCATAATATGTATACAGCCATCTTACTGGAGGATTCCCACCTTGATTTTCGGGTACTGTTGTGGAGTGTGTTGCTAAAGTGGATGATGGTGCTGTTTGTCCTAAGCCTGTTTGAACCCAATTGTAGGTGGTTGAGGTACTAACTTGCGCCCCTGCAATTACTCCTGAACCTAAGATATATAGGTGATTGTCTGCCAAATCAGGTAAATTTATCCAATTATAAACTCCTGAAGTAGTTCCTGCTTGAGTGCTATTTATTGTGTTAACAAATAATCTTCGATCAGATGTTTGGTCATTATAAGCATTAGCAGCTCTTTGCAATTCGTTAGAAAGCCTAAGCCTTCTTTGGCAAATTTGCTGCACTCTGTGCTCCAAGTCGATTTGCCTTGCAGTCAGAGATAAGAATCTTGCTTGATTTGACGATAAACCCATTGGTTTTTTTACACCTTTACATTAACCAATACACACATACTCGTCTCATCGGCAGATTCAATGAGTTTCTTTAGGCTAAATAGGGTTAATGTAAATATATTGTTACAAATATATTGGAAGCATTTTCAGTTTTGAAAAAAAAGTCTTTTTTCTTTTGAAAATACTCTATTTGGTGTTTAAAACATTAATTTTTTAAGGTATAATCTGAAAGTTAATATTTTTAGGAGGTCCTATATGCGATTGAATGTGAACGGAAAAAATTTAACCGTTACAAAAGCTATCAAAGAATATGTTGAAGAAAAAATAGGCAGAATTGTAAATCATTATGATCAAATTTTAGATATAGAAGTAACGTTGGAAGTTATCAAAAACCCTAGTGTTGCAGAAAATCACATCGCTGAAGTTTCTTGCAAAATACCCGGGGAAAGACTACATGTTACAGAAAAAGCTGAATCTATGTATGCAAGTATAGATTTAGTTGCAGATAAATTGAACAGACAAGTAATCAAACATAAAGAAAAACTGCTTAAAGGTAAAAATAAAGGATCTTCTATTCGGATATTAGCAGCTGAACTTGAAAAAGAATTTTTAGAAGAAACAGAAGATTTAGAAGAAGTTATAGAAGAATAAACCAAGAGCCACCTCATTCGGTGGCTTTTTTAAAGTTTATTTTCTTAACATTTGCGTAATCAAGATAAAATCGTATATAATTTTTGATATAACAAATTGATATAGGGGAAGATATAGTGTTACCTTTAATAACAGAAGAAATGGGAACTGAAGTTTTTAGTGAAGTATTTGTTGACGTCAACGCTTGGCGTAAAACGATGATACATTATATTAAAGATGAAAATCCTGAAGTAAATACGGCAATTATAGAAGCAGCCAATAAAACGTCATTAGACCCTAAGGCAGTTGCATTAGGGGCGTATATGACTTATAAATTATTGGAATTGGCAGCAAAAGAAGAAAATCTTTTGAGCGACAGCGAAGACTAGGTGAGGAATAAATAATGGAAATTAATAAAATAAAAGCGAAAGACCCAGAAGTTGCAGGTCTTATCGAAAAAGAATTGAATCGTCAGCAAACTACAATAGAACTTATAGCGAGTGAAAATTTTACCTCAGAAGCCGTTATGGCAGCTTGCGGAACAGTTTTGACAAACAAATATGCAGAAGGCAAGCCGCAAAAACGTTTTTATAATGGGTGTGAATTTGTTGATGAAATCGAAACTTTGGCTATGGAGCGTGCCCAAAAATTATTTGGGATGGATCATTGCAATGTTCAGCCTCATAGCGGTGCTCAGGCCAATATGGCGGTGTTTTTGTATGCTCTAAAACACGGCGATACGATTTTGGGTATGGATTTATCAAATGGCGGACACTTGACACATGGTTCACCTGTAAATTTTTCCGGAATGTATTTTAATGTTGTCAGCTACGGAGTTGATGAAAATGGCTACATTAACTACGATGAGCTTGAAAAAATGGCTCTTGAGCATAAGCCCAAAATGATTATCGCAGGGGCAAGCAATTATCCACGTATTATAGATTTCAAAAGATTTCGAGAAATTGCAGACAAAATCGGCGCATTTTTGATGGCAGATATTGCTCATATTGCAGGTCTTGTAGCAACTGGTCAACACCCATCGCCAGCAGGTTATGCTCATTTTATTACAACAACAACTCACAAAACTTTAAGAGGACCACGCGGGGGTATAATTCTTTGTGATGAAGAACATGCAATGGGCATTGACAAAGCTGTATTCCCAGGTATTCAAGGCGGACCTCTCGAGCATATTATTGCCGGTAAAGCAGTTGCTTTTAAAGAAGCTTTGGAACCTTCTTTTAGGGAATATGCTAAGCAAGTTGTAAAAAATGCAAAAAAATTAGCTGAAGTTTTGGTGCATAATGGTATTGATATAGTATCCGGCGGAACTGATAATCATCTTATGACTGTTGATTTAAGAAAATATGACCTGACAGGAAAAGACATCGCTAATGTTCTTGAGAGAGTTCATATTACTGCAAACAAAAACACAGTCCCAAATGACCCAAAAAGCCCTTTTGTCACAAGCGGTGTAAGAATTGGGACTCCTGCTGTTACAACAAGAGGTTTTGTAGAGTCTGATATGGAAGTTCTGGGCAAAATCATAGCCGATACAATCAAAAATTATGATAATGAAACAATTTTGGATGGATTAGCCAAAAAATCTATAGAACTTTGTGCTAAATATCCGCTTTATCCGAATTTATAGGAGATAGGACAATTTTAGAAACAGCACAAACAAACATATTAGGTTTTGTAATATCTTTTATTTTGACATTATTTTTTGTTCCTTTGGTCAGGGCATATTGCCTTGATAGAGGCTTTGTTGACAATCCAGGAGAGCGAAAAATTCACAAAGAGCCAATCCCAAGGTTGGGTGGTGTGGCAATTTGGCTTGGCACTATACTTACTTTTTGGATAATAGTAGCACTTATGGGCAGATACCCTTCAGGTAATTGCCTCTCAGGTATTTTGATTGGCGGAAGTCTTATGTTTCTTTTGGGGCTTGTTGATGATATTTACAATCTTCCTGCAAAATTTAAATTTTTTGTACAAATCGGTGCGGCTTTGATAGCAGTGCTTTTAGGTGTTAAAATAGAAGAAATTTGGAACCCTTTTGGAAGCCCGATTAGCTTGGGAGTGTTTTCAATTCCTATAACTACACTTTGGATTGTAGCTTTGTCAAATGCTATGAACTTTATTGATGGTGTAGATGGTCTTGCAGGCGCAGTTTCGACTATAAGCGCAGTATCTTTTGCGGTAATTGTACTTGCTACCCAGCCAAATCCTATAAGTGCAATGGTTGCAGTAGTTTTGGCAGGTGCTATGATGGGGTTTTTGGCGTTTAACTTTAAGCCGGCTAAAATTTTCATGGGTGATTCTGGGGCTTTGTTTGCAGGTTTTATGCTTGCTTCATTGGCCGTTATCGGAGTGATGAAAACAACTGCATTCACAATTTTCTTACCTGTGTTTATTTTTGCAGTGCCTATTTTGGACATAAATTATTCTGTATTCAGAAGACTTTTGAAGGGTAAAAGCCCTTTCAATCCTGATGCTGAACATATCCACCACAAATTAATCAGCTTTGGACTTTCGCAAAATAATACTGTATTTATTTTGATTATGCTCGCTGTTGCTACAGGCGCTGTAGCTTCATTTTTTGTAGGCTCGCAAATCGATTATTTTGTTACAATTTTTGCATTATTGATTTTTATGGCAATAGTTTCTACATTGTCAAAATTTATACTTAAAAAATAGTTATGGAGATAAAAATGAAAATCCTAGTTATACATGGCCCGAATTTGAACCTTCTGGGCTCAAGAGAACCGGACAAATACGGCACTAAAACACTTGAGGATATCAATCAGGAATTAGCCGCATTAGCTTATGAATTGGGTATCGAAGTTGAATTTTTTCAATCGAATATTGAAGGTGAATTGGTTGATAAAGTCCAAAGTGCAATCGGAAATTTTGAAGGAATAGTTATCAACCCTGCGGCTTATACACATACCAGTGTGGCCCTTAGGGATGCTTTTTTGGCGGTGGGGCTTCCTGCTGTTGAGGTTCATCTTTCAAATATTCATGCCAGAGAAGAATTTAGACAAAAATCTTATATCGCCCCTGTCGTTGTTGGTCAAATTTCGGGGTTTCAGGAAGACAGCTACAAGCTTGGTTTGTCTGCTATTGTTAACTATTTGCAAAAATAAATTACACAGTATATTTTTTTATAATATAATTATTTAAAATACGCGTTTTAGCCAAAATAGGGAATTTTTATGATTTCAAGTAATGATTTAAGAAACGGAATGACTGTCGAAGTCGATAACGGTATTTGGTTCGTAATCGAATTTTTGCACGTAAAACCTGGTAAAGGCGCCGCATTTGTAAGAACAAAACTTAAAAATGCAGAAACAGGTCAAGTTGTAGAAAAAACATTCAGAGCCGGTGAAAAGCTTAAAAAAGCAATGCTTAATAAATGCGAAATGCAATATTTGTATGCTGAAGGCGATGGTGGTTATGTATTCATGGATAATGAATCATTCGACCAAATTACCTTGAGCAAAGCTCAAATAGGTGATGGCTTCAAATATATGAAAGAAAATATAATACTCAACATATTAAAGCATGGTGACAAAATCATCGGGATTGACTTGCCAAATAATGTTGAATTGAAAGTTGTTGACACCCCTCCTGCAGAAAAAGGAAACACTGCACAAGGCGGTACAAAACCTGCTACATTGGAGACAGGGGCAATTGTTAATGTGCCTTTCTTCATCAACGTGGGTGATGTACTTCGTGTTGATACAAGAACTAACGAATATTTAGATAGAGTATAAAGGGAAGAGTTATGAATTTTGATGTAGATTATATTGAAAAATTGGCGAAACTTATCGCCGAACAAGGTTTAACAGAAATTTATTTAGAAGATGGCGAACAGGCAATCGTTCTTAAAAAAGAAAAAGAACTTGTTTCAACATCAGTTGCGGCTCCTGTAGCCGTCAGCGCTCCTGTTGCAGTTAGCGCTCCTGTCATTGCCGAAGCTGCTCCTGTCAAAAAAGGAACACCTGTAACATCTCCGATGGTTGGAACTTTCTATGAAGCATCATCTCCTGGTGCTCCTGCATTTGTTTCTGTCGGACAAACTGTTTCAAACGGTCAAGTCGTTTGTATTATAGAAGCTATGAAGCTTATGAATGAAATCGAAGCTGAAGTTTCTGGCAAAGTTACAGAAATTTGTGTTAAAAACGGCGAACCTGTCGAATTCGGACAAGTTCTTATGTACGTTGAATAAGCTTTCTAAAGAGGAAAAAATTTATGTTTAATAAAGTATTAATTGCCAATCGTGGTGAGATTGCAGTTAGGATAATACGTGCTTGCAAGGAGCTTGGAGTCAAAACTGTCGCAGTTTACTCAACTGCAGATGAAGATTCTTTGCATGTAAGCTTGGCTGATGAATCCTATTGTATCGGACCTGCTCCGTCAAAAGACAGTTACTTGAATATTCCAAATATTATTTCTACTGCTTTATTGGTTGGTGCTGATGCAATTCACCCAGGGTATGGTTTTATGGCAGAAAATGCAGATTTTGCAGAAATTTGCCGTGACCACAAAATAAAATTTATCGGACCGACTCCTGAGCAAATCAGGAAAATGGGCGATAAAGCTACTGCAAGGACAACAATGATTAACAATAAAGTCCCTGTAACACCAGGTACAGATTTAGTTGATGATATCGAAAAAGCTAAACCATGGTGCGAAAAGGTCGGTTACCCTGTAATCATTAAAGCTACAGCTGGCGGCGGCGGAAAAGGTATGAGAGTCGCTAATAACAAACAAGAGCTGGCAGAAAGTTTTGCTTTAGCACAAACTGAAGCAGGCTTGGCATTCGGTAATAGTGCAGTTTATATCGAAAAATATCTTGTGAACCCTCGTCATATCGAAGTTCAAGTTATGGCTGATCAACACGGTAATGTTGTCCATTTGGGCGAACGTGATTGCAGTATACAAAGAAGACATCAAAAACTTCTTGAGGAAGCTCCATCACCTGCTATTAATGAAGAAATTCGTAAAAAAATGGGTGAAGCTGCTGTTACTGCAGCAAAATCAATCAACTATGAAGGAGCAGGAACAATAGAGTTTTTACTCGATGATAAAAAGAATTTCTATTTTATGGAAATGAATACTCGTATTCAAGTTGAGCATTGCGTTACTGAGATGGTCACGAGCATTGATTTGGTTAAAGAGCAAATAAAAGTGGCAGCCGGCGAAAAGTTGTCTGTAAAACAATCTGATATCGTTATCAGAGGTCATGCCATCGAGTGCCGCATCAATGCCGAGGATTCAGAACGTGATTTTATGCCTTGTCCGGGACAAATCAAAGGTTATATAGCCCCTGGCGGTTTTGGAGTACGTGTTGATTCTCATGCTTATTGTCACTACAAAATTCCGCCATATTATGATTCTATGATTGCAAAATTGATTTGTTGGGGTGTAGACAGAAAAGATGCTATAAGCCGTATGCTTAGGGCATTAGATGATTATGCTATAACAGGAGTCAAAACCACAATTCCTTTCCACCAAAAAATTCTTACCAATGAATATTTTGTGAAAGGTGATTTTAATACAGGTTTTATCCCTCAACACATGAACAAAAAGTAAGAATGAGTTTAGTCAAAACTTGCAACGTCTGCTCACGCAACCGCTTTTGTTTCAACTAGCACTCCCGCTTCGCAAAAGTAACAAAAATAATACAAATATACCCTTTGGCGATTAAAACACAGTCGTAGAGGGTATATTTTATTTGCGGACAATAATGTAAAAGGAACATAATATGACACAAATTGGTGCAATAGGTGCATTAAGAAATTCTTATTTACCTCCAAAGCAAAAATTGCAGGAAGATAAAGAATTCGAAAATTATAAACAAAAAACAAATGATCATATTATGAACCATGAAAAAGCTCATCAAGCCGCAGCAGGTTCTTTGAGTGGCGGAATTGTTATAGAAAAAAACTCCGACGGTGTGGCTTTTGCAGGACATGTTCCTATCCAAATCCCAGAAGTAAATGCTTCCAATCTGGATATTTCCAAACCGCAAAATGAACAGGTTAAAAGGTCTGCTTTGGCTCCTTCTGACCCTTCAGGGCAAGATTATTTCGTTGCAGCCCAAGCACAGTCTAATATTAATAAAGCCCTTTTGTTGATGCAACAAAAGCAATGCTAGATTGAAAATTTTGTAGTATCCTATCCGTATGAATATTACGGGTGGAAAATTTAACGGCCGCAAAATTACGACCGTAAAATCAAATGATGTCAGACCGACTTCAGCAAAAGTTCGTGCCAGTATTTTTAACATGCTCAATTCTATGAATATTGATTTAGGCGTGGCAGTATTTCTTGATTTGTTCGCAGGAAGTGGCATTATGGGGCTTGAAGCACTCTCTAGAGGGGCTAAAAAATCTATTTTTGTAGAAAAAAATCTTAATACTTACAAAATTATTACTCAAAATTTGAATAATTTTGATGCTGATTTCGAGACATTTAATATGGATGCGTTGAAGTTTTTGGATAAAACATCAGAAAAATTCGATATTATTTTCGTTGACCCTCCTTATATGGCAGGGCTTTACGATTCTGTAATCGAAAAAATCTATATGAATAATTTGCTTTCAGACTCAGGCATTTTAATTTTAGAATCCTCGCTAGAGTACAAACTCCCTCAAAATATTATCCCCATAAAAGAAAAATCTTATGGGGATACGAAAATTTATTTTATATAAAAGCTTTTATAGGGCCTTTGAAACCCTTTTTGTAAACAAATGTAACAAAATGAGTAGTATTGCGCAATTATAGACTCAGTATATACTTTATATATATGTGAGGCGAAACGAGAAAAGATTTTAAAAACGATAAACCAACCCTTCCCTTACCCCCCAACTGAAATTTTAAATCCCAAAAGATTTGCGCTCCTATCCCAAGGAGCTTTTTTATTGCGAAAAATTTGAAAAATAGCAATTTTTTACCTTCAGTTGTTTTATAGGGATATGCTAAATAACATAACATCTTCAAAAATTAATTTTTCAGGAAATTCCTTTAAATTCCCACCAAGGGTAGAATTTAAAGACTTTGAGGTTACAACAAAGCCAATACAAGGCTTAAAAGAAGATGTTGTGTCATTAAAAAATCATTTAAATACAAACGTCAAGCTCGAGAGAAAATGGGGTATGTGCTACGCTACACATGATGCTTCGTCGTTACCCAGATATGAAGGAAGTTTTGATAAAACAGCAGGATTTTCTACAGAATCTGGACGTTTCGGTGGCGGATGGTTAAAAGCCGATTTAGATAAGCCTCTTAGTACTTCTGAAGTTCATGACTGCGTAGCTGTTCAATTTGTTAATGAGCCTTCAGGAGAACATTTTTTTTATCATATACTTTTTGAAAAGCCAGCCAGGGCAATAGCGGAATTTGTAAAAGAAAAATTCCCTAATTTCCATAAGGTAAATATTGTCACAGGAGACCATATAGGCACACAACAGACAACAAACAGTTTGTTAAAGGCTATAAAAGAAATCAACCCCGAAACTGAAGTTAAATTTTATCATTTTCCTGTGGATAATCCTGAAATAGTCGCATATAAAGGTGATCTTAATTATATTTCCCGTCCGAAGTCAAGAGATAATACATTCCTAGAACTTGTGCAATATGATGAAAATTAATTAGTTATTGCTTGATGGCAAAAGAGTTTGAACTTTTTGTAAAAGCTCATCACCTTTCTTTTGAATTTCATCAACAATATGTTCTGTTTTAGCTTGAATATCTTTAGCGGAAGATTCAGCTTGAGACATAACTTTCGAAGTCTTTTTAGAGATTACTTTTCTGGTTTGTTCTCCAGATGATGGGGCAAGTAAAATTCCTGCAAGCGCACCAAGTGCTCCTCCTACAATAAAACCTGCGAACAATCTATCTATAGACATTTTTAGCCTCCTTATTTTTTTAAAAATACATTAAGACCCTGTGCAACAGCTTTTAAAAAGCTTAATTTATATTTTTCGAATGTTGATTGCAAAGGATTGATTATGGCATTCACATTGTGTTTCAAAGCTTCAACTTTTTCATCAGCCGTTGAGGCAATAGTATTAACATTTTTTAATGCCGTTTGTAATTCTAGTATTGTTGGCTTAACCTCTTGTCCAAACATTTCCATAACTTCTTGGGATGTTTTGGTCAAAAGCGAAAGCTCAATCAATAATTTGACTAAAAACACACTGATTACAACTAAAATGATTGTAGTAGTATATGTGAAAAAAATTAATGATTGTTCTAAAAGTGGTGATAAATTTTGCACAATATTGCTCCTTATAGCTCAAAGCCTGTTTCTTCATCTTCTTTTTTCTTTGCAGACGCAAGTTTATTTGCTTTTATATATTCGTTTGCTTTTTTGATTTGTCCTTCTACGGACAATTTTAGTTTTTCTAAAGATTCCAGACCTGCTTTTTTGGCATAATCCACATCTTCAGGGAGTGAATCTTTATAGTCTTCGATAACTTGTTTAAGTTTTTTTCTGGCTTCTTCTCCTGTTGAAGGAGCTAGTAAAACTCCAGCGGCTATGCCTGCTGCTACTCCTAATAAAATTCCTAGTCCGAACGATATTCCTTCATTTTCTTTTGACATTTTTGGCCTCCGTGAATAATATATTACTAATTATATCAGATTTCCAAAGGATTTAGGCATTTTTCTTTCTAAAAAAGAAGAATGTCACTAAAAACCAGAAGATTGTTGTTTTGTAAGGTAATAATTTATAGAGAAAATTAGTATTTGGCATATATTTTTTTATAATACCTTGTATTAAAATATTGCCGAGAATATTTTTTATAAAATCAAAAGTATGTGTAAATTTTTGAGTTGATTTTATATTGTAATCCTTTATACGAGCGTGGAATTCTTTTATTTTTACCAATTTTAATTCAGAATTTTTCTCAATTTCAGTTCCTAATTTTTTTATTTTGAGAGTGAATTCATGTAATTTTATAGCCATAAAAATAGCCAAAATTGTTTCAAAGATAACGCCTATATGTAAGATGTAAAATGCCTTCATTGTTCTTTTTTGTCCTGTTTTTTCAAGTTTATTATATAATTTATTCGTATTTTATTATAGTTTTTGGTTTTTAAATACATCGGATGGCTTAATCCAGAGTTGGATTCAAATTTGTTTTTAAACTATAATTGTCATTATAAAAAAGAATTTCGAGGAAAAAAAAGTGTCTAAATATTTATTGGAAATTGGTGTTGAAGAATTACCGTACAAATTTATTAATAATGCTTGTGAGCAATTAAAGGAAGGCTTTTCAAAATTATTTGAAGCCCAAGAGCTTACATATGGCACAATAAAGACTTTTGCCACTCCAAGGAGGCTGGTGGTTTTGGTTGATGGGTTAATCGATAAACAACCCGATATTACAAAATCAATCAAAGGACCGCCTGCCAAAGTAGCTTACAATGAAGATGGCACTCTATCTCAAGCAGGTCTTGGCTTTTTGAAAAAACAAGGTTTGAGCGAAAAAGACGTTGAAAAAAAATCAGAAAACGGCACAGATTATCTTTATGCCAAAGTTGAGCAAAAAGGCCAGAATACCAAAGATGTGTTGCAAAGAGAAATTCCCTCTTTGATCCTTAGATTACAAGGACCGCATTTTATGAGATGGGCTGATTTTGATATAAAATTTTCTCGCCCGATTAGATGGATAGTTTCTATTATGGATAAAGAAGAAATTACTATTTCAATAGAGAATGTTGTTTCTTCCAGAAAATCACGCGGGCATAGATTTTCGCAGAATAAAGAGATTGTTGTTTCAACTATCGAAGAATATTTTGATATTATGAAAAAAGCTAATGTAATTGTTAATCAAGTCGAAAGAAAAGCACTAGTATTAGAGCTTCTAGAAAAAAAAGCTTCAGAAGTAAATGGTGTTATAAAACCGGATGGTGAGCTTTTGGATGAAATTACAAATATCCTCGAGTGGCCTGTCCCTGTAATGTGCAGTTTTTCAGTAGACTATTTGAAAATCCCTGATGATGTTACAGTTACTGTAATGAAGTCTCACCAGCGTTATTTCCCTGTTTATTCAAAAGCTGGTGAGTTGACTAATTATTTTATTACTATGGCGAATTTTCTCGGTGATGAATTCGAAAATATTCGTGTAGGCAATGAGCGTGTAATCAGAGCTAGGCTTGAAGACGGTAAGTTTTTCTATGACGAAGATTTGAAGAGAAAACTTGCAGATAGAGTAGAAGATTTGAAGGGTATTACATTCCAAAAAGGTCTTGGCACTATGTATGACAAGTGTCAACGACTTGTTAAGTTTTCAGGATTTTTGGCTGATGAGCTTGGCAAATCATCTGAAAAAGCCAGTATCCAGCGTACGGCTTTATTATGCAAAGCTGATTTATTGACCAACTTGGTATATGAGTTTACTGAGCTTGAAGGATTTATCGGTGCAGATTATGCGCTTCAAACTGGTGAAACACAAGCAGTTGCAGAAGGTATTAAAGAACATTATTTCCCACTGGGAGCTGATAGTGAAGTAGCCAAAGGTATCGAAGGACAGCTCGTTGGCATAGTCGATAAAATTGATACTATAGTAACGACTTTTGCAGTTGGGAAAAAACCTACAGGCTCAGCTGATCCATTGGGGATAAGAAGGGCGACGCTTGGCGTTATTTCAACAGTTTTACAAAATAATTTGAAGCTTGATATTTCAAAAGTAATCGAAAATGCAATTGCGATTGCTCCGATTGAAATTGCAGATAAAAAAGCAATTCTTTGTGATATTGAAGAGTTTTTCGTTGGACGTCTAAAAATTATGCTGCAGCAAAATTATAAATATGACCTGATTGATGCAGTTTGCACTGTGGGTAATCCTTTGAACGATATTTGCGATGCAAAAAACAGATTAAAACTTTTAAAGTCCATTTCTCAAAAAAATAATTTTTCAAAATTCAATGATGCAATAAACCGTATAATCAGAATTATCAAGGATTCTGACACAAGTTTAGCCCCAATTGATGAAAAATTATTAGTGGCGGAAGCTGAAAAAGTTTTATATAAAGAAGCAGGTATTATTGATGAGAAAATTCTTCCTTACTGTGTTCTTGCTGAAAAATTATCTGAGCTTGAGCCGACTATAAGCAAGTTTTTTGAAGATGTGCTTGTTATGGATAAAGACGAAGCCGTAAAATGCAACAGAATTATGCTTCTGTCATCTATAAAAGCCAAATTTGCTGTTATAGCGGATTTTAGCAAGATAGTTTTGTAATTCGTCAATATCATAGACGCTTAGTGTATTGTCACAATTCTTGTAAAAAACTACAATTATTGTACAAATCATATTAAACTGTTAGTATGCCTAATCTCTTGAGGTTGATTGATTGATTAATGATACAGAAATTATAGTTAAGCCTGAACTTCAGGAAGAACAGCATATTCCTAAAACAAATTTTTTGTCTGATATTATTTCGCCTAACAAAAAGCGTATTGTCGGACTGATTGTGTTATTTTTGGCACTTATTCCTTTATATAAGTTTGTTTTACCGAATTTTATTAATACAGATGATATTTATAAAGTTGCTAAATCATCCCTAAATAAAGGTTATTCATTAGATATAAAAGGGCTTAGAGCGAATTTGAGCTGGGATTTGTCTTTGGTTTTGGATGCGGATAGGGTTGACCTTTTTCAGGCACAAAAAAATCTTTTGCACTCTGAAAAATCCACATTAAAGATACCATTGGTTATGCTTTTATTCAAGAAATTTGATAACATGCAGTTTTTTTCAAATTCGGCAGATGCTTATATTGAAAGAGACAAAAATGGCATTTTGAACCTAAAAAAAGCCTTCAAATTTAAAGATTCGACAACTAAAATCTCGAAATTCCGTGTTGCAATAAAAGATTACAATATTACTTTTGTTGATAAAAGTGCTCCGCCTATTATTTTGAACGGTTACAATTTGGATTTAGGGAATCTTAAACTGTATAGGCTCAAAACATTCGGTACAATTGCTTTTCCTGATAAAACTACAACTATTTTAAATATAAATTTTGTCTCCAAAAAACCTCTAAACAAGGGCGAATTTGTTTTAAAAGGTAATGTGGATAATTTAGACTTGAAAAAGATTGAAAAATATTTAATCGAAATATATCATGATTTCACTCATGTTACAGGGCTCTTGAATGGTGATTTCGACATTGATGCTTATGGCAGGGAGAAAATTACAAATAATGTAAAAGTTAGTCTTAACGCCAATAATATCTACATCGGGACCAAAAAATATCCACATTATTTTGAGATAGCCGATGATGCACAAATATTTGCTGAAGGTAAGTATTATAACCACAAATTAAATCTCAAAATTCTTAGAATAGTATCGGGTAATTACAATTTGGAATGCACCGGAAGTATCAAAAATATTAATAAAAGCATCAAAACCCTCAATATGAAAATCAGGGCAAAAGATTCAAACATAAAAAAACTTCTTGGTTTGATACCTAAAAATACTAAAGTGAAACACGATGGGGTCAATAAGGCAGTCAAATACAAAATTGACGGCATTTTAAACAGCGATTTATTAGTAAAAGGTGATAGCGAAGCTCTGAAGTATTATGGAACTGTCAAAATCAAGCAACTAGCTATTGGCGACGAGATTTTGACATCAAAATCTCGAGCAGATTTGACTTATAAAAGAAGAAAATTAACTGTTGATTCTGTTTTTGTTGACAAGCTTGGCGGAATGGTCGAAACCAAAGGTGTTTCATTTATGGGTAGAAGGCCAAAAATAGATTTCAAAATTTCGTCGGAAAAGTTTATTTTAGATGAAATGCAAACAAATTTGTTGGCTTTAGCAGATATTTTAGGACTTGATGCAGGTATTTTGCCCGATATGAATTTTGAGGGCGTGGCAAAAACTAAACTCCAAATAAAAGGCCGTGGAAAAGATGCAAATACAGATGGATATTTGTACATTAACAATGGGTATATAGCGCATAAAAAACTCTCTAAAAAAGCTTATATTCAAAATCAAAATATAGAATTTCAAAAAAGAAATGTTTTATTTAAAGACTTTATTTCTTCGATGGATTCTCATAACACGACATTGAATGGGTTTATTTCTTTGGATGATAAAATGGATGTTGACCTAGATGCGCTAAATTATCCTCTTCCATTAGCGCTTTCAATTATCAAAACCAGCCCCTTGCTTATAGAAGTTTCAGATGCTTTAGATTTTGTTGACTCATCTTCTGGCAATATTAATTTTAAGATAAAATTTATCAATAATGAGTTTGGCAAACTTAAGCCTAAAGGAAATGTTCAATTTTTAAATAATGGCTTAATTTTGAATGGTTTTTCTTTCCGTATAACAAATTGTTTGGGAGAAATATTTTTTGACGGGCAAAATTGTGAAGTCAAAAAATTTGTAGCTAATGCAATAGGTTCGCCTATTTCTGTTATTGCAAAAGTTGAAAATAAAAAAATCGATGCCACATTTACAGCACCGTCTGTTGATACAAATCTTGCACTTAAAACTATTTTGACAAGTAAAGCATTATCTTCTATTGCACCTGTTTTTGTAGATGTAAAGACAGCTTCAGGCAGCTTATCGGGTAAATTATATTTGAAAGGGAGCTCTAAAGAGGATCTTTTTGATAAGTTGGAATGTCAGATAATTAATAACAAATTTTATTTAAATAATGCAATAGCTCCTATAAATTTACCAAGCGGCAGTTTTATAGCCGACAAAAATGAATTTAAGACAAACAAAATATTGTTTAACTTCTTAAATGCCAAGGGAAGTATTGATGGCACTATAAAAAACTTTGGCAAAAATCCTGATTGCAATTTGAAGGTCAGTGTTTCAAATATTGATAGCACTGTATTTAATTCGCTCAAAAATAGCAATTTGGCGCCGGATCTTAAAAAACTTTTGAATGATTTCACAGATTTTAGCGGCAATGCCTCAGGCAATATTTTAATTAAAAAAAATATTACAGGAAAAATATCGTTCAATAATTTGGGTATAAAATATCTGCCGGCAGGGCTTCCTTTGAATATAAAAGCAGGGGATATGATTATTCAGGATAACAAAATTATTCTGCCAAATACCCAATTGCAAATTGGCAGTTCTAAATTTAAACTTAACGCTGATTTGAACCGCAACAAGAAGGTTAGTCTTGAATTGAACGGAAATCTTTCGCCTGAAGATGTGGACAGGTATCTGAATAAAATATTACTGACTCCTTTCAACCTAAAAAAGACAACACCTATAAAGTTGAATTTTCAACGAGAGAAGTCTGATAGTTGGAAATTGCTTGCAGGAGCTATTTTAGAGCCTGGTAATATCATAGCTTACAAAGGTTTTACCATCGGAGACAAATCGAATTCATATTTGATAGGTGGAAAAGTAAGTAAAACCCCTTCCTTAATCCAGTTTGAAAATGTTGGGGTGCATCAATTATCCAATTCTATATTTAGTTCTTTTAGTTTGAACAGTTTGGTTTCTCACAAAAATTATTTCGAAATTTCTGGATGGATGAACCAAAAAACTCTTGAAGAAAATTTGAAAATTTATGCCAGAGATTTTATGGATATAAATCTTTTTAATCAATTTATAGAGAAAAAGATTGCAAATAGACTGTTCTACGGCGGTAGATTCAAAGGGGATTTACTTTTGAAGGGTAAAATTGATTCCCCGAAAATTACAGGTTCTCTTGATATAGAAGGTGCTAAGCTGCCTTTTTATAAAACAACTATAGAAAATTTGAAAATTATTTTTGAAAATGATTATATTCGTTTTCAAGACGGTTTATTCAAAGTTGCTGATTCGGAACTAAAAATCAACGCTATTGCCGAAAATCTTATCGACACGCCTTATGTCTTCAAAGAAATGAGTATTTCATCTGATTATGTGAATATAGATGAAATACTAAAAATATTTCAGGATAATTCCAGTGAATTATCTGGAGGAAGACCTCTGTTTGTGGTCAAAAAAGGCGATTTGTCGGCAAAAAAACTTATTATAAATAATTTGATTACAGACAACGCTTTGGTTGATTTTTCATTTACTCCTGATTGGATAATGACTTTGGACAAATTTTCGTTTTTAACTGCAGGAGGAGAAGTTCAGGGAAACAGCTCTTTCGATTTTTTGAGCAAATACAGCAAGTCGTATATGAAATTCAAAAATCTTAAAGCAAACGCAGCTGCCACAACTTTGCTACAAATGCCTAATGAAATCTACGGACTTCTCAATGGTGAGGCACGATTTACTACAAAGGGGATTACAAGGTCCGATATGGTGAAAAATTCTAATGGGGATGTGAAATTTCACATAACATCAGGCCGCTTGGTCAGAATGGGGTCATTAGAATATCTCTTAATGGCGGCCGAGGTAATTAAATCAGGTGTTACAGGATTGAGTATTAACAATATTTGTACTTTGTTATCGCCTAAGAAAACAGGTTATTTTGATACAATAAATGTCGATTTTAAAGTCAAAAACGGCGTACTTTTTACAGATGATTTGGTATCAAGAGGCGAAAATCTTAGTATTTATCTGGCAGGCAATTTCGATATGACAACAAATTACTCTGATTTTACAATTTTGGGTCGTGTTTCAAAATCTGTAATCAAAATTTTAGGCCCTGTAGGCGATTTCAGTATAAATAAAGTTCTTAATGCGATCCCAGGGGTTGATGAATCCATTAGTGATAAATTCTCATTACCAGGGGTCAATCTTAGCGACAAGGACCAGAGACGCTTTGTAGTAAATATCGAAGGCGATCTTTATAACCAAAAATCTGTAAAAAACTTTAGGTGGATTGACTAAAAATAGTAGATATCCAATTGAGCGTGTCCGTTTTTATAGTAGGCGCACTTTTGTATAATCCCATTGCCATGCCGGGTACTGGGACTACTTTTAAGACACAATTACCTTGGGCATATTTTTTGATTTCCAGAGTTTCATTAAAGCCTTTTGGACTGTTTTTATTGTCGAAAATCAAGATAGGGCGTTGACCGAAACTAACTAATTCTATAGGCATAAACAATTTTTTGGTGTTTAATCTTGGTGAAATCATTACAATTGAGCGGACAAAATTGCCGCCTTTATTTATTTTTGCAGCGGCAATAACGGCAGTGTTTGCACCAATGTTAGATCCTACAAAAATCATTTTTCCGGTATCAATTTGCTTAGCATATTCAACTTTTAATGCATTTACGGCAAAAATAAGATCCTCAGGGTATTTGGCATAATCTTTGTCAGTAAAATACATCCAAGAACGCTGTTTCATTTTGGCATTGTAGATGCTCTGCCCATGACCCCTAAGGTCTAGCGCTAAGCAAGCATAGCCTTTCGCTGTGATTTGGTCAGGCAAGTCTTTCCAGTCGTTTTTGCTTGAACCTATGGAATGAAGCAGTATAACTACAGGGACTTTTTTACCGGGTGTAAGTTTTGGTAAATAAACTTTACCTGTCATATTAAAGCCGTCTTTTGCGGGGTATTGGAATGCTTTTGTTTTTGCAAAAGCATTAAGATTTCCAAAAACGATAGTAATCAAAATTGTAAATATTATTAAATTCTTTTTCATTATTTTAGCCCCCTACACGACTTATATATAATATCAAATGATTACTCAAAATTGATGGTTTATTTAGATGAAATCATAATTTTAAAATTACCTAAATTCTCTATGTAATATTTCTTAATATAAGAGGGCTTTTTATTAAAGTTACAGGCAAATTTGCCGATAAAACACATGTGTGGTAGGCAAAGAAAAGGTGAAAAGATGTCAGAAATAGGCGCAATAGATTCTCTAACAACTCCTATTTTTCAGCTAAATACTCAAAGAGCTGGGTTCAATCCATTCGCTTCTGTGGGTGAGATGTCTGATGTCAAATTAACAAAAGTTAAAGAAAACCCTTTTAAAACTACCGAACAGTTAATCGAAGCATTTAATTTGTATGACCCAAAAAACAGATTTACTATATTAAATTTATTTTCGCGTGAACAGCAGCAAGAAGTAATAGCACTTCTTGGCAAAGATGCTATGGTTTTAGGCATGAAGCTTTATGATGAAGACAAAATTTTAAATTTATTGTTTGGCACCTCTCAAGAAGATATTTCAAAAGTTTTGATGGGTTCTATGCCTATGGAAAAGATTTTTGAGCTTATTCCAGAAGAATTTTTAAATAAATTTATTCTTTCTGAAGATTTAGAAAAACAAGATTTTATGGCTGGTTTTGTACAATTCTCTCAAGATGAATTATGCAAATTGTTAGAAACTATTACAGGAATGCCTCAAAAAAATCGTCCTTTTGAGGAAATGATAAATGCTTTAGGCTTATTGCCTTTAGAATTTTTACAACCGAGTCTTTTGGGTGTAAAACCTGAGCAAAAAATAGCTTTGATAGCTAATATGATGAAAGAAAACCAAGAATTGTTTAAATTATTTCCAAAGGCTCAGCTTTTGATGCCTCTTGATAAAGTAGGCAAAGAAAATACTTTAAAAGGCTTTAAAAATTTGAAAAAAGAAATGCTCGGCAATATGTTGAAACAGTTACCTGATGAAATGTTGCCTTTATTATTGACTTTGATTGATCCTGAAAGATTAGCCAGAGTTTTAATAGAAAAATATCAAGATGTTATAATCAAAGCTTTGAGCGGCAAAGCTAATTATAGGTAATCTTTTAAGATAAAATCTTTCAGCAAATGCAAAGCTTTTTTTGCTGCCCTCATTCGGATTTCTGCTCTGGGCAAAAGTTCTGGTAGATTTATTTTTTCAACAAGGGTTTTCTCACCGTTTGTAATGCCTATATAGATTTTTCCTACAGGTTTTTCGGTGGTGCCTCCTGTTGGACCTGCAATACCGGTTACTGCCATCCCGTAGTCACTTTTGGCAATATTTTTTATACCGGCGGCCATTTCTTTTGCAGTTTCTTCGCTTACTGCTCCAAATTTTGTGAGAGTCGAATTTTTGACGCCAAGCATCTTATTTTTGGCATCATTAGAATATGTTACCAAATTCAAACTTATGTATTCGCTGCTCCCTGAAACATCTGTTAAAAGCTTGCTTATTAGCCCTCCTGTACAGGATTCTGCAATAGAAACAGTTTTGTTTTTTTCTGTCAAAATGTCTTTTAATATTACTTCGATTGAATCATCATCATAACCAAAGATAAAATCTTTTAATCTCAAAAATATGTCTGTCTCGACTTTTTTTAATATTTCAGCAGCCAGTATTTCGTTTTTTGCTTTAGCGGTTATTTTAAGAATTAATTCAGAACTTTGAGGTAAAAAAGCTATTGTCGTTGTGCTTTTTTCTACTATATCTTTGATAATTTCATTTACTCTCGCCTCAGGAATGCCTGAGAGCTTAATTTTTCTAGTTTTTATTGCAGTTTTAGATAAATTTTGGACATACTCGTTTATATAGTGTTTAAAAAAGAATTTTACTTCAGAGGGTACACCAGGCAACAAGAATATTTTTTTACCGTCTTCTTCAACTAGGATGCAAGGTGCGGTGCCTGAATAATTTAAGAAATACTTTGATCCTTCAGGAATATATGCTTGTTTTTTATTATAAATATCAACGTTTTTAGCTACTTTCTTCATTGTAGATTGGATGTTTTGCCAAATTACTTCTTCAAAAACCAGATTTTTACTGAAAAAATCTGCAATTATTTGTGCTGTGATATCATCATCAGTCGGCCCAAGCCCACCTGTTATAAAAATCAAATCAGAGCGAAGCAGGGCAGTTTTTAAAGCACTTTTTACATCTAAAGCTACATCACCTACATTTGTGTGGAAAGAGGTCTCTAAACCTAAGCTAAACAGTTTTTTTGCGATATAAGATGAATTTGTATCAACAACATCGCCTGATATAAGTTCATTACCTATCGCTATTATTTCTGTTTTTATTGACATTTTAAACTCTTAATTTAGTGGGATATCAATAGGATCCAACAACTTACCTGAAATAATCTGATTTTGTTGAATTAGGACATTATTACCTTTTCTGAAAAGGTCAGCAATAGATTGTCCGCCAAACATTAATGTTGAAGCACAAAATCCGCCTGTGGCGGTAATCGGCGTGATAATTATTTTGGGGTAGCCATATAAAAATTTATCCCCAATATTGTTACCGCAATCAACGGATTTTTTGACAAAATCCACGCTATCATCAAAATTATCGCAAACAGAAGTTTTGTAACTGCCACCACCTGAAAGCCCGATGCCATCTTTAGTTAATTGTACATTGACTAATCTGAGGCTCAAATCAAGTTGTTTGCCATCAGGTGTGACCAGATGGTCAAAATCAATATACATTGATGCCGGCAATTTAAACCTTTTACTTTTTTTAATTCTGTTTACTGTACCTCTCATCAGTGTCCCGGCAGGAAGTACGGTTTTGTTATTTAATTTTATGTCTTCTTCAAGACATGCTGTAAAAGAGTCCCCCTGCTTGCTTTGGAAGCTGCTAAGATTTTCAAGAAATCTAACTTGTATTATTGTTCCGGCTGCAATTCTTTTTGATTGTAAACCTGCTTTGAATGCACTTTTAGGGCTTACACCCTGAGCAAAAATATTTAAACAAACCAAAAATAGTACAAAAACACTAAATATAATATTTTTAAAACTTAATTTCATCGTCTTCTCCCAGTTTCTCCCTCTAATATTCTAATATATATTCTTTGTTTGGTATGAAATGTAACTAATTGTTAATAAATTAGAACAATTTGAAATTATATACTTTGTATTGTTTTTATATATATAGCATTAAACTTAAAAACTAAAATTCTAAGGAGAAAGTGAAAGATGGCATTTTTAACGGTGGCATTGAACGTATCTAGGATTACGTCACAAAAAGCGGATGTAGAATACTGGATGGCGGTCATCTCTGAAAAGAGAACTAGAATTACTAACCAGATTTGCGATTTGCAAGCCGGTGAAGCAGCCCAAGCAATGGATAGCCCTCTAATTGTTCAGCTACAAGCAGTTGATAAGCAGCTTGAATTAGAGTTAAAAAAGTATGAATCTATTCAGCAAGCTCTTTCGACACAATTAGAATCTTACCAAAAACTTTTACAGAACAATGTCAAAAAAGAATGTAAGTTCGAGTTCAGCTAAACATATTAAAAACTCGGATAGCTTTTTGATGTAGGTTTTTTTAGGTTATAATTAACTTTATGAAACCATGGAAAACCTTTGAAATTTTTAATTCAATGCCTTTAACGATAATCAAAAATAAGATTATCGAATTTGTGCATTTTGAAAATCCTTCAGGCAAAAAAGAAAATTTTCTTCTAAACGGTGCTTTTCTCCAAGCTCATATTCATGGTGCTAATAATATACAATTCAATGTTTTTAGCAAAAAATTGTGTAATTTTTTGGTTTCAAGTTGGGAAAGACTTAAGCGTAAGAAAAAAATATGAAAATTAAAACAGCAGTATTTGTTAAAAGTGCCCCTAAGATTGATGATGCACCTATTGTGAATATCCCTGAAGTGGCTTTAATAGGGCGTTCTAACGTAGGCAAATCATCTTTTATTAATGCGCTCTGTAACAGGAAATGCCTGGCTAAAACCAGTAACACCCCAGGCAAGACAAGGCTTTTAAATTATTATATAATTAATGAAAAATTTCATATTGTAGACATGCCCGGCTATGGCTATGCAAAAGTTTCCAAGACAGAACAAGCTCTTTGGAGTAAAAACTTTGAGAAGTATCTTACTGAAAGAGAGCAATTGGCCTTTGTAATTCAATTTATTGATGCAAGACATGATGTCCAAAAAAATGATATTCAAATGCGTGAATGGCTGATTTTTCAAGATATAAGGACTATTACAGTGGTCACAAAAGCAGATTTAGTCAAAAAATCGCAATTAGATAAAGTTTTAAATGGTATAAAGACTGTTCTTGGCGATGATGTGATACTTTTTTCAGGCAAAACAGCCTATGGCAAAGATTCTGTGCTGAATTTGCTGTCAGAACTCGAGTAAATACACCGAATGGATGAGCAACATACTCATGTATTATAGTATACTTTCGATAGGTTAAGTTATGAGGTTTGTTGTTATGTTCACTAGAAAAAGTTTGATTAACGAACAAATTCAAGATGTAGCCTTGATTTTGCCCCAAACTGATGGTATATCAGATTCAATTTCTAAAAATTGGACAGAACAAGCTATCACTTGTTATCAGCTTGAAGGCAATTGCCAAGATTGTTCTATCGGCATTGGGAAATATTCATTTGTTTGTCAAATGCATAAAGTAGTAGACAAACTTTTGAAAGAAGTCGGTCCTCCAAACAGCCATATTGAGGAAGATTGCACTTTAACAGCATAAAAAAATTATTTATTCATATTGAAAAATTTGAAAACTAAATCTCTGAATTGTTTTTCAGGGCTTATTGATTCAGGCTTTAAATTAGGTTGTTTCAAAGTTTCAGTTTCAACTTTTCCTTCATCTTGTTTCATTGCTTTTGCTAAAGAAATAGGTGATTTTGAGCTAGTTTCAAATTTGGCTTTATTTTTGATAAATAAAGCTATTAATCCTAAAAACAATGCTATAGCTAGCACTAAAGCTTTCATCATTTTAGTGATAATTTCCCATAGAGTCGCTTTTTTTTGCTGCTCTTTCTTTTGTTGTGCAGCTTGTTTTTTAGCTTTTTTACTATGACTTAAATAGCTTGGCACAGAAGGAGTGTCAGCAGAAATCTTGATTTTACCCCCATTAGGTTGGGATTCTGAAAGATTTTGAGCTAAGCTCTGATTATTGAAACCAAAGCTTAGCATAAAAAATATAGTTAATAGAATTAATCTATTCGGTATCTGTTTTTTCCGGCTGTTCAATTTTAGGCGCTCTCTTATGTATTGGAGGTCTAGGATTAGGTCTTCTTATAGGCCCTTTTCCTCCTGATGGTTTATTAAACGGTTTCCCCTTAATTGGTGATATTTCTTGGATTTGATTTTTTTCAAATTCTTCAGAAGGTGTTTTTGAATCATCTTGAATTTCTTCTAAAATAGTAAAGACATCTTTTTGAAAATCTTCATCCAAGTGTTTTTTTACAACGCCGGGATTAACACCTTTGATTTGTACGTTCTGAGAATTATTTACCAAACCTTCATTTTGAGTGAAGTAATTGTCTATATCTTTTTGTTCGATTTTGACTTCTTCATCAATAGTTTTGTTAGAATTTAAAGCCTGTGCCGCTTGAGACGGACTTGTATTAATAAATTTATTTTTGTTTTGAGGAGCACCACTGTGTCCTTTTTGCCTTTGAAGCATTTTATTTTTAGCTGATTTAAGACTTTGCTCAACTTCTTGAGGAGATGAAGCGAAACTCAAATCTACAACCAAGTGGCCGTTGCCTTGGCAATGAGGACAAGCTTTTGTAAAAATTTCATACAAACTTTGGCCTTGTCTGTGTCTTGTCAATTCTACCAACCCTAAATCGGATAATTGCCCAATAGTTGGCTTAGCTTTGTCTGTTTCAAGAGCTATTTCAAGGGCTTCTAAAACAGTCATTTTGTCCATACGGTTTTCCATATCAATAAAGTCAATAATAATCATACCGCCTATATTGCGAAGTTTTAATTGGCGAGCAATTTCATCAACAGCCTCTAAGTTTGTTTTTTTGATTGTTTCGGCTTGAGTTGCAGAGCTTGTAAATTTACCGCTGTTAACGTCAATTACGGTCAAGGCTTCTGTAACTTGGATATATAAATACCCTCCGGCTGGCATATTAACTTTTGTTTGCAACGCAGCTTTAATTTCTTTATCAATACCTGTTGAGATAAGAATAGGATTTGAGTCCTTGTGGACTGTTAATTTTACATTTTTACCCATATTCCATGCTTGCATAATTTGAGTAGCTCTGTGGTGGGCAAAAGATGTATCTAAAATAATTTCATTTATATCATCGCTACAAGCCTCTCTGATAACTCTGTAAAGCAAATCTTGGTCTCTGTAAAGCAAGCTTGGCGGTTCAACCATATCAGCTGAATTCACGATATTGCTCCATTTTTCTAGTAAAGTCTCTAAATCGTCTTGAATTTCGGCATCAGATTGGTTTTCTGCTTCTGTTCTTACTATAACACCAACACCCGCAGGCTTTAAAAGGCTTACAATTGATTTTAAGCGAGCTCTTTCTTTGGCAGAAGTAATTTTTCTGCTTACGTTAATACCTTTTTCTTCAGGAATCAATACCAAAAAACGCCCCGGCAAACTTAATGCCATTGTGACTCTTGGTCCTTTATGTCCTGTCGGTTCTTTTACTACTTGAACGATTAGTTTTTGTTTTGGCTTTAATTTATCTTTTAAAGCTCCTTTTCCTGTAACGTCAGATGCGTGCAAAAATCCCATTTTGTCGCTTCCGACATTTACGAAAGCTGCATCGATACTAGGTAAAATATTTTCTACAGTTGCAAGATAAACATCATTTAGAAGAATATCGCCTCTGTGGATGAAAAATTCTGTAACTCTACCGTTGTCTAAAACCGCAGCAAGATTATCTCTCTCGGAGATTACTATTTGTTTAGCCATTTGTTTAATTCCTTTTTAAAAATCATAAAACCTGTAATAACTCTTTTAAATTCTCGTCTAATAAACTTTTTCTGGTAATGTCCCAGTTTATTTGAGGGAATATAATGTTTAAGAATTCGTCCGCTCTTAATTGTTTGACCTGATCTGACCCTAGTTGACCAGTTTTAATAATAAATTCAAAAATCCCGTTATCTTCATCTATTATTTTCAAAGACTTTATAGATGGGCGAATATTAATACTCTGTCTTAAACCTTTTTTATTCGTCTTTTCGATAAAAATTTCATCTTTATCAAGAAGCTCACTTATTTTATACCTCAAATCCAAACTTTTTACAAGTGTTTTATCTTGGATTTTTGCAATATATTCTCCCCAATAAATAATTTTATCTACACTTGGGGTACTTTTTTCAATACTGATAACTTCCAAAACCTCTGCACCATTTGGTAATTTTGCTTGTATGAGTTTCTTTAATTCTTCGGGAGTTTTGAAATCATGCAATTCAATATCTAAAAATTCCCCATAACTCTCTACGAATATCGGAAGAGCAACACTGGCAGAGATTTTGGGAGATGGGTTAAACCCCTGTGAAAAAGCTAAATTTAGCCCTGACCTTTTTAAGACCTTATAAAAAGTCCCTAGCCAATCTAGGTGTGAAATATATTTTAAATCGCCTGTTTTGCTAATCAAAAGCCTGTATGAAAAATTTTGTGTTTTATCAATAGGCAGAGTATCCTTATTTGGAATATAAGAATTGTGTTGGTAAATTATTTTTTTGTAATTAGTATTTTGGCATACTCCACAGGCTGAACAGCTTTCATCGCAGGGCTTTGATACGGCATCTTTTAAAGATTGGTTATATTCATTAATCAGCCAGTCTTTATTTACGCCAGTATCTATAAAATCCCATGGCAATTGCGTATCAACTGGTATTTCTTTAGTGGAAGAAGCTAAAAGGTCTATCCCTGTCTCTTGTGCAGCTTCTAACCAAATATTTTTATGGAAATATTCTCTCCAAGCGTCAAGATAAGCACCCTTTTCGAAAGCTTTTTGGATAAATGGGGCTAAATTAGAGTCGCCTCTTGAAAATATAGATTCAAGCTGTGAGGTGAAAATATCCGAAAAATTGAGCCTTATACCTCTTAAGGAGCGGACTTTGCTTATTAAATAACTGATTTTTTCTTGAAGAAGTTCTGGGGAATCCTGACCAAACCATTGAAAAGGCGTATGAGGTTTGGGGACAAAAGTCGATACAGTACAGGTCAAATCTAAGTGTTGTTTGAGATTTAACTCTTTTTTCAGTTCTAAAGATTTTTTTTTGATTGTTGCCAAAAGCTCAATCATTTCATCTAAATCTTCGAAAGTTTCTGTCGGGAGTCCTAGCATAAAATACAATTTTATTTTACCCCATCCTGCTTTGTAGCAAGTCATTGCGGCATCTAAAATTTGTTCTTGGGACAAATTCTTGTTTATTACATTCCGAAGTCTTTGAGAACCTGCCTCTGGGGCAAATGTCATCGTGCTTTTGCGAACAGATTGGACCATATTTGCCAGTTCAAGATTGAACGAATCTGCCCTTTGACTAGGCAGAGAAATCGATGAACCACGCCCTGAATGCCTATTGCAAAGTTCTTCGACAACAGGATTTATATTACTGTAATCATTTGAAGATAAGGACAAAAGAGAATATTCTTCATAACCTGTATTTTCGAGCAATTTGTCTGTGATTTCGATGATTTCTTCCGATGAACGTTCTCTGATTGGCAAATTTGTAAAACAACTTTGGCAAAAACGGCACATACGTCCGCATCCGCGTCTAATCTCTGTTACCACTCTATCGTGAGTGCAAGGAGAATAAGGAATGGTAAAATCTTTTAGGGCATTGATAGGTCCTAGATTACAAATTCTTTTTTTTATTTTCGTAGTTCTGTCGTGAAATCTTGGGACATAGCAGCCTTCAATTTTTGATAAAGCCAGCAGTTTTTCTTCTCTGGTAGCATTTTTAAGTTCTTTTAGGCAAGAACATATTTCTACGGAAACTTCTTCGCCATCGCCCAAAGTGAAAAGATCTATAAAATCAACCATTGGAAGCGGATTATAGCTTGAGGGACCGCCTGCCATAATTATAGGGTCAGAATCTCCTCTGTCTTCGTTTTTTACAGGTATTTCGCTTAATTTTAAAAGAGCTAAAACAGTCGGAAAGCTAAGCTCATATTGCAAAGAAAAAGACACTATATCAAACTCATAGAGCGCATTTTTACCTTCTGTTGAATAAAGAGGAAGGCTATTTTCTTCCATTTGTTTTTTCATATCAACATCCGGCGCATAGGCTCTTTGGGCCCATATAAAATCTTGTTTGTTTAAAACATCGTACAGAATTCTGCATCCTAAATTCGAAATCCCAAGTTCATACAAATCAGGGAAAACTAGCACAAAATTGATGTCTGTTTTGTCAAACTCTTTTTTGACAGCGCCAAGCTCTTCGCCTATATAGCGAGATGGTTTGTTAACATTGTTCAAAATTGTTTTGAGTTTTGTTTTTATGCAAGATTTTGTGGTTGGCATTTTGTTATTTCTATAATTCTTTCATTTTCATTTTTAGCAGAATAACCTGATATAAACGAAACTAGTATATCTCCTGACACTTTATAGGTATAAACGCAGGTTTTTTTGTCTTCAATTTTCATTACTCTTATCAAGTAATCTGTATCATTAAGAAAATTTGTAAGATGCTGTGAGTTAAAAGAATGCCCATTTTCATCTTTTTCTGCACGGACAAAATAAATTCCGCTATCGTTTTTTTTGATATCGTTTGATGTTTTTTTGTTGCCGAATATTTTTACAACTTTTTTGAAATCATCAGTCATTATTATTCCCCCATATTCAAATAATAATACATAAATTAATCTTTGAGAAGAGTGTAAACAAATTAAAAAGCATCTCTTGAAAAGATGCTTAACTTTTGGGAAGTTTTAAAGGGATTTTTTTAGGTTATATTAACTTATTTTGTTAATTTTTTCTTGCGCTTTTTTAGCTGTTTCTCTCACTATTGGGTCTTGATCCTGTGTTGCTATTGAGAAAATTATGCCTAAGGTTTCTCTATCTTCAGGTTTTGCTATATAAGATAATGCACTTAAGCTGGCTTCTCTAATCAATGGGTTTTTATTGGATTTTACATTTTCTATAACAGTGTCTACTTCAGGAATTTCGTTTAGTTTAACCGCTTCCAATCCTTGTTTTGATGCTTCTTTATTTACGGAGTCTCTAAAGTTTTTTTGAACAACAGCCAAAGCATAAGTTGCGAATTGTTTATTCATTTCGGCTGCTTCTTGTGGTGAAAGCGTTTCGGCTGCTTTATCTTGCTCGGCTGTTAATTGAACTCCTGAAAATTTCTTTTCTCTTAGCTCTTTTTGTTCTCTTGTAGGTCCTGCCATATTAGAAGTATCTTTAGTCACGATACTCGATAACCCTTTGAAAATTTCTTCATTCAATAAAAAATCCGATGGGATTTTAGCACTTTGACCTATTTCTGCTATTTGCTGTATTGCAGAAAATTGCTGCTCCATACTGTCAGATTTTAGAAAACCAACAATAGGTTTAATATCAATTGTAGGATTTTCTTCTTTTACAGGTGGGATTTCAGGCTTAGGAGCTTGCATTTTAACAGGCTCAGGTTTAATTTCCACTTTTGCTTCTGCTTTAGCCAGAGGTTTAATATTTTGGTCAACTAATGCTACAGGGATTTCTTTTTTCATAGGGGCTTGCACCGCTACAAATTTTTCAGCTGGTGGTTCAGGTGGGGTATTTCTTTCAGGAGATTTATTTTTAACAATGTTTGTTGTCGCCAATGGCTGCTGTGGCAGGAAAGGTACAGGTTTATGCTCTTGTGGCTGGTTCATAAAATATGTAGGCCCTTCGCTTATTACAGGCATTGGAGGGTATATTTGTGTTTGAGGATATGAATACATCGTGGGTGCTTGCACCATAGGGTTTGACATAGGAGCCTCTTTAGGAGCGCTTCCATAAGCTTGTGGATTAATCAATTCTATTTTTACGGCGTTAATTTCTGTAACTTTATTTTTTTGAGGTGAATTTCCGCATTGACAACCTTGATTTTGAGGCATGTTATATGGCACAGGCATTGAATAATCATTCATTATAAATTTTTTCCCTTATCTTTCACTAATTTTCTCTTCTGTATGTATAGTTTAAGGTATCTAAAAAAAAAATTTGCTATTTAAGATAAGGGCTGTAAATTTTTTGTTACATTTTTATAATTAGTATTGGCATAAAAAAAGCTCCCACAAAATGAGAGCTTTTTGAAAATCATTTGTTTATTGCTAAAACCAATCGCAAGTGCTATTTTTACAAAAAGCCTTTTCTAATTCAGGCATGACACTTTTGTGAGTGATTTCGAATGTTAAAGGCGTTATTGAGATTTTGTTATTTCTAATAGCTTCAATATCTGTACCTTGTTCAGCATCTTGAGTAATCAGCTCTCCTGCAAGCCAATAATAAGTTTTTCCACGTGGGTCAACTCTTTTTTCGTAAGTATCAGTATACATACGAGTGCCGAGTCTGGTTATTTCAAGCCCTGTTATGTCTTCTGCAGGAATAGTCGGAACGTTAATGTTTAAGATGCTTTTGGGAGGGATATGTACTTTTTGAATATTAGGCAAAAACTTTCTTATGAACTCTGCCGCATAATAAAAATGGTCTAAATCTTGATAGTTTCCTGCAACAGAAACAGCAATACTCGGAAAACCCAAAATAGCACCTTCCATAGCTGCTGAAACTGTTCCTGAGTATAAAATATCAATACCTAAATTAGGGCCATGATTTGGACCTGTAATTATAATATCGGGCATTTCATCTTCCGCTAAAATAGCGTTGATACCCATTTTTATGCAATCTCCCGGGGTCCCCGTGACAGCCCATGCTCTTTTTACGTTGAACTTTGTTTCTACTTCTTCTACACGCAAAGGAGTATGCAAAGTTATAGAATGCCCTGCTGCAGAACGTTCTCTATCTGGTGCAATTACATAAACATCATGCTCTTTAGATAAAACTTCCATTAAAGCTCTTATACCGCTAGCGAAGATGCCATCATCATTAGAAATTAAAATTTTCATATTCTATCCTTTTTAAAACTCGAAAACCGGACATTTGTTATACTATTATTCCCTTAAACTGTCATTTTAATCTACGATTGTAGTAAGCTGTTTAAAGTATTCGACACTTCTATTATACGTCTTTTCTGCATTTTTGGGAAAGAAACAACCAGGTATTTCCCCACGTTTTCGATGAAACGCAACACAATCGCAGCACATGCCCTTATTATCACAAGGATAAGTACAAGTACAAAAAGTTTTATTTCTATCTTTTTTACATTCCATATAATTAGACCCCCTAGTAATCTTTTGATTTTACCAAATTTTTGCAATAAAAAACACCATTTCGTAAAATGGTGTATATTCTGCATCCTAATGGTCTCTTCTTCTTTTGTTTTAATATCTTTTATTCATTAGAATGTTTTAAAGAGTGTTTCTTTAACACTTGATATTATTTATTATAAAAATAAAAAAAACTGATGTCAATCTTTTTTTTTGATATACTCAAAATACTTAATTTAATTATATTTTAATGAGGGTTTGATATGGAAGTTTTAAGAATAGCAGTGCCTAATAAGGGCAGAATGTCCGAAAAAATGCTTGATTTGTTAGAGCGTGCAGGGCTTAATATAATTGATAAAAAAGATCGTTGTCTCTCTACTCAGACCAAAGACGGGCGTTATTCAATAATTTTTTTGAGAACAAAAGATATTCCTAAATTTATCCAAAATGGCACTGCCGACATAGGTTTTACTGGGATTGATGTAGTCGAAGAAGCAGGAAGTGAAGTAGACAAAATTTTAGATTTAGATTTTGGGAAATGCGACATGGTAGTCGCTGTAAAAGAAGAAGATTCTTATGGCATGCCTTCAGATTTGCCTGATAATGTCAAAGTTGTAACTTCATTCCCTAACATTGCAAAAAAATATTTCTACAAACTCGGCAAAAAAGCCGACATTATAGAAGTTGCAGGAGCTACAGAAATCACACCCAGGCTTGGTTTGGCAGATGTAATTATTGATATTACATCATCTGGTTCAACTTTAAAAATGAATAAACTTCGTGTTATTGATAATTTTTTAAAATCATCCGCCACAATTATCGGCCGCCCCGGAATTACAAAAGACAGGCATGACGAAATACAAACTTTTGTAACTGCTATTAAATCAGCAATAATGGCGGAAGACAAAAAATATTTAATGGCAAATTTCCCTAAAAAATCGCTTGAAAATATCAAAGATTTAGGACTGAAATCACCTACAGTAACAACTTTAATCGGAGATGATGAAAATGTCGCAATTCATATCGTGATTGAAAAAAATGATGTTTATTCAATCGTGGATAGGCTCAAAAAACTCGGCGCAACAGGTATTTTGATTATGGCAGTAGATCAGGTAATTCCATAAATGAGTAATTTGCAAAAACTTGTTGATATACTTGCCAAACTTAGAGAAGAAAACGGCTGCCCATGGGATAGGGAGCAAACCCATTCTACGCTAAAGCGTAACCTCATAGAAGAATCTTATGAGCTTCTTGAGGCGATAGACAACCATGATAAAGAAAATATGAAAGAGGAACTCGGAGATGTTCTTCTTCAAGTTGTTTTTCATTCTCAAATTGCAAAAGAAAACAAAGATTTTACAATAGAAGATGTGGCAGAATGTATTTGTTCAAAATTAATCAGACGGCACCCGCATGTTTTTGGGGAAGAAAATATTGAAACTGCCGATGCTGTAATTGACAGGTGGGATGAAATTAAAAAATCAGAAAAATCCGATATTACAAAATCAACTTTGTCAGGGGTTGTAAAAGCCCAGCCTGCACTTATGGTGGCGCAACAAATAAGTAAAAAAGCCGTAAAAGTCGGATTTGAATGGCCTGATTATCAGACTCTCAAAGAATGTCTTTTATCTGAAATTGAGGAATTTCACAAAGAGTTTGAGGCGCAAGACCAAGATGCTATGGAGGATGAATTGGGGGATATGTTTTTTGCAATGGTCAATATTGCCCGTTGGAATAAAATTGATGCCGAGCAAGCTCTTGTACGTGCTAACAATAAATTTATCAAGCGTTTCGAGATGATGGAAAAACTTGCCCAAAAACCTCTGGAAGAGTATAATTTTAAAGAATATGACAGTTTATGGAAAGAAGCCAAGGCAGCTCTTTCGAAGGGAGATTGAATTTGAAGGATGTCAATACAAATACGCTTATGAGCGTAATTGCAAGAATTTTGGACAATAAATTAGCTAAAGATATAACAATATTAAATATTTCCAACGTATCAGTAATGGCGGATTATTTTATTATTTGTTCAGGTGGTTCTTCTACACAAGTCCGCTCTTTAAGTGGCTATGTGAAAGAAACCGTCAAAAATCTTTTTGGAAGATACCCTAACGGCGAAGAAAATGACCTCAAAAATCGTTGGAATTTGCTTGATTACGGCGATATAGTAGTACATGTGCTTCATGAGGAAGAGCGTGAGACTTATGCAATCGAAAAATTCTGGAACCACGGCTACAAAGTCAAAGAAGACGATTGGATGAAAGATTCCGAAGAGTTTGCAGATAAGTTATTATAATTTTTTACTTAACTATATCAATACTTTTGAATTTTAGGCTTAATAAAATTGAACCTATAACAATAGATAGCGGAATTGCTGCAGCAATGATGGGTAGTATAACACCTTTTTGCGCGAGCAAATCTATGAGCGGGATAAATATATAATACGCAAAAATCACCCCTACAGCGGCTGTGTAACCGTATAATCTTTCTTCTCTGGGGCGAGAATAACCCAAAATACAGCCCAAAACAGCCAAGAAAATACAACTTATAGAATCAAAAAATCTTTGATAATATTTGTTTGAATTGTAATTGTATTCCTCTATCATTCCTTCTTGTTTAAGCAGTTTCAGGTAATGTGAGAGTTCTCCGTTTGTTAGGTTTCTTGAACGGTGAGTCGAAAACTGCATAAGTTCAATCAGCGCTGTGGCTTTTTCATTTTCTAATATTTTGATTGAATCAAAGTGCGAAATCGATTCGTATATATTTTTGTCATTAAGCTTGTAGTTTGTGCCATCAAGCAAATACAATGATTTATCCCTGTAAATAGCCATAGGAGCAGTATAAATATTTCTCAACAGAGGTATAAATGCTGAGTTTTTTGTGGATAATGCAAGAACATTTACGTTCAAAATTTCTTGCCCGTCAAAGTTCGATATTATAATAATTTTTTGCGGTTTGTCATTTTTGTCTTTATCTACGTAAACAAACTGCTGGTTTACCTTGTCGCCTTTGTTTACATCCAATATTTTTCTGGAAAAAGGTATAAATTGGTCAAAAGTTAAGAATGAAACAAAAGAAAAAATCAGGCTAATAAACAAAATCGGGGCTAAAATTCTTTTAAAACTGACGCCACTAGTTCTAAGTGTCGTTAATTCAAAATTTTTGCTCAAATTGTCAAAAACAGATAGGCAACCCAGCAATAAACCCATAGGTATGGCTTTTCCCAGCACCAAAGGGAGCTCTAAAATAAATATTTTGATGCCTTGAAGGATAGTGTATTCGTGTCCGATGACTTTGCGAATAATTTTAAACAATATTTCAGGGCTAATCCAAATAACAATAAACAGAATCATACCGACCAAAGTGGTGTTCATAACTTGCTTAAAAAGGTATTTGTCTATTAATTTTATTTTTAAATTAAAGTTCAAAATCTTCCCCTAAATAATATTTTTTAGCAATCGGGTTTTCCGCAACTTCTTCACTTGTTCCTGACACTTTTATTTGCCCATCAAAAATAATATTCGCTCTATTTGTTATACTTAGTGTGGCTTTTGGATTATGGTCAGTAATTAAAATCCCGATTCATCTCTCTGTATGGCGTTTTATCGGGGCTTGGATATCTTGTATTGCAATAGGGTCAATCCCTGTAAAAGGCTCATCCAAAAGGATAAACTGAGGGTCAGCCGCCAAAGCTCTTGCTATTTCCACCCGTCTTCTTTCACCGCCTGAGAGCTGTACGCTGGCACTTTTACGTAGTTTTGTTATCCCAAAATCTTCCAGTAATTCTTCCAATTTTTCTCGCTGTTGTTTTTTATTTAATTTTTTATTTAATTCAAGCACTAACTTTATATTATCTTCGACAGTTAATGAGCGAAAAATAGACGTTTCTTGGGGTAAATACCCTATACCGGCTCTTGCACGCATATGAATAGGCTGGCTTGTGACATCTATATCATCAATTATAATACGTCCGTTATCAGGCTTTACCAACCCGACTATCATATAGAATGTTGTAGTTTTGCCGGCCCCGTTTGGACCTAAAAGCCCTGTGACTTCACCAGCTTTAACCTCGAAAGAAACATCGTTTACGACAATTCTGTCGTTATATTCTTTTTTTAAGCCTGCTATTATTATTGACATAATTTTTTACCTATTAATTATTTTTGTCTGAAAAGCCTTGTACGTTTTTGAAGCTTGTTTTAACATTTCCTTCGGCTGTAAAGTTTTTTGGTTTAAGAGTTAGGATAATTTTATCAGCTTCAATGATTTTATCACCCTCTTGAACTGTACTTCTTCCGTAAAAAATAATTTTATTAATTTTTTTCTTCCCTTTTTGTGGCAAAAATGTAGCTTTAGGCCCCATTGCGATATAGTTTTGATAGGTTATTTTCACAGAACCGCTTGTCATATAGGAGGTAGTAGCTCTGTCATATTGCTGATAATTAGAGTATATATCAAAAATCGCACCGTCATCGCTGACAGAATGAGTATGTACATTGCCCATTGCCACTATTTCATTTGATTTTGGATTGTAAACAAAATTATTCGCCGTAATTACGCTTTCTTTTTCAGTAATAACCCCATTCCCGATAAGTTTTAGCTTCTCGAGTTTGCTGTTGCCGTCAATTTTAAGATTAGCTTCATTTGATTTTGCTTTTATATCTTGATAATCTATGACGACATTTCCTCTTGCTTTCATCATATCTGCAGAGACGTCATATTCTTGTGAATCTGCGTGTACGATAACAGTCGGGACTCTATTTTCGCAAAAAGTTGAAACTGTACTGCCGTCAGCTCTGATTTTCTTATTCAGCAAAGACATTGTCATTATGTCTGATGTGATTTCATGCTGGTTTATTTTGTTATCTTTTATGGCATAAACACCGTCTAAAAAATTAGCCTTGTCAATTTCGCCTTTAGCTGTGACATCTACTGTGGCACGAGGGCTTTTTACTATAATATCATCCATTCTTACTTTTACACCGCCGTCTAGAAAAGTTTTATTTTGGGCTGCGTCATAAACCTGTTTTTTTGATTCAATAGTTACGTTTGAAGCAAAAGCAGGTAGTATTAAAAATAAACATAATAGCGATAATATTTTTTTCATTATTTTATACCTTTATCGTAAACTCTTGTTGATGTGTGTCCATAAACATGGAAATCTTTGAAATTTGTTGTAAATACTGCTCTGTCTGAGGTAATAAAAAGTTTTTCTGCTTTTATTGCACGTACATTACCTTCGGCATGTACAATATTGTTCAAACCCTCCCAAGTAACCTTGTGGGCTTCCATTTGGGTTTCATCTTTGGCAGCTAATTTGGCATTATTTGTCAAAACAACTTTTTTTCTTTTGCTTTCATATTCGCCGTTGTCACCGGAAAAACTCAAAATTATTTGACTATTTTCATCATAAAAATTGCCTATAACATCTTGGAGCATAACTTTATCGGTGTTATTGACGTATTTGCCGCTTTTGGCAAAAATTTCCCAGTATTTTTTACCGTCTTTGGTTTCAGTTAACAGAATATCTTTGACCAAAACTTTTTCAGCTTTTTCTTGTTTATCTTGGGTCAAGTCTTCCATTTTGATTCCGCCGGTAATTATCCAAGCATTAATAAAGCCTGCTATACAAGCCACTAACACAACTGATATAAAAATTACTGCTACCTTAACACGTCTTTTCATAATACCTCTATATACTATTTTAGCAATAAAAACTTATTTGAAAAGGAATTAATGTTTTTTAACGTGAAAAATGTTAAATTTCATGTAAATCTTTACTGATTTTAACCTGAAACTTTTTCCATCAATTCATCTGACATATCAAAGTTTGCATAAACATTTTGGACATCATCATGCGATTCTACCGCATCGAGAAGGCGAAGAATGTGCCTTGCAGTAGTTTCATCTGTGACCTCGATGGTATTTTCAGGGATTCTTGTAATTTGTGCTTGCTGTACTTTGTAACCTGCTTTTTCAATTTCTTCGGCTACGGATTGCAAATCTTCAACAGGAGTTATTACTTTATAAGAATTTTCGTCTTCAGCAAAGTCTTCTGCACCTGCATTTATAACTAATTCAAAAATTGTGTCAAAATCTCCTTCTTTAGAGATTTCGATTTCACCTTGAGGTTTAAACATCCAAGCTACACAACCATTTTCGCCTAAATTCCCATTGAATTTTTTAAAATAACTTCTTATATCACCTGCTGTACGGTTACGATTATCAGTCATAATCTCAACAAAAACTGCCACGCCTCCAGCTGCATAACCCTCATAGGATAATTCTTCAATATTATCAGAACCACTTGCTCCGGAAGCTTTTTCTAGGGCTCTTTTGATATTATCGTTTGGCAAACCTGATTCTTTTGCTTTTTCAAGCGCTGTTCTAAGTCTAAAATTAGCCGCAGGGTGGCATCCTCCCATTTTAGCTGCTACTGTAATTTCCCTTGCATATTTAGCAAAAGTAACACCTTTTAGTGCATCAACTTTAGCTTTTTTATGTTTGATAGTTGACCATTTAGAATGTCCTGACATTTTTTTCTCCTTGGGATTTTTTATTTATCTTGATTTTATAATATAATTTTTTTTAAGACAAGGAGAGAACAATGGACGAAAAAATGCAAAAAGCAGTAGAGCTTTTTAATAATGAGGATTTTGATAATGCACTTGAAATTTTTGAAGAGTTTTTGAAAAAAGAACCCAGAAATGCCGGGCTTTTAAATAATATCGGGACTGCGTATTTTAAAAAAGGCAATCTGGAAAAAGCAGCCGAGTATTATATGAGCGGGATTCAGGCCGACCCAAAACTCAAGCAGCTCTACAAAAACTTATCTGATGTTTATGTCCAAAAAAAAGATGTCCTTTCTGCAATAGGAGTTTTGCAAGAAGCTGTAGCTTTTATGCCGGATGAAAACTATCTTCGCTATACTTTGGCAAAACTTTATATAAAAGATTCTCTTTTTGATATTGCTGTTGATGAATTGGATAAAATTCTCGAACTTAATCCAGATGACTTGGATGCACGCTATGATTTGGCACAAGTTTATTTTGAACTAGGTGTTTATGATAGTGCTACCCAAAATTACGAAATTATTCTGGAAAAAATTGATAACAATGCTGATTTGTATTTTCATACAGGCTGTGCTTATCAGGCAGATGATGAAGTCGATAAAGCAATGTCAAATTTCTTGAAAGTGATAAATATAAACGAATCTTATTATCCTGCGTATAAAAAATTAGCCTTGTGCTTTTTAGCTCGTGGCGAAGATGAGGATGCTATTGAATATTTTGAAGATTATTTAAAGTTTGATATTTCTAATGAAGAAAAAGAAAGCATCGAAAAAGTAATCGAAAGATTAAAGTAATTTTTCACAATGCATTTCTATAGGACAGTCTTTGCATTTTGGGCCAATTGGCCTGCAGATATTTTGACCATGGGTTACCAGTAATGTGTTAAAATCAAGCCAGAATTTTTTAGGTAAAATTTCGCGTAATACCTGTTCTGTAGTGTCAGGTTCTTTTGTTTTCACATAACCTATACGATTGCAAATCCTGTGAACATGCACGTCTACACAAATCGCTGGAATCAAATATCCTTTTGCAAGCGTCAAATTAGCAGTTTTGCGCCCTACACCTTTGAATTTGACAAGTTCTTCTATGGTGTCTGGTACTTTGCTGTTATATTTTTCGATTAAAATTTTTGCAATATCTAGGATTTGTTTGGCTTTATTTTTATAAAATCCTACAGGATAAATAGCTTTTTCTAGGTTTTCTTGAGATACTTTTAAAAAATCATCAGGAGTTTTTGCGAGTTTTAACATTCGCAAAGTTGCAGGGTATGTTGTTTCATCTTTTGTCCTCAAACTTAATATACATGAAATCAAGACTATAAAAGGGTCTGGATTCATTTCGGTGTACTTAACAAATTCACTTTGAGGAGTGCCGATTTTCTTTAAAATTTCTACTATTTTTGCAATGTTGACCATATTCAAATTCTAACATAATATGTTTTTAGAGTTTACTTTTTTGTTGTTGCGAGGTGATTATTATGGAAGAAGAAAAAAAACGCGATCCAAAAAAATTTTTAGGTGTATATTTTGATTGCTGCAACGTCTACGGGCGTTTGTATCAAAATGCACAAGCCACACATTATGTAGGCAGATGCCCTAAATGTATGTCGAATTTGAAAATTCCTATAGGCGATAGCGATAATCCAAAAGCCACAAGCCAAAGATTTTTCAGAGCGCGTTAGTTAACCATTGTAATTTCGTTGAGTTCTTTCATTATTTTGTCTATTTCTTGTTTATAGTTCTCAACATATTTGTCAAATTCCTTTTGTGATGGCTTTATCCCTTGATTTTCAGGATTTGAATAAAATTCTTGACTTATTTTAGATGTCCAATCATTAGGATTATCAATATTAAATCTTAAAGGAATAGCATTTGATTTTAAACGTTCTTTAATATTATCAATTCCATTTTCAATTACGAATTTGTAATTCAAACCCCAATTCCCCCATCTGGATTTTTCATGCTCTATTTCAGAATCTGTTATTGTTCTGAATGTATTTTGATAAACATTTGAAGAATTATCATTGGCATCTTTTGAAATACAATCATAAAAAAATTCTATTGAACGAATTAGTGAATATATATGATCGTAGTCTAGTTTTGGATATCTTGGGAAATAGGATTTATTATCTCTATGTAAACGAAATAAGTTAAATGCTTTTTTATATTTTGCTTCCCATTTTTCTTTGAAATCTTCCTCCGATACGAATTTTTGAGATAATTTTAATGATTTATATGCTGAAGAGTTGAACCCTGCTAAATATTTTATTTCTATTAAAAAATCATCTGTAATTGCATAGAATTTTTTCTTATATCTTAACCAAAATCTGGCTTCTTCTTTAATATAAAGTTCTTTTTCCCACCGTTTTTCAGCCCTTTTGTCGACCTTCCAAGCTGCGAATGCTGCTAACCCACCAGCCCCTAAAGCACTTAACAAGGCGCAAATTATAGGTTGATTTAAAATCCCTCAAGGAAGTTCATTTATTATTACATTGCTAGTTTGAATATCCATTAAATATTCCTATTTTTTAATAAAATTAGTAATTTCTTCTTTAGCAACCTTCATTTGCTCAAATGTTTTAAGATTTTTGACTGCCAAAGTTCCTGATAAAATCTCATCTTCGCCGATGATTATTGCATATTTTGCACCCAATTTTGAGGCTTTTTCAAGTTGTTTGCCGAATTTCTTATTGGCAAGGTCAAAATCTACCACAAATCCTTCACAGCGGAGTTTTTGAACAAGTTTAAAGGCTTCTTCGGTAAAATTTGAAACCACGCAAACGTCAATGGTCGGTTCTGAGATTTCAGGCATAAGAGTAAACAACCTCTCCATACCCATCGCAAATCCTATTCCTGCTGTTTTTTCACCACCAAGCATCTCAACTAACCCGTCATATCTTCCCCCACCGCATACGGCGTTTTGGGTACCTAAAGCATTTGATTTAATTTCGAAAACAGTTCTGTTGTAATAGTCTAAACCTCTCACAAGAAGTTTATTTACTGTGTATTCGATGCCTAAAACATCAAGATATTTTTTTACAACAGCAAAGTGTTGGACACAATGTTCACAAATAAATTCTTTATTTATCGCCTTTTGTACATTCTCTTTTGCCAAAAGTTCTTGGCACTTAGGATTTTTGCAGTCCAAAATACGGAGCGGATTTTTTTCAAAACGAATTTTGCAGTCTTCACAATATTCTTGCAAATCCTCTGCTATTGATGCTTTTAAATTTTCTCGATAGCCATGGCGGCAATCATTACAGCCTATCGAGTTGATTTCAAGCGTCAAATTCGGTATTTGAAGCTCTTTTAGGTATTCCATAGCAAGTGCTATGACTTCGGCATCTGCAGAAGGGTCTTCGATGCCAAATAATTCTATACCAACTTGGTGAAATTGTCTTTGACGACCAGCTTGTGGTCTTTCATAGCGAAACATGGGACCTTTGTACCAAATTTTTACAGGGCTGGGGAGTCTATGCATACCATTTTCGATATACGCTCTGACAACGCCTGCTGTATTTTCCGGGCGAAGTGTGAGACTTCTTTCGGCAATTTCAAATGTGTACATTTCTTTATTAACAATATCGGTAGAATCACCGACCCCACGGGCAAAAAGCTCTGTGGACTCAAAAATTGGGGTTCTCAGCTCTCCGAAATTCGCTCTTTGAAAAACTTCTATCGCTTTTTGTTCCATAAACTGCCATTTATAGCTATCTTTTGGCAATATATCTTTTGTTCCTTTTTGAGCTTGTATCATAGTATACTCCTATTTCAGAGCTTCTTTTTGAAGCAAAATTATATCTTTTATGCCATTTTCGCTGATTTTTAGGATTTCGAACATCTGTTCTTGAGAATACGGCTGACCTTCTGAAGTTGCCTGAAACTCAACCAGATTACCATCTTCCATCATTACTATATTAGCATCAACATCAGCTGCGAAATCTTCTGTATATTCTAAATCAAGTCTGATTTCACCTTCGACTATTCCTGCGCTAATCGCTGCAATCGGCTGTATAATAGGGTTTTCTTGAAGTTTTCCATCAGCAATCAATTTTTTGATTGCATCAGCTAGAGCCACAAAGCCACCTGAAATACTTGCTGTGCGTGTTCCGCCGTCTGCTTGAATTACATCTGCATCAATAGTGATTGTGCGAGGTCCGAGTTTGTTTAAATCCACACAAGCTCTGAGCGAACGCCCGATAAGTCTTTGAATTTCTTGGGTACGCCCTGAAACTCTGATGCCTCTTTCTCTTTCAACCCTTGTATGAGTTGAGCCTGGCAAAAGTGAGTATTCAGCGGTTATCCAGCCTTTACCTTCTTCTTGCTGCATCCAGCGAGGCTGTTTTTCTTCAACTGAAGCAGTTACAATTACTTTTGTATCGCCGAATTCGACTAAAACAGAGCCAAGGGCATGTTTTGTATAGTTTCGGGTAAATTTTACATCGCGAAGTTGGTCATTAGCTCTATTTTCACGCATAATTATTGCCTTTCATACTAGTTTTTGTTTTAATCTTAGTATATATCAAAATATTTTTTAAGGGGCGTTTTTTATGAAAAAATTTTATATCACAACAGCAATAGACTACGTAAATGGTGCTCCTCACATAGGTCACGCCTACGAAAAAATTGCGACTGATGTAATAGCAAGACAGCAAAAACAGCTTGGATACGATGTTTATTTTTTGACAGGTTCTGACGAACACGGCATAAAAATTCAGAAAACCGCTGCTGCACAAGGTGTTACGCCAGAAGAACTTTGCGATAACAATGTGGCAAAATTCAAAGAAACATGGTCTTTGCTCGAAATTGATTACGATAAATATATACGTACCACTGACTCTGAGCATAAAATAGCCGTCCAAAAAATATTCAAAAAACTTGTCGAAAAGGGTGCAATTTACAAAGATTCTTACGCAGGACTATATTGCAGCGGGTGTGAGTGCTTTCTGAACGAAAAAGATTTGACCGAAGGTGGACTTTGCCCAGACCATTTGACTCAACCAGAAGAAGTGAAAGAAGAAAATTATTTCTTCAAATTGTCTGCTTACAAAGACCAATTGCGCGACTATATCAAAACCTGTGTGAAGCCCGAATACAGAGTAAATGAAGTCTTAAATCAGCTTGAAGATATACGTGATATCAGCGTTTCTCGTTCAAGTGAAACTTTGAAATGGGGTATTCCTGTTAAAGGTGACGACAGCCAAATAATTTATGTTTGGATTGATGCTTTGTCTAATTATATTACAGCTCTTGGCTATGATACCGAAAACTCTTCTGAAGCGTTCAAAAAATATTGGCCTGCAGATTGCCATATGATTGGTAAGGATATTCTTAAGTTCCACGCGATTTATTGGCCTGCAATTTTGATGGCACTTGATGTCGAATTGCCCAAAATGATTTTTGCCCATGGTTGGATTACAGTTGATGAGCAAAAAATGGGTAAATCCCTTGGAAATGTAATTTCGCCAGCAAGTTTGATGGAAAATTTTGCTCTGGAAAAACCAGATGCGCTCCGCTATTTCTTTATGACCACAACACCTTTTGGGCGTGATGGTAACTACTCAGATGAAGATTTTAAAGCTAAAGTGAATGCAGAACTTGCAAATAGTATGGGGAATTTGCTCAACCGCTCTTTGAGTATGCTTTGTAAATATTTTGACGGGGAAATAAAGCCTGAATTTGTGTCTGAAACTTTGAAAAATTCAACCTTAGCAACGAAAGAAAAAACAAGGAAAGCTTTTGAAAACTACGCCATTGACCAAGGCGCTGAGGCAATTATAGAGCTTGTGAATGAAGTAAATAAATACGTGAACGATAAGGCCCCTTGGACGCTTGCCAAAGAAGAAAAATGGCAAGAATGCGGCGAAGTTATTTATAATGTCCTTGAAACTATGCGTTTTGTAGCGGTTTTGATTTATCCGTTCTGCCCGAATATTTCTCAGGACATCTGGTCACAGCTTTCTTGCGAAGGTGAAGTTGCTGATATCAGATATTCTGATTTGGGCTGGGGTGGATTGAAAGTCGGCAAAATTGCGACTCTTGAAACTGTAAAACCTGTGTTTTTGAGACTTGATTCTGAATTTGCAGGGGATAAAAAGAAAAAATAATGTTAATCGACACTCACGCTCACATTGATTTTGATGATTATTCCGAAAATTTTGAAAAAATGCTTCAAGACGCTTCAGATGCAGGTGTCGAAAAAATAATCATCCCGGGTGTTGAACCAAAAGGGTTTCAGCGAATACTTAATTTAAGTGCCACTTACGAAAATATTTATGGAGCGATAGGTATCCACCCTTGCGATGCAAAAAAATGGGATGAAAATTCTTATGCGACTATAAAATCACTCGTTCAAAACCCAAAAATAGTTGCAATAGGCGAGATTGGGTTGGATTATTATTGGGACAAAACTTATAATGGGCTTCAAAAAGAGATTTTTATAAAACAAATTGAAATTGCAAAAAAAATTAAAAAACCAATCATAGTGCACGATAGAGAAGCGCATTGTGATGTTTTAGATATTCTAAAAGCCACGAATGCTAAAGAAGTCGGTGTTGTTATGCATTGTTTTTCGGGAAGTCCAGAATTTGCTATGGAGTGCGTTAAAGAAGGATTTTATATAGCTCTTGGTGGCGTTATAACCTTTAAAAATGCTAAAAAACCTCACGATGTTGCCCAAATCATACCGCTTGAAAATCTACTTTTGGAGACCGATTCGCCGTTTTTGACCCCAGAACCATATCGTGGCAAAGTTAATTCACCTGCTTATGTACGTTTTGTGGCAGAAGCCATTGCAAAACTTCGGGAAATTACCCTCGAAGAAGTCGAAAAGCAAACAACACTTAATGCACAGAAGTTGTTTGGAATTTGAGTTCTTCTAATTTTTTATAAATATTTTCTGGAATTTGTCTATTCAATTTGCCTTCAAAATTAGTTGTTACAAGAGTTGATGTGGCTATAACAAAAACTTTTTCTGTATTTTTGTCTGATATTTTAGTCTCAAATGTCAGACTGGTTTTTTTGATTTCTGAGAGAGTAGTTTCGACTACTATAAAATCAAAAAGCTTGGCAGAAGCCTTGTATCGGAGATTAAGTTCCACAACAGGAAAAATTGTACCATTTTTTTCGATAGTTTCGATATCCAAAAACATATTGCAAAACTCTGTGCGAGAACGCTCAACCCATTTGACATAAGCACCATGCCAGACTACGCCGTAGCAATCGGTGTCTGCATAATAAATTTTTTCTTCAAAAGAATGTTTCATTTTTTGCTATCAGCTCCTGTGAAATCAAAGATTTCGACGTCGCCATCGTCCTGTTTTACAAAAGTCAAAATTCACACTTTGACTTTTGTTTCACATCCGTAAAATTTTGAGCGACACCCGAGAGGTAATGACTTATTGCTGCTACGTTCCCGTCCTGACAAGGTTCGCCAGCCTCCCGCCATCGCTGCTTGTTTCCAAGCAAATTGATATTAACACGAATTATTGGGGATTTCAATAAACTTTGAGATTGATACAGACGGCTAGTTTCAAAGCGTCGAAACTCATTTTTCGCCGCTTTTCACTTTGTAAGGTCGGCCTCTCGAAAAACTCAAATTTACAAAATTTGGATTATTGAGAGGCCGACCTTACAAAAAGATTAATCCATTGGTCAAAAATCTTTGACCAATGAGATGATTTCGAAATTTAGGAATACTTCTAGAATGTAATCAGAGAGATGAATTTTAGATTTTTGGGGATTCAATAATGGAAGTGACACAACAGGGGTTTAAGTCCAAATTAAGCTCCATGACACAACCAATAAAAATAACGCAAGAACCTGCATACGAGCATTATGTAAAAGCAGAAGCGCTAAGACTTAGCGGACTTTTCGAAAAAGCTACGCAAGAGTATCACAGGGCTATTTTTCTTAATAAAAACTATTCTGAGGCCTACAAAGGTCTTGGGCTTTTGAATAAAAATAATAAAAATTATGATGATGCTATCGCGAACCTGCAAAAATCTATTGCCAAAATGCCTTTTGACAAACAAGCTTATAATGAGCTTGCCATATGCTATATGGATATAAATAAACTTTGCTGTGCTGTCAAAGCCTTAAAACGAGCTATAAAGCTTGACCCTGATTATATTGAGCCGCAATTCAATCTTGCTGTAGTTCATGAAATGATGAATGAAAATGAATTAGCTTTTGCAACTTATCAAAAAATCATCGAACAACGGCCAAGTTATTTGGCGGCCTATAACAACATGGCAACCTTACACTTACGTTGTGATGAATATAAAAAAGCTCTTGAAATATTCAAGAAACTTATAATCATAAACCCAGAATACCACAGGGCTTACCTCGGAATGGCTCTTTGCTATGACAAAATGAATCGTTATGCTTTGGCTAAGAAATTTTATAACAAATACCTGGAAATTAAACCTGGTTCTGACAATGCATTATACATAGCAGAAAGACTCAAGAAAATGAGAAACACTTCAGCAGCTAATTTGAGAGTCGTTTAAAATACCCATTTAAATAATAGGGTTGGTCATAAAAAACATCTCAATAGGCGATATAGATTCAAATTTTTCATTTTCTAAATTTGCAGCCTTCTCATTCAATACATTTCGTGTTATAGATGTAGCCTTTTTGGTTATACCTAATTTACCTATTAAACTTCTATAACAGCTTTCTGTTAATCTAGGCTCACCTGAAGTTCCTTTTTGTGCACCTGCATCAAAAGCTAATTTAGTTATTTTTCTTCTCGCATCATCTGATAGACCTTTTATCCCAAATGTATCAAGAAATTTGTCTAAGGATATGTAAATTTGACCTTTTTCTCTAAGAGCGGCATAAGTTGCTTTAGCAAACTCATCCCTACTTCCGTACGTAAGGGTTTTGTCGCCAACTGTATTGTTTATAAAGTTTTTTAAGCCAGTTAAAGGTTCGGTTTTATTAAAAGTATAGCCAGAACCATCTCCGGAACCTCCGGTAACTGTACCACTTGTGTTTACCTTAAGTTCACTCTTTTTTATTTCGCCATCACCCTCTTCTTCGAAGCCTAATACTTTTAATAATTTATAATAACTTGTATCCTCAATTGTTTTTCCGGTATCAGGTTTGATAGTAAGTTTTCCCGTATTACCTACAGCTTCTACTATTTTTTGTTTTTCTGATTTTGTTAATTTATTATAATCAATAAAGGCCTCTAAGGCTTTAGCCAAATCTATCTCAGTTGCATCTTTTTGTCCTGTTATAGTTTCTAAAGATACTTTTGCAAACTTGTCAATATCGCCATATATCAAAAATGAATCATCATTTTTATCATTTTTAAAGTTTTTAAGATCTTTGGCATCATTTTTGCCATCAGTTAAGTCATAAGTATTTTCTTTAGTATCAGTGCTACCTCCTCCAGAAACAACAACATCATCATCATCATCAACATATATATCGGATTTAGAAGACGTTCTATCAACTGTTATATTTGGATTAGTAGGATTTTTCAACTGCATTAATAAAGGTAAATATTGCATCATCGACATATAACTATTTGACTGTTGAGGGGCTCCTGCACTCATCATAGCTTGAGTTCGAAGCAAATCGATATAAAAATTACCTGAATTAACATTATTATTTTGGAAAGAATTACCTAGGTTCATAAGTTGGTTATTGCGTGCAACTTCTCCCCAATTGGCAAAAAGAGGTAATGTCATTTGAGACTGAACCTGTGGGTCAGCTAAGTTCCAGACAGGTGAATCATTAAAAGCACCGCCTAATGTAGTCATATTGGCAGAATATGGGTTGTAACCATATGGAAGATTCCCGAATTGAAAACTCATATTATCCTCTATCTCTCTTTTAAATTTACTCTCATATATAACAAAACAAAATATATAGAATAATTGCTTAATTAAATAAAGCTTTTAGATACAGACTTGCTAAAAAGGCTTTAAATAGTATCTATCAGGTATATATAAAATATTAAGAAATATTAAATTCTATAAATTTAACTAAAATTCGTAATATTTCTTAATATTTGTGTTAAACTTATACCAAAGCCTGAAGAGGCAGTCTGCAAAAACGATTAAGTCGTATTGCCCGTGTATAATTGTAATTCAAATAGAAATTTAATTTTAATTAATATGCATTATTTCAACACAAATTTGGTATAATATAAGAGCGTTAATAGCGCACTATTTTTGTTAGGAGGTCTTTTTAATGTCTGAAAATTTAGGTGACAAAAGTTTTGCTGAACTTCTTGAAGTTTATGACTACAAATTCAACAAAGGAGATTTAGTAAAAGGAATTGTTGTTACTTATGATTCCAATTCAGTTTTAGTTGATATAGGAGCCAAAACTACAGCTGTTTTGCCTAATCGTGAAGTAAAAGCAGACCACAAGCCTATCAAAGAAGTCTTATTGCCAGGTGAAGAATATGAATTTTTAATTGTTAAAGAAGAAGATGCTGAAGGGCATTTTATGCTTTCTCACAAAAAAGTTGTTTCTGCATATAGTTGGAAAGAACTTGAAAAAATTGATAAAGAAACAGCTGTTTTAGAAGGTGAAGTTTTGAGTGTCGTCAAAGGCGGATTAATGGTTGAAGTCCTTGGAGTCCGAGGATTTGTTCCTTCAAGCCACTTAAGAACTAAACCTAATGATGATTTAATTGGCCAAAAAATCGAACTAAAAATATTGTCTATGGATAATGCAACTAACAACTTAATTCTTTCTAACAGAAAATCTGCTAATGAATTTGAATCAAGAAATAACGATTTGTTAGCCGACATCCAAATTGGTCAAATTGTTGAAGGAGAAGTCGTCAGATTGGCAGATTTCGGAGCTTTTATAGACATAGGCGGGATTGACGGGCTATTACCATTATCGCAAATGTCTTGGAGGTGGATTGACCATCCTGCAGATTTACTCAAAATTTCTGAAAAAATTAAAACAGAAGTTATTGGTGTTGATCATGACAAAAAACGTGTCAGCTTGAGCTTGAAATCTTTGCAAGAAAACCCTTGGGAAGAAGCTAAAGAAAAAATAAAAGAGGGCGAAAAAGTTAATGGCACAGTGACTAGATTGAAGCCTTTTGGAGCTTTTATTGAAGTTATGCCTGGAGTTGAAGCTTTATTGCCACAAAAAGAAGTTCTTGAATATCAAAATATAACAGGTAAATTATTAGAAATTAATTGCGAAATTGAAACGACTGTGATGCGTTTTACGCCTGATGATAGAAGAATTAGTCTTAGTTACACAGGCAAAAAATCGGATTAGTCCGATATAAAATATATGAAAAAGTAAGAGGCGACGTAGGTTCCCTCTTGCTTTTTGTTATATAATACATATTATGTTCAGATGTGATAACTGTAAATCAGTGGATAAATTCGAATTAATGATAAGCCCTGAATACAAAGGTGAGGGCAAATTTAATAAATCAAAAAATTCGAAAAATGAAATACTTATCACTGTTGACAATTACACATTCGTGCCTGATTTAGCCTTTATGAACTCCCACGCCGTATGCAAATACTGCGGAGAAATTAACATCTGGCGATATTATTTTGAGGATAATCATTCTACGTGATTTTCTTCAATTTTTTGTAATCCTTTTTCAATTTGTGTATGTTTATCTATCATTGATTTTATTTTTTCGAACATTTTATTTAGAGCATTCTCAAAAGGATTAGCATCTTTTTTGTTATATTCCTTGTTTGGGACTGCAACATAATATTGTTTAGGACGAAATTGCATTTCTTCTGTGATGAACTCCTCTATTGCAACAGGTAAACCCTTGATGTCGAAGCCATACAATAATTTTTCTTCCCCTCTGCCGTTACCAATAGTGGTTTTAACATCGTCTATAATAATTTTAGCATCATAAAGATTTGGTACACCTTCTCTGCTTGCAATTTTAGCATTAAATGAGTCCAAGCCTTCATTAACATCCTTGATAATCCTCAATGAATAACTGTTCAAAGGGTCTTTCATTTCTTTAGAAAATTGGTTAAAAGCTGTTTTGTCAAAGCAAACTTTATAGCCGAAATTTATTTTTTGTTTTGTATTTAGAGTATTTATTATCATAATCTTAAAATATACGGAAAGTATGAAAATGTAAATACTAAAAAGCAGTCAGAAATTTATAATTCCCGACTGTTTTTCACAAAATTAATTATCTTATAGTCCAGTGAAAAGCAAATCGGAATTCATCATTCCTTATTGCTTTTCACATCCTATAAATTATTAGTGAGTAACTAGAACTCCACCTTCGATAACCGCTTGTGCAGCAGCTAAACGAGCTTGAGGAACTCTGAATGGTGAACAAGATACATAGTTCAATCCAAGTTTCTGACAGAATTTGACAGAATCAGGATCTCCACCGTGCTCTCCACAGATACCACGTTTCAAGTTTGGTCTAACTTTCAATGCTTTATTTAAAGCAATTTGCATAAGTTGTCCAACGCCGTCTTGGTCTAATGTCTCAAATGGATTTTGTGGAAGAATTTTATCTTCAACATATTTATTTAAGAATTTGGCTTCTGCATCGTCACGAGAGTAACCAAATGTCATTTGCGTCAAGTCGTTTGTACCGAATGAGAAGAACTCAGCGTACTCAGCGATTTCATCAGCAGTGATAGCTGCACGAGGAATTTCAATCATAGTTCCGAACATATAATTTACTTGAATTCCTTTTTCAGCCATAACTTCTTTTGCTACACGCTCAAGAACGTTTCTTGCTTCTTTCAACTCGTTTACGTGTCCAACAAGTGGAATCATTATTTCAGGTTTTACATCTAGACCTTCTTTTTTCAAATCACAAGCTGCGAAGAATATCGCTCTAACTTGCATTTCGTTAATTTCAGGATATGTAAGACCTAATCTGCATCCACGAAGACCCATCATTGGGTTTGATTCAGAAAGACTTTCTACTGTGTGTAAAAGTTCTTCTTTTTCATGCGAATCTTTATTAAGAGCTTTTAGTGTTGCCACTTCAGCAATTAACTCTTCTTTAGAAGGTAAGAATTCGTGCAATGGAGGATCTAGAAGTCTGATTGTCATAGGCATTTCACCAAGAGCTTTGAACATATCATAGAAATCTTGATATTGCATTGGAAGAAGTGCATCTAACGCTTCTTTTCTAGCTTCTGGAGTACCAGCGATAATCATTTTTTGAACCCAAGGAAGTCTCTCTGGATCCATAAACATATGCTCTGTACGGCATAGACCTACGCCTTTGGCACCAAGTTCGATTGCTTTTGCAACGTCAGTTGGTGTATCAGCATTGGCTCTAACTTCCATTTGTTTTACTTCATCAACCCAAGTGAAGAAAATATCAAAAGATTCATTCATTTCTGGGATAACTTTTGTTACAGAACCTTCCATAACTTCACCGGAACCACCATCTAGAGAGATTATATCATTTTTCACAAATACTCTTCCATCTGATGTTGTTAAAGTTTCTTTGTTAACATCTATTCTCAAGTCTTCACAACCGGCTACGCAAGGTTTTCCCATCCCTTTTGCAACAACTGCTGCGTGAGATGTCATACCGCCACGAAGTGTCAAAACACCTTGTGATGAAATCATACCGTGAATATCATCTGGACAAGTTTCGATTCTTACCAAGATAACATCTTCGCCTGCTTCACCGCGAGCTGCAGCTTCATCTGTATTAAATACGATTTTGCCAACTGCTGCCCCTGGAGATGCTGCCAAGCCTGTGGCTATTTTCTTAGCGTCTCTTTTAGCTTTCATATCAAAGCTAGGAAGTAAGATTTGATATAGTTGATATGGATCAACTAATTGAATAGCACGTTCTTTTGTAATGATACCTTCTTGAGCCATCTCTACAGCAATTCTTACTGCAGCTGAAGCTGTTCTTTTACCGTTACGTGTTTGAAGAACATATAATCTGCCTTTTTCAATTGTGAATTCCATATCTTGTACATCTTGATATACTTTTTCAAGGTTTTTAGCGATATCAACGTATTGTTTGTACAATTCAGGCATTTCAGTTTCCAATTCA
>CAYUHE010000012.1:0-51935 GCA_964444415.1 uncultured Gammaproteobacteria bacterium
CTTTTGTGATACCCAAAAGAACATTTTCAAATGTTGCTCTGGCTCCGCCACAAGCTTCTACTGCTTCATTTTCTGAGTCAACCATGTATAATTCAACAAGTTCGCCCGGTAATAATTTTGTATCACCAGAGTCAACAACTTTAACTTTTTTAGTCATCTGACGAACAATGATTTCGATATGCTTATCTGCAATTTCAACGCCTTGTGAACGATATACACGTTGTACTTCATCCACCAAATACTGTTGAACTGCTTCTTTTCCGCTCAATCTGATAATATCGTGAGGGCTCAAAGGACCGCTTGTTAAACATTGTCCTTTTTTGATTTTTTGTTTATCAGTCACGATAATATTTGAATCGATAGGGTATTTAACTTCAGAACGTCCGTTTTCTGTCACCAAATACAATGTCGGAACACCTTCATCATATTGAATTTCAGAAACACCGTCTTCTTCTGCCAAAATAGCACATTCTTTAGGTTTTCTACCTTCAAGAAGTTCTTCTACCCTTGGAAGACCCTGTACGATATCGCCTGTCTTTTGACGTTCAAATACCAATGTCGCAAGTAAGTCTCCACGCTGTACCAAGTCACCTTCTTCAATCTGCAACATAGTAGCAGCACTGATTAAGTATGGACGGCCAACTCTTACTGTTAGTGATTTAGCTTTTACTTCAACCACCAAACCTGCAATCGTTGCTTTTTCACCGCTTTCTGAAATAACTTGATCAACTTTAATGACCTCGCCGGCTTTAACAATTGATTTTGAACTTAAATTTATTTCTTCATTATGATCTTGAGAAATAAGACTCAATCTTCTTACAGTTTCAGTATCTTGCTTCAAACTTACAATTGCTTCTTTCTGAGCCAAAACCTGAGTTTTGGAAACAGGAGTTTTTGGATCAATAATTTGACCATTTTCAACTAAAAGCTCTGTTTGTAAGATATTAGCTTGAGATACTTCGCTTTCTCTTCTTACAATCAAGTTCTCTAGTACAACAATTCTCAAGTTGTCTTCATGCTCTTCAACAAGACCCTTTAAGTGATTTACATAGCCTTGCATTTGAAGAACTAAGCTTGTTCTTGTGATTGCAGCACCTTCAAGATTGCGAATTACGCTTCCGTCTTTGTACTGTAATTGAGTTACAGGAACGATATCTATCAAGTCATTTTCTGTAGAAGAAAAATCGATTGAAACCTCACGAGGAGCTACATCAAATTCTTGTACAGGTCTTACCAAGACTTGTATAGGAACATCTTTAATTTCTGTTTCTTCAGTAACTTCTTCAGCTCCTGCATCTACTTCAAAATCGTCATCATCTAAATCATCAAGGCTAAACGCATCGGCTCCTGCATCAGGATAAATAACAGTAATCAAAGATTTTGCTTTAACTTTTATGCCCTCTGCAATTTCTGTTTTCTTAGCTACAATCTCGCCATCTTCAACTTTTAAGTTGTTAATGCTATCCAAATTGTAGATTTCGCCTGATCTGATAGTAACTTCATGAACAATGTCATTGAATTCTTTGATTTCAACAATACCGTCAATATGAGTGTAAACATCTTTTACTACTTCTGTTCCTGCTGTTACATAAGAACCTGATTCAACCATTTTTAGAGAAGCATCTTTGCTTATTTGGTGAGTTTCTTCAGGAATAAATAACACCTTACCGGGTTTTGTAATAATTTGATGTTCATCAACTTCAACACCTTCGTATCTTACTTCACCAGATGAAGTAACTACGTTTTGTTCATCAATCAACTCTGCAATAATCATTCCGTTTTCAACAGTGATTCCTTGAGGTGATTTGATAATATATTTTTCTCCCGTAGAATTTACATTCCACAAAAGTTCTTTGCTTGTTTTTTCCAGAACTGCATTATCAGGTTTGATTGAAGCTATAACGATAGTCAATTCTTTACCGTTAATAATTTTTTTGATTTTGCCTGATTTTTCAATCATAAGCTCATCGCCTAATCTAACTTCACCACCATGCTCAGATACAGTTGAAGTTTCAGCAAGAACAGTTCCTGCTTTTACTTTAGCTTCATCTTTCACAAGAACTTTAGAACCCGTAGGCAAATTGTAAACGTCGCCGCCTAAAACCCAAACTATACCGCTTCTATTTGCAGTTCTTGAGATGTTGCCTTGTCTGTCACGTTTTTCATCAACTGTGAAGTTGTCAAATTTGATTTCACCTGGAATATCAGCTGTGATATCTTTGGTAGCTTTTTCAGTCAAACGACCGCCTTCACCTTGAGCCGCAGGTTCATATTCGAATAAGATATCGCCTTTTTTGAAAACATCACCTTCATTAACAAATACTGTTGAACCGTGAGGAATATGGAAATTAGTTAGTTTACCTTTTGCATTTTCAACTTTTACATCTTCTTCTTTTACAGCAACATTTACGACATCTCCATGACGAGTTCTTTGCTCACGAACAAGAAGTTTTGAAATAACTTTCCCGTCAAATTCTGCTTGAACTTGTCTCATAGAACCAGACCCACGGAATACACCCCCTGTGTGGAATGTTCTCATCGTAAGCTGTGTTCCGGGTTCCCCGATACTCTGTGCTGCAATAATACCGATGGCTTCACCGATATCTACTACTTTATTTGTAGTCAAAGCCCATCCGTAGCATTTTTGGCAAACACCGTATTCAAGCTCACAAGTAAGACCTGAACGAACTTTGATTGATTCTAAATTGATTTCTTTGATGCTTTCGATTTGCTCTCTACCCATTAATGTATGAGCTTTAACAATAACATTGCCTTTTTCATCTTTAATATCTTCAGCAATTGTTCTGCCTAATAAACGATCGATTAATTTAACGATAGTTGTTTCACCATCTGAAATCGATGTCATATCAATATATTTTGAAGTCCCGCAATCAGGGTCTTTAATAATTACATCTTGTGCAACGTCTACTAAACGTCTTGTTAAGTATCCTGAGTCAGCTGTTTTTAGTGCTGTATCTACCAGACCTTTACGAGCCCCGTAGCTTGAAATGATATATTCTGTAACGCTTAAGCCTTCTTTAAAGTTTGATTTAATCGGTAAATCGATAATCTGACCTTGAGAGTCAGCCATCAATCCACGCATCCCGACAAGCTGAGATACCTGTGATACGTTACCTCTCGCACCGGAGAATGCCATCATATAAACAGGGTTCAATTTATCAAAATTCTCGACTACGCACTCGGTCAACTTAGCTGTTGTTTCAGACCAAGTATCAATTACCTTCGTATATCTTTCTACTTCAGTGATTTCACCTTTAAGATATTTTTGCGTAGCTTTTTCGATTTGATTTTCTGCATCTTTCAAAAGAGCTTTTTTAGCAGGCGGAACATCTAAGTCTGCAATAGAAATAGTTGTACCGGCTTTTGTAGCGTATTTAAATCCAAGATTTTTTAGAGTGTTGGCCAAATAAGCAGTTTTTGCTCCGCCAAACTCAAGATAAATATGAGACAAAAGGTTTACTAATGCCTTTTTATTTACAATCTTGTTTATATACTCAATAGTCTTCTTAGAAGATTTTGGAATTAATGTAGTCATTTTTTATACTTACCTCGATAATTATTAAACTAAGAATTTAAAACTGCGTCTCTAACGGCTTCGTTAAAGATGATTCTACCTACAGTAGTCTCGATTTTTTCTCCTTGGACATCTCTTACGATAATTTTGTCATGAAGCTTAAGAACTCCGGCTTCATGAGCAGAAATAGCATCTTTGAAAGAGAAGAAACGACCTTTTGGATCTCCGTCTTCATCTTTTAAGATGGTCAAATAATAAATACCAAGAACCATATCTTGAGAAGGAGTGATAACAGGCTGACCTGTAGCAGGTGCAAGGATATTATTTGTAGCTAACATCAACATTCTTGCTTCAGCTTGTGCCTCAATTGATAATGGTACGTGAACAGCCATTTGGTCACCGTCGAAGTCAGCATTGAATGCTGTACAAACAAGCGGGTGAAGCTGAATCGCACGACCCTCTACCAAAACCGGTTCAAACGCCTGAATACCAAGCCTGTGCAACGTTGGTGCACGGTTTAGCATTACCGGGTGTCCTTCGATTACTTCTTCTAAGATATCCCATACAACGTTTTCAGAACGCTCTATTTTCTTCTTAGCTGATTTTATGTTTTGAACGATTCCACGTTCGATTAATTTATTTACGACAAATGGCTTGAATAATTCAATCGCCATTTCTTTTGGCAATCCGCATTGGTGCAATTGCAATTGCGGACCGACAACGATTACTGAACGACCTGAATAATCAACCCTTTTACCCAACAAGTTCTGTCTGAAACGACCTTGCTTACCTTCAATGATGTTACTCAATGATTTAAGAGGTCTATTGTTTGGTCCGACGACTGTTCTTCCACGTCTGCCGTTGTCAATCAAAGCATCGACTGCTTCTTGCAACATACGTTTTTCGTTACGAACAATAATCTCAGGAGCTCCCATTTCAAGAAGTCTCAAAAGTCTGTTATTTCTGTTGATAACTCTTCTATACAAGTCATTCAAATCTGATGTAGCAAACCTACCGCCGTCTAATTGAACCATTGGTCTTAAATCCGGAGGTGTTACAGGAAGAACATCCATAATCATCCAAGAAGGGTCAGTATTACTTCCCATCAAGGCTTCAACAAGACGCAACCTTTTAATCAGTTTTGCACGTTTTTGAACTGAAGAGCCTGCTCCTTCTAAATCTATTCTGATTTGATCAGCAAGTTCTTGCATATTGATTTCAAGCAAAAGCTCTTTAATAGCTTCAGCACCGATACCGACTCTAAGTTGAGATTCTTCGTTTTCTAAAACAAAGTCTTCGTATTCTTCTTCAGATAACAATTGGTATTTTTTGAAAGCAGAGTCAGCAGGTTCAATAACAATGTAGTTATTGAAATAAATTACTTGCTCAAGATCTTTCAAAGAACTATCCAAAAGCAATCCAAGATAACTTGGAATCCCTTTTAAGAACCAAATATGGCTCACAGGAGCTGCCAATTTGATGTGGCCTAATCTGTGACGACGAACTTTTGAGTCTGTGACTTCAACTCCGCAACGTTCACAAATAATACCTTTATGGCGAACTCTTTTATACTTTCCGCAATAACATTCCCAGTCTTTTGACGGTCCAAATATTCTTTCACAGAATAAGCCGTCTCTTTCCGGTTTCAATGTGCGGTAATTTATTGTTTCCGGTTTGGTAACTTCTCCGTATGACCACTTTAAAATTCGCTCAGGAGAAGCGATACCGATTCGTATATAATCAAAATAATCTATGCTCGTAGACAATGGTCTATCTCCCTTTATAAATGTGTAGTACTAATCGCCAATCACGCCAGGTGATTCAAAGAAATTGATATTCAACAACTCAGAATCTATATCAGATATAGTTCTTTTTGGAGCTGATTTTCTAATTTCGTCTGTATCACTCATAAGATCCACTTCTTCACCGCCGCGTTTTGCAACTGTGATATCTAGACCCATACTTTGTAATTCTCTTACAAGAACTTTGAATGATTCAGGAATTCCCGGTCTTGGTATGTTTTCACCTTTTACGATTGCTTCGTAAGCTCGGCTTCTTCCGTTGACGTCATCTGATTTGATTGTCAACATTTCTTGAAGTGTATAAGCCGCACCATAAGCTTCAAGTGCCCATACTTCCATCTCTCCGAAACGCTGTCCGCCAAATTGAGCTTTACCACCCAATGGCTGTTGCGTTACAAGTGAATAAGGGCCTGTGCTTCTTGCGTGAATTTTGTCATCAACAAGGTGGACAAGCTTAAGTATATATGAATATCCGACTGCAACAGGTTGTTCAAACGGTTCACCAGTTCTACCGTCAGATAGAATAACTTTACCGTCTTCTCTTACCCATGGCTTATCGTGTTCTTTGATAGCTTTAAGCAATTCATATTTTGTTGCGATAGAAGAGTAATCTTCGCCATACATCTCATCGAATGGAGGAGCTTCATAGTATTGATCGCTCAAATAAGCTGCAAAGCCAAGCAATGCTTCATAAGTTTGTCCTACGTTCATACGAGAAGGTACACCTAGTGGGTTAAGAACCACATCAACTGGTGTTCCATCAGGCAAGAAAGGCATATCTTCTTTTGGAAGAATTCTCGAAACAATACCTTTGTTTCCGTGACGTCCAGCAAGTTTATCACCTACTGATACCTTACGTCTTTGAGCAACGTAAACTCTGATTACTGTGTTAGCTCCTGGAGGAAGCTCATCGCCTTTTTCTCTGTCAAATACTTTAACATCGACAACACGACCGCCCTCTCCGTGAGGAACACGTAATGAATTATCTTTAACATCTCTCGCTTTTTCAGCAAAGATTGCTCTTAATAGTTTTTCCTCTGGTGGATGCTCAGATTCACCTTTTGGAGTAATTTTTCCAACCAAGATATCATCAGCATAAACTTTAGCACCGATACGAACGATACCACGCTCATCCAAATGTCTTAATGAATCTTCTGATACATTTGGAATTTCACGAGTAATTTCTTCTGGCCCAAGTTTTGTTTGACGAGCATCTATTTCAAGTTTTTCAATGTGAACTGAAGTAAATACATCTTGGTGAACCAATCTTTCAGAAAGTAAGATGGAATCCTCGAAGTTATAACCTTCCCAAGGCATCATCGCTACAAGAACGTTTTTACCTAAAGAAAGCTCACCCAAGTGTGTAGCTGCACCGTCAGCAATTACATCACCTTTTTTAACTTTTTGACCGGCTATAGCAATAGGTCTTTGGTTAATACAAGTGTCTTGGTTGCTACGAACATATTTCATCAATGGATGAATAACTAAATTACCTTTAGGGTCTCTGATTTGGATTTCTTCACCGATTACACGTTCAACTACACCGTCACAACTGGCTACGACGACCATCCCTGAGTCACATGCAGCTCTACGTTCTAAGCCTGTACCAACTCTAGGTCTTTCAGTAACCAATAAAGGCACCGATTGACGTTGCATGTTAGAACCCATCAAGGCTCTGTTCGCATCATCGTGCTCGATAAATGGGATTAAAGAAGTCGCAACAGAAATGATTTGGATTGGAGAAACCCCAATATAATCAACCTGTTTTGATCTACCCATTGTAAATTCTGAACGATAACGACAAGGTACATAATCAGCTTTAATGTCTCCATTTTCGTCCAACTCCAAATCACTCGGAGCTACACGGAAATTTTCTTCCTCATCGGCTGAAAGATAAAGAACTTCATCAGTTACGTGTCCTTTTTCAACTTTAAAGAAAGGAGATTCAATAAATCCATACTCATTAACTCTCGCGTGAGAAGCCAATGAACCTATCAAACCTGCGTTTGGACCCTCTGGTGTTTCTACCGGACAAATTCTTCCGTAGTGTGAAGGGTGAATGTCACGAACAGCGAAGCCCGCTCTCTCACGTGCCAAACCACCAGGTCCTAATGCTGAAATTCTTCTTTTGTGAGTCAATTCAGCAAGTGGGTTTGTCTGATCCATAAACTGTGATAATTGTGATGAACCAAAGAACTCTTTAAGCGCAGCTACAAGAGGTTTTGTGTTCAACAAACTAAGCGGAGTCAATGTATCTGTATCATGCAAAGTCATACGTTCTTTAACGATACGTTCTAGCCTTGCAAGACCTATTCTAAATTGGTTTTGAAGCAACTCGCCTACTGAACGAATTCTTCTGTTACCCAAATGATCGATATCATCCAAGTTTCCTTCGTCATAAGTCAAGTTCATCAAATACTCGATTGAAGCTACGATATCTTGAACTGTAATTGTTCTTACGTGCTCAGGAACGTTCAAACCGAGTTTTTTATTCATTTTATAACGACCTACTTTTCCAAGATCGTATTTTTTATCATCAAAGAAACGGCTCTCTAAAATTGCTTTACCGCCTGAAGCAGAAGCAGGATCACCCGGACGAAGTTTTTTATAAACTTCAATCAAAGCTTCATCTGTATTATCAGTTGAATCCTTATCCAAAGTCTTTTTCAAGATTTCAGAGTGGGTAAACAAAGTGTCCATTTCCATTTCAGAAATTCCAAGTGCTTTCAACAAAGTTGTGGCAGGGATTTTTCTGTTTTTATCAATTTTAACAGAAATTACATCGTTAGAATCTGTTTCGATTTTTAACCATGCCCCTCTGTTTGGAATCAATGTAGCGTTATACAAACGTTTTCCTGTAGGAGAAATTTCTCTTTTGAAATAAATCCCTGGAGAACGTACGATTTGTGATACGATAACACGCTCAGAACCGTTTACAATAAACGTCCCTTTGTCAGTCATAGTAGGGATATCGCCGATATAAACTTCTTGCTCTTTAATTTCCCCTGTATCACGGTTTACAAGTCTCATCATTACACGAAGCTGTTTTGCATATGTAGCATCGTGGATGCGGGCTTCTTCTTCTGTATATTTAGGGTTATCGAAAGTATAATTAGGCAAAAAGTGAAGCTCTAATCGACCTGTATAATCTTTTACAGGTGAAAAAGACAGTAACTCCTCTTTCAATCCTTCTTTCAAAAACCATTCAAAAGACTTCTTTTGAACTTCAATTAAATCGGGTAAATCGTCTAAACGAGTCGCTGATGCCCCCATCGGCGTGACTCTTGGAGTATATTCTTTTGTCGACATTTACTAACCTCGCCTTGTTATTTATGTGGTCTATTTATATCGCCAACAATTAAGCCGGCTCTTTCAAACTCGCTTCAGACTGTGTTTCTAGCACGACTCACGTCACTCCGTTTCACTTTAGCTGTATTAAATTTCTTTTTTATAAAAAAGGCATAGTATTCTACGCTATTAATAGCATAAAACAAAAAGAATTAGAGTCAACCATATAACATGCTATTTTTGGCATATGTCAACTATTTTTTGCAATTCTTAATATTTAAATCATATCGCTCAAATTACTTAAAACATTTTCCGGAGTAATTTTTTGCATACATTCAAAATTTATTTTGCATTTTTTGGGTTTTTTGCAAGGCGAACAAGGAAGTCCAAGCCAAAAATTCTTTGTTTGCTCACCCCAAAGCCCCCACTGCAAAGGGCTCATCGGGCCAAATAAAGTAAGTGTCTTAACCTCAAATGCACTCGCCAAATGGCAAAACCCACTATCAATCCCAACTGCCAAATCCATTTGTGAAACCAAGGCAACACTTTCATCAAAAGACAACTTCCCGCAAAGATTATAAATCCCTTCACCCTTTGCTATAGAATCACAATAGGCTTTTTCGGATTTAAGTCCCAAAAAATAAACGGAATAACCCTGTTCGAGCAAAAACTCAGCAACTTTAGCAAAATTCTCATTAGACCACTGCTTCACTTTTGTCGAAGCACACGGCACAAGGAGAGCCTTTTTGCACTCAGAAAGATGCTTTTGGACAGATTTACAAGCTTCATCCAATACAAAATATTCCAAATTGTTATCCACAATTTCGATACCATCTGACCTTAAAATATCAAAGAAATGTTCGATTTCATGCTTTTGATTTGCCTTATATTTAACAGGCTTAGACAAAAACGGTTTGCGAAATTGCCCGGAAAATCCGATTTTTTGCTTTATTCCGCACCCTAAAACCAACATCATAGCCGATAATGAGCGCTTTAAAATATAAACTTTTTTATATTTTTGCTTTCTGATAAAAGATTTTGTTATATTTTTGAGGTCATAAACATTGTTAATATAAGGAACCCTATCAAGAACCAATTTGCCTGCGTTTTTGGTGATTGCATCAATTTGAGCGTCTTTATAATGAAGGCGCAAATTGCGAAAAAATGGAACCGATAAAATTCCATCGCCCAAAAATTGTGGAGCTATAACTAAGATTTTTTCTTTCATAGAAATATATTATAACAAAACTCCGTCTTATTGACATTTTTTTGATATAATCGTAAAAAATGCTAGGAGACAGTATGAAAAACGTTATTTGTATGAAGTGGGGCACCAAATTTGGTCCTGAATACGTAAACAGACTCTACAAAATGGTTCAAAAAAACCTAACAATTCCTCACAGATTTGTATGTTTCACAGATAATGGCGAAGGACTTTTAGAAGGTATCGAAGTTCGTCCGCTCCCTGTTATGAACCTTCAACCGGGTTTACCTGAGCGCGGATGGAACAAATTGAGCGTTTTTCAAACACAACTTGCCGACCTTGAAGGGCAGGCACTTTTCCTTGACCTAGATGTCGTCATCACAGGCAACATTGATGACTTTTTCAAAGCAGAAGGCGAATTTTTGATAATCAAAGATTGGGACTTCAGAAAAGGTATCATTGGCAATTCATCAGTATTTAGATTCGATATCGGCAAATACCCTGATGTATTGACAAATTTCGAAACAAAAGGCGATGAAATAAGGTTAAAACACCGCAATGAGCAGGCTTATCTTTCTCATGCAATCCACGATAAAGGCATCTTGAAATACTGGGAAGAAGGCTGGTGTGTAAGCTTCAAACGCAGCTGCTTACATCCATTCCCAATCAACTATTTCTTGGAACCAAAAATACCGAAAAACGCAAAGATTTTGATTTTTCACGGCAGACCAACTCCAGAACAGGCCTATGCAGGTTTTTGGGGCAAAATGGGCTTCAGATATGTCAAACCCACAAAGTGGATTGCCAAGTTTTGGGATGCTTAAGGTCTAATTTAATTTTTTATCACCTACGCGGTGGGCGGAAACTTTTTGTACAAAAAGTTTCATAAAAACCTTCACCTGCTACATTTTTCTCATATTTTCTAACACTCATTCCGCTAAAGCTTGCAATGCCTCGCCTTATCAGGCTTCGTTATATTGTCTATCGTAGCTTTTAGCAACGCACTGGCGCGCTTTTTTACGCTTCATTTCGTTTAAAAATATGGAAAAATTTCACAAGGTGAATTTCTAGAGAAACACCCCCTCGCCTTGTGGTAAGTGAATAGACGTTTCTTAATGAAATCGAGCGAAGAAGGGCGAGGACTGTTTGAGCGAAGCGAGTTCCGCAGCCTAGCGAAATAAATTTAGAAACGTATGAACGTGAACAGGCGAGAATTTTGGGAAACTTTTTAAAAAGTTTCCTCCGCCCGAGCAGGGCATAAAAACTCTCAATACAGATTAAAAATGGTAAGACCCTGAAATAAATTCAGCATGACGAATTAAAGAACATGAAAAAAGCGGGAACTTTCGCCCCCGCTTTTCAAGCTTTTAAGAAATCCGCTAAACCTTAGCTACTTCTTTTTCACTTTTTTTTTCAGCCGCTTCTTCAACAGGTATTCTCATACCGTAGAAAGAACGATAAACAAAGAACAATGCGATTGCAAAGAACACAAGTCCTACTTTTGGAGCATAAGCTCTGAACCCTTCAGAAATAGCTATTTCCATAGCCAACAATCCGAAAAGTGTTGTGAACTTGATGATTGGGTTCATTGCTACAGAAGATGTATCCTTGAAAGGATCGCCTACTGTATCGCCGATAACAGTCGCTTCGTGCAAAGGTGTTCCTTTTTCTTTAAGGTCAACTTCAACGATTTTCTTAGCGTTATCCCAACATCCGCCAGCGTTAGCCATGAATACTGCTTGGTATAAACCAAATACAGCAATCGCGATTAAGTAGCTGATAAAGAATGATACAGGCTCATTTGAAGTTGGCGTAGGCGCTGAGAAGAACGCAAATGCCAAAGCAAAAGAGAACAACGCTATGAAGATATTGAACATACCCGCTTGAGCGTACTGTGTACAGATTTTTACAACTTCTTTAGAGTTTTCAGTTGATGCTTTTGCAGAATCAGAATCAAGATTAATATTGTTCTTGATGTACTGAACCGCACGGTATGCACCGGTTGTAACAGCTTGCATTGAGCTTCCTGAGAACCAGTAAATTACCGCACCACCCATTAAGAACCCTAAGAGTGTATATGGATTAAGTAAATTCAAGACAACCTCAGGCTGAATTCCCAAAGTATCTTTAATTACCAAAATAAGTGAGAAAATCATCGTTGTAGCTCCAACAACCGCAGTACCAATAAGTACTGGTTTTGAAGTCGCTTTAAACGTGTTTCCTGCACCATCATTTTCTTCTAGGAATAATTTAGCTCTTGAAAAATCTGGTTTGTAACCATAATCTCTTTCAATTTCAGCTTCGATTCCAGGAATAGATTCAATCAATGACAATTCGTATACTGATTGAGCGTTGTCTGTAACAGGACCGTAGCTATCTACAGCGATTGTTACAGGTCCCATTCCTAGGAAACCAAAGGCTACTAAGCCAAATGCAAATACAGATGCATAAATCATCATATCTGCTGGTAGATATAAACTAGCGAAATAAGCACCACCCATAAGGCCAGCGATTACTAAGCCAATCCAGAACGCAGAGAAGTTACCGGATACAAGACCAGAAAGGATTGTCAAAGACGCTCCGCCTTCTCTTGATGCTGTAACAACTTCTTGTGTGTGTCTAGCTTTTGGACTTGTGAATGCTTTTGTAAATTCAGGAATCAAAGCAGCACCTAAAGTACCGCAACTGATGATTGAAGAAAGTACAATCCAAACATTTCCGCCTAAGCTTTCTAATAATAAGTAGCTTACTCCGTATGTCATAGCGATCGACATTACAGATGTCATCCAAATTAAAGAAGTCAATGGAGCTTCAAAATCCATTGTTTTCACATTTGAATAAAGTACTTTACTAACAACTTCGTTCAAGTGGTATGAAGCTACTGAAGTAATAATCATAAGGAATCTCATTGCGAAAATCCAAGTTAGCAAAGTGATTTGGTGCTGTGGTTGAGCTACAGCAAGCAAGATGAAACTGATTAAGGCAACGCCTGTAACACCGTATGTTTCGAAACCGTCAGCTGTAGGTCCTACGCTGTCTCCGGCATTATCGCCTGTACAATCTGCGATTACACCTGGGTTACGAGGATCGTCTTCACCGATGTTGAATTGAATTTTCATCAAATCTGAACCGATGTCAGCAATTTTTGTGAAAATACCACCAGCTACACGAAGCGCACTTGCACCAAGTGATTCACCGATAGCAAATCCGATAAAGCACGCTCCTGCAAATTTGCCAGGAACGAAAAGCAAAATTGTAAGCATCAATAATAATTCAACACTTACAAGCAAAACTCCGATGCTCATACCAACTTTTAGAGGAATGCCTAGGATTTTCAAAGGCTTACCTTCCAAAGAAGCAAAAGCTGTTCTTGAGTTAGCAAGTGTATTCATTCTGATACCATACCAGGCAACGCCGTATGAACCAAGAATACCAACTACAGACCAACCAAGAATCATTAGAACGCCATTAACGTCCATATGCTCCAAATATCCGAAGTAAAAAGCTATACAAGCTGCAATAAATACTTCTAACACAATAAGGAATTTACCTTGTTGGATTAAGTACGTTTTGCAAGTTTCAAATATTAGTGCGCCAACATCGAGCATTGATTTGTGGGCTTTGATTTTTTTTACGCTAAAGTATTCGATAACGCCAACGACCAATCCCAAAGCACTAATTACCATACCTGCAACCAAAATCTCATAGCTTGTTGCATGAACAAAACCAAGATTATAGATTGTTGTGTCTTGAGCCAAATTTGGAACGACAAGGTTTGCCTCACTTGCCCATACAGGCGTGTTAGCGAACATTGAGATGCAGAACATCACAAATGCCATAAAACCAAATCCACTCGTTTTTTTAGGATAATTCATTTTTAAGTCTCCCTTTTAAAACTGTGTGCATATAACTACTATACTAACAAGAATGGCACTTTGAACAAATGTTGTCAAGTTTTTAATATTAGGGCTTATAAGGCTGTTCTGACTGTTTTTTTGAGGCATAAAGCCAAAAACCCCTTCACGCTTACTGTCGCAACTACTACAGGTGTAGTTTTCAAGTTTTTTGTTCAGAATTGAAGAGAAAAAAATCATATGAGGGGAGGAGATTTTGAGAGGGCAAAGTTAAAGTTTACTTATGCAATTTTCATTGGTATGATAAGGGGAATTAGTTTTAAATAAAGGAACTGCAATATGGCAGACAATAGTTGTAATATTTTGTTGGGTTGTTGGAAATTTTTAAACAGTCAATTTATTTCTTCTTCACTTGGGGCATTTTTCGGTGCAGTATCTAGTGTATTTGGGGCCTTTAGCTTAAACAAATGGCTGGAAGAAGAAAAAATAAAACAAAATAAATTAAATTATTTACAATTCACTATTAGCACTTTATCAAGTCTTTTAAACTCCTTATATAATTTTAAACAACAATTTATCGTGGAAACGCAAACCGTTTCTGAAATGAATTATCTAAGAAAAGCAATTAAGACAGGGCGAGAGCAAATTGAAAAAGGAGAAAAATTCCATATTGCTCTAGAAATAACATTCAAAAAACTATTTGATAAAATACTCTATAAATGCCCTTTCCTCTTGGACATAGAAAAATTAAATTTCCTATCAGAAATAAATATAGAAATTAATGGATTACTTATTAATTCTTTGAACCAAATAGAAACTCTAAACAACATCATAGAAGATTTTAATGCTCATATTGAAAGTGGCAAATTCCAAAGTGTTGGCAATACTGATTTTAGCAATTTTGAACTTCTATTTGCCTATAGAAGAGAATTGGCAAGTGTAAATGATGAACTCATTAATTCCATAGAGCTTTTAGCAAAATGTGTAGCTAAAGCAGGCTTCATTATTGATAAAAAATTTGGTAAATATACTTTAGTAAATGATAAATTTCAAGATTTAAAACCACCCACTAAAAATGAACGATGGGAAGACCTTGAAAAATGGGCGGAAGAAGAATAACCCTCACCTACGCGGTAGACTGGAGCTTTTTTTGTTGTTGCTCCGCAGGGGATTTCATCCAGAGGTACTTTTTTCAAAAAGTACCCAAAAAGACTCGCCTGTTATCGTTCATACGTTTCTAAATTTATTTCGCTAGGCTGCGGAACTCGGGGTTTTACCCCTCAAACAGTCCTCGCCCTTCTTCGCTCAATTTCATTAAGAAACCTTTATTCACTTACCACAAGGCGAGATAAACGGAGGGATTTCGCCTTGTGAAGTTTTGCCATATTTCCAAGAGAAATGGAGCGTAAAAAAGCGCGCCAGTAGCGTAGCTAAAAAAGACAATAGAGAAAATAACGAGCAAAGCGAGGCATTGCAAGCTTTAGCGGAATGAACGCAAAGAAATATGCGAAAAACGCAACAGGCGAAGGTTTTTATGAAACTTTTTGCACAAAAAGTTTCCGCCCACCGCGCAGGTGAGAAAATAAATAAAAAGTACCGCTGGACGCAGTCCCCTGCGGAGCAAAAAAGGTAAGATTCTGAAATAAATTCAGAATGACGACTATTCTTTACGAGCTCCATCTCTCAATATGCCCGAACTCATCAGCCCAGTCTTTTTCAATGACTTTGCGAGTGTCATCATCCCAATCAATCGTTGCAAGCAAATGTCTGTAATGAGCAACAGCTTTAGTTTCAACAAAAACGCCAAGCCACTTTGCACCTTTTTCACCAAACATTTTTGCTATTGTAGCAAAAACAAAACCGACTACAGGGAAAAAATATGAGAATATGCAAGGTTTCCAGCCATATTCATACAATTTGACTTGAAAATCCTGAACGTGTCCCATTTCATTAAGCATTGCTGCAATCAACTCACGATTAAGCTCAGTATCTGCAGATGTAATCTGATATTTGTAAGCATTTACAGCCATTGTTTCAAGGTTATGCAAAGTCTGCAAACCATCTTTGATAGCTTTCAGTCTTTTTTTGTCAGTAATTGAACGGCGAAGCTTGATATCTTCGTCCTTCACAGCTGGTCGGATGATATTGATATCATTGTTTTCACGGGCACTTTTTTCATCGTATTCATGCATATTTTGGCTCCTTTTTAAAATTATAAAAAGAGTTTAACACAGGAAATAATTACTGAGCAAAAAACATAAGAAAAAATTTAGATTTGGGGCTCACTTCTACCAGTTTTCTGCCAAAATCTCATAGTAAGCTTGAGGATGGACACAAGCAGGACAAATTACAGGAGCTTCCAATCCCGAATTTAAAAACCCACAATTTATACATCGCCAAATAACAGGTTTATCTTTTTTAAACACCATGCCGTCTTCGAGGTTTTTTATGAGATCCATATACCTTTTGTGGTGCTGTTTTTCGGCCACAACAACATTCTGCCAAAGATTAGCAATTGCTTCGTACCCTTCTTCATGAGCTACATGAGCAAAAGTCGGATACAAATGCGTCCATTCCTCATATTCTCCGGCAGCTGCGAGTTTAAGGTTATTTAAAGTCCCTGTAATAGCTCCGGCAGGAAATTCACTCGTAATTTCGACCATTCCGCCTTCTAGAAAACTGAAAAACCTTTTGGCATGTTCTTTTTCTTGATTTGCTGTTTCTTCAAAAATAAGACTTATTTGTACAAATCCTTCTTTTTTTGCCACGCTTGAAAAATACGTATAACGATTTCTGGCCTGCGATTCACCTGCAAAAGATATAAGAAGATTTTTTTCTGTTTGAGAACCTTTGACTGATTTCATACTTATTACTCCTTGAATATAATCCACCAATTCTATACTCAAGTGCTCCAAATTAACACTAGCCACAAGAATATTATTCTAAATAATTTCATAAAAACTCTTGCATTTTATAAAAAAATTTTTTATAGTATAAATCGAATATACCTTTAAGTTTGTAGGGATTGCCAAAAACCTCATGAAGAAAAATTTTGAAGAAACATTAAAAATAAATTTGGCGACAGGCTTCTTTGCCTCTTATATCTTACCTCTTGATGCCTCTTTAAGGTGGGAAAGCATTCATCAAAGCGACTATAAAGGAGCTGCTATTTTTGCTATTTGGCATGGCAATCAATATGTAAGCTTGTCCGTTCCCAAAAAAGAAAGATACAAACACAATCTTTTAATAAGCCCCAGCAATGACGGTGATATGATTGCTAATGTGTCTAAAATGCTTGGTTTTTCGCTTATACGAGGCTCTATAAAAAGGCGAGGGGCTGAAGCGGCAAGAGAAATTATAAACGCTCTTGAGAAGGGGCAAAATGTCAGCTATACAATAGATGGTCCCAAAGGGCCTATTTATAAAGTTAAGCCTGGAATTATCAAACTTGCACAACTTTCAGGATTCCCTATTATACCCCTTATGGGAGGTATAACGGCAAAATTCCAGCTGCCTTCTTGGGATAAATACCACCTTCCGTATCACTTTTCCAAAGGTGTAGCGATTTATGGAGAACCAATTTACATACCAAAAGAACTAACCGAAGAACAAATTAAAGAGTATCAAATCCAAATCGAAGAAAAATTGCTTGATTTAAGAGACTCTGCGCAAGAAATAGTTGGCGAAGAAGAATTGTGTTTAGAATAAATTCCGATGCCTTCTAAATTAATCGCACAAATCCAAAAGAGTTTGAGCTATGTCTTGCAAAGGTTTTACTTTTTGAGCAGCCCCAATATCAATAGCTTCTTTGGGCATTCCAAAAACAGTACTTGTTCTTTCATCTTGTGCAACTGTTTTTGCTCCTACATTACGCATATTCAAAAGCCCTATAGCACCGTCTTTGCCCATTCCTGTCAAAATTGCACCGACAGCATTTTGCCCTGCATATTTTGCAACTGAATTAAAAAGCACCTCGACAGCAGGTCTTTGATGAAAAACCATAGGACCGTCTGATAATGTTACATAATATTGTATACCGCTTCTTCTAATCTCCATATGCCTATTCCCAGGAGCAATTAAGGCTTTTCCTGTCGCCAAATATTCTCCGTCAACAGCTTCTTTAACATTTATTTCGCAAATGCCGTTTAGCCTATCAGCAAAAGCTTTAGTAAAATTTTGCGGCATATGCTGAACTATAACAATAGGAGGACAAGTAGCAGGCATCTGAGTCAAAACCTCTCTTAAAGCTTCTGTTCCGCCTGTAGAAGCACCTATTGCTATTATTTTATTTGTTGTTTTAACACTCATAGAAGCTGTTTGAGAAACAGATGCGACAGTATGTGATTTGAAATCAAGTTTTTTGAACACTTTGACCTTTGCAGCAGCTTTAACTTTTTGCACAAGCTGTTCGCTCATATCACCTACAGAATAAGCACTTCCGGGTTTGGCAATAATTTCCACCGCGCCAAGCTCCATTGCTTTTAATGCAACATCACCGCCTCTTTGAGCAAGTGAACTGACCACTACCACAGGCATCGGATAATGCTTCATTAATTTTTCCAAAAAAGTCAGCCCATCCATTCTTGGCATTTCTATGTCCAAAGTAATGACATCAGGCTTTAATTCTACAATTTTGTCTCGACCTACAATAGGGTCAGGGGCGGTTCCTACCACCTCAATTTCCGGGTCTTTAGAAAGTTCTTGCGAAAAAACCTTCCTAATCATTGCCGAATCATCTATTATTAATACTTTTATCGTCATACCAGTCCTGTTCTCTTATGGCTCTTGATTTGTAAACTATAATCTCACCATTAGTTGTGTTAAATAAAACCTTCCTTCCGAAAGCCCCCCCCGTGTCATTATTTACTATAGGGATTTTGTATTTATTTAATGTCCTTTTTGCTTCTTCAACATTTTTCTTTCCTACTTCACAGCTGGAATATTCTGGAGAATAAGCCCCGCCTATAACATGAGCTTGAATATTGTCTTTTTTCGCTCCCATATTGCACATCATTCTTAATAAGTGTTCTATAGAGCTGTTTCCAAAATGGGCTAAATTTTGATTTCCTTTTCTTTTAGGTAAAATAAAGTGGTTCATTCCTGCTATTTTGGTAGTTGGGTCACATAAACAAACAGCTACACAAGAACCCAAAACAGTTGCCAGAGAATAAGGCTTCCAACAAGTGAAAATACTCCCCGGTTCTACGAAATAATGTTTTTCTTTGCACTTTTGTTCCATGTTTTTTTGTATATCGTTGGCTCATGATAGTCAAAGCTATGTTTTATTTGGATTAAACTTTCAGAATGACCTATAAATAACAACCCATTTTCAGACAGATGCTTATAAAAATTATTAACCAACTTCTCCTGTGTTTCCCGATTAAAGTAAATCATCACATTTCTACAAAAGATTATATCAAATGGGTGATTAAAAGGGAACGGCTCCATTAGGTTAAACAATCTGAATGTGACCAATCGCTTGATGTCATCAGTAACACGGCGGTATCCTTCTTCCTGTATAAAGTACTTGTTTATGTAAAAAGATGTTAAGTTATCTTCTACACTAAATTTATAATTGCCCTCCATCGCTGTTTTAATACTCTGGGGGCTAATATCGGTACCCAAAATTTTGGCTTTCATACCTGTTGGAAGAATTTCATTAAACAGCATTGCAAGGGTGTAAGGTTCTTCACCAGTTGAACAAGCAGAACTCCAAACCCTCAATTCTCTAGTCATTTGAGCATTTGGGCTTTGTTCAATTATTTTTCCGATATTTTTTTTGATAAATTCAAAATGATTATTTTCTCTAAAAAAATTGGTTTTGTGAACAGTTATATTATCAATGAATTTATCTTTGACAGCTCTTTGCCTTTCAGAAATAGGCGGGGCAACTATAAAGTGATAATATTCGGCTATATTTTCAATGCCGGCGTCAGCCATCAACTTTGCGATTTTTTGAGATAGCAATCCTTTTTTGGATTCTTCTATATATATCCCTAAAATTCTATTCAAATAATCACAAAACATGTCTAAATATCTTGGGTCTATATGGCTTAAGTTTCTATTCATTATCTTCCTTTTTGTAAAAAACAGGTGAGAGATGAGATCCCCCACCTGTTCAAGTCTATATTACGATTCTAAAAATCTCCTAAAGGAATTACATCTTCAGGATTAACCGTACTTGCACCAATCAAATTGCTTTTGGCAACAGTTCTTCTGCTTCTACGATCAGAAGCCCCGATTTGTTTTGGAGCAGCTGTTTGGGCTATGCTCAATTGAGGATTGGTATTATAATCGCTAGTCCCTTTTATCAAGCCGACAAGTGAACCGATTATATCTTTCATACTATCGGAATAGCTTGAAAGCAACTCGGCTGAAGATGCGCTTTCCTGCGCTGTTGCAGCGTTTGATTGTACAACATATTCCATTTGAGAAATAGCTTTATTTATTTGATTAATACCTATTTCTTGTTCTTGGCTTGCTGCTGAAATTTCATCAAGCAACTCGCTTACTTTATGTGCTTCATTATTAATCTCTAATAAAGAATTATTCACTTGCTCAGATATTTTTAGACCTTGCTCAGACAAATGAATATTGCTTTCGATTATACCGGCTGTATCTTTCGCTGCTTGAGCACTTCTTTGAGCCAAGTTTCTGACTTCTTCTGCTACAACAGCGAAGCCTTTGCCTGCGTCACCTGCTCTTGCAGCTTCAACGGCAGCATTTAAAGACAAAATATTTGTCTGAAAAGCTATCTCATCAATTACTTTAATGATTTTTGAGATTTCTGAACTCGATTTTTTAAGCTCATCCATAGAATCCAACATTTTATGCATATCAGTATTGCCTTTAGTTGCCGCATCTTTAGCTTGTTTTGCAAGTATCGCTGCTTGTTTAGTATTTTGGGTTGTCTGATGCAACATAGAAGCAGATTCTTCAAGAGTAGAAGACGTTTCTTGTATCGAAGAAGCTTGCTTAGTTGTACCTTCAGTCAATTGATGACTCGTGTTTGTCAATTGTTTGGATGTTTCAGTAACATTACCTGCTGTAATAGCCAAATTGTGTGTGATACCGTCAATTGAGTTTGAAATACTTCCTGTAACCAAATATCCCAATCCGGTAGCAACCGCAACTGTAGCTAAAAGCCATAAAATAGTAACTAAAGACCATGATTGATGACCAATCATAATACCGTTAATCAAAGATAAGGCTTGAACCGCAGCCATCCCTAGACCAATTTTAAGGCCTAATCTTAAATTTGCCATATTCTTAAACATATTAACCCTCTTTCTATATATTATCTAAAATTTTAACAACTTCATCACAGAAAACAACTTCATCAATATCAAGAATAATGACGACTCTGTCTTTAACTTTGCCCATTCCGGCGATTAAATTGTGTTCTAACTTAGATCCATATTGTGGAGCAGGTTCTATTTCTTCTGCAGATATATTTATTACTTCTGCCACCATATCCACGACGACTCCTAAAAGTCTTTGGCTTCCTTGTATACTGATTTCAATGACAATAATACAAGTCCTTTCATTGTAAGGCTTTTCATCCATTCCGAATTTCATTCTCAAATCCATAATAGGGATGATTTTACCGCGCAAATTAATTACACCTTTAATAAAATTAGGCGTACGAGGAACTTGCGTAATTTCCAACATTCCAATAATTTCTTTGACCTTTAGAATAGAAATTCCATAGCCTTCTTCTCCTAGAGAAAAAGTAAGTAATTTTTGATCAACTGTTATCATTCTTTGACCTCCATTGTAAATAAATAATCAACATCTAATATTAAAGATACTCTTCCATTTCCAAGAATTGACATTCCGGAAATGTATTTCAAATTGGAGAATTCTTCTCCAACAGGTTTTACTACTACTTCTTGCCTGTTCAAAACATTAGTAATAGGCAATGCTCGGAATTCTCCCTCTGACTCCAAAAGTAAGACAAGAGGAATATTTTCATCGCCTTTGTACATATCTTTAAAAAGCAACGAAATAGGTACTATTGGTACAATGTTTTCTCTTACTCTTAACATTGTTCTTTGTTGCTGAGTAAAAATCCATTGATTTTCTTTGGGTTGCAATATTTCTTTAACATTTATTGTAGGTACAATAAAATGTTGCCCAAGCATATCAATGACTGTCCCATTCATTATTGCGTGATTAACAGGGATTTTGAGGGTAAAAGTACTGCCCTTGTTAAGTTCACTTTTAATATCTACCTTGCCGCCTATTTTATAAATCTGTGTTTTGACCACATCCATACCGACTCCTCGGCCTGAAATATTGTCAACTATCTCAGCAGTAGAAAAGCCCGGCAGCAAAATAAATTCTTTGATTTCTTCTTCGGTATATTCACGATTAGGGTCAATCAAACCTTTTTCGATAGCTTTTTTGTACACCACATCTGTGTTAATTCCTCGCCCATCGTCTTTGATTTCTATATATATAGAGCCTCTCTTATTATATGCAATCAGCTCTACCTTGGCTTGACGTGGTTTTTTATTCTTAATTCTATCTTCAGGATTTGTTTCGACACCATGAGAAATAGCATTTTTAATCAAATGCACTAATGGGTCTAAAAGCTTGTCTGTAACGACTCTGTCAATTTCTGTAGAGTCTCCTACTGTTACAAAATCAACATCTTTACCCAATTCTTGGATTGTATCCCTTGCAATACGAGTAATTTTTTGGAATGTAGGTTTCAAAGAAACCATTCTCAAAAACATCGAAAGGTCCTGTAATTCTCTTGTTGTACGCGAAAGCCCGCCCATATTCGCAATAAAACGATTATCATGAGAATAATTTGTCGCCACATATTGATCAATCAATGATTGATTAATAATGAGTTCGCCTATCATCTCAACAAGATGGTCAATTTTAGAATTTGCTACCTTCATATATTCTTCAGGAGGATGCTTTGCTTTATTGGACAAAACAGGCTCGCTATCGACTATTTCAACCACAGGAGGTTTTACCTCAACCTTAGGCGGCTCAATTATTTTAGGTTCTTCTTTTTGTGGTTCAACAGTTGCTTTTTCAGCTTTGGTCTCTGTTTTTTTAGCCTTTTCCTGTTTTTTAATAGGTTCTTCCGCCACAAGCAAAGGTTTTTCTTCTTCGATTATTTTTGGTGATTCCTTAGGCTCAATTTCCAAAGGAATCACCGGCTCATTAATTTCGGGCAAAATTTCTTGTTTGACTTCTTCTTGGGCTTCTTCTTGGGCTTCAACATTTTTTTTAGGTTCTTTAGACTCTTTAAGAGCTTGTTCGCCTGATGCTGCCAAATCATCCAAAGCCTTTGTATGTATATATATCTTGTCCAAATAACTTTTATCTAAACCCGAATCAACATCTTGGCAAAGCTGTTTAATAAAATCCGATGACTTCAAAATCGCATCTACTATCTTTTTATTGACTTTCATCTCACCTTTACGGCAAAAATCCATGAGAGTTTCTGTTTTGTGTGAAATTTCTTGAATAATGGTATGTTCTACGAACCCTGATAGACCCTTGATTGTATGAAAAGCTCTAAACATAGTATGAATAATTTCTTCATTCTCAGGTTCTTTTTCGAGAGTAAGAACATTCATTTCTATCTCTTCAATATGCTCAAAAGCTTCTTGGACGAAGTCATCCCAGAATTCTTTATCTATTTTTAATTCTATTTTTTGATTATCTTCCATTATTTTTTATTCCAAATTATAAGCTAAGTTAAATTTTTCACCGTTAATTTTGAAAAATAGTTTTTTTGAAGGCACTTTGCTAATCATTGCATACATATCATCTCCAGCTACATAACTTGGAAAAGATGTATATAAATTAAATTCTTTCGGTTTTGCACCAAAACTGTTCGCATCTGAAGCCAACAAAGATTGTTCTTGTTTTAACAAATTTATTACTCTTTTGCTAAATTCACCGCAAAAATCCGCAAGAGCTGCCTGAGCATATATATCTATTTCTTTAACTTCATCGACACCCATTAGTTTAGCTGCGATTTCTTTCGCTGTTTTTTTAGTATAGCCAAGCATTATATTGCCTTCCATATCACCTGTTATACTTATCAAAACATTGACAGGTTCGCCTGAATTCATAGAACTTTCAGGGACCTCGCACATAAATTTGTGCTCAACCTTCAAATAAAATAACAAGTCATTGAAGACCTGTACTAATACTTGTACTAAACTAGAAGTCGTCATATGAGCTACTCTCGCTGAATCCTGTGTCTACTATAAATTGACCTAAATCAGAATTATAATAGGCTTTTTTTGATGTAACATGAGGAGTTATTACCTCTAAATCTTTGGCCGAAAAAATAGCCGGCGGAGCAAGCCAAACTTCCCTTTTGCCAAATTTGTCGTTTATATATGTAGCCGTACGTCCGCAAAACATATTGGAAAATTCTGCCAAATACATATACAAATCTTCCTCATTCTCAAGCTCATCACCAAAATTCATCGCCTTGGCAATGCTTTTGCCATACTCGACCGATGTCTCAAGAAGTATTCTGCCATTGGTTTCTCCCGACAAACCGATTACAATAGACAATCTGTGATCAGACTCTATTTTAAAAGGCTCACCAGATTTAATCTCTTTTTCCGTGACTTCAAGAACCACTTCTTCAAAAGATTTTTTTGCAAAATCAAATAAAATTTCAAATTTGTTTTCCATTACACTCACCTATCCTAAAATATCTGCTAATTTTTCTTTTAACATGTCAGGCTTAAAAGGTTTCATCAAAAAATGCTTGATACCTATACTTCTAGCCTCGCTCAACAATGCTTCATCGCCCATTGCTGATAACATAATTATTTTTACATTTGGATTTTTAGCAAACAAATGTCTTGCCGTCTCCAATCCATCCATAACAGGCATTGTGACATCCAAAGTAATCACATCAGGATGATGCTGATCATATTTATCCAAGCCCATTTGTCCGTTTAAAGCATTATCTACAACTAGATACTCTGTGCCTTCCAAGGCTTTTACTACTGTTTTAAAAACAAAAGGCGAATCATCAATCACCAGAATTTTTTTGCCCATTTTTAACTGTTCTCCAACTAATCATAAATCTATTGTACATTAATTTTTGTAAAATATAAAATCTAAAGCTTACTATAGTGCGCTTAAAGCACTTTTAATTTTTTCAGCATTTTCAGCCTTTTCAATTTTTTCGGCTATTAGCTCCTTATACTTGGTTTTGTAAGTGATATATTCAACATTGTTATCTTGCTGCAAAAACACATAAGAAAGGATATTATAGCCTTCCGGATTTTCTTTATCCAATCCTATAGATTTTAACAAAGCTTTTTTTGCATCTTTAAGTTCATTTTTGACAAGTTTTATCAATCCTAAAATCCTATATACTAAAGCGTCATCAGGGGAAGACAATAATGCTCTGTTAATTATTTCTAAAGCTTTATCAATTTTTCCTGTTTTTGCATATACCCTGGCCAAAAACACATCAAATTCTAAAGGTAAATCGGGATAAGCTGAAAGTTTCACATATTGATTTACCATTGTTTGCCCTATTTCTTCTGTTTCATATTGGCACATTTCATCTTGGCATCTCAATATAGAAAACATAATGTCGGTTCTGCCAAAAGATATATTATTTGCTTTTTCAAAAAATGATAATGCTTCTTCGTATTCATTATGTTCAAAAGCTATAAGTCCCAAATTAAAATAACTGTCTGCATCCTTTGCATTTTCTTGCAAAGCTTTTTCATAAAACTCTCTGGCATCTTCATAAGATTTTTGCATTTGATGAGTTAACGCCAAATTAAATAAAGTATTAAAATCTCTTGGCTCAGTATCTAATATTCTATTAAACCAACTTTTGGCACTATCATAATCTTTGGCTTTAAAATCAATCAAACCCAAATTATATTGCGCATGAAAATCATCTGGTTCTGTTTCCAAAATTTCTTTAAAACATTTTTTGGCACTATCATAATCTTTCATTTTCACAAAAGTCATACCCAATTTATATTTAGCTTCTTTAAATTTTGGATTATCTTCTAATGAAATCAAAAAAAGTTCTTTTGCCTTTTCTAAATCATTTTTTTGCAAAGCCACCATAGCTTTTTCATACAAATCTTCATGATTAAGATCTATATTAGTAAAATACCAATATAGCGCTCCGGCCGCTAAAACCAAGAACGTTATCAAGCAATAAATTATGAAAAGAAAAGGAGCCATCTTATTATTCTTTATACCTTTCTTCCGGGCTTATCAATTTGGTAATTTTGATACCAAAATGGTCATCAACTACCACGACTTGCGCTTTAGCAACTTCTAATCCGTTAGCAAATACTTTGATATCAGCATTGTCATAAGTATCAAGCTCGATAATAGACCCTGAAACCAAGCCCAACACTTGTTTTATGGGAAGTTTTATTTTGCCTAATTCAGCAGCTATATTTATTTTAATGTCAGCAATATTATTTATATCAGAAAATCCGTCCCTCTCTTTTGGAGGTAACATTTTGCTAATATTTTGTACCATAACTTCTTCTAAAAGATCTATATTTATTAATAATTGCTTGATTGCAGCAGCATTTGTAAGAACAGTTATCTCAAAGTCTTTTTCGCTGCCCAACTTGAGGTTATATGATATAGCAAAATCAAAACCGGTATTCTTAAATGTTTCGTTGTATTGAGGAGTTTTTTTCAATACAATTTCAGGCTCTTGCGAAATTACAAGTTCTTTACTGTAAAGAGATTTGAAATTGAATTTAATATCATCAAGAATTTTGGCAAACAAATCCACAGAAGCATTCACTTCAAGTTCACTAAGAGTTCCTTCATATGCACCTTCAGCTTTACCGCCCATAATAAGCTCTGAAGCAATAGCAATAAATTCTTCCGGAATTACAACCGCAAAACTTCCTTTTGCATCTTCCACAGCGCAATTAAATTTATATAAGGAATTATTCCCTTTTAATTTCCCTGTATCACTCACCATCGATACGGAATTTACAGGAAAATCAATCTTATCGAAAACATCTGTATCAAATTTTTCAGAAAGTATTCTTACGACTGAAGCCGTAAAATTTTCAAAAAATTTAGTTACGATATTTATTTCACTATTAGTTATATTAGCCATCTAAATCTCTCATCATAGTAATAAATTTGTGTAAAATGAAAATATTAAACTTGCTACCGCCCAATTTCAGCATTCTGTGCAATACTTTTTCTTTAGGAACTGACTTTATACAGGTAAACCTATCGTAATAATCAGTAATAGCGACTATATGATCATAAGGTATATTTACAGATTTTTTAGAAGCCAAAGAAAATTTAGTACAATCATAATTTTCTGCATACATTCTTGTTACTTCTGCTGTTTGAGCAGGCATCTTAAGTTCTAAAGTAAGCAAATCAAAACCTATTTCTGCAATTTGTGTCTCAAAATTCGGTTCTGACCTATCTTCCTCTTTAAGCTTTATTATTCCTATTTTATAGTAATAAGCAGCTTGTTTTAATTCTTCCAATTTTTTGTCAGACAATCCTATTTTGACTCCAAAATCATAGGAAAGTTTCATAATTCTATTCGCATGTTCTTTATCAAATTCAAGGTTTATAGGCAAGTTGCCCTCTAACAATTTTTCCAAAGATTTCTCAGGATTGAAAGAAGCTTTTAATCTCTCTGCTTCTTCTTGCATTGCAGCCAATTTAGCTTCCATTTCAAGTTCTTCAGGCGTTTTCAAGGACTCTCGAGGTACCAATTCTTTAAAATATAAGCTCAACAAAATTTCTGGAGTAACTTTATCACCTTTAGAAAAAAGCTTTTTTCCGCTAGCAGACATTATATCCAGATCAAATTCTTCTTTATTCAAAAAATCTAGTGAGCAAATTTTACTCATATTCCCTTAAAATAACCCTTTCCAGTAAAATTTTAACATATTTTCATAAGATACGTTATTTTTTTCTTTTTCTACTCTAAAAAAATGGTTTAATAATCCGAAGTCGTAAGCAATTTCACGTCTTCATCTTCGGTTTCTATTTGCTTTTGCCTATGTTCCTCAGACAAAAAGACATCCAATTGTTCTTCGAATTGGGATACTGCATTATCAAGCACCCTTTGCAAATCTTCCAAAGAAGAATAAATCCTTTTCGTTTCATCACTTGATTTATTCGCTAATTCGCGGACCTCCTTGGCTACAATAGCAAATCCTGCACCGGCTTCACCTGCATGAGCTGCTTCTATAGAAGCATTAATGGAAAGCAATGCTGTTTGAAAAGAAATTCCTTCAATTGCCTTGATAATAGGTTCAAATCTGCCCAAAAGCTGTTTAGAGCTGAACGATTCCACAATTAATTTTTGGAACTCAACTACAGCTTTTTTTCTTGCTTCCAAATTAACTTCTAATAATCTGGACTGATAATGGTGGCAGTTTTCAGGCTTATTCAAGCCGTTATATATTGCAATTGCCATATCTTTACAGTTCCAATAGCCGCAAGATGAACAGTTTTTGTGATCTTCAGGACTATTTTTTAACATTTTTGTATATATTTCATCCATGTCTCTTTTTGGCACATTCATAACCAATTTATGATTTGATCTGTCAACATAACTTCTGCCATAAAGACCCGGTTTCCAATGCTCTTCTATAAAATCAATTATGTTTTCCTGTATAATTTCATCTTTTTCGACAGAATCAATCCCATTTGAAGCTACTAATTGATTTTCTTGCGCTGAAAGATACCTTTTTTGCATCAATTCTTTTCTTCTTTCAATCAAACTTTCAAGATGATCCGTAGACATATCTTTGCATCCTGTTGCAGTACCGCCGTTACAGCCTTTTTCACAGTTCAAACAGTCAATAACTAAAGGAGCTTTTCCTCTCATAATATCTGTATGCAAATGATCCAAATAATGATAAATAGCGTGAGGTCCTTCAATTTTACGAATTTTAGACCTTATACCCGGCATCCATCTGTCAGCTGTTTCTAAAAGACCGCCTGGAGTAGAGAATAATACAGCTCTTTCTGCAGGAGGGTTGTCATAATCCATACGATTATATTTATCTAAAGAAATATGATTTTGCTCAAAATATTCTTTAAGTTTTTCCATAGTTACGTTGTAATCGCCATAACCTGTTGCTTCAAATTCTCTTTTTTTGGCCATGCAAGGAGAAATTACCGCAACTTTATGGTCTCTGTATTGAGGATAAAATTCTTTTATCATCTTAATTGTATGCAACATCGGGCTGTCAGCCGGTGCCAAATACTCTATAAGTTCAGGTCTATAAAGCTCTATATAATTGACAATTGCAGGACAAGGCTGTGCAATAACTGCTTTTGGACTGTTTTTTTGCACATGGTCCAAATAAGTTTTTATTGTCAATTCTGCACCAAAACTAACATCAAAATTAGCACTGATACCTTGGTGTTTGAACCAACCGTTCAGATTCAAATATGTTTCGGGGAACACAGCTGCTATTGCCGGAGCTATAACAGTAACCATCGGCACATTTCTGTTCAAATCTGCCATAAAATCTGCCGTATCATCCATAATCGTTCTGGCACCCCAAGTACAAGCAGAAATACACTGTCCGCAACCTATACAAAGGTCGTCATTAATTTTGACGTGATCTCCGCTGCCGTCATTACAAAATTTTGAAGGACAAACAGCAATACAGGCATGACAATTTTGACATTTGACTTGATCCACATCAACAATCTTTGATAGGCTCATATTCGACTCCTTTAAATTTTTCCAAGATTCCAACTAAAATTCGAACTCCCATCGTATCAGTTTTTGGAGGTTTTCACAAGAAAAACATTAGGGTTTTATAAAAATTAGCAAAAAAATAGATTTTTGGGCTAATTTGACACAAAAAAGCCTAAAAATCTATTCAAATAATATTAAATTAGCTATTATTTTTTATTTAAAATCGCCAAGGAGTTCTTGATTAAAGAAGCTGTATGGATCCTTTGTATCTTTGTAAATATCCAATTGAGGCTTTAAGACCAACTTCACAAAAGATACTTCTTCTTCCGTAGCTCCGATTTTTTGAGCGACCTTTTCCATATTTTCATCGCTGTATCTTAATATTTTACCTGCATCAAAAAAATAATTCGTTACTTCATTTGTAGCTTTTTCCTTAAGTTCTTGTTTGCGAGGTGAAAGTTTCGGAGAATTAGCCATATTAAAAGAAAAACCCTTAGTTGTGTCTGATTCGTATTGTGCTAACAAATCTTTAACCAAGGGTTTTTCTTTATCGTTAATATGTAAAATCTGTATAATTTCCAGGGAATCTTTTTGTATTGACTTTCCTCCGTTCTGCTGATACCTTCTTGCGGCTTCATTTTCAACTTTTTGAATAATCTTTTGTTCTCTCAGAGAAAACTTACTCCACCAGCTTTCCGACAATTGTATTACTTTATTCATCGGTAAAACATGTTGTTTTGCACCTATGTCTTGAGCATGCGTCGCTACCGAAAACATTGCCGCCAATATCAATAACGGGGTCTTTCGAAACCCTGCTTTTGAATTTCCTCCAAAACTAACCGAATCACCTTTAGAACTACTGATTAAAGACAAACGGTTATTTTGAGGCGTATTTTCTTTTAAATTACTGCTTCGCAAGACATTACCAGAGTGATTGAAGATAACTTTCATAAAACACCTCTTTCTGCCAATTTATTATCCGTAAACTTAAATAATTAAACATGATTTCTTCTGACATAATTATAAAATGAAAGTTAAAAACTGTATTTTTATTTTAACAAAAATGTTACTTAAATTAATAATTGTTTTTATAATAAAAAAACGCCGACTTTCATCGGTGTCTTGCTGTTGTGCTTATTGTCTTGCCAACCTTCTTCTCTTAGTATTTTGCCTCAGATATCAACATCTAATTTTTTAGCAATTTTAAGAATAATTCCATTTTGATTTTCTTGATTTTTATTTATATGCTTAATAAGTCTTTCTTCTATGCCCTGCATTTTATAATGTTGCTCCTGCTGGTCTTTGTCCCTTTGTTCTGATTCTTTTTGAAGTTTTTCTAATTCTTTAGTAGATATCAAAATAACTATAGTTAATATAAGCCCCAAATAATTAGTTACTGTTGAACTAAAAAGATATGGGTACTTATCAATTTGTGTAAGCTGCCCAAATATTAACCAAAAAGCCACAATTATAAGGACTATTTTCAACGTTGTAATAGTACTTATAGCCTCAGTTATCTTAATAATAATTTTGGTTGAATCTAGTTTCATTAATTTTTTCTTTGCATTTACAAATTGGATTTCCCACGACCGAGCAATCTAAAAATCAACATAATAATAGCAATAACTAATATTAAATGTATAAAACTGCCTGCGACGTGAAAAGACATCCCGCCAATCCACATTATTACAAGAATAATTATTATTATATCAAGTAATGACATCATTTATCTCCTTAGTGTTTATAGGTAACTTGACAAGTATATTAAGTCTTTCAGAAAAAAACATTCTACAAAAGTATAAGTTCAAAGCTAATGACTGTTATCTAAAAAAATATATCACATAAAAAAACACCGACTTTCATCGGTGTTTTTTGGTGGTGCTTGTAGTCTTGGCAGCAATCTTCTCTTTTTGAATTATAAATAACAGGGAATTTACAGGGAAATTTTGCATTTCTTGAGCTTTTTTTCAATTTATGTTAAAAATACTCCGCCTATATAGCGGGTTTGTAGCCTCTTGGTATAAAAATTCCCTAAAAAATTAACAGGGAATTATTTTTAGGTAACAGAGGAATTTTTTTGAAATTTATCGAAAATAATCTATTAAAATATCAATCTATTTTTATTAAAAGCGTTTCACTTGGAATGTAATTTTAGCCTTCCCTTTGAGTCTATTTTAATTGTATATAATAGATACAGAAAGTGAAAAACTTTTTGATTAGAAATAAAATCTAAGAAAGCTTGAAGAATCTGTAAAATTCATTAACAGAGGATATTCAAAAAATGTTTCCCACCTTTAGAATTAAGTGTTAATATAGTTTTGATAGATGAAATTATATTTGAGATTTATGAGAAAAATTTTAATAATTATATTGTTATTTATACTATCAAATGGCTTCTGCTATGCACAAGAAGCTTTAGATTGCAATAAACTGACCCTGCCTCAAGCAATTGATTTGGCATTATCTAAAAATGTCGATATTCAATCAACACGTTTGAATATTGAAAAATCGAGAAATGATATAAACATTGCAAAAAGATTGCAAAACCCTTATATACAGATGTTTTATAATGGTGGCAAAGCTGCTACAGACAACCCTAATAATATGGGTTTAATTCAGCCTATAGAGATTGCGAAACGTGGTCCTAGAAAAAGACTTGCTCAGGCAAAATTGGATTTGATGCAAAAAAATGTAGCATTTGCTGAATTTAATTTAAAAATTGATGTGAGACAAGCTTATGTAAATTTGGTGGCGGCAAAATCAGTTTTAAAAATTTTAGAAGACCAACAAAAATTATTGCAAGAATTAGTAGATATAGCTCAAAAAAAATATGATGTGGGCGTATCTCCAGAAATGGATTTAATTCACGCCAAAATGGCTTTAAACCAATTAACAACTCAGGTTAATACAGCAAGAACCAATATTGACGTGGCGAGATACAATTTTAATAAAACTTTAGATATACAAGATAATTCTTTGTTATACGACACAGCAGAAGCTTATTTGCCCACGCAAAGCGATTTTATCTTTATGCTGACGCCTAAACCTAAAGAAATTATGCCTGATTTTTGTACTATTTGTGATATAGCAACACAAAAAAGACTCGATATGAAAATTGCCCAACAAGAAATCGAAGTCGCACAAAAAAATCTTGTCGTAGTTATCAGGCAAAAAGTCCCCGACATCGAAATTGGCGGTGGTGGTATTTTTGTTCCAGCTGGTTCAGCGACCAGTGGTGTAGCTGCTAATGGTGGGTATATAGCGAGTAATATTGTAAATATTCCTCTGTTTTATCAATATTTACCTGAAATAAAAAATGCTAAAATCCAAATAAATCAAAGTGAATTAAATTATATAACTGTAAAAAATGTTGCAATTAATGATTTGCATTCTAGCTATAATCAGTTTTTAACGGCTCAAAAGAATTTAAATTATTATAATGATTTGCTTTTGGGAGACTCTGAAAGACTTTTATCTTTGTCTAAAACAAGTTATATGGTAGGTAAAACAAGTATTGCAGATCTTATTTTTATAGAACAGTCCTATAAAACAATAATGGTGGGTTATACAAATGCACTTACAACGTATTATAATTCTTGGGTTGATTTTTTAAGAGAAGTAAATGATGAGGAAATTAAGTTAAGTGAATAGTTTTTTTAGAAATTTAACTAAATTATTTATTTTCAAAAGATATCTAACAATACCTATGACCATTATTCTTTTGATTATTGGAGCATATTGCCTGAAAAACCTCGATATGGAAGCTTATCCTGACTTTGCAAGTCCTATGGTTTCAATAATTACAAAAATGCCTGGTAAAAGTGCTGAAGATATTGAAAGATTAGCTACAATACCTCTTGAAAAAGAATTGGCAGGTATTCCTCATGAGCAAAAACTCTATTCTACTTCGATTTTCGGACTTTCTGTTATCAAAGTTGTTTTTGAGGAAGGCGTGCCATCATCTTTAATAAGAGCACAAGCACTGGAAAGAATTTATCAAGCTGATTTGCCTGATAATACAAAACCCGAACTGGGTCCTGATTCATCCCCTATAAGCGAGCTATATCGATACACGGTGCAATCTGACTATTATAATCCAATGACATTGAAAGCTATTGAAGATTGGCAACTCGAAAAATATTTCAAACAAGTTCCTGGAGTTATTAATGTAACTAGTTTTGGTGGACCTATCAAAACTTACAGAATAACTCTTGATCATGAAAAAATCAGATTTTACAATTTAGATGTTGGTGAAATTTTTGAAGCGATAAAAGCCTCTAATTCTACAGCAGGAGGGAGTTATATAGGTATTAACCAACAAGCTTATATTATTCGAGGACTGGGACTTTATACCGATATTCAAAGCATTGCAGAAACTGTTATAAAATCTGAAAATGGTATCCCTGTAAGGGTAAAAGATGTAGGTTCGATAACTATTGAACCAGCTATACGTATAGGACAAGTCGGTAAAAACTCAGATGATGATGCAATAGAAGGCATCGTCTTGATGAGAAAAGGTGAAAACCCAAGTGAAACTATTAAAAGCCTTAAAAAATACCTCCCCAAAATCCAAAGTGCACTTCCCAAAGGAATAAATATCGTTCCCCTTTATGAAAGAGAACATTTAATACAAAATACTTTGCATACAATTGGACACAATATAGTGTTAGGTATCGTATTTGTTTTAATAGTTCTTTTTGCTTTTACATTGGATTTGAGAATCACCTTAATTGCATCTTTGGTAATTCCTTTGGCTTTAAGCTTTGCTTTTTTAATGTTTAAAATCTTCTCTATTCCTGCAAATTTATTAAGTATGGGAGCTGTCGATTTCGGGATTTTGGTCGATGGTGCCATCATTCTGATGGAAAATATTTTCAGATGCTTAACAAGTTATAAAGGTGAATTAACACCAAAAAAGAAGGCCGCCATTATATATCGTGCCGTAAGAGAAGTTTCTGGTGTTATAACTTTTTCCACGATTATAATACTGTGTTGTTTCTTGCCTATTTTAGCTTTTGATGGCGTAGCTGGAAAATTGTTCCATCCTTTAGCTTTTACTATGGGTTTTTCTCTTATCGGTGCTGTTTTAGCCGCTATATTTTTACTTCCAGGGATTTCTGCTAAATTGATGCCCGATGGAAAAATAGTAGAAAAAGAAAATAAATTCTTAAAAAAAATAACTGCTAAATACGAAGAACTTTTAAGACTTGTTTTCAAATACCCTAGAAGAATACTTGCAGTAGTAGGTGGGCTATTTATAATAAGCTTATTCCTGTTCACTATGGTCGGTTCTGAATTCTTACCTAACTTAGATGAAGGAAATATTTGGCTCCGAGTTACAATTCTACCAAGAAGTTCGACAATAGAGCATTCTATTGATATTTCAAGACAGATAAGGGCTAAAATATTAAAATACCCTGAAGCCAAAAATGTTGCTTCTCAAATTGGTTCTGCTGATGATGGAACTGACCCAAATTTGGTCAGCAATATCGAAAATCTTATAGATTTAAAACTTGCAAAAGATTGGCGATGGAAATGGCATGGCAATAAGGAAAAATTGGTTGAAGACATGTCTAAAAACCTTGCTGAAATTCCTGGAATCACGACCTACTTTACTCAATATATCCAAGACAATGTAGAAGAAGCTGTTTCAGGCTCAAAAGGACAAGTTGTCCTTAAAATTTACGGCACAGATTTATATGAACTTCAAAAACTTCAGGACAAAAGTTTAGCTCTTTTATCTGGAGTGAAAGGCATCGTAGATTTATCTTGCGACCAAATTATCGGTCAACCACAATATCAAATTAGAATTGATAGGGTAAAAGCAGGCAGATACGGTCTCCGAAGTGATGATGTTCAAAATGTTATAGAAATTGCAATTGGCGGAAAAAGTGCCACTCAGGTTATTGAAGGTGAAAAAAGATTCAATGTATTTTTAAGATTGGATCCTAAAGATAGAAACGATTATAGAAAAATGCAAAATATAATCGTAAAAACTCCTGCAGGGATTTCTGTTCCTCTTGCCAATGTAACTGAAATAGTTCCTTATAACGGAGCCATGGTAATTACCAGAAGTGAAAGCTCTAGAGTAGCTGTAGTGAGATTTAACATAAGAGGTCGCGATTTGGGTTCTGCTGTAACAGATGCCCAAAAGATTCTCTCTAAAGACCTTCCATTGCCCGAAAACTACACAATGAAATGGGCAGGACAATCTGAAAGCCAAAAAAATGCAAATGCCCGCTTGGCAATAATTTTACCTATAACATTACTTATTATCGCAGGGATTTTATATCTCGAATACAAAGATTGGGAATGTGTGTTAATCGCAATGTCATCAATATTGGTAACTCTGACCGGATGTATCTTTGCATTATTTTTAACTCATACTTATTTTTCAATTTCAGCAGGGGTCGGATTTATTGCCGCCATTGGCGTATCAATACAAAATGGCGTAGTAATTTTATCTGCTTTAAAACGCTATACGCAAGTACATAAAGATGGTATAAAAATCCTTATAAAGGGTTCTTCTCAAAAGCTTAGACCCGTTTTGACTGCCGCAAGTGTAGCTATTTTAGGGTTATTTCCCGCTGCATTATCAAACGGTATTGGAGCACAAAGTCAAAAACCTTTTGCCATAGCAATTATAGGCGGTCTTTTGGTCGGGACTTCTTTTACAATATTTTTAATACCGCTTTTATTCAAAATTTTTAAATACGAAAAAATCAAAGGAGCTAATTAATGCGATTCAAGTTATTAAATATTTTATTAATTATATTTGTTACAGTAAGTTTTTCAGGTTGCTGGTTTAAAAAAGATGACAACAGCCTCTCTAGTGGTAAACATAAACAAATTATTTTAAATCCTGAACAAGAAAAAAATGCCCGCATACAAACTGAAATTTTGAAAAAGCGAGACCTTCAAATGGTTATTACTATTCCAGCTCAATTCAAAGCAATGAACAAGTTTTTGGATAGAATTTATGCCCCTATCAACGGCAAAGTTACAAATGTCTTTGTGGATTTTGGACAAGTTGTCAAAAAAGGTCAGGCTTTAATTGAAATAAAATCAGACGAAATAGGGCAAATTCAGCTGGAATTTTTGGATAGATATATTCAAATTGATTCTGATGTAAAACAAATGAATGCCATGTATGAACTGTCCCAACAAAATTATAATAGGGAAGCTACGCTCTTTAAAGAAGGTGTTTCTTCTCGAATGGAGTATGACATAGCTAAAGCTCAAATGAGAAAAGATAAAGCTAGTTTTGATTCTCTAAAAATCGAAAGAAGTACTCTGAAAACAGTTTATGCTCAAAGGATAGCTCTTTATGGCGGAAGCGGAAGCTTAATCAATGCAGCTATAGCCACAAAACATATTTATCCTTTCATTACTCTAAGAGCTGCTAAAAATGGGGTCATTTTAGAGAGAAAAATCAACCCCGGAGAAATAGTTGAAAAAGATAGAGAACTATTCAATATAGCTGATTTAAGCACTATTTGGCTGGTTGGATATGCTTTTGAAAAAGATTCTCAATTCCTTAAAATAGGACAACAAGTTAGCGGAATACTTGAAGAAACAAAAGGCAAAGAAGTTCAAGGTATCCTATCATATGTTTCGCCAATACTCGATTCACAAACTAAAACACTTGAAGTTCATGCGGATATAGAGAATAAAGATTTTAGCATTAAGCCAAATATGTATGCCGAAATGAATGTAAATATCGGAAATATTAATGCTTTAGCAGTACCCAATTCTGCACTCGAAAAATATGGCGATTATACTTTTGCTTATGTAAAAGTGAAACCAAATACTTATGAAGAACGCAAAGTCCAAATCGGTCAAAAAAATGAAACCTATTCAGAAGTTTTATCAGGGCTACAACTAGGTGAAAAAGTAGTCACAGAAGGTGAATTCTCTTTACTTGGTGAAAGCATTAAACAAAGAGAAAAATAGTGCAAAATTCCCTCCTATTATCAAAATGTATCTCCATCTCGCAGTGATTTTTAAAGAGCCTATAGATAGCATTAATGAAATAAAATTCCTACCTTCCGTCAATAATTTGAGTCCAAATAAACGTAAAATTATTGAAAGATTTGAAAATTAATCATTAGTTAGTGCAATGAACTTTATATTATATTTGGAACATTTTATGCTCACTACCTTTCCAAAACAATATAAAATTCAAAAAAATATCTTTTTTAAAACACTTGACTTCAAAACTCAAGAGAGTGATGAATGCTGTTGTCAAAAGTCATTTGAGGCAACAATATGATGAAAGAACTGCAAAATTTATCCCGAGAAAAACTACTTAAAAAATGGCAAAAAGTTTACAAAACTGAACTGCCCGAAAATTTCAGAAAAGAATTTTTAATAAAACACTTCGCTTGGGAATTGCAGGCAAAAAAACATGGTGGATTATCGGCACAAACCAAGAAAAAACTTGAAAAACTATCAGCAGGCCTTGCAAAAAATAAAGACTTATCGGCTGAAATTATAAAACCTTCGTCAAGTATCGAAATCAAAGCAGGAACAAAATTAATCAGAGAATACCAAGGTAAAAAGCATGAAGTTACTGCCCTTGAAAAAGGTTTTGAATACAAAGAAATTTTTTATAAAAGTTTATCTGCAATCGCAAATAAAATCACAGGCACAAGGTGGAACGGCAAAATATTCTTCGGAGTGAAGAAATGAATAGAAAAGTTATTAAATGTGCAATTTATACAAGAAAATCAACAGAAGAAGGTCTCGAACAAGATTTCAACTCGCTTAATGCACAGAGAGAAGCCTGTGAGGCCTATATTAAATCTCAACAGCACGAAGGATGGATTTTAGTCGATAAACAATACAATGACGGGGGATTCTCAGGAGGTACGCTAGAAAGACCTGCCGTCAAAGAATTATTCAAAGATATCGAAGCTGGCGATATTGATATAGTTGTAGTTTACAAAGTCGATAGGCTTACTCGCTCATTAATGGACTTTTCAAAGATAGTTGAGCTATTTGATAAGCGCTCAGCTTCATTTGTTTCCATCACTCAGCAGTTTAATACAACTACAAGTATGGGGCGATTGACTCTCAATGTGCTTTTATCATTTGCTCAATTTGAAAGAGAAGTTACTGGAGAGAGAATCAGGGATAAAGTTGCAGCTTCGAAGAAAAAAGGAATGTGGATGGGAGGGGTTATCCCGATAGGATATAAACTCGAAAATAAAAAACTTATTCCAGATGAAACTTATATGCCAATCGTTAAAATGTTTTTTGAAAAATACCTGGAATTTAAAAGTGTTCTCAAGGTAAAAAACTATCTTGACGAAAATAATATCCGTTCAAAAACAAACAAACCTTTTAGTAATGGAAATCTCTGCAAAATACTAACCAATAAAATATATCAAGGGAGGGGAACAAATTTGCTTGACTCGATGGCAACAACTTTAATAAGATACTGAAATCTTTTTCCCATTTTGATAAAGCTGAACCAATATTCCTAATGCCATATATAGAAAATATGTCAGGGGAACAAGGTATAAAGAAAAAATCAGACAAAGCAATACTAATTTTATTTAGGTCTCCAAGACTAGGAGAAGTATCAATTAATACATAATCGTAATTATATGCTGTTGCATAATCATTTACTAATTTCCTAACTGATGTTAATGTCCTGACAGCATGAGGGTTACCTGTGAAAGCTTCAGCCCACCGTCTTGAAACATAACTTTCAAAAAACTGCAATGAAAGACGACCAGGAATAATATCTAAATTAGTAGTAAGAGAATATGGTTTTGAGCTTGCTTCAATATCTAAGCCATCTTCAAGAGGTTTTAACAGAAAATGTACTGATCTAACCTGTTCAGATAATTCCTGATAATTTTCAGCAGATTCCTGGGCAACCTTGAAGTCTTCAATATAGCTTTCTTCCTCTTCCCAAATTCGTTGAATCTCTTCTTCGGGCATTGCATTTATAGTTAAATTGCACTGAGGGTCTAAATCAATCAAAAGAATTTTTTTGCCCATTTCAGCTAATGCATGAGCTAAATGATAAAGTAAAGTTGTTTTCCCTACTCCACCCTTATTATTGAAAATTGCTATAGATTTCATATTATTTCTCCGAACGCTTGTAATTATTTATTTATACTATCAAAATAGAATATAAAAAACAAAATATGATATTAATATTTACAGAAAAAATATGAACCCGAGAATAAAAATCAAAAACCATCTATTATACCCCAAGGGGGTACTTAAAAGTCAGAAAGAGAATTCTCCTGAAAAAATTAGAGAATCCAAGCAAAGAGAAATTCTCTCACCATCATCGCATCCGCCGAAGCCCGCACCGTGTCGAGAAAATCCGCAAATAAAAACCACCTCTAAAAAAGAGATGGTCTTTATGGTGGAGGATAGCGGATTCGAACCGCTGACCCCCTGCGTGCAAAGCAGGTGCTCTACCAACTGAGCCAATCCCCCACGGGATGTTATTAAATTTTCAATTCCATATTAATTCTAAATTAAAATGGGCCATCCAGGACTCGAACCTGGGACCTCACCCTTATCAGGGGTGCGCTCTAGCCACCTGAGCTAATAGCCCCTCTGGGACAGTTGTCCCTTTGACTATATTTGTATCATAGACATTTTTTGAAATCAAGTATTTCTTACGTATTATTCCAAGGCAGAATTTAGGTTTACGCAAATTTCCTCTAAAAAAGGGAGGGAAATATCAAGAAAGTAGTAAATAATAAAAGCAGGGGAGAATATTGTGGTTAAAAATTTTCTAATTACGCTGATTGTTACTTTATCTATAGTCCTACATGCTAATTGCGCGCCAATTGCATCGGGATCTGTGAAGTATCAAGAATTTGATTCAAACAGAACAGCCAAAAATAAAATTTTGGTATTGACTCTTGATGATAATTTTTCTACTTCTTATATATCAAGCTATTCAGCAAGTTTGAATATTATAGCGAATGACATAATAAATCTCACCAATGAAGGTTCTTCTCTTAGAGCAATACCTCTAGATGATTTGAATTACAAAATCAAACAAAACAGGTTGGAACCAGAAATAAAAAAAGTTATTTATACAATGAAATCAAAAGGAATAATTGATTATCGAACTTTGGCAACGATATGCAATATTCTCGGCACAGACAAAGTTTTATTGGTTTCAGGCGATTTTAATACATTCAAATTTGTAATTCAGCCCCACCCGATAAATTCTTTGGATTTAACTCCGCCTCAAATTTTGCAACCTGCTTATTCAATCAATACTTTGATATCATTAGTTGACCCATACAAACAGTCTGTAATGTGGAGAAAGAATTTTACCAAAAAATTCACCACAACAATTCCGCAAACTGATTTTGAACACAATGCCGTTACAATTAGCGAAATAAACAGATTTTCTACAAACATATCCAAAAGAGTAGTAGAAAATGTTAATCTGATTCTTACGCCTACTGGCGCAATCACAAGTGTCAATTCAACTGTAATTAAAACAAATAATATTCAACACAAGGAAGGTGCAACGACCAAGGATGGTCATTCATTTTCCACAAATAATAAATTTGTAAAACCTATACAAGAAAAATATTCCGATTGGGCTCTTGAACATTTGTAGTATACTAAACAAGACCATATAAAATAGGAGTATTAGCGATGTGGGCTAATAAATATTCTGTCAAAGAAGTTTTTATAGGAAAAGGTGATTTCGAGGCTGATTTGCTCGAACAAATCAACGAGTTTTGCGACCAAAACAACATCGAATCAGGAATGATAAGTGCCATTGGGGCAGTCCAAAATATCAAACTCGGCTATTATAAACAAGATGTCAAACAATATGTAACTCTTGATGAAACCCTCTCTGACAAAGGTCCTTTTGAGATTGTTAATTGCACAGGCAACATATCTTTAAAAGAAGGCAAACCATTTTGTCATATTCATATAGTAGTTTCTGACAGAGAAGGAAAATGCTTTGGCGGACATCTCATGCCCGGGGTCAAAATTTTTGCTTTGGAATTTATAATCCACTCATTTGAAGGGGCTCAACTTCATCGAGGAATCGATGAGGTTACAAAGCTTCCTCTGTGGGTAAAATAACACTATGTGCCCGTAGCTCAGTTGGATAGAGTAACAGTTTCCGAAATTGTAGGTCAGGAGTTCGACTCTCCTCGGGCACATTCTACCTTTAATATACTCAAGAGCTAGTTCTTAAGAATATACTACAATTGTAAAAAACTATTCTTAAGAATGGTGTAAACCCCAAAAAAATAATCTAATATATTTGATGTAGGCACCATAGCTCAAGATAATTATAATCGGGGTAGCGACAATTTTTTTCGCACAAAGATCTTGCATCCTATGTGCTTATGGTTTTGATTGTAGGATACTAAAAACGTAGAATCGTCGACAATACAGACTGACTATTTTTGGATAGTGAGTCTGTATTTGTATGTTTGACTTTTCCGCATCCTCTTTTAAATAAATTTTTGTAAAGAAAATTTGTTGCAATAACAATTCAATCATTTTACAATTTTTATACCCGCCAAAGACTTGGAGAGAAATTATAAAATGATTATCAATAATAACTTTAATAATAGAGTTAATCGAGCAGAATATTTCAAAACAACAAATACAAAACAGCAAGCACCGCAAAACAAAAAATATTCGCCCAATTTTAATGGCTTAGGGGCAGGTATTGGCGGTTTTGTAAGCTATTTGGTCGCAGATGTAATAGGCATAGTCATAGGTGTAGGCAGTACAGATTCTTTTTTCAGAAGCAAAAATCTTCAATATGCCAAAGAATTCGGCTTAAAAGTGCTTAAAAAAAATCACCCTAACGAACTTAAAAATATTGAAAAATTAACCCGCGAAGTAGTGTTGGACCTAAGAGCTTTTAAAAATAACAAAACCACCAAAAAACTAGCCGCAAAAGTCAAAAAATCGTATGAAAAAAGTTTTGATACAGAATTATTTATAGGTAAAGAACATCTTGAGCCTAAAAAAAGAGATTTGAATACTTTACTGCCGAATTACAACGAACTGAAAACGACTATAAATGATTTATTTGTCTCCATGAATAATCAAGACCGCTACACATCAATAGCAAGACCATATTTAAAGACTTTAGACAAAATCCAAAATTTCTATTAGAATTCTTATTTAGTTAAAATCTCAGCGCCGACAGTATCAATATCAAAAGTATTAATATTTGCTTTTACGCTGTATTTTTCCCACGTTGTTTTGATAACTTCAATGATTTTATCAAGATTATTTCCTGCTGAAATAACCAAAATGCTTGGTCCTGCACCTGAAAGTGCCACCCCAAGAACATTGTCAAAAGCCCTAAGTTCTGTCATAACATCTTCAAGCCCAGGCACAAACCTTATACGATAAGGCTGATGAAGCTTGTCTTGCATAGCGAGTTTCATCAATTCTGAATCTTGTGTATGAATAGCGTGTACAAGCATTGCGGCACGTCTAATATTGAAAACGGCATCTTCGCGAGAAACTTGCTCAGGCAAAACAGAACGTGAAATACTTGTAGAAAGCTCAAAATCAGGCACACAAAGTGTCAACTTCCAGTTTTTTGGCCAATCAAGTTTGCAATATTTGATACTTCCGTCTTCTTCCAAAGAAGAAATACAAAAACCGCCCAAAAAAGCAGGTGTAATATTATCAGGATGCCCTTCGACTTCATTTGCAATAGATAACAATGCATCCAAATCAGCAGGTCTGCCCAAAAGTTCATTCGCAGCAATTAAAGACCCTACAATAACAGAAGCACTGCTCCCTAAACCTTTTGCAATCGGGATATTTGTATCAATTGTAACCTTGATAGCCGATGGAGCTTGCCCTACGCAAGCGTATAACTGCTCTATTGCACCATAAATAATATTTGTATCATCAGCAGGCAGATGAAGCTCTTGAATATCATCATTTTTGGAAATAAGCTCTATTTCAACTCCGCCTAAAACTGTTTCTTCTATGGTAATTATATTATATATAGGAATTGCCATACCAAAGCTATCGAATCCGGGTCCGATATTTGCCGTTGTGGCTGGCACTTTAACTGAAATTTTCATATATTATTCTTCTATGGGTTCCACTATCGAAATTACAAAAGGTTGTTTAAAATATTTATTTGCAACTTCAATTATATCATCAGCAGAAATTGACTCAACAAGTTTTTCGTATTTATCGCTAAAATTGTACTCTTTGTTAAAAATTATATAGCGGCCTCTTTGCGTTGCACGTTGAGAATTTGTTTCTTGAGTCAAAGCTAAATAACCAATCAATCTTTGTTTTGCAAGGCAAAGTTCTTCCTCTGAAAGCTTTTTGGTCAAAAGGTTGTTTATTTCATTTTGAAATTCTTTTTGTACAAGCTCTGTATTTTTTGGGTTTGTACCTATATAAAGCACAAAATAACTATTGTTAAGTAATGTAGGATAAGTGCATCCGACTTCATACGCCAGACCTTTTTTCTCACGAAGATTGATAAACAAACGAGATGACATACCGCCGCTTAAAACAGAATTGATTACTTTGAGTGCTGCGAAATCCTTTTCATTTGAAAGGCTTGGCACCCTTTGACCGACTGCAACCCAAGTTGTCTCGGTTTTTTTCTTGGTAACAAATTTTTCAGCCTTTTCTAATGGCTTAAAAGAAGTCGCAAAACTTTTTTGGTCAACTATTTTTCCTTGTTTTTTAACAAAATCGCCAAATTTTTCTTGTACATCACTCGGATTAATATTTCCGGAAACAGAAATTATCATATTTTCGGGAATAAAATAATTATTATAATAATTTATAACATCAGACCTTGTAATAGTCGGAACAGCTTTTTTGAGGTCTTCAAGCGACACTCCGTAAGGCGTATTTGGATAAATTGCAGACTTAAATTTTTCTATAGCGACCGCTTGCGGATTGTCTTGCTGAATTTTTATTTCATCCAAGATATCCCCTTTAGCTTTTTTGACTTCAGTTTCAGGAAAAGTCGCATTATTCAAAACATCTTTCAAAATCCCGTAAGCCTTGTCAAAATCATCTTTTGTAGATTTCAAACTTATATGAAAATAATCAGGACTTGAGCTCGGAATAAGAATAATTCCGCTGTTTTCTATCTGAGCCGAAATTTCTTGAGCAGAAAAATCCTTTGTGCCACGAATCAAAGACTTTGCAAGAACATCGCAAAGACCGACTTTATTGGACAAAAAATCTCCGCCTTTGATAAAAATCTCAACCGCAACAACATCAGCTGTTTTATTTTTTTCAACAATCAATTTAGCTTTTTCTTTGGTTGTAGTTTCAAGCACTTCAGGTAAAACATTATTTGGCTTATAGTTATAAACCAGCACATCAGCTCTTGATGCAAGATGCGAATACTCTTTTTCAGGCTCGTCCATTCCTACTTTTGCTTTTTCAGGAACAAGCAAAGATACTGCCATTTTATTCGGATCTAAATATTCATTTGCTACTCGCAAAATATCTTTTTCAGTTATTTTTTTGACATCATCAATATAACAAGAGTAATATTTCAAATCACCGCCTAAGACCATATCGTAACCAATTGAATTTGCTATACTTTCAACAGATTCGTTGGCATAAATATATGAGCGTTCCAAAATATTTTTCGCTTTTTGAACCTCGCCTAAAGAAACGCCGTTTTTACGAATAAGATTAATTTGATTGATAACCTCATTTTCTGCCAGTGAATAATTCTCGGAATTGAGCCCCAAGCTTATATAAAAAATACTGTCATCTCTAAGCGAATAATGCCCAGAATCTACATATGTTACAAGGTTTTTATTTTCTTTCAATGCCTTATACAAGTATGATGTAGCTCCTTGGCCCAAAATTACGGACAAAACATCTAGAGCATAAGAATCTTTTGTATTTTTGAATTCACAACCCTTGAAAGCCATCTCTAAGTAAGCTGTATTATATTTCCCTTTTTCAATTTTTTTCTCAAGTTTTTTCAAGGAGAGCTCTTTAGGGTATACATTTTGACATATTTTGCCCTTTGGCTGGTTGAAACTTGCTCTCACCAAGCCCAAAGCCTCTTTCTTGTCGATATTTCCGACAATTACAGTTACCATATTCGATGGGGTGTACCATTTGTCATAGAATTCGAAAATCTCTTTTCTTGTAATATTTTTGATTATATCTTCCGTCCCTATAACATCACGTTTGTAAGGATGCTTCTTAAATAGAAGCGAATTCATGTTTTGAAAAACTATATTATTCGGGCTGTCTTTTGAACGTGCAATTTCTTCTAAAACAACCTTTCTTTCTTTATCAATTTCATTCTGAGGAATTGCAGGATTTAAAAGCATATCCGACTGCAAATTCAATGCCAGAGGCAAATCTTCTTTTTTTATGGTTATATAAAAATGAGTAAAATCTTTGCTTGTTGCTGCATTATAAATTGCTCCTTTGCCGTCAAGAATTTTTTCAAACTCACCTTGCCTATATTTTTTAGACCCTTTAAAAAATAAATGCTCCAAAAAATGTGCCACGCCGGAATTCTTGTCATTTTCATTAATTGAACCTGTTTTTATCCAAGTATCAATACAAACAAGTTTGCTCTCCGGAACTCTTTGAATTACAACAGTTTGCCCATTATCAAGCTTAAAAACTTCAGGCTCGCTTGCAACTGCCACCTGTGAAAAAACCAACAGACAGGCAATTATAGTAAAGATTTTTTTTATCATATTTTAGACCTCAAAACGCTTATAAATTTCGTTTATATTACTAAGATAATACTTCGTATCGAAACAAGATTCAATTTCTTGCTCATTCAAGCTTTTTATCACATCAGAATCGGACAATAAATTAGCCTTGAAATCACCATTTGGGCAATTCCAAGCTTCGTGTGCGTTTTTTTGCACAATACTATAAGCTTCTTCACGCGAAAGACCTTTTTCAACAAGCGCCAGCATTACTCTTTGAGAATAAATAACACCGCCATAAAGCTTTGTGTTCTTAAGCATCGTTTCAGGGTATACCACAAGGTTTTCGACAGTATCCTTAAATCTTGTAAGCATATAATCAATCAAAATAGTGCTGTCAGGAAAAATTATTCTCTCTGATGAGCTATGACTGATATCTCTTTCATGCCAAAGTGCTATATTTTCAAGTGCCACAATAGAATTGGCTCTTACTACTCTCGCTAATCCCGACAAATTCTCTGAACTAATCGGATTTTTTTTATGAGGCATTGCAGAAGAACCTTTTTGCCCTTTTGCGAAGCCTTCTTCGACCTCCAAAACCTCTGTTCGTTGCAAATGGCGGATTTCGATTGCACATTGTTCAATACAAGATGCAATCAAGGAAAGGGTTTGAAGATAATTTGCATGATAATCCCTTGCGATAACTTGTGTCGAAATCCTTGCAGGGGTAAGTCCAAGATCTTCGCATGCCAATTTTTCTACTTTAGTCGAAATATTGCTGTAAGTCCCAACAGGCCCGGAAATTTGACCGATTGAAATTTCTTTTGCTGCAAGCTTAAAACGCTTTAAATTTCTTTCAAAAATATCAAGCCAACTGCACAATTTGACCCCAAAAGTCATCGGCTCGGCATGAATCCCATGTGAACGCCCGATACAAATCGTGTTTTTATGTTCAATTGCACGTTTTTTGATAACCTCAATCAAACCTATCAGGTCTTTTTCGATAATCTCATTCGCTGATTTAATTTGAAGAGCCAAAGCCGTATCAATCACATCAGAGCTGGTAAGCCCCATATGCATATACTTTGAAGCTCCGCCGATATGCTCATTTACACAGGTCAAAAAAGCAATCATGTCATGTTTTACTTCATACTCAATTTGATTTATTCTAGCAAGAGAAAAATCTGCATGGAGCTCAATTTCTGCCAAAACGTCAATAGGAATTTTGCCAAGCTTATGATATGCCCTGCAAACTGCAAGTTCAACATCCAAATAAGTCTGGAATTTATTGTCCAAAGACCAAATTCGACCCATGTTTTCTCTTGTATAACGATCAATCATAAATTATCCTTTATTTAACAAATTAAGTCCATTGAAAATAGCCTTCACGTTTGCTTTTGCCGTACTATTATCGAGCGCTCTTGCTACAACAAAACTATCGCCATCAGTGCCAAAGTGAATAATACTCATTGCATCAGCCTTTACACCCTTTTCTTCATTAAGTGCCACTTGCTCATAATGAACCAGATTTAGTGGGAAACCAGCCTTTGCCAAAGCATCCAGACAAGCCACAAGAGGTCCGTCTCCATTGCCAATCATATCGAATAATTGGTCTTTAAAAGCAAATTCTAAATTAAATTTATTTTCATCAATTCTTTTGAAATCCACCAGCTTGAAATCACCTTTCACAGTGAAGACTTCATCCATATAAATCTCTAAAAGCTTTTCAGGAGAAAGTTCTCCAATCTGTTCCGCTATTGATTTGGCAATAGGAGCTAGACGAACAGCCTCTTGCATAGTAATTTTATAAGGCGTTGAATTCAAAATTTCATAAATTGCAGTTTTGCCTGATTGGCTTGTAAATCCGAGTTTTTCAGCTTCATTTCGACCTATCAGAGAAGGATTAAAAGCACGGTATGCGCCTTTTTCGAGATGTTTTGTTTTAACTGCGCCATCTTGGTGAATTCCGCTCCGATGAGCAAGTGCATCCGCCCCGATTATAGGTGCTTTCTCCCAAATCGGCACATTGGCCATCTCCGAAACTCTTAACGATGTTCCATAAATTTTTTCCATATTCAAAGGCACATCAACACCAGAATTATAAAGTGCAACCGCAACCTCATACATATTAGTGTTTCCGGCTCTTTCTCCCAAGCCGTTCAAACTGCATTCAAGCTGGTCAGCTCCTGCAAAAAAACTCTCAACAGTTGTGGCAGAAGCCATTCCAAGGTCATTATGGCAATGTACTGCAATAATAACATCTTCGGGTAAAGCATTTCTCATTTTTTCGACCATTTTTATAAATTCCATAGGACGAAAACGCTCTACAGTATTGGGTAAATTAATAATTTTGGCTCCGGCTTTCACAACATCTTTTACAGCATCAATTACTTCATCAAGATTTTCTCGACAATCACCAAAATGCTCCGGGGTGAACTGTACTTCGCCATATTCAGGCAAAACAGATTTGGCATAAGAAACAGCCTCAATTGCTATTTTTTTAACTTCAGAAAGCGGTTTCTTCAAAACATGTTCAAGTCCAATCGGATTCATGGCAATAAATGTATGAATTCTGGGTTTTGGGGCATTTTTTATTGCCTGAGCAACTTTATCAATATCGTATTTCACGGCACGCGCAAGCCCTGATATAACAACGTTTTCAGGGGCTAAATTTGCCAAATAAGCACAAGCCTCAAAATCCATATCGCTTGCACCTGAAAAACCAACTTCAATTCCTTGTACACCAAGCTTAAGCAATCGTTTAAAAATGATTTCTTTCTCTTGGGTATTCCATGGCTTTTTCAAGGCCTGATTCCCATCTCGAAGCGTCACATCATAAAAAAACGGCTGTCTGTTCATATTTCACCTTTTAAACTATGTACGCCTAAATTTTACTATAAAAAGAGATCCCAATACAACTTGAAAATATCCATTTTCTAAGTTGTGCAGCGGTCCCATTTTTAGTATTCTATATATATGCAAACAAAAATTTTAAATTTCTTAGAAAAATACCAAATCTTAAACAGCCAAAAAAGCTATGTTATAGGTTTTTCTGGAGGACAAGATTCACTTTGCATGATTGATATTTTGGACAAAATTTCAAAGAAAAACAACTTCAAAATCATTGCAGCACACCTCAACCACAATTGGCGAGGAAAATCCTCCAAAAAAGAACAGCGTTCTTGTATGGAATTTTGTAAAACACGAGGGATTGAATTCCATACCAAAACCCTTGATACATCTATCAAAGCCACCGAAGAAAATGCCAGAATTGAACGATACAAATTTTTTGAAGAAATAATCCTTAAAACCTCATCCCATGGGGTTTTTACGGCTCACACAAAAACTGACAACACAGAAACTATTTTGTACCGAATTATTAAAGGAACAGGCGTATATGGGCTTTGTGCTATCCCTGAAGTCAGAGAAGAAGCTGGGTACAAAATATTTCGCCCAATGCTCGAAATCACACGGGAAGAAACCGAAAAATACTGTAAAGACAACTCTCTCACTCCGAGTACTGATGAGAGTAATTTTGAGGATAAATATGCAAGAAATAATCTGAGACTCAACATCATCCCAAAACTAAAAGAAATCAACCCGAATTTTGATGATGCCATTGAAAATTTGTCCAAAATCGCAAAAGATTATGAACAAATTATTTCATCAAATTTACCCTCAACCCTTGAGCCTAAAACCTTTAGAGTACTTGCTTCGGCTACTCAAAAAACTCTCATTCATAGATTTTTAATGCAAAATAAAATTGATTATAGTCACAAAAAAATTGATGAAATCACAGATTTTATTAATGAAAACATCCATAAACCCTGCGGGAATACACTTTCTTTGACAACCGCTCAATGGCTTTTTACCTCAAAAGAAAAAATCGAAATTATAAATAATATAAAAGCCAAAGCAATTGATACCATTACGGAAGTAAAAATCAATCAAAAAAACCATTTTGCCACTTTAAATAAAACTTTGACAATCACAGAATTTGAAGAAAAAATCCCAACAAAATTTCCTAAGGAAACTGATTTTAAAGCTTTTGTAAACATCCCCGAATCCCTTCTCCCCCTACAACTCAGAACAAGGCGTGAAGGGGATGTTATACAACCTTTTGGACTAAGTGGTACAATAAAATTAAAGAAATTTTTGATAAATAAAGGTGTTCCTGAGCACAAAAGAGATGAAATCATGCTCCTGACCAAAAAAAACGAGGTCCTATGGGCAATCGGGGTGGGCTTGAGCGAAAAATTGAGGGTAAATGAAAAACCAACATATATAATAGAATTGAGGTAAAAAATGGAAGTTTTAAATTTGGATAGAAAAGAAATAGATTTGGTGCAATTATTTTCTGAAGACCAAATTCAATGCAGAGTAAAAGAGCTAGCTGAACAAATAAATGGTGACTTTGACCCGAATGAAACATTGCATTTGATATGCGTTTTAAAAGGTTCAAGCTTTTTTGCAATTGACCTCTCACGCCACCTTACAGTACCTATACAAATGGAGTTTGTAAGGCTTTCAAGCTATGGAAACGGGCAAGAGTCTTCAGGAACAGTCAAATCAGTTGATTTGACCTTGCCAAGTCTTTCGGATAAAAATGTTCTAATCGTTGAAGATATAATAGACACAGGCAATACAGCCCAATTTATGCTCAATTATCTAAAAGGGCAGCATAATGCCAAAAAAGTCGAATTTGTGGCACTTTTGGACAAAACTTGCAAACGCGAAGTCGATGTCAAAATAACTTATGCAGGCTTCAATATTGATGACAAATTCGTTGTCGGTTACGGTCTTGACTACCTTGGATACTACCGCAATCTCAAATATATCGGGTATTTCCCAGAATGAATTTAGCCTGTTTTCTTGTCCCAACAGGAATTGGAGCCTCAATTGGCGGTTTTGCAGGTGATGCATCATGCTTTGCCAGAGAATTGGCGCAATCAACCCAACTCATCGTTAACCCGAATGTCGTTAATGCGGCAGTTTTTAGTGGGATTACGCCAAACATGCTCTACACCGAAGGCTTTGCGATAGACGAATTTTTTAGAGGAAAAATTGCCCTCTGCCCCTCACAAAACAACAAAATCGGGGTTATTTTCGATAGTGAAATACCTCAAAATGTTTTGAACATTCACATAAATACCTTAAACGCAGTCAAAATGGTTTATGGCGTTGATATTCTTGGATATGAAATCACAAAAGAGCCTGTCGGGGTAGAGTTTTGCATGGAAGAAAGCGGCATTTCTTCAGGCAAAGTAAATAATCCTCAAACACTTATTAAAGCTGGGAAAAACCTTAAAAATCAAGGTGCAACTGCAATTGCTGTTGTTTGTCTTTTTGAAGAACCACAAGAAGACAACTACTCATCAGGAAAAAGTGTTGATGTCGTAGGTGGTGTAGAGGCAATAATATCGCATATTTTAACCAAAGAACTCAATCTTCCGATTGCCCATGCTCCTGCGTTCAAAGATGTAACGATACCAACTAAAATCGTTGACCCACGTGCAGCTGCAGAATATATCACACCAACATTTTTGCCATGTATTCTTTTAGGGTTGCAAAATGCCCCGCAGCTAATCAAAATCGAAGACTCACAACAAAATGACATCACCATAAAAAACCTGAAAGCACTCATTATGCCCTACAATTCATTGGGTTGCGTACCTGTTTTGGAAGCGAAAAAACACAATATTCCAATCATTGCAGTAAAAGAAAACCAAACTGTTCTTGATGTTACAGCCCAAAAACTGAGAATTGAGGTTATTGAAGTTGAAACTTATGCTGAAGTTAAAAAAATCCTTGAAAGTCTTCAAATTCCCGAATAAACAGGCAAATCACCTAAAGTATTGACTTAAATCTTTCATTTTAAACAAATCCTGATAGATGTAAATTTC
>CAYUHE010000013.1:0-49793 GCA_964444415.1 uncultured Gammaproteobacteria bacterium
ATGATGTCAAAGATTATTTATTTGGCCGAAATGATTACTCAAAAAAAGCCTAAAAACCCAATTGTAGAAGCAAATTTTTTAGAGCAGCTTGGTATTGAAATAGAAGACTTGGACGAATTAAGAGCTGAACTGTACGAAAAAACAGATATAGTTATTAATGCTTTAAAATAAAACTTTTTTTAAATAAAAGTCAGCATAAGTTTCAAAACAAAAAAGACAAGATATAAACCTTGTCTTTTTTAAATATATTATTTAATTTGATTAAGTACGTCTTTTTCTTGCAGCTTCTGATTTGCGTTTTCTTTTTACGCTAGGTTTTTCGTAGCGTTCACGGCGTTTGATCTCAGATAGAATTCCTGCTTTTTGAATTTTTTTCTTAAAGCGTTTAAGTGCGTTTTCTATATTTTCGCCTTCATTTACACGAACTTCTGACAAATTACTGACCCCCCTTCGAGGTTGTTTACTACTTGTTAGCCAATCCTAGCACAAGCAGATTTATTACGCAACAAAAGGCTATTGTGCAACTAAAGTTTTAAGAAACCCAAACTATTAGAGCCTTTAAAGATACACCTTAAATATATTTAAAATCCAACTTTTGTGAATATTTTTTTTGCAAAAAATCAGTTAAAATACGAACGTCCAATACTATCGTTTTTTAAGGACAAAATAAAGGGAACTCAGCCAAAATATGTCGATGAACATTAACACAAATTTATCATCAATATATCTTCAACGAAGCTTATCGGTTCGTAGTTCTTCTATACAAACTCTTATGCAACGTTTATCATCTGGGATTAGAATAAATTCTGCTTCAGATGATGCTGCAGGATTGTGTTTATCTAAAAAATTAGACCTTAAAATATCAGGGATTGAAATTGCCAATAATAATATTCAAACAGGTAATGCTCAATTACAGACTTTTTCCAGTTATATTGATACTATGTCTTCAGATTTGCAAAGAGTAAGAGAACTTGCTCTAAAAGCTGCTAATGGAGTTTATTCAACTTCTGAAAGAAATATGATAAATGATAATGCCAAGCAAATTTTAGCTGGCATTGGACAAGCAACAAATCAGGCTAATAAAGAAGTTAAAGCTAAAGCTGTAAATACTGTGGGTTTTATGGATACTATTACTAAAGTAACTACTGGATATGATGCGGCTCATACTATTAACAATGCGGCTGAATTTGTATCAAAAATCACTGGGCATCTTTCAGAGAACTTTGTCTTAGCTAACGATATTGATATGTCCGCACTTGGAACCCTCAATAATTCTGTTATCACTGGTACGTTTTCAGGTCAGCTTGATGGAAATGGATATAGTGTCGAAAATATAAGTATTAATACTAATGCTGTTTTTGGAGTTGATAATATAGGGCTATTTTCTCAAACCAATGGAGCTACAATAAAAAACTTATCTGTTGAAAATACAAATATACAAGCTACTAAAAGTTTTTCTGTCGGGGCAGTTGTAGGGTATAGTGTTTCAAGCTCAATAAATAATTGTTATGCTACAACTTCGAATTATGGTCTGCAAGGGGTTGGAGGTCTTATTGGATTTGCAAATTCTTCGACAGTTTCAGATTGTTATACTATAGGACTTACCTCTGGCCCTGAAATGACAGGTGGACTAATTGGGCGTACAACAACTTCAACACTTTCAAACTGCTATTCTGCAGAAACAGTTTCTTGTTATGGCGGTACTTTTGGTAGAGCTGGAGGTCTTGTAGGAGTTAACTCTATTACGACAATAAATAACTGCTATGCTACAGGGAATGTATCAGGGAGTCCTGTAGCAGGCGGGCTTGTAGGGCGTAATATTAGTTCAACAATATTAAACTCGTATTCTACAGGCTCTGTAGAGGGTGGAGATTATACAGGTGGTTTTGTGGGGATAAATGGTTGGACTGCTTCAAGTATAATCCAAAATTGTTATTCTACAGGCGATGTTTATGCAAATGGTACACGCGTTGGAGGATTTGCAGGAAATAATAATCTTGGAACAATTCAAAATTGTTATTCTACAGGGAATGTTTTTTCTAGCCTCGCTACTATTGTTGGTGGGTTTGCAGGAAATAATAATCTTGGAATAATCCAAAATTGTTATTCTACAGGTTCTGTTTCAGGTGATACTACAGTCGCTGGCTTTATTGGTGGTAACAATAACTTAATTTCAAATTGTTATTCTACAGGAGCGGTTAGTGCTAACTCTATTTTTGGAGGTTTTGCAGGCAGCAATACAGGTACAATTGATGCTACAAATTTTTGGGATACAGAAAAATCAGGCCAATCAACCTCAGCTGGAGGGACAGGGTTGACCTCTGCTCAAATTGATACAGGGGCTGGCACTATAGGCTGGGATAAGACCCTCTGGGATATAAACTCTGGAAAGCCAGAACTTCTTTGGGATCAAACTCAAAATACAATGTCTGTGCAGGCGGGAGAAACTTGCAGTTCAACTTCTAAATTCGATATAAAATACATTGGACTAGATTTTAACGTTTCAGGCGGATTAAATTTGGACCTTTCAAGTGTTTCAGGAGCAAATTCAGCACTATCTACCATTGATAATGCAATCAATTATTTATCTATTAAACAATCACAAGTGGGGTCAAATCTTAATTCACTGAACGGAAGAATTCAAACTAATAAAACAAGATTTGAAACTATTACAAATGCTGCAAGTACTATTCGTGATACAGATATAGCAACAGTATCTGCAAATTTGACAAAACAACAAATCTTACAACAAGCATCAATAAGTTTATTAAAACAAGTTAAATCTATGGATGCAGAATCAGTGTTGAATCTTTTAAATTTAAGATAAAAATTTCGCTTCTTGAAATATTGACAGTTCACAAGGTTTGAATTCTACTTCGCTTTTTTACAAAAGCTCCGTTGCACCACCTTGTTTACTAGGACGAGTTTCGCTTCGCTCACTCTTGTCAAATTTCGCAAAAAGAAATGCGACGGTAAAAACACGGTCGCATCAGTCAAGAAAGGAATGGTTAGACTATTAACACTTCAATTATTACACAAATAGGTTAGTATGGCAAAAAGTTACTATATTTTTACATTACTTAACAAACTACTGAATACTTGTAATCGGGTTATAATCTATATATTAGGGAGGCAGATGTGTCCACAAAATGGATTTATAACCAGCATGAAGAAATTCCAAACGAGATAAAAAATCTTTGCAATGATGATATTTTTGCGAAGCTTTTACTTAATCGTGGCATAACTACTCTCAAAAAAGCAAAGGAATTTCTGGAGCCTGAAAAGAATTGCAAAGAAATTTCACCTTATGCATTTTCTGATATGAACAAGGTTGTTGAACGGATTTCAAAAGCAATTGCAACCGAAGAAAAAATCGTAATTTTTGGCGATTTTGATGCTGATGGGGTTACAGCTACCTCTGTTTTGTACAAAACTCTCCAATATCTCGGTGCGAATGTCGATTTTTATATTCCTGATAGAGCTATAGAGGGTCATGGGCTTAACAGTAAGGCGCTTATAATTCTTAAGACCAAGCACAAGGCCAAATTGATTATTACGGTTGATTGCGGCATTAGCAACATTGCTGAAATAAAGCTTATGAAAACTTTGGGGGTGGATATTATAGTCACAGACCACCACGAAGCGGGTGATGAATTGCCTGAAGCATTTGCAATCATTAATCCTAAGGCACAAAATTCTTTGAAAGAAACTTTGAATGCCCAAGAAATCGAGTCTTTGAATTATCTTGCAGGAGTTGGGATTGCGTATAAAATAGCCTGTGCTTTACTCGAAAAATATGGTAAATTAGAGTTTAAACAAGAAATTTTGCCGTTTGTTGCAATAGGTACAATTGCAGATGTAGTGCCGCTTTTAGAAGAAAATAGGCTTTTGGTCAGGCTCGGCATTCAATGTATCAGAAAAGCTTGTCCCAAAGGAATCAAGGCTCTAGTTGATTTGGCAGGGTATAATATTGACACTTTTGATGCTCAATCAATTGCCTTTGGGATAGCTCCAAGAGTCAATGCTATTGGGCGTTTAGAGCATGCTTCAAAAGTTGTAGAGCTGTTTACTACTGATAATATCCAGCAAATAGAGATAAATGCCAAATATATGGATGATTGTAATAAAATCAGGCAGGCTCTTTGCGAGGGTATTTTTGAGGAGGCTTTAGCAAAGATTTCTAAAGAGGATTTAAAAAATAATAAGGCAATTATTCTTGCTGCCGAAAATTGGCATATTGGCATTATAGGGATTGTGGCGTCAAAATTGTGCGAAAAATTTTATCGCCCTGTTTTTATTATTAGGATTGAAGAGGACAACATCAGATGCTCGGCCAGAAGTATCGAGGGGCTCAATCTCTATGATACTTTGTGTGAAGTTGAAACTTTGTTAGGTGTTTTCGGCGGGCATTCTATGGCAGCTGGGTTTTCGGCTGACAGAAATAATCTTGGCAGTGTTGTTTCGAATATTCATAAAGTGGTGAATGAAAATCTTCAAGAAGAATTTATGACCCCAAGAATTAGAGTAGAAGAAGATTTGAGGCAAAGTGATTTGACATTGGATTTTGTCAAAAAACTTCAGCTTTTGGAGCCTTGTGGGGCAAAAAACCCTTCACCATTGTTTAGTATTAAGGATTTGGCTGTTAAAGAAATGAAAACTATGGGTTCAAATTCAAATCATTTGAAAGTTTTTTTCGAGGGCGAATTAGGTGTTCTTGAGGGTGTTTTTTGGGGCAAATCAGAAATTAATGCAAAAGTTGCGGATAAAGTCGATGTGGTTTTCTCTCCAAAAGTAAACACTTTTATGGACAAAACAACTATTCAGCTTGAGCTTTGCGACTATAGATCCGAAGCTAAAAGTGCTTGTGCGCCAAAGGTTGTAGACCACAGAAAAAAAGATAATGCTATTGATATGTTTTTGAATTATTTAAAAACGACCAAAACTAGCGTTGCTATTTTTGCCGAAAATCAAAAGACGCTAGAGTTTTTGGGTGAAAAAAATCTGGCGAATGCAATTGTCATAAACAGATTAAATGCTCAAGAAGTCGACCAACTGGTGTTTTTAGATTTGCCGCCGGATAAAAATATTTTTCTTGAAATAATCCAAAAAACCTCATCAAAAGTCGTGCATATAATAGGCAATTCTTTTGATAAAAAAGATTCTTTTGAGATTTTGAAAATGTGCTCAGGCATGCTCAAGTACGCAGACGGCAATTTGAATGGGATTATAAATTTGCAAAAATTCGCATCTAAATTGTCTTTGTCGGAAAAAATAATCGCCTCTTGCTTGAATTTACTCAATAAAGCAGAAGTTATAGAGGTTTTGGACATTAATGAATGTGAGTATAAAATCAAATTTTTGCAAAGTAAGGATTTGTCTTGCATTAAATCTTTGGATGAATATACGGATTTTGAACAAGAATTACTTACAAGAGTAGAATTTGACATATAAAAAATAAAACTCTTACGTCGCTCTCGTTCAATAAAAAACAAAGCTCACGCTTTGCTTTTTATATCCGTTTTTTTAGCTCCTGTGGAGTTTTACAAAACTCTTACGTCGCTCTCGTTCAATAAAAAACAAAGCTCACGCTTTGCTTTTTATATCCGTTTTTTTTTATTTAAACCAGTTGAAGTGAACCGGCGTAGTTGATTTATTATTTGCTTGTTGAATGTCCATATTTGTTATGATTTTATGTTTTGCGCTATCTAAGGCATTCATTTTTTTTCTGGTTGTACGAATTTGTTTTAAGAGTTCATTTTTTTCTTGTTTTACAAGGTTTTCGCGATTTTCAACATCTACAAGTTTTGATTCGTATAGATTAAGTTCATTTTTTACATCAACTTGTGCACTGTCAATTTTCAAAAGTGCATCTTGAATTTTGGAAATCTGGCTGACGTTTGAATTATTATTGTAATAGACATTTGAAGGTGATTTCGGCATATTAAAATCAGGTAAATCTTCTATTTCTGAAATTTCAGGCAAAGTATTTGGGAGTGTTTTTGGTGTTGCCTGTAATCTTGTTTTGTCTATTTGTACATTATTATAAATACTATCAGCGTATGCTATAGATGAACTTAGAGTTAATATTGTTAAAATTGCTAATGTTTTTTTCATGGTTTTCCCCTTTTTCTTTTATTCTACTGCTTCAGCGCTTTCTTTGGCTATAGTATCGACAAGCTTTGTAATCCAGTCAGGCTTGCGTTCTATAATATTTTTGACGCCTTGTTCTTTTAGGTATAATGTTAATTCTTTTCTTATAGATTCGCCGGTTACAATCAGCTTTGTTTCTGAATGGCGTTCATTCAAGATTGCTTTGATTTCTTTCAAGAATAATAACCCTTCACGTTCTGTCGGGATTAAAATATTTATGATAATAAAATCAAAAGATTCTCTTCTTATTTTTTCTGATGCTTTCGCCAAGTCATTATAGGTTTCAATTATTATAAAGTCTTGCTTTGAAAGCTGTTGCTTGACTCTTTGCATAACAAAACCGACATTATCAATCATCAGTATTCTTACAAACTCAGTTTCAGGTTTTGCTTCTATGTTTTCATCGGTATCAATTTTTTTATGCGGGTCTATTCTTTGCGCTATACGAGCTAAAGCATTAGTGAAATCAGAGTATGTCAAATCCTTGGGCATGACCATTGCCGCTAATTCAAAGAGTTTTTGAATGAATTTTTTTTCTACTTCTATATGTGATAAATCCGGTGACAATTTATTACCTCAACTACCAGAAATTCCAAAATCTTTTTTGGGATCGTGACTTTAATATATTTTTTATTATAGCATTTATATCATTATCTGAAACATTGAAATGTATTTTCAACTGTTCAATGTATGTGCCTAGGCATTTTTTTAGCGATTCTTTATTTTTGTTACTCTGCACAATATTATTGAACAAATGTGGGTTGTTCATAATATTTCTCCTTAAATTCTTATAGTTTTATGATAGATGACTTAAGGGGTATTTTTCATGCGATAAAAGTTTAATAAAAAAATTTGCTCAAAAATTTGTAATAAGAGGCTAGTTTTCTTTAAAAGTCATGGGTTGCAAATAATTTTTGTGATAAACTAAATTCATTGGAATTTTTGCCAATAGGGGGTAACACAGCATTTAAGTAGTTTTAGCAGGTAAGATTATGGAAAAACTAATGGAAACAACTCAAGAAAAATTAAAAGAATTGAAAAATATTACAAAAGAAGCTTTGAAAGCTTTGGGCAAGAAGAATTTTGCCCTTATTGTTCATGGTGCAAGTTTTCCTTCTCAAGAAGGTTTAAACACAGGAACCGGCTCGCCTCTTTCTGAAGGAGCAATATCTTTAGTGGATTTTGCAAGCGGCATTTTCAATAGTATTCAACTTGGTCCTGCAGGAAAAACAAAAGCAATTGATTCCTCGCCTTATACAGGGACTATTTTTTCTGATAACCCTTTATTCATTGATTTACAGCCATTGGCTACATCGCAGTGGGCAAATATTTTGTCTGTTGAAACTTTAAATGAAATTATCGAAAATAACCCTAACAAGCATGAGCCTAAAGTAGCTTATAGCTACATTTTTGCTAAGCAAGAAGAAGCTTTAAAAGAAGCATTTTATAATTTTCAGAAAAAAGACCAAAATAGAGATTCTTTAAGCCCTGAAGACAAAAAAATTGTTGAAAAAATTGAGAAATCTTTCTCAAAATATAAAAAAGACAATCAAAATTGGCTTGAAAAAGATTCAGCTTATGAAGCTTTATCAATCAAGCATGGCAATGATTATTGGCCACTTTGGACGGATGAAACTGACAAAAATCTTTTTAATGCCAAAGACAAACACGAAGAAGAATTGGCGAAAGAAAGATTGGCACAAATCAAAAAAGAATATGAAGATGCAATTGATTTTTATAGTTTTTGCCAATTTATTTTGGCAGAACAAACAGAAGAAATGCTTGAATATGCCTCTTCTAAAGACATAAAAATGATTGCAGACAGACAAGTTGCTTTCTCAGACAGAGATGTTTGGGCTTATCAGCACTTCTTTTTAGAAGGCTGGTTCTTGGGCTGTCCTCCTGATTATTTTTCTCAAGACGGTCAGGCATGGGGTTTCCCTATTATGGATCCTGAAAAAACTTTTCACGAAGACGGTTCTTTGTCCGAAGGCGGAAAACTTCTTAAGGCATTGTATAAAAAAATGTTCAAAGAAAATCCAGGCGGAGTAAGAATTGACCACCTTGTGGGTTTAATCGACCCTTGGGTATATAAAATAGGCGCATTGCCAAAAGTCGAAGAAGGAGCAGGCAGACTGTTCTCATCTCCTGAGCATCCAGAACTTTCAAAATATGCAATTGCAACGATTGATGATTTGGATTTTGAACTTGAGCCTGATAAAGAATACAGAATTAAATCTCTAAACAAAGATCAAATCAAAAAATACGGCATGCTTATCGAAAAAATTGTTATTGCCGCTGCTAAAGAAGAAGGTTTGTCAAAAGATGAAATTATTTGCGAAGATTTGGGCACTTTGACTTATCCTGTCGAGCAAGTTATGAAAGAATACGGACTTTTGGGAATGAAACTTACTCAGTTTGTTGTTCCTGAAAAACCGCTCCATCCTTATCGTTGCAAAAATATCACAGAACATTCTTGGGCCATGGTTGGAACTCATGACAATGAACCAATTGAAATGTGGGCTGAAAAAATGGTGAACACCGAAGATGCATATATGCATGCTCAAAATCTTGTCGAGGATTTGCTTCCGAAGGAAAGAGAATTCCAAAAAGATGATATGATTGTTCGCTTAACAACTGATGCAACTTATCTTAGAAAAGCGAAATTGTATGAGATTTTTGCTTCAAAAGCCGAAAATATTCAGCTTTTCTTCACAGATTTCTTTGGAATTTATGATGTTTACAACAAACCTGGTACATCAGGGGAGCAAAATTGGTCTTTGAGATTGCCTGATTGCTTCGAGGATTTCTATTTCGAGCAGTTGATGCAAGATAAAGGTGTTAATTTGCCTGAAATCTTGAGACTGGCTATCGAAGCTCGCGGCAAAGATTTTGTTCTTAAAAATAAAGATTTAATTACAAAATTAGAAATTTTAGAGAATAAACTGAAAAATTAGGGAACTAGGTAGATATGAGCCAAAAACAGCGAATAATGTCTGGTATGCGTCCTACGGGAAAACTTCATATAGGTCATTATATGGGTGTTTTGAAAAATTGGGTTGAGCTTCAGTCTCAATACGACTGTTATTTTGCAGTTGCAGATTGGCATGCTCTAACGACCAAGTTTGATAAGACTGATGAGCTTAAACAAAATGTTGTTGAAGTTGTTCTGGATTGGCTCGCTTGCGGAATTGACCCTAATACATCGCATATTTATGTGCAATCACTTGTGCCTCAGACGGCTGAGCTTCATATTTATCTAAGTATGATTACACCTCAAAGATGGGTAGAACGTGACCCTACGCTCAAGGATATGGTCAAAGCTATGAGGGGATACGGTGCTCTTGTAGATTTTGATGAACCTCCAGAGAATTATACCGAACATCAAAAACATTCATATATATTAAATCAAATGGAAAAAGATGTTCTTTCATACGGTCTTATGGGCTATCCTGTGCTTCAAAGTGCCGATATTATGACATTTAATGCGAACCTTGTGCCTGTAGGGCAAGACCAAGTTGCGCATATCGAAATCACACGAGATATTGCAAGGCGCTTCAATCATATCTACAAAACAGATTTCTTTAATGAGCCGCAGTGCAAATTAACCAAAACCCCTATGCTAAAAGGTATTGACGGGCAAAAAATGGGCAAATCCTTCGGTAACGACATCAAAATCTCAGATGATGAAGACACAACGACCAAAAAAATCATGAAAGGCATCACAGATGCCAACCGTATCAAAAGAGAAGACCCGGGTCAGGTCGATAATTGCGAAGTGATTTACCCTTATTATCAGATTTTTACAGACAAAGCTACTTGTGCTGCTGTCAAATCAGAGTGCGAAAGTGCAATTCGTGGTTGTGCCGATTGCAAAAGACAACTAGCGGCTGCGGTGAATGAATATTTCCGCCCAATCAGATTGAAACGCACAGAGCTTGAACAAAATATGGATTATGTGTACCAAGTTATCAAAGTCGGCTCTCAAAGAGCCTCGCAAGAAGCTCAAAAGACTATCGAACAGGTTCGCAGAATTGTTAAAATGTATTGATATTTTATTAACAAATGTAAACACAAATTTCCTTAGCTTTAAATTTAATCATAATAAGCAAAACAATGGTTTGCAAACACATGTGGCGGAGTATTTTCAGGCAATAATTTTTTTTGACGGTTTTATTAAATGTAGGTTTGTTAGTGAAATATAAGGGAAAATTTATGAATGTTAATACAGTAAGTTTTGCAGGGAAATCCCATACAAAAAGTGGAAATGAATATAACAAAACAAATACCTGGAAAATTGTAGGTGCAATAGGAGGCGGTTTATCATCAGTAGCTTTATTAAACAATCAAAATGCGAAGTTGATTTTGTCGGATCTACCTAAAAATATGCAATTTATTAAACCACTTACAATAGCTTTGGAGGTTGTCTTCGGTTTGGGAGTCGGCGCTCTTATTGATCATTTCGTTAATCAATCTCGCAGAAATCGTGCAGATGAGGCTGCTGTGAAACAACAAAAAGTTAATGCAATTGCTTAAATAAAATAATTTAATAACAAAAAACAAATCAAAAGCTACAATTTATGAAAAATTGTAGCTTTTAAAATATTCGACATTAAAACTTATTTGTCACAAGAGCAAATATGTCATTAAAAATCACAAAGAACATCAGTAATATCAATGCTAAGAAGCTGTATTTCATGATTTGTTCTTGTGCTTCGGGGTTAACTTTTTTGCCTGTAATTGCTTCGATTATGAGGAAGAAAATGTAGCCACCATCAAGTGCAGGAATTGGTAAAAAGTTGATGATAGCAAGATTCATGCTGATTATTGCCGTGAGCAAAAACCCTTTCCAGATGCCTTGATATTGGATAATATCTCCTCCGACTTTGGCGATGGCGATTATGCCATGAAGCTCGCCAATAGGCACTTTGCCAGTGAAGATGCTACCCAAACCTTTTATCATCATAATTGTGTTGATGGATAGATAATTCCAAGAATTTACAAAGCCGTCTTTGATTGAATTTGTAGGTTCGGCGATTTCTTCAATGAAAAGTTTGATGCCGATTACGCCTTCTTTGCTTGGTGAGATGTTTGATAGGGTTATTTCTTTGTTGTTTCTTAAAACAGTTATCGAAATAGGTTGTTTGTAGTCTCCAACTGCCGCTGCAAGGCTCGAAAGAGTTGTTTTTCCATCTGTTTTATAGTTTGATTTTTTATAAATTTCATCTCTAAGTTTTTGCTCTTCAGAAGTTAAAGAATAGATTTTTTTATCCGCTTTACCTTGATGAAGTTTGCTTAAAGTATCTGAAATCATTGGTTTTTCGAGGGTTTTTTTCGGCAAAATTATTTTTGTATTTTTTGCAATGGCATTATTTTCTTTTAGTTGTCTCAAATTCGGATTTAGTTTATAAATTTGTTTTAAAGTGGCGTTTATTTTTTCTTGCGAAATTTTTGCGTTAGCTTCTTTATTTTCTTGTAAAAAGGCCATAAATACGGATGGATTTGTGATTTTTATGCCTTCGACTTGGTAGATTTTGTCTTTGGGCAAAATGCCGGCATCTTTAGCTGCAGTTGATGTTTGCGTGTATAGGTCATCTATTGAAATATTATATTTGTCGACAGGAAGCCCGCCTGAGGCAAAAGCTACAAAAAGCACTAAAATGAAGGCAAAAATAGCATTGGCAAGAACTCCTGCTGAAACGACCCAGGCTCTTTGCAAGATTGTTTTGTTATCAAGTCTATTCGGATTATCAAGAGGAGTGTCGTTTTCAGGGTTATCTTCAGGGAATGAAACATACCCGCCGAGTAAAAATGCGTGGATACAAAAAATTGTTTCGCCGAATTTTTTTTCGTACAAAGTCGGTCCTAAAGGTAAGCCTAGACCAAATCTTTCAGGATTTATGCCGATTGATTTTGCTGCCAAAAAATGCCCTAATTCGTGAATTATAATCAAAACACTAATGAGTAAAACCATTATTATGATAGACATTTTATTAAATCCTCTTAAAAATACTTTTTCATTTTATCATATTATAAAGAATCAGGCTCAAAATATTCATAAACACTAGGAAACTTATAATTATTTGTAAAAACCCCGATGTATAAATCAGCGTCAGGAAGTTTATATTTTTATTTTCGGGGTCATTTTTGGAGACCTGCAGGAGCTCTTCCCCTACTTTTATAGCTTTTTCTACTTGTTTGTCGGTCGGTTCTCTGGTTGTAAAAAATTCTTGAATTTTGAATCCTATTTGTTTCCAATAGCTAAAAAGTCCTATTAAAAGCAAAAAAGAAATCATAAATCTTAAAATCCATATTTTTGGAACAAGGATATTTGTAATATAAAAAATAATAGAAATTCCAAAAAATAAAACAAGCAAATTTGTTCCGCATCTTATGTGAATTATAGACTGTTTTTGCACGGTTTTGACATCGAGAGGAAGACCTTTTTCGATGGCATTGATGACTTTGTGTTCAGATGCGTGGATTTGTGAGATTGAAGAAATTTTGAAGAAAACCAAGAACATAAATAATTTTAAAATTGAAGCCAAAAAATTATTTTGTATTCCTGAGGTCAAAAACTCTGCCACGAAGAAAAAAGAAGCAAAAATGGCACCATTTAAAATTAAACCGATGTTTTTTGCCCCGACTTGATACAATCCATCAGAAAGATAAACTCCTATTGGCGTTGCCACACCTGATATTGTGCGCGGTTTGATTTTTTTTGTCAAAAAATTGATAAGTTTTTTTCTTGTAACGCATTTGCCTGTATAAAAGCCTGCTTCATCGATAATCGGTATAACTCTTATATGCATTTGGTCCAATTTGTCAATCAGATTAGAAATATCTGCTCCTTGTGTTTCAAGCCAAACTTCTTTTGTCATTATGTTTTCGACCGTTAATTTACTTTGGTAGCTGTCTTTGTCAAAACTCAATTCTTTAGCAACTTTGGCTAGGTCAAATTCTGAGACGATACCTACAATCAACCCATCTTTATCAATGACAGGAAGGGTATCCGCCCCTGCAAAATGGAATATATCAGGAAGTCTTGATATATCGAGGTATTGCGAGACAGAAAAAATATCTTCTGACACAGCACTTATGTTTGTTAGATTTTGTATTTCGTCCATGGTATCTTGGTTTTACTATGTTTGACTTCTTAGCACAATTGATAGATTGGATATACAAAAAGCGGTGTTATTTTTGTGGAAAAGTAGCATCCAACCAAATCATGTGCGATGAATGCTTTAGTGAGGTCAAATTCAATCCCACACAACCTTATAAAGAAGTTGGAGTTCACAAAATTTATTGTGCGACCGAATATTCTGATAATATGCAAAAGCTAATAAGGGCAATCAAATATCACAACAAAAAAGAATTATCCCAGCAAGCAGGGCTTATTCTCAAAGAGTTTTGGGACAAAATTGAATATAAAGAATATAATTACGAAATTTTGCCGATGCCGCTTTTCAAATCTCGAGAAGCAAAACGTCATTACAACCAATCAGAACTTATCGCCAGAGAATTTGCCAAATATTTTGGCTATCAGGTAAATCCCAAGCTTGTCAGACGAATCAAAAATACTCCGCCACTTTACAAACTTAATCTTAAAGAGCGTGAAAAGGCACTTTCAGGAGCTTTTGAATATATGGGCGAGGACTATTCAGGCAGACCTGTTTTGATTATTGACGATATTTGCACTTCAGGAACTTCTGTAGCCGAGCTGATAAAAGAGCTAACTCGGCATGGTGTGTATGATCTTACGGTTTTGACTTGCTGCTGCGCTAAGTCGAATTTTCAGATGTAGGTTTTTTCGTACTATAATATCCTTATGACTAGAGAATTTACCACACCAATCAGCAATAGCAAAGTACTTCTTGGTCCTGAGGCGGGCAAAGACATTGTCATTCTTGCCACTGAGACAAGTTGCGATGAAACTGCCTGCGCAATTGTCAAAAACGGTCGCGAGGTTTTTGCAAATGTCGTTGCAACGCAAATCAAAACTCATCGCCAATTTGGCGGAGTTGTACCGGAAGTTGCTGCAAGAGAACACCTTGAAGCTATCAATCTTGTCATTGACGAGGCTATTTCTCAAGCGGGAATTGGCGTTGATAAAATTGATGCTATAGCTGCAACTGCAGGTCCTGGGCTTGTGGGGGCTTTGCTTGTAGGGCTCAATGCTGCGAAAGCTTTGAGTTTAGCTTATGACAAACCTTTTATTGCCGTTAATCATTTAAACGGGCATGTGTGTGCAAATTATCTCGATACGGATTTGGAGCCGCCTTTTGTGTGCCTTTTGGTATCAGGCGGGCATACTCAAATTATCAAAGTTGAGTCTTATGACAAGCAAGAAATCTTGGGCGAAACCATTGATGATGCTGTTGGAGAGGCTTATGACAAAGTTGCAAGATTAATGGGGCTAGAATACCCAGGTGGACCGAATTTGGATAAATTGGCGCAAATTGGCGACAAAAACAGATTCAAACTTCCTGAAGCAAAAGTCGGCGAATACGATTTTAGTTTCAGCGGACTCAAAACGGCTATGCTTAGGCTCATCCAGAGCCTTGCAAAAGAAGGTGAATTGCCAAAAGAAGATATTGCGGCGAGTTTTCAAGAGGCTGTGAGTAAAGTTCTTTTGAAAAAAACTCTCAGGATTGCAGAAAAATACGATATTAAAACAGTTGCTTTAGCTGGCGGGGTAGCGGCAAATTTAGAGATTAGACGCAAATTTTTTGAACTTGAAGAGCAAGGCTATAAAGTTTATGCTCCCCAGATGAAATATTGTACAGATAATGCATCTATGATTGCATCTTCGGCATATTTTTTGTCGAATATTTCAGACGAGCTGGATTTTGAGGTTTTTTCAAGACAATAGAGCCACAAAGAAAAGTTCTTCGCAGCTCCATTGGATCCCCGTATTATTTAGTGTTAAGCCTTTATTAGCAAAAAGCTTCTTGCTTTTGCAGGTCTTTTTTCACTTTATCAAGACCTGATTGGATAATTCTTGATATTCGAGAAGGTGAAATATTGAATTCTTCTGCGATATCTTTTATTCTTTTGTCATTATAAAAACGACTTTCGATGATACTTCTTTCTCTTGAAGGGAGTTTTTTGATTGACTGTTTAATTAGGATGTTCAAATCTTCAAACTCACATTTTTTATCAGGAGTGATTGAATGATCGACAATTTGAACCGGATTTTCCTGATCTTGAAGTTCGTTTATTGACAAAATAGTTGTATAAAGATTTTCTCTGTCATTTTTTTCATCAGAGGAACTGTCTTCTTTTGCCACATACCATTTATATCTTCTTCGAAGCTCATTTCTTATTGCCCATTTGATTGCTGTGGACATGTAAGAAATATTGTATTGATTTGCTTCATCATCAAGCAAGTCACTTATGACCAGTCGTCCTATAGCAAGAAGTTCTGTAAAATCCATGACATGCGAACCTTGCAATCTCGAGTATTCTATTCGTGCAACTGTGTAAATCATATCATCATAGCATTTGAGGGACGATTTGATTTTTGTAATCTTATTCGGGTATGTGCTCACCAATTCTCTTCACCTGTCTTTTTTACTCTCACAGAAAAATAAAAACAGAAGGGGTAAAAAAATTTACTCTTTTTTGATAACTTTTTGGAGAATGTAAAAAAAAGACATTTTTTGTATAAGTATTTTATGAAATATTTATTTTGTACTGACGGTTCAAAAGAGAGCTTTAACGCACTAGAAGGGGCTTTAAGGCTAGTTAAGAATGGATTTACAGTCGATGTTTTTTTTATTAAAGAGGAAGAAAACATCTTAAATAAACTTTACAATAATGAAATTAAGTTTTTAAATTTCGAAAAAATAATAAAAAAATCGAAAGAAATTATCGAAAAGCATTACCATTTTTTCGGTGAAGCTTTTGTTGAAAAGGGCAGCGTGCAAAAAGTTATTAATCATCTTGATAATAATTTTTATAATATGGTTATTTTGGGCTCGCATAATTATATAGGTGTTCAAAATCAGTTTTTTAGTTTTGCCAGAAAAGTTCTTGAAACAGCACCATGCCCTGTGTTTATCTTTCGAGGAGAGCATAAAAAGAATTTCCCGGAAAAAAGAAAAAGCATTTTGTTATGTGTAGACAGTACTTATCAAACATTAAATGCTGTAATTTCATTTATGAAAAATTTTGACACAGATAATGATATAAATCTTATTACTGTGAGTGCCGATTTTTTCCAGCATCCTTTAGAAATTTCTCTTAGCGGAAATTATGTCGAAGAAATTTTAGAAAATGAATCTGCAATTGCAAAGAAAAGTTTAGATGAAATTGAAAGGATTTTATGTAATAATAGTATTAACGTTAAAAGTAAAATTCATTTAAGGGGGAACCCGTCAGAAGAGATTTTGAATTTTGTACAAAAGGACTTTAGTCTAATTGTTTTGGGGTCTCATTCTAGGGAAAGCTTGGTCGATTTCTTGTTCGGAAGTGTCAGTAAGAGTATTTTGGATTACTCAGTCTTACCGGTCTTAATTGTCCCTACCAAAAAAATTTAGAATTTTTTTGAAAATGATGTTACACTTTTATTAACTTTAAATTTATTAGCTGAATTGTGAAGGAACTAATTATGAAAACAAAAGAACCATTAATGGGGTTGGGCGCAGAGTTAGATGCAAATAAACCGATGTTCCCAATAAGTGTGATTGCGGATGTACTAAAAGTTCACCAAAGAACTTTAAGAATTTATGATGAAGAAGAACTTTTGTCTCCATCAAGAAGTCCTAAAAATAGAAGATTGTATTCTATGAAGGATATCGAAATGGGCAAATTTATCCAGTATCTTACAAAAGAAATGGGTATAAATTTGGCAGGGATAAAAATTATCTTCAATTTGTTAGAAAAACAACATATTCCTCTGCAAGGTTATATTGAGCATATTGCGAAAATCGCAAAAGAACTGAATATAACTGTTGAAATGCAAGCCAAAAACAGAGAAAAACTTTCCAAAAGAGGAAGAAAGAAAAAATCAGAATCATAGGAAATTAATTAAAAAAGGCGGAAATGATAAATTTTCGCCTTTTTTTACTAAATGTTTTAATATTTTAAAAAGTGGGTTATGCGCCCGTTTTTTTTATGTTTGAAAAATGATTTTATTTCTTTTTGCTACTTATTCTATTATAATTATTTATTATACGTTTAGGATACGAATTATGTATAAAAAAGTTTGGAAAAATATAGCGGAAAAGCTTCATTCCGAAAGGTTTTATTTAATTGTAATATATATTGTCACAGTAGTTGCAATGACGGCAATTTTGACAAGCAAGCATTATCTTTTTCAGAGTATTATTGATAATGGCATAAGCAAAAGAAATATTATTGCCACCAAAAAAATTGAAGTGGTTGATGTTGAAAAAACAAATCAACGTAAACGTGAGATGGCGAGGCGTGTTGAGCCGATTTTAACACCTTTGCATGATGAGCATGTAATAAATAATTACAAAAATTTAGTTTCTGCAATTGAGCTTATTCGCTCCAAGCATGGTTCTTTGCTGGATACCAAAAGAGAAGTCTTAAAAGTAGTTGATATAACAGATAAACAAGATGATGCAATCGTAAATTTTATTATAAGAACTCCTGATGCGAGTTTTCAAAAAATTTCTGATTTTGGGCTAAAAACCCTTTCTAAATCACTTGATATGGGCGTCAGTGAACAAAATATTAATGAAGATATAGACAAATTTATCCTTGCCAATACATCTTCTGTTTTGTCTAGACAGCAAGCAGCAGCGGTTTGTTTTCTTGTGAAACAAATTATTTTACCGAATATGATAGTTGATGAAATGGCAACGGAAGTGGCAAAACAAAATGCCATGAATGCTGTTGAGCCTGTTGTTGTAACCTTTAATAAAGGCGAGCAGATAGTTTTTCAGGGAGAATTTGTTTCAAGGCTCAAAAAAGATGCTCTCAAAAAAGCCGGTTATACTGTCTCGGAACTCAATTTTTCAGGAGTTATTGGGCTTTTGTCATTGATACTTATGGTATCTTATTGTCTTTATTTTTATCTTAAAAACCTTGAGGATAGATACCGTTCTTTGCCTTATGTATCTTTGATTTCGCTTTTAAGTATATTTATGACGGTTATTTCTATTTCATTGCCTGCTGATATGTCTGTCTATATTATGCCTTTTGCAGCTTATACGATTATTGTTGCGATTTTTGTTAATCCAAGAATTGCCTTTTTATCATCAATTTTGCTTTTAATAATAATTGGAATTGCGCTTGGCTACAGCATTGATGTTGTTACAACTTTTACAATGAGTATTATGATGGCAACTTTTGCTGTCGGGAAACTCAATTTCCTTAGACGTATGGATTTGGCTCAGGTCGGGATTTTTGTTTGCGCAGTTCAAATGTATATCATTTTTGCTGTATATATGATGAACTCTAATCTTTATTCGGCATCTTTTATGTCTGATATTACAGCTGGTATAATCAGCGGTTTATTTTCAGGGGTTATAGCTCTTGGTTTGATACCTTTGCTTGAAGGGATGTTCAAAATAATCACTCCTTATGGGCTTTCAGAGCTTGCAGATCATAATCAGGGACTTTTGAAACGACTTCAATTTGAAGCTCCAGGGACTTATCATCACAGTCTTATGGTTAGCAATTTGGCAGAAGCAGCGGCAGAAGCTGTAGGAGCAAATCCTATTTTGGCAAGAGTCGGGTCTTTTTATCATGATATAGGCAAACTCAAAAGGCCATTGTTCTTTGTTGAAAATCAGTCTTATTTCAGTATCGAAAATCCTCATGAAAAACTTAATCCGAGACTTAGTAAAATGATTATTACAGCTCATCCAAAAGACGGCATCGAGCTTGCAAAAGAATACGGATTACCTGCGGTAATTCACAAATTTATTCTGCAGCACCATGGAAACAGCGTTGCATCGTATTTTTATAATCAAGCTAAACAACAAGAAGGCGAAGATGTCAAAAAAGAACAATTCAGATATACATGTCCTAAACCAAATATGAAAGAGACTGCGATTTTGATGCTTGCTGATGCGGCTGAGTCGGCGGTCAGAACGCTTAATGAACCTACTCAAGAGGAGATGGAGCAAACCATAGAAAAAATCATTCAAGACAGGCTCATCGATGGGCAATTATCTGATAGTCCATTGACTCAAAAAGATTTGAAGACTGTCGCCCAGACTTTTGTCAGAGTGTTAAAAGGTATGCAGCATCACAGGATTAAATATCAAGATAATATGAATACCATGATGCAAGAATTGCAAGATAAAGTTCAGCAAATGCAAAAGCCAAAAGAAGCTGATGGGCAGGAAGCTGATAATAGAAATATAGTCCAGATTAATCCGGAAAATCTTCATGATAACGATAAACACGAATAGTCATAGTGAGATTGATGAAAACATTTTTCTTCAAAATGCAATAAAAATAACAGAAAATATTATAAATTCTGAAATTTTGGAGTATTCGCCCATAAAAGAATACGATTTTTTGCATAATGACCTCGAATTTGATGTTATGTTTTGTGATAATAAAAAAATTCACGAAATTAACCGTGATTATCGAGGCAAAGATAAAGAAACAGATGTAATAACATTTGCTCTTTTCTCAGATAGTGAACCTGAGATGAGATTTGTTTCAGATGAAGGTGTCGCTCTTGGTGAGATTATAATTTCTGTTGAAAAAATAAAATCTCAAGCACTGGAGAACAAAAAAACTTTTGAAGAAGAATTATATTTTATTCTCGCTCATGGTATATTACATTTGTTCGGTTTTACTCATCAAACTGAGGAAAAATTAGAGTATATGATAGGATTGCAACAAAGGCTGGTCGAGAATGTCAAAATATAAAGCAAATAGTCTTTTTGAAAGTATCAAATTTGCTGTTACGGGGCTTCTTTGGGCAATAAAATCTCAAAGAAACATTAGAATTGAAATTTTTCTTGGCATGGTGGCTATTATTGTAGGGGTTTTTCTTAATTTTTCTATGCTTGAATTCGCTGTATTGCTTATTACCGTTAGTTTTGTACTTATGGCCGAACTTTTGAATACAATTATTGAATTTATCGTAGATGCTTATTTTGGAAATAAATATTCTACTCTCGCAAAGATGTCCAAAGACATCGCAGCCGGCTTGGTGCTTATGTGTGCTGCATTATCTTCAGTTGTCGGATTTTTGCTTTTTGCACCGAAGATTCTGCGATTATATTTTTAAATTTTTATTCGCTTTTTGGTTTAATTTCTTTACGTTTTTTTCTGCGCATAAGATCACAAAAAGCTTCGAGTCTTGTTATATAACCTGCTTTGCCTGATTGCTCATCCATAATGAGTGCCAAAATGGGGATGTCGCAATTTTCTCTCATTGAAGGAAATATGTTTTGCGACATAATCTCTGGCATGCAAGTGAAAGGACTGATGTGGATAATCCCGTCAATGCCTTTGTGATCGGCATAAACCACATCACTGATTGATTCTAGGGCATCTCCACCGATGTCTCTTCTTAGATAAGGTTTGGCAAATCTTACGGCACGTTCAAGATGTGTTTCACCTTTTTTGAATAATGCAGGAGTTATGGCATCTTTTATCCAGCTTCCGATAGTAAGACTGCGTCTTGTTTGTACGCCGAGTTTCCCGAGTTCTCTTTCAAGATTTTGGTTTGAAAATGAGTCTAAGACTAAGAAAATTTCTCCCGTCAAATCGACATGCAAAACTTCTCGTTCAGGGTCGATTTCTACTGATGAAATAGCTTTTGTGACTTCCGCTTCGGCTTTTTTAGTATCTTTGGTGTTCATTGCAGCGGCAAGTTTGTCCAAGCCTTTAAGAAAAGCTCTTTCGGCCTCACCATGTTTAATTTCTCTTGCTCTGTAATATGTCAAAACTTTTTCAAGTCTGTCTAAAACAAAAACTTTTCTAATGGCAATATTTATCGCATCTATAATTTTGAAGGGGTTTTTGACCCCTGAAATATTAACCAAAAACTTATACATTGCTTTAAAACCATCATATAAGTCCAAATCAATGTATTTTGTTTCATATTTCAAATCTTCTAAAGTATGTTTGATTATGCGTCCGTACTCGCCAAGTCTGCAAATACCAGGAGAGGTAATCATAACGACTGCATCAGCACCTGCTTCACTAGCTTCTATGAAATTTCCCAAAACGAGTTTATACGGCAGGCAAATTGCCTCAGGGCTGTATTTTGCGCCTAAAGATAATGTTTTTTTGCTTGTTTTTGGAGGGATAAAAGCCTCAAGACCTAGTTTTTGAAGTGCTGTCGACCATACTACATATACTGTTCCCATATGGGGGAAGGCGACAGTTTTTATTTTTTTTGTGTCTTTATTTTTCATTTTAATTTTTCTAATTTTTTGTAAGCTAAACCTTGTTCTACTAAATTATACGAAATATGTAGCCCGTCTTCAAGTTTTTGAACTTTGTCAGCGGCCCAAAATAAAGCAGCTGTGTTCATTGCGACGATATCAAGTTTTGCGCCTTTTATTTTGCCTTGAAAAATATCTTTTATGATAGAGGCATTTTCCTTTGCATTAGAGCCTTTTAGGTCTTCAATTCCCACCCTTTTTAAGCCAAAATCTTCGGGAAAAATTGAAAATTTTTCGATTATACCATTGGTGAGTGTAAAAACTTTCGTCTCACCGCAAATGCTGATTTCATCTATTTTGGGGTCAATTCCTGTGAAAATCATAACTTTTTGGCTGCCTGTGTTTTTTAAAACTTCAATCATTTTTTCTGCCATACTTAAAGATGACACGCCAAAAGCTTGTCTGCCAGGGAAAGCAGGGTTTATCATCGGACCTGTAAAATTGAAAAGAGTCCTCATTCCAAGTTCTTTTCGAATGGGGTTGATTTTGCCCACGGCTGTATTAAAAAATGGCGAGTGCAAAAAAGTAATATTGTATTTTTGAAGCTGTTCTTGGGCTTCTTCGGAGTTTTTAGCAAGTTTGATGCCAAGCTCTTCAAGTACATTTGAACTGCCGCATTTGCTTGAAATCGCACAGTTGGCGTGCTTTGCCACGATGGTTTCATTATCAGATGATGCCAAAATAGCTGCTGCAGTTGAGATATTGAAGCTGCCTGAGTTATCAGAGCCTGTACCGCAAGAACATACGATATTTTTATTTGGGGTTTCAACTTTTATAGCAAATTCGCGAAGTTTGGTTACAATGCCCGTAAGCTCTTCTACGGTTGGGATTTTCGCAGTCAGACCAAGAATGAATGCACCAATTTGAGCCGGTGTTGCTTCATCTTGCTCAATAAGTTCTATGAATGTCCTAGTTTCATCGTAACTAAGATTTTGGTTTTGCGATAATTTTTTTAAGATATTTTTAATCATTGTACTAATAAGTTTAGTACAGAAATGGCAAAGGGCAAAAAAATTTGTTAAAATATAGGCATAGATTAAAAAAGGTGATTTTATGAATATAGTAGCAATTATTTTAGCACGCGGCGGGTCAAAAAGGCTTCCAAGAAAGAATGTAAAACTTTTATGCGGCAAACCGCTTATAGCGCATTCAATCGAGACGGCATTGAAGTCAAAATATGTCAATAAAGTTGTTCTTTCAACAGAAGATGCCGAAATTAAAGATGTGGCAAGAGCTTTCGGGGCTGAAATCATCGATAGACCGTTTGAATTGGCTCAGGATGAAACAAAATCCGCTCCTTGTGTTGTGCATGCGGTCGAAGAACTCGAAAAACAGGGATATAAACCTGATATAGTAATTCTTTTGCAACCTACTACCCCTAATAAAACTGTCAAAATGATTGATGATGTGATTGAAAAACTTATAAATTCTGACAAAGACTCTGTTTTTACAGGCCATAAGACCTGTTATACTATGGCTTTGTGGAAAAAATGCCATGACGGCAAAACCATTGGACTGTATGATTATCACCTCCGTCCAAGATGGCAAGATGTGCATCTGAATGAAATGATTTGGGGCGAAAATGGTGCGATTTATGCAATCAAAATAGACGCTCTTAAAAAATGCCAAGATTTTATAGGTGAAGACCCTGATATTCTGGAAGTTTCAGGAATTATCGATATTGATACAGAAGAAGACTTTTTAAGAGCTGAAGCTCTTATGCTCGGTGGCCAAAGTGATGGGGTTAAAGTATAGTATTATAATATATTAAACTATTTTACAAATAGGAGTTGGGGATAATAATGGGTATAAAAAATCTAAATGTAGGCAATATAAAAAAAGATTTATGGGCGTCATTAGTAGTATTTCTTGTGGCGTTGCCTTTATGTATAGGTGTTGCTATTGCATCGGGGCTTCCTCCTGAAACGGGAATTTTATCAGGGATTATAGGCGGTATAGTTGTTGGAATTTTTTCAGGATCACCCCTTCAAGTTAGTGGCCCGGCAGCAGGTTTAATTATTATTGTTTATGAAATTGTACAAAAATATGGAATTGAAAGTTTAGGCATAATTATTTTAACAGCAGGTATAATTCAAATTGTTTTTGGCTTATTAAGCTGGGGAAAATGGTTTAGGGCAATTTCCCCAGCCATAGTGCAGGGAATGCTTTCAGGCATAGGGATCTCAATATTACTAAGTCAGTTTTATATTATGCTTGATACTTCGCCACAAAAAACTGTTTTAGATAATATTCTTCATCTCCCAAAAACCATTATTCATGCGATTTTTCCTTTTGATGCTTCTACGCATCATTTGGCTGCTAGCATTGGTTTATTGACAATCAGCATAATATTTTTTTGGAAGTATATTCCCAAAAAATACAAATTAATTCCAGCAACATTAATCGCTGTATCTATAGCTTCAGCTGCTTCTTTTATTTTTGATTTGCCTATTAAATATATAACTATTTCAGAAAATATTTTCAGTAATATTCATTATATTTCTATTGAACAGTTCAAATATCTTTTTAATATCGATTATTTAATTGAAGCAATAGGAGTTGCTTTTATTGCAAGTGCCGAAACTCTTTTAACTTCAACAGCTATTGATAAAATGGCGGATTCTCATAAAACTGATTACAATAAAGAAATATTTGCTCAAGGAGTCGGCAATACCTTGGCGGGCTTAATAGGGGCTATTCCTATTACAGGAGTTATTGTAAGAAGTGCAGCTAATATACAGGCTGGGGCTAAAAGCAGAGTTTCAGCAATAATGCATGGTGTTTGGATTCTTTTATTTGTAACAACTTTACCTTTTATCTTTAAATTTATTCCAGCAGCAAGTTTGGCGGCAATACTTGTTTATACAGGCTTCAAGCTTGTTAATATCCAAATGGGAAAAACAATATATAACCTTAGCAAAGGCGAATTTGCAATATATTTAGTTACTATTTTGGCAATTTTATCAACAAATCTGCTCGAAGGTATATTAATAGGTTTGGCTGCAGGGGTTTTAAAAAACTTGTATAAAACCATGAAATTTAAGATTAAAGTTGTAAATCAAGATTCGGATAATAAGGTTATTGTTAAAATCACCGGCAATTTAACATTTTTGAGATTGCCACAAATAGCAGAAGTAATTGAAAACATAAAACCAGGTAAATGTGTCCAGTTTGTTTTTGAACGTATTAGCATTGCCGATCATGCCATTATTGATTTGATATTGGGATGGTCATCCAGATATATCCAAAATAAAGGAAGTGTTTTGATTGATTGGGATGTTTTAAAGAGAATATACCCTGACTTTGGGTGGGATTCATTAAATACAATTTATCCTGAAATGGATTCAATGGCTATTCAACAAGACTTAGGGGATTGTCCTCAGTGTGGGAATAATTCTAATTAGCAAACCTAAATGTCATAATATCGCCATCTTGAACGACATATTCTTTGCCCTCTAGTCTTGCTTTGCCTGCTTCTCTAGCTTTTGCGTGAGAACCGCAAGCTATAAAGTCATCATATCCAATAACTTCGGCTTTGATAAATCCTTTTTCAAAATCTGTGTGGATGACGCCTGCTGCGGCAGGAGCTTTGTCACCGGCTGTGATTGTCCAAGCTCTGACTTCTTTTTCGCCAGCTGTGATATATGTGCGAAGTCCCAAAAGGTCATAAACACTTTTAATCATTCTCTCAACGCCTGAGCTTTCAACACCAAGGTCTGTGAGGTATTCCTTTTTTTCTTCTTCCGAGAGGTCAACCAGTTCAGATTCAATCTGAGCACTTATTATAACCACACCAGCACCGTTTTTCTTGGCGTATTCTTGAACTTTTGCTACATAATCATTTCCTGTCGCAAGATCAGATTCTGAGACGTTAGCGGCATAGATTACAGGTTTTGAACACATCAAATGCAAACCTTTTAATACGATTTTTTCTTCATCCGTAAAACTTTCTGTTGAGAAAAAAGTACAACCTTCTAAGAGATTTTGAACTTTATCCAAGACAGCATCTTCTAAAAGAGCTTCTTTTTCTTTGGCTTTTACTTGTTTTAGGACACGGGCTTTTCGTTTTTCGACTGTGGACAAATCTGCAAGAGCAAGTTCTGTATTGATTACCTCGATATCATCAAGAGGGTCGATTTTGCCTGCAACATGGATTGTGTTCTCGTCATCAAAACATCTTACGACCTGAATAATCGCATCGACTTCTCTGATATTGTGAAGAAATTGGTTGCCTAGGCCTTCGCCTTTGCTGGCACCTTTGACAAGTCCTGCAATATCTACAAACTCAAATGCTGTAGGGATTACGACCTGTGTTTTGACAAGTTCTTGGACTTTGTAAAGACGTGCATCAGGAACAGTAACTACACCTACATTTGGCTCAATTGTGCAAAATGGATAATTCGCCGATTCAGCTTTGGCTGTCGCTGTTATGGCATTAAATAAAGTTGATTTGCCGACATTTGGCAATCCTACAATTCCTGCTTGAAGCATATTTTTCCCTCTTCTTCTGTCTATTTTATTTTAACACCAATAAAATTTGGATTGTAAAAAAACTTTAACTAACATTGCACTCCATCATGATGGGTAGTAAGATTAATTTATTGAGGGATCTTTCTGGGGAGAAAAAATGGACAATTTTAAGTTTGAATTGATTGTAGGTCCAATGAGCTGCGGTAAGACCGAAGAGCTTTTAAGACGTACAAAAAGAGCAATTATTGCAAGAAAACGTGTGAAGATTTTTTCTCCGATTTTGGACACTAGAGTTGGCGGAGATTATATAGAATCTCGCAACGGCATGGTGCAAGATGCAATAAAAGTAGGCACTTCCAAAGATATTTTTAGATATATAGAAAAAGATGACCAACTTATTGCGATTGATGAAATTCAATTTTTTGATAAAGATATTGTAGAAGTTATTCAAAAACTTATGGCAGACGGCAAAAAAGTCATTGCTTCAGGTTTGGATTTGGATTTTAGAGCACAGCCTTTTGGTTCTATGCCGATTTTACTTTGCATTGCAGATAGAGTCGATAAGCTTAGTGCCATTTGCATGAAATGCGGTTCAGAGTATGCAAATCGTACGCAAAGACTTATTAACGGCGAGGCTGCAGATGTAAATTCTCCGCTTATTATGATTGGCGGCGATGAAAATTATGAAGCGAGATGCACAGATTGTTATGAGCTTCCTAATAAAAAATCTGCATATAAAAGATTCCAGCTTTTGTCAGGCGGACTTAAGAATGAGTCTACGGAAGAAATTTTAAAGTAAAAAAACGGGGTTAATGCCCCGTTTTTATTCTTATACAGAAGTCTCCATGCTACTCATCTAAACTGATATTTTTCTTCCAATCTTGTTTTTGGCATTTTGACATCCAATGAAGTGCCAAAGAAGGAACCAAAAATACAAAAAACATAATGTATTTTGAGTTTGCAAAGAATTCAAACATCAATCTTGAATAGGTTTCTTTGTCAATGCCGATAGTTTGGTTAGCAAAGGCAAAACAATTGGCTTTGAAATTGACCCAAACAATAAAAGCAAAAGTCAAAAATACAAAACTAATAATAAAACACTTGAGAAGGAATTTTTTCCAAAAAGTTATATAATTCATAAAACATCTCCTTTTTTAACTCCATGTCATTTTAGCAACATTTTTTTATTAATACAATGAGTATAGTATTATATTTTTATAAGATAGCTAGGTAATTTTTATGGATTTAGCAGCAGTTTTTTTAGGCGGTGGAATAGGGTCAGTTTTGCGTTATTGGTGCAATTTGTTTGTTGCCAGAAATTTTGCGTATGTTTTTCCTTTTGCTACTTTTTTTGAAAACATCTTAGGAAGTCTATTTTTAGGTTTTGTGCTTGGAATTTTTATGTTCAAAACAAATTTGAACCCACAAATGAAGCTTTTTTTGACTGTCGGAATAGCGGGCGGGTTTACGACTTTTAGTACATTTACTTTTGAGACTTTTAGTTTGCTTAAGGCAGGCCATATTTCTTTAGCAATAATTTATCCTTTGGCGAGTATAATTTTGGGATTTTTTGCTGTAGTGCTTGGGTTTTATTTATCGAGGTTTTTTTAGTATGGTAAGAATTATATTTGCCGGAATGCCTGAAATGGGGCCTATTTGCTTAAATACACTGGTTGAGGCAAAGAAAAATGTCGTTGGCGTAATTATGCCGCCCAAAAATAACATGGCGATTTATAATACTATGTTCAATATGACAATGGACTTGGGTCTTGAGCCGATAAGTTTTGAAAAAAGACTAGATGAGCCTGAATTTATTGAAAAAGTTCGTTCGAAAAATGCCGATATAGGTATTGTAGCTTCATTTAACAAAAAATTTCCTAAAGTTCTTTTGGATTCTGTCAAAATGGGTTTTGTCAATTCGCATCCGTCTTTGCTACCAATGTATCGAGGCGGGAATCCTTATTTTTATCCGATAGTCAATAACGAAAAAAAGACAGGTATAACACTTCATTTTATGGATGAAGAATTTGATACAGGGGATATAGTTTTTCAAAAAGAAGTTCTTATATCGCCTTATGAGACAATGGGAACGATTTTTAATCGTACAAATTTCATGTTTGCACAGGTTCAGATTGATATGATTTCTTTTTTGGAAGAAGGAAAAGAACTTGAGAGAAAGCCTCAAGATAAGATAGGCAAATACCGAGATGCTCCTATGGTTCAAGAGCATCTCGGGCATACAAGAATTGATTGGGCGCAAAGTTCAGAGGAAATTGAGCGTTTTATTCGTGCCTGCAATCCTTTTTTGGGTGCAATGAGTTTTTATAAAGGTAATCCTGTAAAGGTTTTTGCAGGTTTTTACGATTCGACCAAAATTTCTGATAAGCCTCCTGGAACTATAGTGGAGGTTTTTGCGACGCATATTTCTGTAGCTACGGGCAAAGGGCTTTTTTATCCGACAGCACTACAAGTCGGGTCATATTTTTCGGGCGATATAAATATGTTCATAAAACTTGTTGAACCGCAAGTCGGGGATATTTTTGAATAAATAACTTTACAGCCCAAGTAGTTGCTGAATGCTATTTGTTTGCATGTTTTTGCTTTGCTGAAGCATTGACATACCCATATTACGTAGGATTTGCTGTTTGGTAAATTTTGCACTTTCAACGGCCATATCAGTGTCTTTCAAGACTCCTGAAGATGAAGTAAAGTTTTCTTTACGAGTTAAATTTGTAGTGAGCCTACCGCTTAAGGCATTTATACCTACCCCGATATCTGAACGTTTTGATGATAGATAAGTCATAACTTTATCGATACTGCTGATTGCAGATTGGGCACTTGATAACGTGTCTAAAGAAATAGCCAAATCTCCACCGAAATTTAACCCCATATCTTTAAGGGCATAGCAAGAATTTCTGGTGGCTTCAGCACCTGTTTGCATATTTATGTTACCGTTTTTGATTGCTTTAAGAACAGGGTTTTCAAACCCCAAATCCCAATCAGAACTGTTCCATGTGCTTGTTACAGGAGTCATTGCATCAAACTCTGCTGATGTTTTGCCGATAGCACTTCCTGCGGATGTGGCTTGTCCTGAGGAGTCTTTATTCCAGAAGTTTGTATTAGCCGAACTGCCCATTCCAACAAAGCCTCCAAGATTTGCCGTTCCTGTAACTTTTCCTGATGAAGAGCTTGAAGTGATATTTGCTCCGTTTACTCCTGCAAAACCACCTACCCTTGTAGTTCCAGAGGCAGATCCTGTTGCATAGCAAGAGGTAACATCTCCTGAGCTACCATTTCCAAAAAATCCTCCTACGGATTGAACGCCTGAAATATTCCCTGTAGCATAACAAGAGGTCATAGTACCTACGTCAGACTCCCCAATAAACCCTCCGGCATAAGTTGTGGCATTTGTCCCAGCAACATTCCCTGTAGCATAACAAGAGCTCATAGTTGTTGAATCAGCATATCCTGCAAAACCACCTACCCTTCCATTTCCAGAGACATTTCCACTAGCATAGCAGTTTGTGACATTATCAGAAGAACAAAACCCAATAAATCCTCCGGTATGAGTATTAGCTCCAACGACATTCCCTGTTGAATAGCTTGTTGTTATGAGATTAGTACTATAGTCAGCATAGCCTATAAATCCTCCTGTATTATTATTACTACCCAAAACATTAGCCGTAGAATAACTTGATGAAATATTACCATTGTAAAAAGAGCCCACTAATCCGCCTGTGTTGCTAACACCAGCAACACTTCCTGAAGCATAGCTAGATGCTATACTACAAGAGCCGAAACTTGAATTAACATTACCTAATAGTCCACCTGTGTTACTAGCAGTGCTCTTAATACTTCCTGAAGCATAGCTTGAGGTTATGGTATTATTCCCTAAATAAGCCTCACCCACTAATCCGCCTGTGTTATTTGCACCATTTATATTGCAATTTATAGAAGCACAATTGTCTATAACTGTATTCATGGATAAACCTATTAAAGAACCTACATCTGCATTTGATGAGTTTATAGTTGTATTTTCAAGAGTAATATTTTTTAGAGTGGCACCATTAGTGCGCCCGAATAATCCTGAATTAGCTACAGTAGAATTGATTGTCAGATTTTTGATTTTATAGCCGTTTCCATCAAGAATTCCTGTGAAATCACCTGTAATTACAGCTTGATTTACAGTCCCTAGCTCTGACATGTCAATATCGTTCATCAACATATAGTTGCTATTCATACCAGCTTGAATAGCGGCTTTGAATTGAGTTGCCGTTTTGATTGCTGTATAACCCCCCGGCAAAGCGGTTTCAGCGATTTGTGTTACATCATTAACAAGCCCCGTAACATTTGTTCTGTCAGCACCGATATCTGTATTCGCTTGATTGGAGGCTTGTTCAACTTCACCCAGAATTGCCTGAGCTTCGTTGTTTATCATAGACCTTTCAGCAGAAGAATATGTACCATTAGAAGCTTGTACCGCAAGGTCTCTGATACGTTGAAGATTATTTGCAATCCCACCCATATATCCATCAAGGGTTTGTAGTTTGGAGACACCTGTTTGGATATTATTATTGGCGACATTTAGTCCAGAGATTTTGGAGTCAATTTTTTTGGAAAGTCCAAGATTGGCAGCATTATCAGCAGCAGAATTAATACGAAGACCTGTTGATAATCTTTGCATAGTAGTATTTAAGGAGATTGTAGAATTGAATAAACTCCTTAAACTCGCTGATGAGTTGATGTTGTTAAAGCTGATTGTCACTGGTTTTTCCGATACACTTTCCTTAGATTTTTTAGGTATACTTTCCCTGAATATACTTTATATTAGGGCATTTGCGCATCATAAATAACCTGTAAAAGGTTTAGTTTTTCTGCACTTTTAGGTGTATATTTTTAAATGCCAATTTTTTTTATACAAAAATTGGCATGGTGGTATAATATTTTTATAAATTTTTAAAAAAGGAGAGGTTTTACAATGGCGAAAAAAGTTTTTATTCCTGAAGGAGTTACTATTGTCGGTCCATATTCTCCTGCTGTTGAGGCAGGAAATCTTGTTTATTTTTCAGGACAAATCCCTATTGCTGATGGCAAAATTGTTGAAGGAGATATAAAAGCTCAAATGGAACAATGTCTCAAAAATCTTTCAAGCGTATTAAAATCGGCGAATTTGAGAACGGATGATATTGTAAAAGCTACTATTTATTTAACGGATATGAATGATTATGCTGCTGTTAATGAGGTTTATGCCGAATATTTCAAAGCCCCCTATCCAGCGAGAACAGCTATTTGTGTTGCGGCATTACCTTTAGGTTCAAAAGTGGAAGTTGAAGTTATTGCACAAAAAATTTAAATATTCCCTTTAGCCCATTTGTGAGACAATTCGGCGACCCTTTTGCCCAAAAGCTGTGCTGTTTTTAAATCACATTCAGGAGGTGCGACTTCAGCACTTTGGTCAAATGAGGAGCAAGACATTGCACCTAAGAAACTTCCAAGTCTGTTGATGTCTTTTGTTTCGGGCTTGCCAAGCAAATCTCCGGGAATAAGCCCAAGACTTACCCAAATCATTCCATGCTGTGCGGCGAATATAGTCAATTGATTTAAAGTATTTAATTTGTCACCGCTTGGCCATCCGGAATTGACAAAACCTGCGGCCAATTTGTCTTTCCAAAGCTGTTTGAACCAAATTTTGGAGGTATTTTCCATAAATTCTTTGTATTTAGCAGAAAGCGTTCCCATATAAGTCGGCGAGCCAAATATAATTGCTTCTGAATCATTGATAAAATCCATGTTTTTATCGACTTCTTCCACCGAGAACATTTTGACTTCGGTATTTTCGACTAAAGAAGCACCTTCTAAAACAGCTGTAGCTTGTTTTTTGGTATGTCCATTTCTACTGTGGTATATAATTGAAACTTTTGCCATATATTCACCTACGAAAATCTTTTTTCAATCTTATCATACAATTAAAAAAGCTTAATGCCACTAAAGTTTACAACTGCCGCCGCCTCTTTTTTCAAAATATTGCTGGTGGTATTCTTCTGCTCGGTAGAACTCTTTGGCAGGTACGATTTGAGTGGCTATTGGCTTGTCAAATTTTTGAGATTTTTCAAGAGTTTCTTTAGAATTTTGCGCTGAATTTTTTTGCTCTTCATTCAAATAAAATATAGCCGACCTGTATTGAGTACCAGTGTCAAAGCCTTGTCTATTAAGTTGTGTAGGGTTATGAATTTCCCAAAAAACCTCTAAAAGTTTTTCGTAGTTTACAATTTCAGGATTGTAAACTATTTCGACAGCTTCGGCATGACCTGTTGTTGATGAACAGACTTCTTCGTAAGTCGGATTTTCTTTATGCCCGCCAATATATCCGACAGAAGTTGAAACAACACCTTCGGTTTGTCTAAATTCTTGTTCTACGCCCCAAAAACAGCCTGCGGCGAATATAGCTTTTTTCATAAAAACTCCTTGTTTTTTAAAATTATAACTTTTATAGTAACTAAAATAAATCCCCATAAAAAAAAGGACCTCTCAGAAAGAAGTCCTTTTTTAATTTTTATCTGGCTTACAGCAATAGTTCTAACATTGTAAATAGCCTATTACTGTCAGGTTTCACATCATTATTTGTAAATATATAACTTAAAGTAAGTCTGGCTTTTTTACCTTTAAGATAATAATGCATGCCTGCTGTATATTCTGTACAAACTTGTCCGCGCAAAGCTGTATTGGCATTTAAAGTGTCTAACCTGCAAAATGCTTGGACTTTTGGGGTTAAATCATAAATCAAAGTTGTATGATAACCATATGATTTTGCATTTGAAATTGAACGCCCGCTATATCCATTTGCGTAAGCATATTCTGAATCAAAATGGTATTTTTTATAATCATACCCAAGATGAACACCGCTGACATTATAACTATATTCTCTTTGTCCTGCGTTATAACTTCCGCCGACTTTAAGTTTCCCGTATTTTTGAGTATTTTTTATAGGTTTAAAAGAAACTAGTGCGGCATATTCAGGAGCAGTTTCAAAAGCATTTTTCAAAAATCTTCCTGTGTCAAAAATGCCTGCGCGATATTCAATTCTGTCCCAGCTTCCTGCAGCTTGAACACCTACTGATGTAATATTACTGTATTTCCCTCCAAATTGAGCACGTCTACCGACAGGCAAGCCAAAAATAGATCTGGAACCTTCCACAGTATTTGGTGTTCTTTGTTGGCCGACAGTAATAGTTTGATGTTCATCAATGGGTCTTCTTATATAATATTCAAATAATCTGTGTGCCTGACCTTCATAATTAGGAATATCCATATAAGGAACCATGGTGAAATTAAACATTGTATTTGCTTTATCTCTAAAATGCCCTTGCACGCCCCAAAGACCTATTTCGCTGTCAGAAACATTATGAGATATCCCGTTGCTTTGTTTGAGGAATGTATAAATAATATCTTGACCGCCTACCATTTTGATATCTCTTAAAACGCCCGTATCAAATTTCTTTTCAAAATTTTTATTAAAAATATTCTCTTCTATTTGTAATTTGACGACATCGGGCTGTTTTTTTGTTGCTTCGATTTTTAATGTCGGAGTTTCAGGTTCTTTCTGAATTTCAGCAGGTTTTTCTTCAGGTTTTATCTGAATAAAAGTATTGTCGACAGATGCTTTAGGCGATTGTGCAACTGTTTCTTCTGTTTTTTGTTTTGTTGTTTCCGAGACTAATTGTGTTGGAGTTTCAATTGTTGCTGAATAAGCGCTCAAACTGCTTAAAAACAGCACAAAAATACATACTGTAATTTTCAGATTTTTATACATATTTCGTTTACCCATTTCCTAGCTAATACTTTTTTTTTGACTATTAATTTATTTTAGTAAAGTATTTCATTAATAGAGTATAAAGTGGTAATTGTCAAATTTTTTAAAATCCGCTCGTTTACATATAGCACAAATTAAGAATATGATTTGAAAATTAAATTGAATTAAATTTTGAAAAGTTGCAAATACATTATCTAGCGTTGTCGTCAATAGCAAAAAGCAGTATAATATTTACATGTAAAAAATGATAATGGCTGGAAAAAATCATTTCGTAATTAAGAAGGGTCTTTGAAATCTTTTTCACATAATTTGTTGACTGATTAAAGTTGGCAGGTTTTACACTTTAATATTTTTAAAGATAATTTTTTATAAAAAAGATTATTCGCCATTCAAGAATGGTCTTTTCATGAAAGACTTCATATTCATAATCTTAAAAACATGTTATTGGTATTAGCAATTATAAATTTAGGAGAAAAAAATGAGTCATCCAAATTTAACTTTTTCAAACACAACAAGTATTAAACAAAAGATTGTTACACTTGTTGTTGCTGTGGCTGTAGTAGCTTCATTAGTTTCTTTGATTTTTAGTGTCAAAAATATACGAGAAGAATTGATTAAAGCAGATCAATCTAAAGTAAGCAATGTAACCGAAATGGCTTATAATATAGCAAAAGAATACAAAACCAAAGCTGATGCAGGTAAAATGACGCAAGCACAAGCACAGCAATTGGCAATACAAGATATCAAAGCAATGAAATATGCAGGCACAAATTATATTTGGATTAATGATTATAATAATAAATTTGTTGCTCACCCTACAAAACAAGGGTCTGACGGAAGTAATCTTGCAGACAAAAATGGTGTAAGAATAATTGTAGAAGCCACAAATATTGCAAAAACTAAAGGGGAAGGTTTTTTTGAATATCAATGGACAAAACCTAATCAAGATCCTTCAAAAACTTTTCCTAAAATATCCCATGTAAGAAATTTCCCTGAATGGGGCTGGGTAATCGCAACAGGTATATATGTTGATGAAATTGACAAAGCTGTAATGAATATATTTTGGCAAATTTTGATTGTTAATATACTTGTTTTGGCAGTTGTAATTTTTGTCATACTTGCAACTGTGGTAAAAGATATTGTCAACTCAATGAGTAATATTACAAACGACCTTGGCGCATCATCATCTCAGATTGCAGCCGCGTCAAATCAGCTTGAAGCAGCGAGTCAAAGACTTGCAGAAGCTAGTACAGAACAGGCTTCTGCTATACAAGAGACGTCAGCTACTTTGGAAGAAACATCTTCTATGGTAAGACAAAACAATCAAAATACCGAGCAAGCTGCAAGATTGGCAAAACAATCAAAAGAATGTGCTGATACCAGCAATCAAGGTATGCAAAAAATGATGAGTGCTATGGAAGAAATCAAAAGATCAAGTAATGAAATTTCTAAAATAATCAAAGTTATTGATGATATAGCATTCCAAACAAATATCCTTGCATTAAACGCTGCTGTTGAAGCTGCACGTGCAGGTGATGCAGGTCTTGGATTTGCAGTAGTTGCAGAAGAAGTAAGAAATCTTGCACAAAGAAGCACTCAAGCTGCAAAAGACACAACCCATATTATTGAAAGCAATATCAGCTTGTCAGATCAAGGAACTACAATTGCTCAAAATGTTTATGGTTCAATAAATGAAATTGATGTACAAGCCAAAAAAGTAAGCGAATTACTTGATGAGATTTCAGCAGCTACTAATGAACAATCACAAGGTATTGAGCAAATACACAAAGCTATTTCTCAAATGGAATCAGTTCTTCAATCGAATGCTCAAACTGCCGATGAAAGTGCTGCAGCATCACAAGAATTGTTCGCTCAGACATTAAGTATGAACAGCATTGTAGGCAAACTTACAGAGCTTGTTACAGGTTCTCAAGGTGGCAATACTCAATCAACTTATTCAGCTCCAAAACTGTCTTACAGCAATGGTCCTGAAAAAAGGATTTCTTCAGCAAAACCGTCAAGAAGAAAAACATCTCCTGAAGATGTAATACCACTCGGTGACTTTTAGAACTTGTTTAAAAACTCAAAAAATAACCGCTTGATTAAAGGGCGGTTATTTTTTTGATATGATTTTTTAGCTCTTGTACTTGTCTAGGTTTCAAAAATTTGTAGTCGCCTCTGTTCATTCCTTGCAAAGTCAATGTAGCGTGTTGAATTCTTTTCAAAGAAATTACAGGGTATCCTACCATCTCCATCATTCTTCGTATTTGTCTGTTATAGCCTTGATAAAGCGTCATTTCAATTTCAGATTTATCTTTATTTGCTTCAATCAGAATGCTGTCAGCATAAGCAATTTTACCCTTTTCAATTTCGATGCCTTTTGCTAATTGTTCAAGTTTATTTATAGTTATTCTGCCTTTGACAGCAACCCTATAAATCTTTGCTACTTTGATTTTCGGGTGAGTCATTTGTTGAATTAAATCACCGTCATTTGTCATAAGCAAAAGTCCTGATGAGTCCTTATCAAGTCTGCCTGTAGGTTTTAGATGCTGGTATTGTTCGGGCAAAAATTCATAAATAGTTTTGCGCCCTTTTTCATCGGCTTTGGTGGTGATGTACCCTGGCGGTTTATAAAAAACCATATAATAATCTTTTGATGGTATGAGTTTTTGGCCGTTTACAATGATTTCATCTCTTTCATCAACCAAAACGCCAGGTTCTGAAATGATTTTGCCGTTAAGTTTCACTTTTTTGTCCAAAATAAGTTCATCCGCTCCTCTACGAGAAGCAATTCCGCTTTGAGCTATAAATTTATTTATTCTTATTTTTTTTTGCATTGTTGACCATATCCTCTAAACTGAGTTGGGTGGCACCTTCCCAAACAATTTTACATTTGAATTCTTGCGCCATTTTTTGTGCATCATAGATATCTTCTTGGGAATAAATATTCCATCCGCCTTTGATTTCGTTATCTATAAGCATTTCAACTCTATCAGAAAAGATATGCATTGTCTTGCTTGCATCGGTTTGCATTTTTTCGATTTGGCGATAAACAGCTTTATCCAAATCAATATTCATCATTTTCATAGCAATCAGTATGCAGGAAAAAGCATCTTCGAGTTCCTTTTGCCCTTCTTTGATATCATTTCTCATAAAGGCTTTCAGGCTTTTTGAGACTTCTTCATTCAAATGGCTAATTGCCTCAATCAAAGATTTAGGCTCATATTTGCGGTTTTTCCAAATGATTTCAAGTGAATCTTTAAGTTTCATTTAATTGTCTTTCAAAGTTTCTCTATCTAATTATATTTTAATGTTATACTATTTGTAAATTATTATTATTTCGGAGGTCCAAAAAATGAATAGAAAAGCTAAATTAATGAGAAGTATTGAAGAAAAAGCCATGGTAAAAATTATCGCGGGGATTGATAATTTTGACATTGAAAATGTAAAAAAAGTAGTTTGTGCAGCTGATATGGCTGGTGCTACAGCTGTTGATATCTCAGCAAGAGAAGATATTATTGCTTTGACAAAAGAATTAACGGATATTGCTATTTTTGTTTCATCAATTAACCCTGAAGAGCTTGAAATGGCAGTAAATATGGGTGTTGATGCTATCGAAATCGGTAATTATGATGCTTTATACAAAAAAGGCTTGAGAATAACTGCTGAAGATGTTCTTGATATTACTCAAAAAACTCGTAATTTGGTTGGTGATGATGTGTTTTTGAGCGTAACAGTCCCAGGACACATTGATATTTCTGAGCAAATCCAATTGGCGCAACAATTACAATCTATGGGCGTAAATATGATTCAATCTGAAGGTGCATCAGTTGCAAATGTTCAAAACACAGGGGCAAGAGGTCTTTTAGAAAAAGCCAATGTTTCTATAGCAAATACAATAGAATTGATTAGAAATATTGACATTCCAGTTATGACAGCAAGCGGAATTACTTCAACTACAGCTTCTATGGCATTTGCCGCAGGCGCTAGCGGTATTGGAGTGGGTTCTTGTGTAAACAGATTGTCTTCAACAATAGAAATGGCTGCTACGGCAAGAGCTATAGTTGAAGCCAGCAAAAAAGCCGAAATAAGAACAGGCACTTTGGTTTAATAATTTAAATTAAATATAAAAAAGCACTCTTTTCGGGGTGTTTTTTTTATTTTTCAGGGTTGTATTTTTTGTTGATGTAATTAATATATTTATCAAAATTTTGTTTGTACACTTCAATTATATCGAAATTATTGTAAAATTTTTCTTCTTGATACAAACTCAGATTTGCATTTTTAAAACTTCTATAATAAAAATCATCATTTGTAGAGCTAATTTCAATTTTGCCAAAGCCTTTATTTCCGGCTAATTTAAAGGTTTCTCCCATAAGAACTTCCCCAATTCCTTTTATAGGGCGGGTTTGGTTAACATCTTTGAACATAATATCTGGCTTGGCTTGCAATACAGATATATGCATTGTTTTCATATGTACCAAATTTTCGAATTTTAATTTTAATAATCCTATGGTTTTTTCTGCTAAAGTTTCTCCATTTCCCATCAATTCTAATGAAAAATATCGGGCATTTTCTTCCAAATCAGGGATTAAAAATTTATTGCAATAAGTTGTTATGTATTTGGCATGTTTCCATAGATTTGAAATAGACTTTATACCTTCTACATCTTTGGGATTTTTTTTGTCTAACTCAGCAAAAACAGCTTTGACATATCCACCTTGTGAATTACGAAGGTGAACATTGTTAATAGGGTTACTTTTGAAATTTGGATTGTTTATGCCGACATTTAACATAGTTGCTTAAAAACAAAGCAAAAAAAAAATTGCTAAAAGCTGCCAAAAAAATAAAAGTAAGCGAAAAGCTTACTTTAATATAGGGATTATAAACAAGGATATTAAATTACTTTTTAAACCATTACAGGGCATCCGCCACCCATTGCAAACGGATTCATCATCATCATATTCATTTGATAATCACTTATGGTTTCCATCATTTGTTTTGTATTGGCGGCATTTTTCTTGGCATATGGGTTATATGCTTCTGAAAAATTGGCCTGATAATCGAATAAACTTTTTTGCATATTTAATCTTGTATCTTTTGAAAGGTTGAAAAATGGGTTAACTTTACCCATAAAATTAATCTGTTTCATCTGCAATTCATTTGTAATTTTGCCTTTATTTTTGAACTGCTCTAAAGTTTGCGGCTGCATTGCCATCATCATATAAGGGTTCATCATCCCCATCATATAAGGATTGCCCATTGCTCCATACGGATTGTACATGCCATTCATTGGATACATATTTTATAACCTTTACCTTATAACCACTTACTTTAATAAACGGATTTTTGATGAAAAAATTGCTAAAAAGATTATTATTTGTAAAGTTAAATTAACAATCGTTACGGTGTGGGCCATAACGTCCAGTAGTAGAATGGTCAAAACATTTTTGACCATTCTACTACATCCGAGAAATCGACTACTGCACAATCTGAAAATTGCTATTTTCTAGTTTATGCCGTAGTCTCAAACAAAAACCGCTTTTTAATTAAAAAGCGGTTAAAATACACACATTACCTTATACCTTGATTAAAAATTTTATGCTAGATAACACATACTCGCTTGAGGATTACTTAATAAACTTGGGTTTTCATTGAATTTGAAACCCGCATTCTGTAAAGCTTTTTCATAAGGGTTTGAAGCTACTGCCGTGACAGGCGTAACCGGCCTAATAAATGAGGCTTGTGCAATATTATTAAATTTTGGAAAACTTAAAGCTTCTATAGCCATTAATATAACCCCATGATGTTCCCTTATGTATTATTAAAGTAAATGTTAAGTAAAAAAGTGCTTTTCTGTTACAATCTTAAAATGCTAGTAAATGAATTCAATTATAACTTACCAGAAGAACTTATAGCTCAGATGCCAAGCTCATCTCGAGAGCTTTCAAGAATGCTTGTTATGGACAAAATTTCAGGCAAAATTGAGCATAAAATTTTTGCAGATATCACAGATTTTCTGACAGAAGATGATGTTTTGATTTTGAATAACACCAAAGTCATCCCTGCACGCCTTATCGGGCAAAAAAAAGATACTGGTGCAAAAATTGAAGTGTTTTTACTCAAAAATACTCAAGAAAAAAATTGGGAATGCCTCATAAAACCAGCTAAAAGAGTTAAAGAAGCTACAATAATCGAATTTTCGCCGCAGTTTCAAGCAAAAGTGGTCGAGAGACTAGACAATGACAAAATTCTTGTAGATTTAATTTTTGAAGGCGATTTTTATAAAGTGCTTGATACTGTTGGTATGACACCATTGCCACCTTATATTCAAAGACAAATGAGTGATGATGAAATCAAAAAACTTGACGATTCTCGTTATCAAACAGTTTATGCAAAAAACCCCGGTTCTGTTGCAGCGCCTACGGCGGGGCTTCATTTCACCGATTCTATCCTTGAAGCAATCAAAAATAAAGGTGTAGAAGTGGGATTTGTGACTTTGAATGTGGGACTTGGGACTTTTCGCCCTGTAAAATGCGAAAATATTTTAGAGCACAAAATGGATTCTGAGAGTTTCGAAATTCCTGAAAGTACAGCAGAATTAATTAAAAAAGCCAAAGCAGAGGGCAAAAATATAGTGGCAGTAGGGACAACAACAGTCAGAACCCTAGAAACAGCATACGCAAAATACGGCGAAATCAAAGCCTGCAAAGATTCGAGTGGACTTTTTATTTATCCTGGTTATGAGTTCAAAGTGGTTGATAAACTTATTACAAATTTTCATCTGCCAAAATCGACTTTGCTGATGCTTGTGAGTGCATTATCGAGCAAGGAAAATATTTCAGAAGCTTATCAAGAAGCCATCACTCAAAAATATAGATTTTACAGCTATGGTGATTGTATGTTTATTCGGTAGTTTTAAGAATTGAAAAACGCTTTTGCATCCATTTTTTTGCGTTCAATTTTGATAATGCGTGCAATTTTTTCATTCAAAAATTTAATTTTTTCGCCAAACATATAGCCTATATCATTATTCCATTCGATATTGGAATTGACTTCTTTTTCTTTCGCTGCGATGCCTGCTTGGTTGAAGTATTCTTCTATTTTTGCAACATAAATATTTTTGTTTTTTGACTGGAGGTTTAACAGTTCATTAACTTTACCGTCTTTTTCTACAAGACGTTGAACCTGTCTGTCTATATTTTTTTGTGCCGTAAAGCCTGCACCTTGCGTGAAAGCGTAATCTTCAGTACGCAAACCGTTTCTTATAAATTTCAAAAACGCTATTTTTAAATCATTATCGGGGATTTCTTGTAAAATTTTATTGGTTTCTTCTCCGACATATTTTAGTCTATCTGCTATAGCAGCTGTTTTCTCTTGGCCGCCTTTAGCAAATTTGTCTACAAACTCGCTAGCTTTTTCGGTCGGCATTTCTACTTTATAAAAAATTTTATTATATAAATCCCAAACTTTATTTTCCAAAGCCATCATTTTAGTTATTGCATTAGGGTCTGAAGAATGGGCAGCTTTATTGGTAAGAAGTTTATTTAATGTTCCGCGATTAGCTGCAATTCTAGGGTCAGTTTTGTATTGGGCTCCATGTGCAAATTCATGAAAAGCTGTATCAAAATTATCGCCATGAAGTTTTATGCAGCCTAAGAATTCATCTTTTGGTAAAGCGACTTCACAGCCGATAAATTTTCCGTTTTTGATTTCAGGGCTCATATATCCTGCAACTTTGGGGTTATCCAAAGGCTTGATTTTGGCGGTGAATTGAAATGTATCATCTGCCATTTTTTGTAGTTGTTCAATTTTTATGCCATTTCTTTCATGCCCTATTTTGTCATAGAAAATACGCAGCATTTCTGTTGCTTGTTCTAATCTTTGAGACACATTGCCTGTAATTTTGACTGGATTAATCAATTTTAAAATCTCTTTGTTGATATAACCTAAATTTCTTCCTTAAATAATTAAACGTTTTTTTTCTCAAAAAATTGTCTTTTTGTTACATTTTTATTGTTTGTAAGGTGTATTTTTTTGTTCTATACTTTATTTTATGAAAACGATATCAATTTTAGGTTCAACAGGCTCAATAGGCACACAAGCGCTGGAAGTTGTCGAAAAAAATAAAGACAAATTTAGTATTTATGCACTTTCATGCGGAAATAACACAGAGCTTTTCAAAGAACAAATCCAAAAATTCCGTCCTAAAAAAGTTTCTGTAAAAACCAAAGAAGCTGCCCTTGAACTAGAGAAGGAATTTCCGAAGCTTGAGGTTTTGCACGGAGCAGAAGGGCTTATTGAAATTGCACAAGATGGTATAAATAACCAAATTTTGGTTGCTTTATCAGGTTTTGCTGGGCTTTACCCGACTTTAGCTGCAATCAATGCCAAGATAGACATTGCACTTGCAAACAAGGAAACTCTTGTCACAGCTGGCGATATTGTTATGCAAAGAGTTAAAATGCAAGGCATTAATCTTCTTCCTGTCGATAGCGAACATAGTGCAATTCATCAATGTCTTTGCGGTCATTCTTTCAGCAAAATCAGAAAACTGATAATAACCGCATCTGGCGGACCTTTTAGAGAATGGGGCATTGAAGACATTAAAAATGCAACTTGTTCTCAGGCTCTTGCTCATCCAAAATGGAATATGGGTAAAAAAATTACAATTGACTCTGCAACCCTTATGAATAAAGGTTTAGAAGTAATTGAGGCACATCATCTTTTTGGCGTTGATTATGATAATATCGATGTCGTTGTTCACCCGCAAAGTATTGTCCACAGTGCAGTTGAATACATTGATGGTAGCGTAATAGCACAAATGGGGCTGCCAAGTATGCATATTCCTATTCAATACGCTTTATTACCCGAAAGGACTGAGGGTATCAAAACGGGGAGCTTTGATTTTGTGAAAGTCCAAAATCTGACTTTTGAAGCTCCTAATCTTGAAAAATTCCCTTGTTTGAGACTTGCCTATGAGGCTGGTAGACAAGGCGGAACTTGCCCTGCGGTGCTTAATGGGGCTAATGAAGAAGCCGTTATGGCATTTTTGGATGACAAAATTAAACTTAATGATATTGCAAGGCTTACAGAAGATGCTTTAAGCATTCACAAGAAAATACAAACCCCGACACTATCTGATGTAATAGATGCAGACTCAGAAGCCAGAGAATTCGTGAGAAGCAGGATTTAGACTTACCCTAATCTTATAATCATTCGTAAAATTTTCTTTATTGAACTTTTATTCATTTTGAGCAAAATCATTATTGCAGAATAGTAGTTTATCAGAAATTTTTTAATAAGAAAATGTTGATTTGATTTTGATATGAGAGCTTTAATTGTTGAAAAAATAATTTTGTTGTTATTTTTTTTAATCTTTTGCGTTCGACCGATAAAACTTTTCTGGTGAATTCGCCATTTTGTCAAAGGCAAATCCAAATAATAAAGTTCATTATCGTATGCAATTTGCATCCATAAAAACCAATCCAGATGTGGTGGAAACGGAGCATTGAAATCAAGATTTGAAAGGAGATTTTTTTTGACCATTACGCAAGAAAATGTAGGGATGAGATTTATAAACAAAAAATAATTAAATAGATTTGTCGGATATGTTTGATTTTTCAAAAATAATTTTTGGAATTTTAAATATTCATCAAGTCTTTTCTGGGTTTCTTTATCGCCAAATAATTCCACATTACTGAATATAAATGGTATATCAGGATATTTTTCTATTACTTCGATTTTTTTTTCAAGATATTTTTCATCCCAAATATCATCACTTTCTAAAAAAGCAATATATTCCCCTTGAGCTATTTTACAGCCAAGTTTTACTGTTTCGCAAAGACCTTTATTTACACAATCTTTGTGAGTAATCATTTGAATTTTGTTGTTTTTGTCACAATATTTTTGTATGATTTCTCTGGAATTGTCAGTAGAACCGTCATCTATGACAATAAGCTCCCAATTTGTATACGTTTGATTAATCACCGATTCAATTGTTTGAGAAATTAAATCGGCATAATTGTAACTTGCTGTAATAACAGATACTTTAGGGTTTAAATCACTCATAAATTGTTGAAGCAATCAGCCCTTTTAATGGGGTTAGTGTGAACCCCCATATAGTCCAATACGCAATTACGATAGGGTTAATTGTCTGGAAAAAATATGTCATAAACATTCCAGGAAGCATGCCAACAGCGAATACTGCCAAGCCGTATACTAATCCTTTAATATATTTATTTTTACCGGGAATTCCTTTTGAGAATACGGCAAAAACTGTTACAAAAATCATATTAAGAAAAATTTCAGCAATATAAAAACTTATCGAAGGAGGACCTGTCATAGGTTTCCATACATTGATTGGCTCAAGCTGGTACACCCAGTTGAAAGCTCCGCCACAAGTAAGCATTCCGACAATAGTCATAAAAACTGTAATAGCCACTGTTGCTAAAAGTAATTTTCCTATTTTCATATTTTGACTCCTCTATAGATATTCATTTTCCAAATATAATCTATAACTAATTTGAAGTCAAATAGAGTCTTAGAAAATTTCTTCTTTATTCCTGATTACTTCGTATAGTTTATTTAAGGCTTTTTTGATTTTTCTGCTGATTTGCATTTGAGAAACGCCCATCATATCAGCAATTTGCTGTTGGGACATATCTTCAAAAAAGCTCATTACGACAATATTTTTAAGCTCATCATCAAGTACTTCAATAGCTTCTGAGAGAAGGATTTTCATCTCTTGACGATTGATTTGTTCTTGATAATTATCATCAATAAGTTTGTCAACTAAAGGTTGGTCGTTTTCAAGATTTTCGGTATTAACATTATCCAGAGAAACGATATTTTTACGTCTGTCGATTTCATTGACTTCATCAATGCGTTTGACTGAAACTGACAATTCGTGGGCAATTTCAAGATCAGAAGGAGCTTCACCTTTGTCAAAAGTTAGCCTTTGAACAATCATATTTACACGATATGAAAGTTCTTGTAATTCTCTTGGGGCGCGAATCATAGCAATTTTATCACGCAGATAATGTCTGATTTCGCCTGTAATTAAATAAGTTGAATAAGTTTTGAAACTTGTCCCATGACCTTGATCATAGTTTTCGATGGCTTTTAAAAGCCCTACGCTTCCGACTTGAATCAAATCTTCGATAGGGTCAGTACTACGGCGAGCCAGACCGTGGGCAATTTTTTTGACAAAGTCCAAACAAGCCGCCACGATAAAATTTCGCAGTTGCTCTTTAGCTTTTGGATTTTGTTCATTTTTATAATCCTTTAGCCATTGATTTATTTGTTCTTGGTCATAATGATCATCAAAAGACAATTCTTCACCCTCTCACTCTGTCAGATAATTATATCATATAAACAAAACCGCTCCTTCAACTAATTAAAGGAGTGGTTTAAATTTTGTATTAGTACAACTTTGCTTCAGGATAAGAAAAGTTGAAAAATCCGCTAACCTGCGTATACGCTAACTTGTTTTTTTATTCTTTGGTAGGGTTCAAATTTAACGAATCCGTCAATCAAAGCGAATAAAGTGTCATCTCCGCCGATACCAACATTAGTACCAGGATGAATTTTTGTTCCGCGCTGACGCATTATTATATTTCCGGCTTTAACTAACTCACCGCCATATTTTTTGACGCCAAGTCTTTTTGATTTACTGTCGCGGCCGTTTTTACTTGAGCCTACGCCCTTCTTATGTGCCATTGGTTTATCTCCTAATTTTTATTATTCTTCAGTTTTTTTGGTTGTTTTTTTAGCTGGGGCAGCTTTTTTAGTTGTAGCTGCGGGTTTTTTTGCTGCAGTTGCAGGTTTTTTTACAGCTGGTGCCGGTTTTTTAGCCACTGCAGGTTTTTTTGCTGCAGTTTCAGGTTTTACTGTTACTTTTACTTCTTCAGTTACAGGAGCTTCTGCTTTTTTAGCTTTTGGCTTAGAGCCTGTGATATCTTCAATCATAATTCTTGTGAAATTTTGTCTGTGGCCTTGTTTTTTTCTATAGCCTTTTTTGCGGTGCTGTTTGTAAACGATAACTTTTTTGGATTTGTCATGCTTCATAACTTTTGCAGTTACTACAATACCATCAACGTATGGCTGACCGACTTTTGAGTTTTCGCCGTCTACTACCATAACAACTTTATCAAAAGTTATTGTTTCGTCTACTTTAGCATCTAAAAGTTCTACTTCAAGATAGCGTTCTGTTTCTACTTGATATTGCTTTCCGCCTGTTTCTATAATTGCGAACATTTTTTTACCTTCTTTCTTAGGGACCGTGGTCTTCTGTGGGATTTCACTTTATAGTATATCCCCATTAGACTCTTGTAAAAACGGCACACCTCTGCGTATTACTGTCTTTCTAATATAACCCCCTCAAAAATCAATGTCAATCCATGTTAGAAGGTTTGAAAAGTTCAATTTTGTTCAATTAATAGATTTGTCAAATTCTTTAGTGATAATATTTATAAATTTCGCAATGATTTTGTCATTGATTTCGTTGATATCAAAATCCATGCTGTTTGTGGTTTTTTGTTCATGATTGGTATAAATAGTTTCAAAAGCCACTTTGGAATGCCCGAGATTATTGATTTTGAAGGCAACTTCAAATTTTGTCGGAATATGCTGAAGCGAAAAATAGCATTTTGTATCCATAACATAAAAATTTATTTTGACATTATAAGGATATTTTTGCTCAAGATGCATTTTTAAGTGCTGAAAAGTAGGCAAAACTATAATTTGTGTTTTTTTATCAAAAACTTTTTGAAAAAGTTTGTAGTTTTTCTCTTTTTTCTGGGTAACTTCGGCCAAAAAAGTCTCGGCGCCCAAATAATCGACATTAACAAGCACATTGCCCAAAGAAGAAGCCTCTTTCAGAGCTTTCAAAGCCATGGTTGTTAAATCTTTGTAAGAAATTTTTGCGCTGTATTTGCAGACTGCTGCGGTTAATTCACTTTCTTCCATTGATTCTTTGATTTTTTTATAAAAATCCTTTGCTTTTTCCAAGCTTGTTTTTGGCATTATTGAATAAAAAATATTGCCTGAAAGCTGTCCTGTTGCATCGTTTGATCTGGAATATAATTTTAATTGTTCAAGAAGTTTATCTTTGTTCTCAGATAATGACGAAAAAAGCATAAATACAAATGAGTCATTGTATTCAAGAGCATTTTTGGCAAAAGCATCAAAAATATTGTTGGCAAATTCAGGCATGTAAAAATTATTTTCATCAATAACATTGAATTTTTTCAGCAAAGTTTTTTGATTTTCTATACTTTGAGAGTAACTGTTACGTTTCAAATTCATTTTTATGCGGATTGAAATTTCCGTCTCATCAATAGGGCAATAAATAAAATCATCCAAGCCAACTTTTAGCGCTTTTTGCATGAATTCTTTGTTGTATTTTTTTTCTATAAAAAACATAACAGGCACAGTAAAAAGGTGCGGCATTTTTTTGATTTGTTCGATTGCCTTTAAGATTTCATCATCAGGTTCATCTACCAAAAACAAAATCGTGTCAGGTTTGCAATTTTTTAAAACAGATGAAAATCTTTTCAATCCTGTATCTAAGATTTTGTCCAAATCTCTTTTCAGGTCTGCTTTTTGTTTGATATCTAATATCAATTCTTTATTGTCGCCCACTATTAAGAGCGTGTGGTTTTGCATATTCTACGGCCTTATAAAAGTTATAGGTCTGTCTTTTGTAATTATTTCATCAACGATGTTTGATTTGCCTGTCAAGACGGTCATGTTGATTTTTTCGCCAGATTTTATATTCAGATTATTAAAAGGGATTTTTATTTCAACAACCTGATTATAAACAAAATTTATATCATGATTAATGATTATTTCCCACAACAAATTTTCCATTGACTTCGAAAATACTACAGGAAAAACGCCACCATTTATAAGAGGGACTTCAATTTCATGCGAATAAGCATATCGCATTACGTTATTTAAATAATCTTTGGTTTGCCTCAATCTGACATAAGAAGTGGTGGGATTATTGTTCATTCCTTGAAAATAAAGCATAATTTGGCTGGTAATATTTTTGTCTTTCATATTTTCAAGATTGTATTTGTTCAAATCAAATCTAAGGTAAATATTTGTTTTGTCATTTCCAAAATAAAGTTTGTTAAAAAGCTTATCAACATTATAAACAGGCCCTTGTACGTTTTGGATATAGCCTGCATTTTTCCAAGGACCCAAATCTAATAGGCCTTTTATAGCCGGTGTAATGAAATCTTTTGGAGTATGCGATTGTCTTGAAATAGCAGCTTCTAAAGGTTTTTCAAGATAATTTGGCACATCTTTTTTTAGAAGTTTATATATTTGACGCAGATGGTTTCTAAATAAGAAATCAAAAAGTTCATCTTGGCCTGAATCATTTGGTTCGCCAAACCAGAAAAACCAGTCGCTCCCTTGTGATACGTAGAATTCATCCCATGCTTTTTCAATAAGTTTTTTGTCATGTTTTTCTTTTGAGAATTTTTCTAAATCTTTTCTGACTTTGGATAAATAATCCCATGCCAAGTTTTTTACAGGGTCACCAATCCACATTTGAAAATCCCTATTTATCCAAGACCCCGGGTAAATATCGGTGATTGTATTCGCCCGCTCTATTTTTTCTAAATAATCGCTAACGGTTGTAGCTTCTATAGTTTCATCCTCAGATATTAATCTGTACAAATGTCTCAAAAAAGGAACACCGTCTTTTTGGTAGCTTTCCCAACAGTTTTCGCCATCTAAAGCGATGGTTCCCAGATGATTATTATCAGGAGATGATTGCAATTTTTCTTGTGTTTTTTTAATTTTCAAATACAAATCTTCAGCAGCCACTTGCGGGTCATAGGAACCATATTGAAAATTTATTAAATTCCCTAAAAAAGCGCTTCTAAAAACAATTTTCAGAGGGTCTTTTTCTTTACCAAAATTGTATGCATTGCAGAGCAGAAAAGGATTTAGCAAGATTCCGTTCAGATTTCTTTCAAGTGCTACGTTTAAAGTTTTGGACAAAATCCCTTCATCTGAGATTGTCCATTTAAAACCAGCTTTTTTAATCAATTTAAGAGTTTCATTGGAAACACATTGTTCGGAAGGCCAAAATCCTTTAGGTTTTTGCCCAAATACGGTTTCAAATTTTTCAATACTTTTATTTATTTGAGCAATAGCATCTTCAGGGTGTTTGAACATATTTCGGGGCAAATTATTCCCGGTAGCACTGGTTTTTGCGATTTCATTATCAATAACAAGAGGTAAAATATTGTGATAATAAGGACTTGTTGTAATTTCTATTTTTTTATCTTCGAATCGTTTTTTGTATGTCGGGATAATTTGTCTTATGATGGCTCTTTGAATTTCAAGAATTCTTTTCCTGTCATCCAAATTATAACTCTTTTCTTTTTTGTAGAAAGCTTTGATTTCAGGGTGATTTTCGACCCAGTAAGGGTCAAACCATGCCAGATTGAACCACATCATAATGTCAGAGTATTCTTGAAGAGAAAACTCTTCAATATTTGCTCCTGTTGAATGTCTTTTGTCATAAAGCTGTTTGTATCTTGGGTGTATTGCAATCATTGAATTATGATTAGCGTCAAAAAACGAATTTAGTATAAAGTTTTTATCTTGCGGAGATAATTTTTCTGCAGATTTAATAGTCAATGTAGAATGGGCATCATGGGCATTATTTAGCCCATAATCATTTAACTGATCTATCAATAGAGGAACAATATTGAAAGTTTGTTTGATTTTTGGAAATTCATCCAAAATCAAAAGCATATCAAGATAATCTTTTATCGCATGTAGTCTTACCCATGGCATAAGATACATATTGGTTTCGGGATCTTTATAGTTTGGTTGGTGTAAATGCCAAACAAATGCAATCGAAAACTTCTTTTTAACCATCCAACATTCCTTACCAGATATTATTCCCAAGTATATAACTTTGTTTTCAACAAGTCAAAGAGGTTTTT
>CAYUHE010000014.1:0-3864 GCA_964444415.1 uncultured Gammaproteobacteria bacterium
GCTTATCAAACAACTACTTTTGGAGACAAAAAGATATTCAGAGGAGAGCAAGCATCTGCAACAGAATATGCAGATGCAATTGCAGCAGGTTTTAATGATGCTCATATAATTAAAACAGCAGCAGAGTTTGTTAGTAAGATTAATGCAGCTGGCGGTGCTGGTAACTTCAAACTTATTGCAGACCTTGATATGTCTCAGCTTGGGACTCGCGCAAATTCAGTAATAGCTAGTTTTACAGGACAGCTTGATGGGAATAATCATCAAATATCAAATTTGAGTATTAATAGTACAAATGCGAATGTGGCTCTTTTTGGGCAGATAAATGGAGCAACAATACAAAATGTTGCGATTGAAAATGCTTCTGTGGTTTCGACAGGTGATAATGTTGGTGTTTTAATCGGGACTAGTAATGGTTCAACAATTACGAATTGTTCTACATCAGGTCGAGTCTCAGGTGGTCAAGCTACAGGAGGCTTAGTCGGGAGTTCAACATCTGACAATATAACAAACAGTTATGCAACCGTGGAGACTGTTGGCACTCTTCAAACTGGTGGGTTTGCAGGTATTTTGATGTCATCAGTTTCTAACAGTTATGCGACAGGTAATGTTAGAGCTAGCGGCATCGGTGCTGGGGGGTTTGCAGGGCTAACTTTAAATTCATCAATTTCTAACAGCTATGCAACGGGTAATGTTATTGGTACTACTAGTGTAGGCGGATTTACTGGTGGGATATTAATGAACGACGTTATAAATAGTAGCTATTCAACAGGAAATGTTAGTGGCGTTGGTAACGTAGGTGGATTTGTGGGGACGTTGTCTGGAACATCAGTTAATAATTGTTATTCTGCTGGTAACGTAAATTTGTCAGGAACTGATGGAATAGGAGGTTTTGTGGGGAACAATACTGCCACAACTATATCAAATTCTTACACTACAAGTAATATATTTTATTCTGCCGGGGCTATAAATAAGGGTGGTTTTGCAGGTGCCGGTTCTTCTGATGCTACTAGCTTTTATAAAAATAATGCAACCACATCATCAGGTTCTGCAGTCAACGCAAATACAACCCCCCCGCCTACAGGAAGTTGGAGTCCAGTAGTTTGGGATTTGTCATCAGATACCCCTGAGCTTAAAACAGCAGGTCTTGTCGTGGCATCATCAGCAACACCTAATGGCAGTGCAACAGGTATTCAGATAGGTGCTAATGCCGATACAGCTTCTAAAATACAGGCAAATGCATCTTTCAATATTGGCAATTTGAATTTCAATGTCAGGAGTCAATATGCTGCTCGTCAAACAATTGACAGAATAGATCAAGCCATAGCCTCTTTAAATTCTACAAGGAGTGATATAGGTTCTCAAACCAATAAGCTTTCATTAACTTTGGACAATCAAGACAGTCGTATTGACAATTATTCACAGTCAAATTCTGTTATAGCCGATACAAATATCGCAACAGAATCGGCCAAACTTGCGAAAAATCAGATACTTCAAAATTTTTCCACAAGTGTATATCAGCAATCCTCAAATTTTGACCAAAATATGATTTTGAATATATATCAAAATTTGTAGTTTTTTGCTAAGTAAATTATTCTTGAAACTAAAATTATTATGAATGTATGATTCATTATTTTGAACATAGCCAACAACTTCAGAAAGTAGCGGATAAAAATAATGGAGATATAAATTAATTTAGATAGCTTGAAGGGGAATAAATTTTTCGATATTACAAGCGTATTATCTGTAGATATAGTGTTATAATATAAATCTTGTAAAAATTTTTTTAGCATGCATAATGTTAGTAGAGTCAATTATCGCGGAGTGGAGCAGTCTGGTAGCTCGTCGGGCTCATAACCCGAAGGTCATAGGTTCAAATCCTGTCTCCGCAACCAAGTAAAATTAATGGTTTTCAGATTTCCTGAAAGCCATTTTTTAGTTTCATGTGGAATTTATGTGACATGAAATTTAAATAACTATCTTTTTCGTGTCCTAATTTATGGGTACAGTATATTTCTACCCAGTTATATAGTTATTGACGTTATCTCTAAAACCCTATGATTTAAAACTTTCTATATCATATTGTCGTACCCCCGTACAATTAGTCCAGAAATAGAGTTTGTGTTAGTATTAATCTATGATTTTAAAAGGTTTTGCGTCTAAAAATAGTACAAAAATATTTGCCGAAAGTAATAAAAAATTTACTTATGAAATTCTCGGGAAAACTGGTTTAGTAGTGTCTGAGGTCGGATTTGGTAGTTATAGACTTGATGTCAGGTCTTCTTCGAATCGTGAGGCGCTTAAAAATGCCCTTTTGTCAGGGATTAATTTGATAGACACAAGTTCCACATATACTGACGGGAATTCGGAACTTCTTATCGGGGAAGTTTTAAAAGAATTATTGACTGACGACAAAGTATCAAGAGAATCTGTTGTTATCGTAACTAAAGGCGGATATTTGCAAGGTCAAAATTTCACTTTAAGTCAATCTAGAAAAACTGACAATAAAGCTTTTAAAGATTTAGTTGAGTATCAAAAAGGTCTGGAACACTGTATCCACCCCGAGTTTTTAGAAGACCAGATACAGAGAAGCATAGATAGATTAGGCATTGAAACAATTGATGTTTATCTATTACATAATCCTGAATATTATTTAAAATGGGCAAAAAATAATAATATAGATATAGAAATTGCGAGAAAAGAGTATTATTCAAGAATTGAAAAAGCTTTTGAATACCTTGAAAAAGAAGTCCAAAATGGAATAATTAAACATTATGGAATAAGCTCAAATACCTTTGTATCAAGTCCTGATAATTTTGATTTCACTTCTCTTGAGATGGTTATTGAAATAGCTGAAGGAATTTCGCCAAACAATCATTTTAGCGTTATTGAATTTCCGATGAATTTAGCAGAAACTAATGCATATACTAATGTTAATCAATCCAATAATATGACTTTACTCCAATTAGCTAAAAGCAAAAATATGGGTGTTTTGATAAACCGCCCATTAAATGCAATTTTTGATAACAAATTGATTACATTGGCAGAACCTATCATTCAGGATTTTAGCAATGTAAAAATTATTAATCATGAGTTTGAAAATATTCTAATTTTTGAAAAATCAATTTATAAAGAATTAAAACGTTATGGAAATAAGGAATTTTTATCTAAAATAGAAAATAATCTGTTTATTTTCGAAGAATTAAATAAGAGTTGGCTTGATTTCAAAAATATTGCTAGCTGGCAAGCGGCGCTAAATCAATATTTTTTGCCTAGGCTACATTATTGTACAAATCTCATTGCAAATAGTATGCTGGAAAATAAAAAATCAGAAATGGAGTTATTTCATTATGCTGATAAAATAAATAATTTATTTGAACTCATTACTTCATACTACAATAATGAACATTTGAAATTAACACGTCAAATAAAAATTGATATTACTAATTCTATGCCTGAGCTGTCTTCTGCAAAGAATCTAAGTAATATGGCTATACGGGCATTAAGGTCTACCAAGGGGATACATACTGTGCTGGTGGGAATGGTTCAACCTCTTTATGTCATAGACGTAATTGAAGAGTTGAAGACACCTGCAAATAAAGATTTTCAGTGGGATAAAATTTATTTCAACCCCAAGTGAGGCTAAAAACTCAAAAAGAGAATTTGGCGCAAAATTCTCTAAAATTCTTACAAAGAGAGATTCTCTCACCCTGTAGGTAATCCCCCAATCCCCGCATAGTTCGGCAAAAATTCGCATATAAAAAGACCACCTCTGAAAGAGATGGTCTTTATGGTGGGCGTTGAGAGACTCGAACTCCCGACCCTCTCGGTGTAAACGAGACGCTCTACCAACTGAGCTAAACGCCC
>CAYUHE010000014.1:3964-49519 GCA_964444415.1 uncultured Gammaproteobacteria bacterium
AACTCCCGACCCTCTCGGTGTAAACGAGACGCTCTACCAACTGAGCTAAACGCCCCCACTGGATATTATGAAATTTTCAATTTTGCTCAGTAGGTAGAGCAGAATCTCTACTTCAAAAAGTCTCCGACTTTCTTGGGGCAACTGAGCTAAACGCCCCCACTGGATATTATGAAATTTTCAATTTTGCTCAGTAGGTAGAGCAGAATCTCTACTTCAAAAAGTCTCCGACTTTCTTGGGGCAACTGAGCTAAACGCCCCCAGCAATATAAATATAATATTATGCTCAAAATTCATCGTCAAGGATTAATTTTGCATATTTCATTTTCTGTTACTACTATATCAAGAGGTTCATCCCACAAATCTTTGGGGACTTCATCCAAAAACAGTTCTGACATTACTGGGATAAGTTTTATGCATTTTGGCGGCAAATTTCTTAAAAATCTATCATAAAATCCAAGTCCATAGCCGATTCTAAACCCTTTTTTGTCAGCGCAAAGTCCAGGCAATATTACCATATCAATTATGTTTTTATTGGCTTTTTTGGCATCAATGCAAGGCTCTGGGATTTTCCATTGATTTTCTGACAAAATATCATCTTTGGAATAAAAATAAACGTCAATTTCTTCGCCATCCACTTTCGGCAGCAGCCAATTTTTTGAAGAATCGTCCAATAACCATAATATATTGATTTCAGATCCAAATGGGTAGTAAATCATGATGTTTTTTGCATTTTTAAATTCTTGGGTTTTTCTGATGTTTTCACAGATCAAAGTGCTTATCTGACTAGAATTAGCGCTATTTCTGATGTTTTTAGCGTGTTGTCTTAATGATTGTTTGTCCATAGATGCCCCTTTTTTGAATTTTTATTTTATACTTATATTATAATAAATTATTCAAGAAATCCCTAATTATGAAAAAAGAAGAATTTTGTAGAAAACTAAAACAAGCACGCATTGATGCAAATCTGAAACAGTCCCAAGTATCTGTAATCCTTGACTTGCCTACTTCTGCAATATCTTTAATGGAATCTGGAGAAAGAAAAGTCGATATTTTTGAGCTATTTGAACTCTCTAAAATTTACCAAAAAGATATACAATACTTTATCCAAGATACCAAATCGGATGGAAATCAGCGTTGGTACGATAAAGACCCTCTTCTATCTCAGGCTATAACCTTGCTGAAAGAATCCCCGGACAAAATTAGGAAAGCATCCGCCATGGGGGTTATTGGTTTTTTGCAAGAATTACATCCAAAAAATAACCGCTCTATTAATTGAATGTTATCTATCAAGTTTTATCATGGAAAGGAATTTGATGAAGGACGTTGATATGTCACAAGATGAATTAATTGATCCCCATTTTGAAAAACATGGGTATATTCAAGTGTATACAGGAAACGGTAAAGGTAAGACTACCGCTTCTTTGGGGCTTTGCATGCGTGCACTTGGGCGAGGTTGGAATGTCTTGATTGTACTTTTTGCCAAGGGCGGAAATCATTATGGAGAGCTTCACTCTTTTAAAAAACTTATGCCTTCGCTCAGTAACAGGCTTGATATAATTCAGGCAGGACTCGATAGAATTGTTTATTCCAACAATATGAAACTTGAGGACAAGCTTGAAGTCGAAAAAGGCTGGCTGACTGTCAAAGAAGCAGCCAAGTCAGGTAATTATCAATTAATAATTCTTGATGAAGCCAATATCGCAATAGAATTGGATTTGATTAATATTGAGGATATGAAGGAATTTTTACAAACTAAACCGCATGACCTCGAGATTGTTTTGACAGGAAGAAATGCTCACAAAGAAATTATCGAATTAGCCCATTTGGTTTCAGAAATTCATCCCGTAAAACATTATTGGGATATAGGCGTCAAAGCCAGAGAAGGCATAGAATATTAAGCCAAACGGGATAGGAGATTCAGAGTTTTTTTGCCGTTAGTTTGTGAGTTTTCTGCTATCCATGCTCCGGCATGGCAAGTATCTAATATGAATAAAGTTTTAATTTTTCCGAATTTACTATGGAACATTTCTTTCACTTCACTTTCTGTGAAAGATTCTGTAACCTCTCCAATAGCTTCGTCAAATTCGTTAAAAATACTGCCTTCCATAGCACCTTCTATTTTTTCAGCACCTTTTGTCAGAGCTTTTGCATAGCCGTGTCCTTCATATAGAACCAAAAGCTCTACATTTTTTTTGCTTTTCAGTGCATCGATTTTGCCTTGCATTTTATTAACAGCTTTTTCAAAACCCTGTTTGTTTTTGGTAATAATTCTGACGATGTTTTCTTTAGGAATATTATATATTTTTTGAATTTCTTCGGAAAAATTGTTTGAGATAGCTCCAAATTTTGAATTTTCACTATCTGAAATAAGCAAAACAAATCTTTTTTTGTTTTGATCTTTTTTGTTAAAAATATTCAATTTTTCGCCAGGCGTTTCCAGAGGATGAAACTCTCTAAAATCAATGCTATATCCATTTTTAGCCAAAGAATCATTTGCTTCTTCTATGGTTTGAATATTATTTTTATTTAATAGGCTTGTAAGTTGTTTTGCATAAGAATTACAGCCCCAAGAATGAGACATTCCTGCAAGATTTTGTCCGTTTGATACTAGAATTCGTGTATTTTTATCCCAGCCGATTTCTGTTGAGATTTGTTTTTCATTTTGCGGAAGATAATTTTTGACATAATACCCAAGTAATAGCAAAACACTTATGCCTCCTGCCAAAATACCCGTTTTTACATTTTTTGGCATACCGCTAAAAGACACATTATCATTACCGATATTTTGTTTTTGTATCGGAGTGCTTTTAGGAGTATTAAATTTACTGATATTATTTATGCGAAAATCTGTAATCATTTTTCACCTTCCTGAAAATAAAAAGGCAAAAGATGGATATTATTGATTTTAAAAAGATAAATGTTGCTAAAATTTTACAATCTATTTTCAAATAAACAGGTTCGAATTTGATTTGCTTGATTCATTAATATATTTTGCCACGCCTGCTATCTCGATTCCGTCAATGAGTTCTTCTTCTTTTATGCCCATTACATCCATGGACATATTACAGGCTATTAGTTTTGCGCCATTTTTTTGCGCATCTTCAATAAGTTCTTGAAGGGTTGCGACATTTTTATTTTTCATTACCCATTTCATCATAGCAGTACCCATCCCACCCATATGCATTTTTGAAAGTATTAATTGCCCTGCACCTTTTGGCATCATCATTCCAAACATTTTGTCGATTAGACCTTTTTTTGCAGGCTTTCCGTTTGATTTTCTCAAGATATTTAGTCCCCAAAAAGTAAAGAACATCGTAACTTCTTTGCCTGCTGCCAGAGCTCCATTTGCGATGATAAAAGATGCTAAGGCTTTGTCTAAGTCATTTGAAAAGACAACCATAGTTTGCTGATTGTTTGTAGGCAAATCAGCTTTAGTGTTAAAAGGGCAAATCTCGCCTTTTTGGATTTTGGCTTTTATAATTTTATTTTCGGTAGTTAGCTCTAAAAGGCTATTTCCTGTTGAATCACACCACGCCGTTACATCTGATTTGAAGCCGGGGTCAGTTGTAGATAGTTCCAAAACTTCCCCTATATTCATCGATTTGATTGTTTCTGAAAGTTTCATAATAGGCCCGGGGCATTGCATTCCGCAAGCATCTACGCGGAGAGTTTTAAATTCAGTATTATTTATGATTTGTGGTTTTGGTGAATTATTCATAAGAAATCCTTCTTTATTTTTGATTATTTCTTTGTAAAGCAAATGTCCGCCAGAAAGACTGAAGACATTGTCAAATCCATTTTGCAGCAATATTCTGCTTGCATTGTAACTTGTGAATCCTTTGTTGCAAAAGAGGACAATTTTTTTGTCTTTTGGAATTTCCGATAGTCTATCTCGTAGTTTTTCTGCAGGAATATTGATAGCCCCTTCAATTGTTTTAACAGAAAACTGTATTGGTGTTCTTACATCAATCAGGTAAGAATCATTCAAATCCTCATAAAATGCAGGTTTTACAAAACCTTTTAGAATATTGTCAGCAGCCATTCCAATTATATTCACTGGGTCTTTTGCTGATGAATACGGTGGAGCGTAAGAAAGTTCGCTATCCACGAGGTCTTGGATTTTTCCGTCCATTCTCATAATCGATGATATTACATCAATACGTTTTTCAACACCCTCCATTCCGACTGCTTGTGCTCCAAAGATTTTACCGTCATCAGCAAAAAGGAGTTTTATTGCCAGAGGGAAAGAATTTGGGTAATAGCTTGCATGGGAATTGCCCCAAATATGGACTTTTTTGTATTCAATATTTTGTTTTTGCAATCTTTTTTCGTTGTTTCCGACGGAAGCGACTGTTAGGTCGAAAACCTTTACTACAGAAGTGCCTTGAGTGTTTTTATAAGTAGAATTTTGCCCTGCTATGTTATCAGCTATAATACGTCCTTGCCTGTTGGCAGGACCTGCCAGAGGGATTATGGAGTCTGCACCTGTGACAAAGTCTTTTATTTCGACACTGTCTCCCGCTGCAAAAATATCAGCGTCAGAAGTTTGCATAAATTCATTGACTTTGATGCTTCCTGTCTGTCCAAGAGCCAGTCCGGCTTCTTTTGCGACAGTTGTTTCAGGGCGAACACCAATTGCCAGAATGACCATATCGAAAGGCACTTCTTTTGAGCTGTTTAAGATTACTTTGCTATCAGAAAATGATTTTACTCCATCTGACAGGTAAAGATTTATGCCGTTATCTCTCATCTGATTTTGGGCAAAAGCAACCATATCCTCATCCAAAAATGCCAGTATTTGATTCGAAAGTTCTATTAATGATATTTCTATGCCAAGATGTGCAATGTTTTCGGACATTTCAACACCGATAAAGCCTCCGCCTATCACGGCTGCTTTTTTGACATCGTTATTTTTGATGAAATCTTTTATTTTGTCAGCATCATTTAGCGTGCGGACTGTAAAAATTCTTTCATCGTCAATACCGTCAATCGGCGGTACAATAGGGCTTGCTCCTAGAGCCAAGACGAGTTTGTCATATTCCAATTCGTATTCCCCATTAACTGTTACAGTTTTTTTGTTACGGTTAATAATGGTAACTTCCGAATTGATTCTAAGGTCTATATTCAAAAGATTTTTGAAAATTTCAGGCTTCGCCACAATCATTTTGTCTCTATCATTTATCACTTCGGAGCAATAATAAGGCAATCCGCAATTGGCTATTGAAACTTCATTTGTCCTTTCGAGGATTGTGATTTTGGCATTTTCATCAAGGCGTCTAAGCCTTGCAGCACAACTGGCACCTGCTGCTCCACCGCCAACTATTATTACTCGCATAAGTTTATCTCCATTGATTTTATAATATTTTTTACCTGTTCATTGTTAACGCTATAACAAATTTGATTGCCTTTCCTTTGGCTTTCGATTATTCCTGCATTTTTGAGAATATTCAAGTGTTGAGAAACCATGGGTTGTGAAACACCTAATTTTTCAACCATTGTAGATACATTACATTCTTTTTTGTTCATCAATCCGCAGGCAATTTGGAGCCTCAAAGGGTGCGATAGCGCTTTGAATATTAGAGAATATGATTCGAAATTCATAAAAAAATATTCCTATATCCGTTATATAAATATAAGTATATTCGAATATTAATATATAGTCAAGGTTCTTTGGAGTTTTTAAAGTTTTGTGATTAAGGTGTTGACATATTATTATATTGGCATTATAGTACCACTATGCCAATTAAGAAAAGGAAATAAAAATGCAATCTGTTATAAAACTTTCTGAAGCAACTGCAATAGCACTACATTCGATGATTTATATCTGCAATAAAGATAAAGAAACATCTTCTGTTAAAGAAATTGCTCAGCAGTTCAAAATTTCTGACAATCATCTTTCAAAAGTTTTGCAAAGGCTTGTTAAAGCTGGCTATTTGCTATCCAGTAAAGGACCTAAGGGTGGTTTTGTCATTAACGAACAGTATAAAGATGCAAGTTTTTTAGAAATATATGAAATTATTGAAGGGAAAATGTCTGATTCGACATGTCTCTTCAATCGTCAGCCTTGCCAGGGAGGGCAATGTATACTTGGTGATTTTGTTATTAAAATCAATCAAGAATTTAGAGAATATTTTACACAAAAAAAAATATCAGACTTTAGGAAATAAGGAGGAAACTTATGTCAATGTTTTGTTACCAGTGCGAGCAGACTGCAAAAGGGACTGGTTGTACCCAAGTAGGTGTTTGCGGCAAAAAAGAATCAACTGCAAAGTTGCAGGATTTGATTTTATTTGCGGCTAAAAAACTAGCTTTTTACCACGATGCACTTTTGAAAAAGAATATTAAAAATCCTGAAAGGGATCACCTTATATTGGATGCACTTTTTACGACTGTAACCAATGTCAATTTCGATGATGATAGATTGTTGGAATTACTCAAAAAAGTTGTTGCCGAAAAACACAAAGCTAAAGACTTTTGTAAAGAAAATAATATTTCTGTTGAAGAAATTTGCGACTGCAATTGTGGCTGTGGCTGTGAAGAAGGTTTGAGCTTAGACGATTTGTTGAAAAAAGCAGATGAAATTTCTATTGCGAAGCGAAAAGAAACTGAAGATGCTGACCTTTTGGCTCTTGAAGAGCTTTTGACTTACGGTCTAAAAGGAACAGCTGCTTATGCTCATCATGCTTTGATGTTAGGTTATAAAGATGACGAAGCATATAGATTTTTCGCAGATGCTTTGGCAACTTTGGCAAGGGGTGAAGCGGATTTGAATGAATTGCTTGCTTTAAATATGAAGTGTGGCGAAATTAATTTAAAAGTTATGGGGCTTTTGGACAAAGCAAATACTGAAACCTACGGAAATCCTGAACCTACAAGCGTTCGTATAACTCCAATCAAAGGTAAGGCAATCCTTGTTTCAGGTCACGATTTGAAAGATCTTGATGAACTTTTGAAGCAGACTGAAGGTCTTGGTATTAATGTTTACACGCACGGTGAGATGCTTCCTTGTAATGCTTATCCTGCTTTGAAAAAATACCCTCACCTTGTAGGAAACTATGGTGGAGCTTGGCAAGATCAGCTCAAAGAATTTAAAGAATTTCCAGGGTCTATTTTGATGACTACAAACTGTATCCAAAATCCTGCTGGATATTTGGATAGAATATTCACTTCAGGTCTTGTTGCTTGGGAAGGCGTTAAGCATATCGACGATAGAAACTTTGCGCCCGTAATAGAAAAAGCCTTGTCAATGGAAGGCTTCAGCGAAGATGAAGAAGAAAAACGAATCACAATCGGGTTTGGTCATAATGCAGTTTTGAATGTTGCTGATAAAGTAATCGATGCTGTAAAAGCTGGCAAAATCAGACATTTCTTCCTCGTTGGAGGATGTGACGGTGCAAAAAGCGGACGTAACTACTACACAGACTTCGCCCAAAAAGTGCCTTATGACTGCGTAATTATGACATTGGCGTGCGGAAAATATCGTTTCAACAAACTTGAATTCGGCGATATTGAAGGAATCCCTCGTTTGCTAGATATCGGTCAATGTAATGATGCTTATTCAGCTGTCCAAATCGCAGTGGCGCTTGCAGGTGCGTTCAAAACAGATGTGAATAGCCTACCATTGTCGATGATTCTCTCTTGGTATGAGCAAAAAGCGGTTTGTATCTTGCTTTCACTGCTTTATCTTGGAATCAAAAATATCCGTTTAGGACCAACTTTGCCAGCATTTATCACCCCAAATGTCTTGAATGTACTGGTGGAAAAATTTGGAATCAAGCCAATTACAACGGCTGATGAAGATTTGAAAGCGATATTAGGATAAGAGGGTACGAGTAGTACCCGACCTCAGAAATGTGAAATTGGACAAGCTGGATGTTGTCCTTGAAGGGCTAAGACTCAAACTTCGGCTCTTCTCCTGAAAATAAAAAAAGATTGCCGTGTCGTATTTTTAATAAAACGTCATTGCGAGCAAAGCGAAGCAATCTCAAAACTACTCCCGCAATGACAATTTAATGAAGGTAAAGAAAATGAAAAGAAATATTATTGAAATTGATGAAGATAAATGTAACGGTTGCGGGAATTGTATCCCAGGTTGCCCCGAAGGTGCATTGCAAGTAATCGATGGCAAAGCCAGACTCGTGAGTGATTTGTTTTGTGACGGATTAGGTGCTTGCATAGGCGAATGCCCTGTCGGAGCAATGAAAATTGAAGAGCGAGAAGCAGAGCCTTATGACGAGTACAAAGTAATGGAAAATGTAGCAAAAGGCGGTGCGAATGTAATCAAAGCCCACTTGAAACACCTTTTTGAGCACGGAGAAAAGACATTTTTGGCTCAAGCTACAGATTATCTTCAAAAAAATGGAATTGAAGTCCCTTCATATGAAGAAAAACTTCCTTGCGGATGCCCAGGAACTATGGCAAAAACTATTGATAGGGACAAAAATACTGAAACAGCTCAAAATGTCAGCGTTCAGTCGCAGCTTAATACTTGGCCGATTCAACTTGGGCTTTTGAACCCGAATGCTCCGTATTTGAAAAATGCTGATTTGTTAATTTCGGCTGATTGTGTTCCATTTGCATATGCAAATTTTCATAACAAATTCCTCAAGAATAAAGTTCTTGTTATGTTTTGCCCAAAACTTGATGCAACTCTGGATAGATATGTCGAAAAGCTTGCTGATATTTTCAAATATCAAGATATCAATTCAATCACTATCGTACATATGGAAGTCCCATGCTGCTCTGGAGTTGAGATGGTAGTACAAAAAGCACTAAAACTTGCTGAAAAAAATATAATAATCAAAGATTATACTGTTTCAATTTCGGGAGAACTCGTCTAATACTGTATTACAAGGCAAAAAATATTTTGTGGTGGCTTCGTTATTAATTGATAAGAAACATTAAATTAGTATATACTCTCTGTTGATTTTTCCTCTTAAGCTGTTACACTCGTAGAGGCAGTATTTGAAATGCTGTTTCTAGGTTGTTTTTATTTGTATAGGTTGTGTTTTGCCAAGGGAGGCGTTGATGATTATTAATTTTCAAAATTTATCGGTTAGAAATTTAGAGCCTGTGGAGTCTAAAAAACAAACTCCCACAAGTGCTGTTGTTTCTACGCCTATAGTTTCAAATTCCGAGTCTCCAAAAGTAAGTCTTTTGGACAAAAATTATAATAGCCTTTTGGTGCAAAAAAACAATCTTAATTTCGGAGCTAAAGTCCTGTTAAGCACAAAGATTACAGCTATTATGCAAGCTATAGGCGAGCAAGATCTTGTTCTTATAGGGGAGAACCAAAAGACTGCAATAAATCTTTTGAAAGAATCTATATCGTCCATTCCTAAAGTAATTAAAACATTTATGATGATTGAAGATAAAAATATAAAAGGTGCCATTGCTATTACTCAAGAGGATGGTTTAAATTATTTTCATAATTTAAATAAAAACCCTATTACAGTAAAAAACGTAGAGGCAGATGAAGTTTTTGAAAAAGGAGATTCTTTTCTTGTAAATGAAGGAGACAAGTTAATTATCGATGGAGTTGAAATTCCTATTATCGATGAATTTGAAAAAGATTTAGCAAAAGTTAGAGAATTGACTGTAAAACAGTTCGATTTTTCGAAACAGGATTTAGCTACCATAACAAAGTTGAATGTTAGGCGTCTTGAGCAATTATCAGGAGAGGCTTCGCCAGATGCAATAACTGAAAAAAAACTTACTTTTGCAGATGTGGGTGGTCAAGATGAGGCCATCGCTCAATTGAAAAAGTCTATTATATATCCTATTAAATATCCTGCCGCATTTAAAAATCAGATTTTAAACAGAGGAACACTGCTTGTTGGAGACCCCGGCAATGGTAAAACCCTTTTGGCAAAAGCAGTGGCTAATGAAGTCGATGCTCATTATATAGAATTAAACGGGCTTGAACTTGAAACCAAATGGATTGGAGAAACTGAAGAAAAGTGGAGAAGTTTATTTTCAGAAGCTAAGGAACATCAACCATCAATCATATTTATTGACGAAATTGATGGTGTTGGCAGAGAACGTGATGGTTCAACTATTGCCAGATATGATAATAAAGTTGTAAATCAGCTTTTGACATTGATGAGCGATTTAGAAAAAGGCAAATTCGGAAATGTTCATGTGATTGCTGCTTCAAATAAACTTCAAATTATTGATGGATCTTTAGTAAGATCGGGTAGATTTGGAACACACGTTCCAGTCAAAAACCCTGATTTGAAGGGTGTAAAGCATATTTTTAATATACATTCTAAAAACAAACCTCTTTCAGATGAGTTTAATGCAGATGCTTTTACTCAAAAACTTCATAATCAAAAATCAAGCGGTGCAGATATAGCAAAAATTGCAAATGATGCACATACAAACGCATATTTGAGAGCTGGGATTTTCGATAAAATGGAATCAGGAACATTTGAACAAAATGACATTGATAGTTTACGAATAAAACCTGAAGATTTTGAGAAAGCTTTAACTGATTTTCAAAATCAAGAAACTTCTAAAAAAGATAGACTTGTTGTAACAGGTTATAAAAGGTATCCTGAAAGAACTTAGGACTTGTAACCCAGAGCCAAAATTGCCTCGGATGATGTCAGATAGTCAAAATCTGCTTCAGAAAGAATATTATTTTTCAAAATATATTCTTTAATTGTTAAATTGCTTTTTTCAATTTCAATAGCTATTTCAGATACTTTTTTGTATCCAAGCTTTGGCAAAAGAGCTGTCAAGGTTGCTAAGCTATTATCGAGAGTTTTTTGAATATTTTTTATATTTGGCTTTATCTCTTTTATACAGTTTTCTGTCAGCATTTTGTTTGTATTGTTGAGCAGTTCAAGCGATTCAAGGAAAGAAAAAGCAATCATAGGCGCAAACTGATTGAGTTCAAGCTGCCCCATTGATACACATTGGTTTATTATTACATCATTGCCGAGAACCTTTATTCCGATTTGGGCCGCAGCCTCAGGGATTACAGGGTTGACTTTGTTTGGCATAATTGATGAGCCGACTTGTCTCGCTGGCAAAATTATCTCTGAAAATCCTGCTTTTGGTCCTGAATTTAAAAGTCTCAGGTCATTTGAAATTTTTATGAGATTTGTCGCATGGGCTTTTAAAATTCCGCTTACTTCCACGAAAGCATCCCAATTTTGGGTATTTTCGATCATGTTTTCAGCTCTCGCTAAACCTATTCCTGTGATGTCTCTGAGTTTTTCAATCACGCCGAAGATAAATTTTCGAGGAGCAGACAGCCCTGTGCCAATGGCAGTGCCTCCGATATTAACCACGCGAAGTCTTTCCTCACACTTGTAAATTCTCCACCTATCTCGTGCCACAGCTTCTGCGTAAGATGAAAACTCTTTGCCTAGTGTTGTAAGAACCGCATCCATAAGTTGTGTTCTGCCTACTTTTACAATGTCCGAGAATTCTTTTTCTTTGGCTTCAAAACTTTCTTGGAGGGCAACTACATTTTTCTCGAGGTCTCTCAAAATCAAAATGGAAGCTATTTTCAACGCTGTCGGGTAAGTGTCATTTGTTGATTGATAAAGATTGATATCTTCAATTGGGTCGATGATATCGTAGTTGCCTTTTTCTTTCCCCAAAATCTCAAGAGCACGATTGGCTATGACTTCATTGACATTCATATTAAGAGAAGTGCCTGCCCCTCCTTGCATCGGGTCTACTATTATCTGGTCATTGAATTTTCCTTCAATGATTTCTTCACAGGCTTGAATTATTGCATTTGTTTTGGTTTCTTCCCATACGCCGAGGTCTTTGATTGTCAAGGCACAGGCAAGTTTGACGTATCCATAGGCTTTGATGAAATATGGGTGCGTTTGATAATTAGATAAAGGAAAATTTTCGAGCGAACGAGCTGTATGAATGCCCCAAAAAGCATTTTGCGGGATATTTTTTGTGCCAAGAAAGTCTTTTTCTTCTCTATAAGTCATTTTTTATCCTTTTGAATTTCCCTTAATTATATACTTTTTTATGATTGTTTGCACTCATCATAGATTTGTTTTGCAAGCGGGAATGGTTCAAGAGCTCTCTCAAAAATCCCTAAAGCGTAGGCGATTGCGAGACCGTAGTTTGTGATTGGTACACCTGCTTTTTGGGCTTTTATTATGCGAGAGAGGATTTCTCGCCTGTTTGTCATGCAAGCTCCGCAATGAACTATGAGCTTGTAATCTGCGATATTCTCGGGAAAATCATGTCCTGCATAATGGGTAAATTCAAGTTTTCCGCCTGCATATTGAGTGAGCCATCTTGGGATTTTGACCCGTCCGATATCATCTCCTATGGCATGGTGGGTGCAGGATTCGCAAATTAACACTTTATCTCCAGGTTTTAGTTTTTCTATTGCCGTAGCGCCTCGGACAAATTCGTTCAATTCTCCTTTAAATCTTGCAAAAAGTATAGAAAAAGATGTCAATTTTATATTTTTTGGCACATCCGCCGAGACTTTCAAAAAAGCTTGTGAATCAGTAATTACGAGTGCCGGAGGTTTATTCAGTCTTTCGAGGGCTTCTTTAAGCTCTCTTTCTTTGACCACCATTGTCATAGAGTCATTATCTAAAAGGTCTCGAATTGTTTGGACTTGCGGCAAAATCAAACGTCCTTTTGGGGCTTCCATATCAATAGGGACAACAAGTACAGCTATTTCGCCTGCATGGACAAGGTCAGCCACAATAGCGGGTGGGTTAATAAATTCATCAGGAGCAAGTTCAATGAGTTTTTGTTTGAGTTCATCAATGCCTGAGCCATTTTTGGCGGATGTTGTGACATATTTCAATTCTAAGTCTTTAATTTTTTGAAGATTTTGTTCATTTATTGCGCCTAGGTCGGATTTGTTTAAGACTGCAATAATAGGTATTTTTCGTTGCATAAATTCTTGATAAAGTTTTTTCTCGAAATCGCTCCACCCTGATTGATCAGAGACAATGATTGCAATGTCAATTCTGTCAAACATTTTGACGGTTTTTTCAATACGCATTTCACCAAGTTCGCCTTCATCATCAATACCAGCAGTGTCGACAAAAAGTACAGGCCCCAAAGGGAGCAGTTCCATTGCTTTTTCGACAGGATCGGTGGTTGTTCCTGCCACATCTGATACGATTGAGATGTTTTGTTTGGTCAAAGCATTGAGGATGTTGGATTTCCCGACATTTCTTTTGCCGAAAATTCCGATATGAAGTCGCATTCCGCGAGGTGTGTTTTGCATGTTTTTTGCCTTTTAGATGTAAAACAACTTTAATTTTAGACTATTCAAGAGCATTTGTGAAATTTATTCATATTTTCTTAATTTATTGGCTTATTTATTAGAATAAGCTTTTTGTGCGCTTGCATTTTTTATATATTCCAAAATTGCTCCGCCAATTTCTTCTGTCGGGTCAAAATATGCCTGTGGCGGGTTAATGCTGTCTTGTATAAGCATTTTATTGAGAGGTCCGTATGCGTCAGGGATTTGAGTTTTGCGATAAATTCCAGCCAAAAGAACCTGTATATTAGCTGATTTGGTATTATTGAATTTTGCTAAAGTAGGGTAAGACTTTTCTATGTTGAATTTGCCGGCATCTATCATCCTATCAAAGGTGTAAAGACCTTCTGCAATGACTTTTTCATCATTTGTTGAAAGAATTTTCTTTTCGATTAGAGGAATAGTTTTTTCAGAATTTTGCACCAATTTTGCAACCAGAGGCTCATTAAAAGTACAGCTATTTTTGCTATTGTCAGGAAGCTGCATTTTTATGCCGAGTTCCTCAACATCATTGCCAATATTGATATTTGGCTGAGGCGGCATATAAATTGCTGGGTTATATTTCGGGATTGACTGCATATTTTCTCCTATGCGTATACAAATGGCGGACCATTTTTGATTTCGTACAAAATATTTTGAGCCATACTATCTAATTGAGCTTTGCTTTTTTGCGGTGCTTGCGCCTTAAATTCTTTTAATAGAGGCTTTATGTAGCTTTCTTTTTTTTGTTTGAAATTACGAAGCTCGACATTGATAAGTCTTTTATGAAGGTTCAATTCAGTTTCGTTGTTCATTTTTTTGACTTCTGCTTCACGCATTCCGTTGACAGATTGCTCACCGACATAGCCAACCCCTGTAACTGCAGCTATTGCCATAGCCAAAACCCCAAGAGGCTTTGATTCTATGTTCATTATCCAGTTGTAAAAATGCCCTTTGGCATCATCAATATAGGTGAAATATTGAACTTTCCCTGGGTGTCCGCCTAGTGCGGCAGGGGCTTGGGTGAATTTTTTGGTACGTTCTTGGACAGCTTCAACAATTTCTTTGATTTCTGCCTCAGGAAGTTTGGCTTTTTTAAGCTTGTCTTCTACCTCATAAGGTTTGAAATTCATTACCGAGAAGATATCTTTTAAAGTATCTTTATTTTGTTCAAGAATTTCATCCGGCGTTTTGTTTAGAATTTCTCCGATTTGTTTATGCATATTATCATTGCTGTCTTGGATGATTTTGCCTGTTTTTTGGATATTTTTGAAAGCATATTTCCCAAGCAAAACAGCCCCTATGATTGTGCCTATTGTTAGCATTGCAGGTATGAAATTATCTTTTTTGGGTTCTTCTGGTTTTTGGGTCTCATTTTTTTCTGGCTCGATATTACCTTTGAACGGGGTAAAGCCTTCAAATGACTGGCTTTTTTGGACATTTTTGTTTTCAATAATTATTTTCATTTCTTTTGCGGTATCTTGCATCATTGTTCGAATAATTTCATTTTTGCCTTTAAAAATCCTTGTTTCGACATCGATAAGGTTGTCTTGAAGTTTATAATCGGCTTTGGCATATTGTTTTTTGACCCAAATATCTTTGAATCCGTCTGTAAAATTTTTCAAAACAAACGCAGTAGCAGCAAAAACGAAAAATGCTGAAGCACCTATTACAGTCTTAGTTTGAGGGTTTTGTATCATCATATAAGTTACAAAATGAGATTCGCTATTCAGGTTCATATTTCTGCCGATATCAGGCAGAGAGTCCCATTTTGGTTTTTTAAATTGTTTTTCGGCAATTTTATTGCTGGCTTTTGTGATTGCTCCAATTGCTCCCAAAACGCCAAGTGACCCTAGGCAAAGCTTTAATAAAGGTTGATTAGAGGTCTCTTTTTTGGGCTGTTTAATGTCTTCAGGAATTTCCATATCAGCAGGTATTATATAATCACGCAGCATGTCATTTTGATTATAATTAATAGAATCTTTTACAATGCTATTTACTATAACTCCACGTTTTGTTTCCTCTTGAAATTTTTTGAGTCTTTCATTATTCAAGTTTTGTTGTCTTTGATTTTCTATGGGGTTGTTTTGCAGGCCTATAACCATTCAGCGATTTCCTTATTATCTTTTTGGGATTTTAAAAGTTTTTCAATACTTTCTTTTAGAGTTTTGATTCCTAACCATCTTTTGAGTTCGATTTCCTCGTCTTGATCGCCTTGCTCCATTTCTGTGTCTACAGGGGAGAAAAACATGAATTTTTTAGCTTTGAGTTTTTGCCAGTTATCAGAAATAAATTTAGCTGCAGCCATAATTGGTTCGCCTATCATAGAAGCAATTTTATTAGAGATATCTACAAGATTTTTTTGGATTTTTTCTGCCAAATTTTTTAGAGTGTTAGCGAGAGGGGTATTTGTAATTGCTTTTACCAAATTAGCTATAGGAGATGTTATTGCAGAAAAAACTCTGTTCGCAAAATTTGTAATCGGTTGAGCTATATTTATTTGTAAAAAAGTAGAAATGGTTGCCATATTGGCCGCCATAAATTGTACAATTCGATTGTTTTGGATAAAATTCATCAAAGAATTTGTTTGAAATTGTTTTTCGTCTTGCATATTTTGTTTTTGACGTTGCACCATTCGCAGATATGCAAAACATTCATTCCAAGTCATTCCGCCTTGAACAGTATCTTTTTTGAGAGTAGAAGCAATAGCACCGCCGCCACCGCCGCCGCCATTACATATTGGACATGCGCCTATGGGGTTTCCATGCGGGCAAGTGCCTCTATTTATACTTACATTTGATATTATCGGTGTTACCATTTTTACCTATAAAAAATCTACCAGTACACATACTGCTAGATACAAAAACTTTTTAAAAAGTTTGCTTTCCTCTAAGCGCGAAGTACTAGCAAGTTATTCGATTTGTCGAGTATTCCGGCTATAACGGTTGCGGCACAGCTTGGGATTTTCACCCATATTCCCTCTATAAATCTAAATTAATTATAACTTTTCAAGTTCTTACGTCAATTATATGTAATGAAATGTTTACACCGTGTCCGGTTTAGCACAAACCCATCCTCTAGCCAAGGCTGTGTTTGTGCTTCACACTTCGTATTTTCGGATGCGAAAAAGCCTCAATTTTGTAGAAATTGAACTTTTTCTGTAGCCTCATTGGCAATACATTTTTTGAAAAAGTTGGTTAAAGTATTTCTATGAGGCTAAAACAAGATTTATACAGTGTGAGACCACCGTCTTTAGAGAGAGAGAGCTTACCCTTTATACCTGCTGAAGTTAACAAGTTCTGGCAAATTGGAACAGATATTGTTTTTAAGCATTTATTAAAGGGGAAATTTGCTGCGGTAAGAATTAAAAATCGTCATCTTTTAAAAAAACGAGATAAAACTAAACCTGTTATTATTTATGCTCCGCATATTTGTTGGTGGGATGGTATTTTGGCGTATTTTCTTTGTCGTCAAATTTTTGGGTTGGATATGAGGTTTATGGTTGAAGAATTGCACCTTTTGCCTATGATGAGAAAATTCGGAGCATTTTCAATAGATAAGAAATCGCCAAAATCTATATTAAAGTCATTGAATTTTGCCGTCAATCATCTAAATTCGCCTCAAAAAGTTTTTTATATTTATCCACAGGGTATAATTCGACCTCAAGATTATTCTCCTATCGAATTTGGTTCAGGAATAACTTATATTGCATCAAATTTGGCTGGAGTGAATTTGATTCCGCTTTGTATCAGATATTGTTTCTTGCGAAATACTTCTCCTGAGATTCTTGTAGAGGTCAAAAAACCTATGCTTGTTGACAAAGTCGAAAATAGAAATGAGATGACAGCTCATCTTGAAAAACATTTTGAAGAAGCATTGGAAAATCAAAGATTAGAGATTGCTGATGGAAATTTAAAAAATTATATTACAGTCCTTCAAAAAAACGATAATATGTTTCGTAAATTTGAAAAAAACTTAAAAAATAACCTTTAAGATTTATTTTTGCTATAATATCCAAAAATAGTTTAAAAAGGCAAAGTATAATAATGAAGCAAGCATCTTGCAAATTAGAACAGGCATTATTCGACACAATTAATGAGAAAACGCCTGATTATATAAAAACAAGAAATCTTTTAGATTTGAATAATAAAAATGAGTTTGAATTTGTCCTAAAGAAGGCCTATCTTTATAATTATGACGAAGTATCTAACCCCGAAGGTATGGGGCTTTTGGAGTGGTTCAAGAATTATTCCAAAGAAGCTCAAGTCTCGACAGCAGGCATACGTGGACCTCAAAATATTTTATTCCCTGAGGATACAAGATTCCCGATTAACAAAATAGGCATTTTGCTTGCTACTGTGGCAAAAGGACTAGTTGCAATAGACAAATATCAAGGCAAAGACATTCGCAAGCTTGCTGCATCAGAAGTAAGGTACAATTCTAAAGAATATTTGGAATTGATAGCCAGAATTCAAGCAGGTTTGGGTATTAAAACCTATATTCCTGTTGATTTTGGGACAATACCGATTTGGATGGCATCTTTTCTTGTATTCAAATTAGACCTTTTGGGAGGAGAATATATAACCTCCAGTCACGGAATCAGCGTTAAAAACGCAACAAAAGACCTTAATGACCAAGGTAGTCAGTATTTGCCAGAAGAATCATTAGAGTTCGTAAACAAAATCGCCGAAATATTCAAAAAAACTGAAGAAAAAGGTGAATATTCTATCAAAATTTCTGCTCTTAATGATGCAAATATTGATCAGAAACTTATGAAAGAACTCAATAATGGAGTGAATTTGTATGTTGATTACCTGAAAAATGGAGTCGCAACAAAGCATAATTTGGAGTTGATAAAAAAGGCTGAAAATCCGATAGTTATCGAAAGTGTTGGTGGGTCTGCTTATGCAACACTTAGTAAAGTTTTGAAAGAATTGTCAATCGATAAAAGTTTTGAGTGGTCAAATATTCAAGAAGATCCTTTTTTCCATTCAATCGGCAAAGCAGATATTGACCCGAAGGGCAAAAAAGGTTTTTATGACTGGTCAGCAGACGCAGGTGTTCTTTTGAAAAATGAGGACTGTACAATCACCATGCCTGTAATCGAGACATTACATTATGACCAAAAATTTGCCGATAAGCCACTAGGGACAGTTATTTTGATTACAGACCCCGACCATGACCGATTGACTGTCACCCAGATTGAGAGTGTAAATAACAAAGAAACTCTTGATAAGCTTGGCATTGACTACGTAAAACTTACAGATGATAAGGTTTTGGTGGTTTACACAGCTAATCAGTCATTTTTGATGATAATGTTGTTTTGGGAGTGCACTCTTAGGGCAAACAAAATTTTATTTGATTATCCGAGATTTATGATTAAAACAACTGCTTCTGCAATGAGCTGGGACGAATGGGGCGAAAATAACAGCATTAAAGTTGTTAACGTGCCTGTAGGTTTCAAAGAAATTGCCAATATAATGAAAAAAGTTGAAAAACAAATTAAGAAAAATCCTTCAAAAGAAGTGCTGATAGAAGATGTTTTTGGGAAAGAAATTAATCTTGGAATTCAGCCAAGATTGATTTTTGGAGGAGAAGAATCAGGAGGGATGATAATTGGAGCGGAAAAATTAATCGAGAGCAATTCAGGAAGATTGGCTATTGCAATGAGAGAAAAAAGCGCAACAGAAGCCATAATCATAACCTCGGCACTTGTTTCAGAGTGCGAAGATAAAGGTTTGCTTCTCTCTGAATATTTGAAAAATATCTTCATCAAAAATGAAATTAAAGGAAAATTTGATGTTAGAGTTGATGTAGCTTATTACAATGAAAGCGAGCCTGATATTGAGGTGTTAAAAATCACTAAAAAAGAAGGCGAGCTTAAGCGTACAAAAAATGATTTATTTTATTTGGCTTTGGTAATGGCGAAAAGAAACGGTAAAATCACGATTGAAAACATAAAAAAGATTTTATCGGACACTTTCAAAGAGCTTGATTTTTCAAACTTAGAAGAGGCTCTATATGTTGGTGACGGCTCATATTTCAGATTTAGTGACAAATATATCGAAATTCGTCCATCAGGCACAGATGCTAAAACAAAAGCTTATTCAGCAGGTTTGGACAAAGCCGAACTTTCAAAATATGCAAGAATAATGGGTATTTATTCAGGAGAAAGGACAGCTGTTTATAACAAATATATTGATGAAGAATATTACCAAAATGTTCATGAACTTGCACATAAAACCTATGTAAAATGGGCAAATAAGGGTGCCGATTTTGAAAAATTTGAAATTCCGGAGTATAAATTTTAGATAAAAAATTATCGTCATTCCGATACTTAAACAAGTTCAGCATGACAATTAGAAAAGATAAGGAAAAAAGATGAGTAAAAAAATCATAGCTTTATCAGGGAAACAATTTTCAGGGAAAGATACTGTAGCAAAGATTTTGCTCGAAAAACTTACAAGCTTCAAGCGTGTCGGTATAGGCGATGCTATCAAAATCGAATATGGGCGTCAAAAAGGTCTTACTTTTGAAGAAATTGAAGCAAATAAATCACAATATCGAGCAGATTTGATTGCTCTTGGCGATTATGGACGTGCAATCAGCCCATTTTATTGGTTGGAAAAGATAATTGAACTTGATTATAATGTCATAATTCCAGATTTGCGAGTAAAAAGCGAACTCGAAATCCTTAAAAACGCAGATGCAATTTTGATAAGAGTCGAAGCCTCTCGTGAAGCCCGTTCAATTCGTGGTGAGTTGGTCAAAGAAGATGACCTGACAGAAACCGCTCTTGATGATGTCACAGATTGGGATTATGTCATAGAAAATGACTCGACTTATGAAGATTTAAAGCTCAAAGCTTATGAATTAGCGGAAAAAATTCTTAAATCTTTGTAATGATTTTTTAGCCTTCAACCGCAGGGTCTTTTGATTTTCTGAACTCTTCTATTGCTGTATCAAAATGTTTTTTGCTCAGAGGGATATCTTCAGATTTCTTTGCTATGCGAGCATTTTTAATATCTTCTGTCAAAATTCTTCTTGCACTATCTGCTATTTGTTCAATATTTCTGTGAGAATAGCCTTCTAATTCATCAGAAATATTATTCATTAGCCTTGGATTTTGCACTAAATCTTTTGCATGTGGAGTTTTTTTCAAATGATACTTCAACGCAGCTGTTCTTGCATCTTTATCAGGGTTATCTATAAAGATTTTAACAGGGAATCTGTCCATAGCAGGTTCATTCATATTGGCAAAAAAGCCTGTTGATTTGTTTAATGTTTCATTAGTTGTAGCTGCTACTCTTATGTTTGGTATATTTTTGAAATCATCCAATAAAATCAATACTGTTTTGATTAATTCTTGGCGATGCGGGTTACTTCCGCTTTTATCTTCGGTCAGCATCCCCTCAATTTCGTCGAAAAATGCTATATATTGTTTTTCAGGGTTAGCAAGAGCTTCTTTTTTGATAAAATCAGCTCTGTTATTCAAGTTGATTGAATTTTGATTTACAAAAGGCGAACCGTCTTTTGCAATTGCAAATTTGGCCACTTCAGCATCAAGCTCTTTGGCAAGAACTTTTATAAGATTTGTTTTGCCTGTACCTGCAGGACCATGAAGAATCAAGGCATTTACTGTTCCTGCACCGGTTGCTTTATAAATATCTTCGTATTTAACTGCATCAATAACATCTCTTTGTAATATTTTTTTCTCTTCTTTCATTCCTGGTAAGTCTTTAAAAGATGCTATATTATCGTCTTTAGCATAGTTTTCAAAAACAGTTTCTCTGGTCAATTTTGGTCCCATAGAATTTTGGAGTTCTTCGCCGCCTCTTTGGGCTTTTTCCATCATTTCTCTGGCCAAACGGCCTCTTTTAGCATTCAGTAATGACATTCCAAGGAAAGCAATTGATGTTATGCCAAGAATTGCCGCCAAGTGTCTGTCCCAAAAGCTTCTTCCGTCTTTAGGTTTTTTTACAAAAGAATCGTGCTGAGGCTGCATTTGTGGTGCATAGCGTTGTTGTTCTTTATCTGGGCTTTGTGCCACTAGTGCATAATTCCCTGCTCCGAATGAATATTTATTTACTGAATTAATCATAAAACCTGCTCTTAACCGTTTAATAAACTAAATTATTAAATGCAAAAGGCAGAAGAAATTGCCAAATTAACTCCAAATGTTACAAATTTTTAATATAAGTTATTTATTAACTTTTTCTTTTTCGTTTTCGTTAATTTCTTCATCAGAAATATCAGAAAGCATTTTAATCATTTCAGGATCGGTAGCCATTTCTTCATCGGCTGCAATTTTTATTGAAAAAGTGTCTTTTGCGCAGATATAGATTGAAAGGCAAACAATTCCCCACAATAGTGAACCTTGAAGAATATTCATCGAAGGTCCGCCTAAAAACCCTGCTACAACGTAATTCCATGAATTTGCCAAAAACCAGATAGGAAATCCGATAAATCCGCAAAACAAACAAAACAATACAAAACCAATAAGCAATATGCCTGAAATGCCGGAAATTTGGATGATTTTGAAGTTTTTATTCATTAGGTTCCCCTTGTATAAGTGGCAATTTTTTCCGGATGATGCAACACTTCCAGAAATTGATTTTCATCTAATATTATAACACCTAAATCAAGTGCTTTTTGATACTTCGATCCAGGGTTTTCTCCGACCACCAAAAAGTCTGTGTTCTTTGTCACAGAAGACGTTACCTTGCCAGAGTGAGATTTTATCTCATCTTGTGCTTCAGAGCGTCCCATGCTCGATAATGTGCCTGTTACGACAAAAGTTTTGCCTCCAAAAGTCTGCGATGCTTTTTCTGCTTTGACTTCTGTAGGGTTGATACCGACTTCTTTGAATTTGGCTAAAATTGAAAGATTTTTTTCTTCTTTGAAAAAATTTTCAATAGATGAAGCGATTTTTTCGCCAATCCCATCAAGCTTTGCCAAATCTTCTTTTGAGGCATTTTGTAGTTCATCAATCGATGTAAAATTTTGGCTCAAAATATCCGCTGTTTCTTTTCCCACAAAACGAATTCCAATTGCAGTCAAAAACTTATTCAAAGGGCGTGATTTGCTCTCTTGGATTGCATTGAAGATATTTGCGGCGGATTTTTCTTTGACCAAATCCAGCTTCAAAAAGTCATCTTTGCTCAAAGTATACAAATCCGCTGGATTTTTTATCATATCCTTGGATAAAAGCTGTTCGATTATCGCAGGACCGACCCCGTCAATGTTCATTGCGTCTTTGGAGATAAAGTATTCAAATCTGGCTTTGAGCTGTGCAGGACAGCCTAATTGGTTCGGGCAATAAAGATTGACCTCGCCTTTAGGCTTGATTAGTGGAGTGTTACAAGATGGGCAGTGGGTGGGTGTAGGGAAATAGTTTTCAAATCCGCCATCACCTATGGACATTATTATATCTGCATTGTCAGCTTTTATAACTTTAGGAATAATCTCCGCTGCTTTTTTGATTAGTACTTTCGAACCTTTATTGATGCATAGAAATTTAACCTCATCAAAATTATATAAACTCGCTCTTTTAACTATACTTCCACCCAGAGAAACCGATTTCATTATGGCAACAGGTGTTACGGCTCCTGTACGACCAACATTTATCTCTATATCTTCGACAGTTGTCCAAGCTTCTTCAGGAGGGAATTTAAACGCCGTCGCCCACTTGGGCGCACGGGAAGTAAATCCCATTTCTTGTTGCAAAGGCAAATCATTTACTTTGATTACAACTCCATCAGTATCATACTCAAGTTCTGCTCGTGTACGTTTCCAATGTTCAATTTGTTGTTTAATACTTAATGCAGATGTGAGATAACATTTATTCGTTTCAAATCCCAATTTTCTTAATTTTTCCAATGTATCATAATGCGTTTTCGGGGCGTCTTCACCATTCAAAATCGCACCATAGGCAAAAAAGCTCAAATCTCTTTGTCTTGTGATATTGCTATCAAGCTGTCTCAACGACCCTGCCGCAGCGTTGCGAGGGTTAGCAAATTCTTTTTCGCCACGTTTGAGGTTATCTTCATTTAGTCTTTCAAAAGAAGAAATAGGCATATAAACCTCACCGCGGACATCAATATCAAGAGGGATTATTTTGCCATTTTTATCTTTTAGGGTGTGTGGTATACCTTTGACCATTTTGATGTTCTGTGTGATATTCTCCCCTTCGGTGCCGTCGCCACGTGTCGCACCGACTACTAGTTCACCTTTTTCGTATGTCAAAGCCACTGCAAGACCGTCGATTTTGAGCTCACAAGTCAAATCTACCTGCTCGCTTCCGCTTTCTTTACGGACTCTTTGATACCATTTTTCGAGTTCTTCAAAGTTGTTCGAATTATCAAGCGAATAAAGCCGATATTTGTGTTTATGCTTTAAAAATTTCTCAGAAACACTAGCGCCAACTTTTTGTGTGGGGCTATCAGGTGTCACATATTGAGGCCAATCTGTTTCGAGCTGTTTTAGTTGACGAAACATAGCATCGTACTCAGCATCAGTGATAGCAGGGCTATCTTGCTCATAATAAAGCTTGTTATGAGCGGCAATTTTTGCACGCAAATCATTTATTTCTTGCTCAATATTTGAAAATAGGTTTAAATTGTTCATGGACCACGCTATAATTCTAATGTTCAAGGTTTACTACATTACTTATTTTACAACAAATTATGAATTTAATTAATTTAATTAAGAAGTTTAAACGCCCATATTTATTTACAACTCCGAGTCATAACGGGGTTGGTTTTGGCGAGTTTGCAAAGTTTGTTGGGCAAAAAGTTTTTGGCTGCGATTTTTCGGAAATTGACGGCTTTGATAATATTCGCAACCCTCAAGGGGTTTTGAAAAATTCTCAAGAAAAAGCTGCCGAAATTTATGATTCTAAAGCGAGCTTTTATCTTTATAATGGTTCTACTTCAGGAATTTTGGCACTTATGCTTAGTGTTTTGAATGAAAATGATAAGGTACTTATACCTCGAAATTCTCATATAAGTGTGCTAAACGGGTTGATTTTATCAAGAGCTGAAGGGGTATTTTTAGAGCCTGAATACGATAGTGATTTTGATGTACCAAGGCCAATTTCGCCGTCTTTGATAGAGTCTGAGCTTTTTGAAGATAAAGATATTAAAGCTGTGATTTTGACCAGCCCAACTTATGAGGGTATTGTGAGTGATATTGAGACTATTGCAACAATTTGCAAAGCACATAGCGTGGTTTTGATTGTTGTTGAGGCTCACGGGGCTTTGTGGAATTTTTCTGAAAAATTGCCGACCCCTGCAATTGCCTTTGGTGCCGATGCCTCAGTGCAGTCTTTACATAAGACAGCAGGTGCTTTGACGCAAAGTTCTATTTTGCACATTTCAAAAGGCAGCAAAATTTCTCGAAGAAAAGTTCAAAAATCTCTCAATTTGATAAATTCGACATCCCCTTCGTATCTTCTTTTGGCAAGCATAGAGAGCTCAATTGATTTTTTGTCTTCAAAAAAAGGTGCTTTAGAATTGGATAAAATTTTGAAGGAAATTTTAAAAATTCGAGAAAAACTTTCCAAAATTAAGGGTGTGAAACTTTTTGAAAATGATGATTTTACAAAGATTTTTGTCAAAATTGAAGGCTTTTCGGGATACAAATTATCTGAAAAACTTTCAGAATATAATATCGAAGATGAATTAGCTAATGAACAAGGTTTTTTGCTACTTTGCGGGTTGGGGACTTCGAAAGACAAACTCGACAAACTTTATAAAGCTGTCAAAAAAATAGCTGAAAACTGTTAGTTTGTTTTATAATCAAAATAGAGTAAAAAAGGTGAAAATATGTTTAAGGATTTAATTTTAGATAAAGTCAATCAGGCAATCGTAAAAGCTGGCTTTGATGGTTCAACAGAAATAGCATTAAGGGTGGAAACTCCTAAGAACGCCGAATTTGGTGATTTTGCAGTTAATGTTTCACCTTTTGCCAAAGTTGCAAAAATGGCACCGCCTCTTATTGCCCAAAAAGTTGTCGACAATATAGATTTTGAAGGTGAAATCAATATTATAGGCGGATTTATTAACTTCAAACTTACAAAAGAACAGCAAGATGCGGTCATCAAAAAAATCCTTCAAAAAAAAGAAAATTTTGGTTCAAATAACTTCGGACAAGGCGAAAAAGTCATTCTGGAGTATGTTTCGGCTAATCCGACAGGGCCATTCCACATTGGCCACGGCCGTTGGGCGGCAATGGGAAGCGCTTTAGCTTCTGTGATGAAGTTTTCAGGTTATGATGTTTTTCAGGAATTTTATATTAATGATGCGGGAAATCAAATAAATGCCCTTGCAAATTCACTCAAAATAAGAGTTTTGCAGGAGTTGGGCGAAGATGCAAATTTTCCTGCTGATGAAGTTGAAGTCAAAAACTACTACACAGGAGATTATCTTGTCCCTGTGGCAAAAAAATATGTTGAAACGCAAAACAAAACGGCTGAAGAATTAGATTTGCAAGACTTAGGCGAATTTGCTAAAGCGGAACTTTTTAAGCTTCAAAAAGATTTACTCGAAAATTTTGGTGTGAATTTTGATAATTTTTATTCAGAATCATCTTTGCATAATTCGGGTGAAGTCGAAAAATGCGTCAAACAGCTTAAAGAAAATGGCAAAGTATACGAAAAAGAAGGCGCAGTTTGGTTTAAATCATCTGAATACGGTGATGAACAAGATAGAGTAATCAAAAAGGCGGATGGCTCAAACACTTATTTGACAGCTGATATAGCATATCATAACGATAAATTGCTTCGTGGATTTGACCGAATGATAAATATTTGGGGTGCAGACCACCATGGTTATGTGGCGAGAATGAGAGCTTCTATCGAGGCACTAGGCTACGATGGTGACAAGCTAGAAGTTTTGTTGGGGCAACTTGTAAATCTCATTATAAATGGGGAACAAACTCGCATGGGCAAGCGCAAAAAAATGCTTACGCTTGGTGATTTGATTGACGAAGTCGGCGTTGATGCGACACGTTTTTGGATGATTATGCGCAGTATTGATACGACATTGGATTTTGATGTTGATCTTGCCAAATCTTCAAATGATGAAAATCCTGTATTTTACGTCCAGTATGCACATGCTAGAGCTTGTAGTATTTTAAGAGCGGCTGTTGCAGAGCGTTTTGATACAGAAAATAAGACCAAATCAGAGCCGTTTTTTACAAAAGAAGAACTTGATTCAATAGCAAAAACCCCTTCTGTAACAGAGGCTTTATCCGTTTCTTATGAAAAATCCATTGCGAGTACAAAAGCTTTGATTATGAAATTAGAGTCTTTTGAAGAAATCGTTCTTCTTTCTGTGAAAGCGAGAGCACCTTATATGCTTTGTCGATACGCTCAAGAATTGGCGGCTGATTTTCATCAGTTTTATGCTTTTTCAAGAGTGCTGAATGTTGAGGCTGAGTTGATGAAATCTCGTTTGGCGTTGGTGTTTGCATTCAAGCAAGTTTTGGCAACCACGCTTGGGCTTCTTGGGGTTAGTGCACCCGAGTCTATGTAAGGATTTTTATGACTGATAATGCTTCGCTTGAAAAATATATTGCTTATCTTGAAAAATTAAAAAAACGTCTTGATGTTTATTTCAAAGAGCAAAAAGAATTTCTGAAATGCAAAGCTGGCTGCGATTTATGCTGCAAAGCTTCTTATTACCCTGTTTCTCAACTTGAATATGAATATATAAAAATAGGTTTAAATGAAAAATTCACTTTTGAAGAAAGAGAGAAAATTAATCAAGCTGTATTGGCTATTTTCAAAAAAAGAAGGCTTTTTGCAAAAGAAAATTCAAATCTTTTTGACTTTTTTTATGAATGCCCTTTACTTGTTGACGGAGTTTGCGGGATTTATGAGTATAGGGGATTGCTTTGTAGGTCGCATGGGCTGATTTATAATGACACAGATAATCTCAATAAAGAAAACATACCGCACTGTGTGACTTTGGGCTTAAATTATTCAGATGTATTTGAAAAAGAAACTAATAAATTTTCTGAAGAAAAAGCTGTTGCCCTTGGTATAAAAGCCAGGCCAAAAGCATATGACCTTTCGTATACACCTTTGATGAAGGCTGCCGATGGGCTAGAATTTGGCGACATAAGAATGCTTTTCGAGTGGATATTGTTGGATATAGAAAATTTTGAAGAATTGATAAAAGAATAATTTTATTTTTAATATAGCAATTTTTATTTTCAGTAGTTTTATTGTAAATATGATAAATTTTTTCTGTTCAAATTATTTAAATAAGCCCCATATTTCAAAATCTTCAGCAACATCTAAGAATCATTATAGTGAAATTAAACCTATGTCTTCTGATAATGTTTCTTTTGCAGGTGGCGATGTCGGTAGTAAGTTTGTCTCATCGTTCAAAAAATTAAATATTTCAGAGGTCGCATTTGTGAAAAAATGCTTGAAAGCAGAAGAACTTGGCTGTGGTACTTTCAGTACTGTTTATGATATACCGATGGATGGTTTTGAAGATTATGTAATGAAAGTGTCTAATGACTTTAATAAAAAATCAATTGCTAAATTAGAAAAAGTGAAAAATTATTTCCCTCATAGAAATTTTGGGCAACCTGTTGCAAAAATGGGAGAGGATATCTCAATTTTGAGGCGTTCAAAAGGATTGACTCTCCATAATTCTTTAGATTTTGTTTGTTCTTCAAAAGATTTGGAAGATTTTTTTGGTAATTTAGCTTCTTTGCCGCAGAAAACTTTTGACAAATATGCGGAAAAAATAAAATATGTTAATTCCAAAGAGCATTCTTTTGACGGAGGAAATGCTGGTAATGTTATTTTATCGCCGAAAAATTCCTTGGAAATAATCGATGTTGACAAAAGAGCTTTCTGCAATCAAAATATGCTTGGTGATTTGCTTTTGCCATTTTTTGAAAATACAAGTGAAGAAACTGGTCCAATAATTCAAAGTAAAAACATTTTGCTATCCAAGCTATTCAAGGCAGCTAAAAAGTATAGCTTTAGATATGGGATGAGAGACGAAGCTTTTGACTACCTTTATAAAAAACAAGGTCCAAAAATACGCCAAAAATTAGATGTGTCACTTGATGAATATTTAAAAGCTAGATAACAGGTATAGCCTCTTTATCAGATTCCATCCAGCTTCTGCCAATTTGAAGATCGATTTCCAAAGGCACATCAAGAGGCTGCGAAAGTTCCATAGCGTCTTTGATAATTTTGCAAACTTCGTCGAGTTCTGATTTCGGTACTTCCAAAATTAATTCATCGTGAACTTGTAAAACCATTTTTGTTTCGAGGGTACTATTTTTTAATTTTCTATAGACTTCAATCATTGCGAGTTTTATCAAATCCGCTGCTGTGCCTTGAAGAGGAGTGTTTGTGGCGGCACGCTCGGCAAATTCTCTTATAGTCCTATTATTGCTCTCTAATTCTTCTTTAAGATAACGGCGTCTGCCAAACATAGTCTCGATATAGCCCTGCTTGTGCGCAAGAGCAATTGTACTCTCTAAATATGCTTTAATTTGTGGATAAGTCGCAAAATATTTGTCGATAAAGACTTTCGCCTCACCAGGGGTAATATCAATCGAATTTGAAAGCCCATAGCTGGTTTGACCATATATTATACCAAAATTGACCGCTTTTGCTTTGTAACGCATTTCTTTTGTAACTTCAGAAATCGGGACATCAAAAACACTCGAAGCTGTTGCGCTGTGGATATCTATGTTATTTAAAAAAGCTTCTTTAAGCTTTTCATCACCTGAAAAATGTGCTAAAAGCCTAAGCTCAATTTGTGAATAGTCAGCAGATACAATCAAGCTGTTTTTATCTTGAGCTGAAAATGCTGCACGAATTCGATTACCGATTTCTGAGCGAATAGGGATGTTTTGTAAATTTGGATTTGAGCTTGAAAGCCTTCCTGTGGTTGTTACAGTTTGGTTGAAACTTGTATGTACTCGCCCATCTTGAGGCGCAATAAGTTCAGGCAAAGAATCAATATAAGTCGATTTTATTTTTGCTAGATGTCTTTGCTCAAGGATGAGTTTTGCTATATTATAATCACGCGCAAGCGTTTCAAGAACGTTAGAGTCAGTTGAATAGCCTGTTTTAGTCTTTTTGCCTGAAGGTAGCATCATTTTTTCAAACAAAATATCTCCGACTTGTTTTGGAGAATTTATATTAAAAATCTGACCAGCTTCTTTGTAAATTTTTGCTTCTATAATTCCAAGACTTCGTTGGATTTCTCCCGATAATTCACCCAGATAATCTTTTTCAATATGCACTCCTGCACGCTCCATATAAGCCAAAACTTCGACTAAAGGGAGCTCGATTTTATCGAGCAATTCGAATAATTTTTGATCGAGATTTTTTACATAATATTTTCCGAGTTCCAGAGTTGAAAACGAATCATAACAGGCATAAAGTCCTGCATCTTCAATAGAAACTTGCGCCATTGTAATTGCATTTTTGCCTTTGCCAATCAATTCTTCAATATCTTGCATATCAAATTCTAAAAGGCTCAAAGCTTGATATTTTAGACCATGTTTACGAGATGGATTTTTGACATAGCTTGCAAGCATAGTGTCCATTACAATGCCGTTTATTTTGATATCATAATTTTTGAAAATATTAATTTCATATTTGGCATTTTGGATTATTTTTCCTTTTTTAGGGTTTTCAAACACAGGTTTAAGTTTGTCCAATACATAATCTATATCAAGCTGCTGACCTTCATTGTGCCCAACAGGAATATAGTAGTTCAGAGTTTTAGAATCACCATATTTGAACCCGTTATCATAAGAAAAAGCCTTGTCATAAGAAATTGAAATACCGACCAAATCGGCTTCAAGAGTATTGAGTCCAGTGGTTTCTGTGTCTAGTGAAAATAAAGACGTTTCATCGAGCTCTTTCAACAAAAATTCAAAAGTTTTTTCATCTTGAATAATAGTTTTGTCTTCAAGATGTACTTCTTTCTTTTGTTTTGGGGCTTCTTCAAAGATTTCTTTCTTTTGAGGCGCTTCTTTTGGAGGTTGAATACCACCAAATAGAGATAATTGCCCTTCTTGAGTTGTACTTGGAGTTTCGATTTTTTCTTCAATCACTTTTTCAATCGGCCTGGATTTAAAGTGGACTTGCAAAGACGGAATTTGCCTTAAAAGTGAATGGAATTCCATCTTTTTGAAAAATTCAACAAGTTTTTGCGTGTCAAAAACAGTTAAATGCGTATGATCAAAGTCAAAATCTATTGGCGTATCAAGGTCTATAGTTGCGAGGTGTTGACTCATTTTTGCAATTTCAACGCCTTCTTTGAGTTTTATTTTTAGGCTGTCACCTTTAATATTGTCTATATTTGCCAAAACATTATCGAGGGTCTTATACTCTGTAAGTAATTTGACTGCAGTTTTATCTCCAATCCCCTTAATGCCTGGAATATTATCGGAACTATCACCGCAAAGCCCTTTGTAATCAATGATTTGTTCAGGATAAATACCCATTCGCTCATATACTTTTTGAGTATCATATTCATCCAAAATGCCTTTAGAAGGTATCAAAACCTTTATCAGACCTTCTTTATCCACCAGCTGAAAAGCATCTCTGTCACCAGTCAAAATAAAAGTCTTATGCCCGAGATTTTTTGCTTTGTGGGCAATTGTGCCTATAATATCATCGGCTTCGAACCCTTTTAGCTGATAAATAGGAATATCCATTGCGACAAGACCTTCATGCAAGAATTCCATCTGGCATCTAAGAGTGTCAGGCATAGCTTCACGATGAGCTTTGTATTCTTTGAAAACCTCTGTCCTAAAGGTTTCACGACCCATATCAAAAGAAACTGCTAAAGCATCAGGTTTGACTTTTTTGAGCAAATCAAACAATGCATGAAAAAAACCATAAACAGCCCATGTGGGCTGACCTTCGGCAGTTTTCATCCCTGTGCGCTCAAGCGCAAAGAATGAGCGATATGCAAGCGCGTGTCCGTCTATTAATATTAAGGTTTTTTGATTTTCTGTCATAAATCCATTTTAGTTTAAAAGCTGTGTATTAGATATACATTGTAAATTCATATTAATCTTTAATTTTCTCCAGAAGCCAAACTATATTTTCGCCAAGATTTTTCATGTTTTCCATAGCTTCTTTATCTTCAAGAACTTCGCCTTTTGCCCCACCAAACCCGAAATTCCAGTACGTTGATCCAGGGATAATCATCTCTGACATCAAAAACATATAATTGATTGATTCTAGAACACTCGTTGCTCCTCCGCGTCTTTGTGCTATTACTCCTGCACCGATTTTGTGTTTCAAAAGTCCGCCGTTTCCTCTCGCCACATATCCTGTTCGGTCAATGAGTGCCTTGAGCTCAGGGGTCATACCTGCAAAATATGTCGGTGTTCCTAGCAAAATAGCATCAGCTTTTAGGATTTTTTCAAAGCATTCATTAAAAATATCATTATCAAACGCACATTTTTTGTTTTTGTTTATTCTGCAAGCTCCGCAAGCTTTGCAGCCAAAAATTTCTTTTCCGCCGACTTGAATCAATTCTGTTTCAATGCCTTTTGCTTCTATGGATTTCAAAACTTCTTTCAGTAAGATTTCTGTGTTCCCACCCTCTCTCGGGCTGCCATTGAATGCTAAAACTTTCATATAAAACACCTCTTTTTGTATTTATAATTATTATAAGCACAAAATATTTATACAATGCAAGGCTTGCTTTTAAGAAAAAAAAGACTATAATAGTAAGACTTTATTAGTAGATTTTAGGAGCTTTTATGATTTTCAAGTGGGATGAAAAATTAAATACAGGTATAGTAGAAATTGACGAACAGCACAAAAAACTGTTCGGAACTATTCATAGTTTGAGGGGTGAAAATCTTGATTATGACTCAATTATAAAAATTTTAGTTGATTTGAGAAATTATGTATTGGAACATTTTTCAACCGAAGAAATTTATATGAAAAAATTTGAATACCCTTATTATGAAGAACATAAAATTTTGCATGAAAATTTCACTAATGATTATAATGATCTGCTTGTTGAACTCGCTGGCGGTCTTCTGGTCCAAAAAATCCCACCTTCTTTATCAGATATGTTAAATACATGGCTTATGACTCATTATCAAGATGCAGATATGAAAATGGCTGCTTTTTTGAGAGAAAGATTAGGAATTATTTCCGAAGAATAAATAGCTGCAAAATTTGGAAATAGAATTTCATATTTAACAAATGTTTACAATATGTTATAATGTACTTCTAGAGACATTTAAGGAGCGATATAATGACAATAGAAGTCCGTGCAAGCCATCTTTTGGTAGATACAGAAGAAGAAGCATTAAAGCTTAGAGAAGAAATTTTGGAAGGCAAAGACTTCGCTGATGTTGCTGCAGAAGTTTCAAAATGTCCGTCAGGTTCAAAAGGCGGAGATTTAGGTTTTTTCTCAAAAGGAATGATGGTTCCTGAATTTGATGAAGCTTCATTTTCTCTTGAAGTAGGAGAATTGTCAGAGCCTGTCCAAACTCAGTTTGGGTGGCATTTGTTAATTGTAACTGACAAAAAATAATAATGCGTAAGTTTCTGGCTTCAGGCAAATTTTTTAAATTAATTTGTGCTGCAGGGAATGAAAATTTGCAACAAGTAGAAAAACTTGTTTATATTTATTCAAAAGCTGGCTGCCGTTTTTTTGACGTTGCAGCCAGTAAAAATATAGTCGAAATTGCTAAAAATGCGATTGAAAAGGCAAATTTAAAAGATAAGATTTTCCTTTGCGCAAGTATCGGAACGAAAAATGACCCTCATATTCAAAAAGCTTTTATTAAAGAATTTTGTAATCATTGTGGTGAATGTATAAAAATATGTCCACAGAGGGCTATTTCGGATTTTAAAGTCAAAAAAAATAAATGTATAGGCTGTTCAAAGTGTTATAATATTTGTGATTTAAATGCCATTCAGCTTGAAGCACAGAAACAGGATTTGCAGACTTTTTTGCCTGCATTGATAAATGTTGGCATAGATAGTATAGAATTTCATATTTCTGATTTTGATGATGAGGTTTTTGAAAAATGGGAATGGCTGAATAAAAATTTCGACGGGATTCTGAGTGTAAGCATAGGTTCTTCTAAGTTGAAAGAGGTCGAAGTTATTGCGATTTTGGACAAATTGTTAAAAACTCGTCCACCTTATACAACAATAATTCAAGCAGACGGTACGCCTATGAGTGCAGATAAAAATGATTTTGCAACTACTCAAAAATGCATTGAAACAGGACTTTTGATACAAAAACAAAATTATAAAGCCTATTTGAATCTGGCAGGCGGTACAAATCTCAAAACGGCAACACTCTCTCAAGAGAAAAGCCTTAATTTTGATGGGATTGCATTAGGTACTTTCGCCAGAAAAGCAGTAGATAATTATATTTTTGATGATAATTTTTGGAATGATGAAAATTTACAGCAAGAAGCGATAAATATTGCGAAAAAAATTATTGCTCAAACATTTCCTTGTCAAAGTCAAGTAATACCATAGAACCCGATTTTATTTGTATTTCATCACCTTTTAAGCAGTATGAAAAAGGCCAGCTTTCAACCACATGTCTGCAGCCTGATTTGAACCTTCCTTTATCTTCATCGGGTTTTGCAACTCCTTCGACGAAGCTTATACCATAGTCGAGACCTGGTATTACCACGCCTAGTGCTATTTTAGCCAATTCTTTTTTTGGAAGCAGTTTGAATTTTTCATAATATTTTATTTTAGATTTCATTTTATTTTCAATTTTGATTATTTTGTGATTATCAGAAGGAACGCTATAAGTATTTGCTACAAAAATGAAATAAGCATCTTTATTTAGTCTTTTAGGTTCAATTACCTGAAAAATATGCCCTTTTAAAATACTTCCCTTTTCTATTATTTTACCCTTTTTTAAATGAATAGCTTCAGATAATGCAATAGAATATTCTACAGGAGGGTTTTGAGAAGAAAAGTCGTTTATAGCCTCAACAAGCATTTTTTCTGCCTTAGCAGGTGTTGATAAAGAAATAAATATAATAAAAATAATTATAATCCAGCTTTTTTTCATAAATTCAAGTCCATCCATTCTAAATTAAAAATCTCGCATATAAATACGCTGTACTCATTAAAAGTGATATTAATGTAATTAATGAGCCATATTTAAAAAACTCTACAAAGCCTATTTTGTAGCCTTTAGCTTCTGCCATTTCACAAACTATTACATTGGCTGCAGCACCTATTATAGTGAGGTTCCCACCTAGACAAGCTCCCAAAGACAGAGCCCACCACAAAGGGTTAACATCATTGGGATGTGGCATGGTGTGTTGAATTTGGCTTATTAATGGAGCCATTGTAGCTGTATAAGGTATATTATCTACAATTCCAGACATAATACCTGAACCCCACAGAACAAATAAACAAGCCAGATTTAGACTTCCGTTTGTAAATTCAATCAATTTTTGAGCTAAAAAGCTTATACCTCCAGAGGCTTCAAAGCCGCCTATAATAATGAAAAGTCCTATGAAAAAGAAAATTGTAAGCCACTCTACATCTTCGTATATTTCTTTTGGTTTTTCAAACATCAAAAGTATGCTTGCCCCAGTGATAGCAAAGACATAGGCGGCAATATGAGTAATATCATGTGATGCAAATCCGGCTATTACAGCTAAAAGAACTATTGATGAGCGAATCATTAATTTTTTGTCTGTTATGGTTTTTGAATTGTCCAGATTTGAAATATGAGCCATTTTTTCTTTGGTTGTATTTAGTTGCTTTCTGAACATATAAATCAAAAGAGGAATGCAAACCAAGAAAATCAGGGCAATTATTCCTGTAAGTTCGTTGACAAATTGCATGAAAGAAATCCCTGCTTTCATCCCGATAATGATGTTTGGAGGGTCGCCAATTAAAGTTGCTGTCCCACCAATGTTTGAGGCAATAATTTCTGTAATCAAAAAAGGTACGGGATTGATTTCGAGTTTTTTTGCAATTGCAAAAGTAACAGGCATAATCAAAACAACTGTCGTCACATTATCTAGAAAAGCAGATGCTATGGCAGTAAAGGCTGCTAGGGCAAAAAGAACCTTTTTGGGGTGTCCTTTGGTCAATCTGAGCAAATTTATTGCCATCCAGTCGAACATTCCGCTCTTAGACGCTATCTGTACTATAATCATCATCCCTACGAGCAAAAAGACCACATCAAACTGTATGTAATCGAAAACAGTTTTTATATTTGCCATATCTTCTGTTTTGTATTGCGGCACAAACCCCAAGAGCAACGTCAAAGAAGCCCCGAATAGAGCGACTACTGATTTTTGAATTTTTTCTGTGGCTATAAAAATATAAGCAATTATTAAAATTAGTCCTGAAACTAACATTTCATGCCCAGCCAAAAAATCCATAGAATCAACTCCCTCAATAATTCCTGTTCTTATTTTGTCATTAAAACTTAAAAATGGCAAAAATATAAATTTTTATATTAAAATGCTATAATTGCAGGTGGCAGAGTTTTAAGAGATTTATATGACATTAGGAATAGTAGAAACAAAATATTTTCATATTGAAGAAAACATTGAGCTTGAATCGGGTAAAGTTCTTAAGAATGTTCAAGTTGCGTATGAAACTTATGGCGAGCTTAATAAGGACAAAGACAACGCCATATTGCTTTTGCACGCACTTACAGGTGACGCTCATGCAGCAGGTTATCACCAAAGTGACAACAAACCTGGCTGGTGGGATATTATGGTCGGCCCGGGGAAGGCTTTTGATACTGATAAATATTTTGTAATTTGTTCAAATATGCTCGGCGGGTGCAAAGGCACAACAGGCCCATCTTCTACAAACCCTGAAACAGGCAAAGTTTATGGTTTAGATTTTCCTGTAATAACAATCGAAGACGTTGTAAAAGTTCAGAAAAAACTTATTGATTATTTAGGAGTTAAAGGACTTTGTGTCGCAGGCGGCTCAATGGGCGGTATGCAAGCTATGGAATGGGCTATTCAGCACAAAGATATGGTAAAACATACCATTATAATAGCTTCTACGGCAAGATTATCAGCGCAAGGTATAGCTTTTAATGCTGTCGGGCGAAATGCAATTTTGTCTGATCCTAATTGGAATAAAGGTAATTATTATGATGGTGAAAAGCCCGAAAAAGGCTTGGCTATTGCCAGAATGGTCGGGCATATCACGTACCTTTGCGAAGAATCTATGCATGAAAAATTCGCAAGACGCTTTCAAGACAAGGAATCACCAAATTTTAATTTCGATATAGATTTTGAAGTCGAAAGTTATCTGGCATATCAAGGGCAGATTTTTGTCGACAGATTTGATGCAAATAGTTATTTGTACATTACAAAAGCCGTTGATTACTTTGATTTGGCTGCAAAATATGGCTCTCTTGACGAAGCTTTTGCTAAGACAGATGCGAAATTTTTGATAATTTCTTTTTCTTCTGATTGGCTGTTCCCTTCTGTTCAATCAAAAGAAATCGTAAATGCACTTATGAAAAATCAAAAAGATGTTTCATTTTGCGAAATAGAATCACCATATGGGCATGATGCATTTTTGTTGGAGCATGAAACGCAGACAAAAATCATTAAAAGTTTTCTGGCGGAGGATAAGTGATGAACGAACACTATGCCAAATCACAGGGTTTACACCTGAATTATTCAATTATCACAAATCTTATCGAAACAGGCAAAACTGTTCTAGATTTGGGCTGTGGGGACGGTATTTTGCTTAAAATGCTTAAAGATAAAGGTATTAAAGCCAGAGGGGTCGAAATAAATCAAGATAAAGTTATTCAATGTCTTGAAAAAGGATTGCCTGTCATTCAAGGCGATATAGATGAAGGTTTGGTGGGGTATTTAGACAAATCATACGATTATGTCGTCTTAAATCAAGCTTTGCAATGTACCGAAAAGCCCGACTATGTAATTCAAGAAATGCTTCGGGTTGGCAAAAAAGTCGTGGTAAGTTTCCCGAATTTTGCATATTGGCGAGTGCGTTTTTATCTTTTGTTCCATGGGAATATGCCAAAATCTAAAATGTTGCCATTTGAATGGTACAATACGCCAAATATTCACCTTTTGACCATTAATGATTTTTATGATTTTGCACAAAAGAAAGATATAAAAATAGAACAAACTATTTGCATGACAAAAGCAAAAGCAAGAAAGAGCTTTTTGCACAAGCTCTTTGATAATTTCTTTGCTGAAGAAGTTATTTTTGTAATTTCAAAATAACTCTTAAATATTTTTAGGTGAAGTATTTAAAAGTGTCTTCAGTATTTTTTGTTAACACTTTTTTGACTGATTCAATCTCATTAGTTATTGCCGAATGAGATGTTTGAATGCTGTTCATTTCTAAGTCTAATCCAGCTTCTTTTACTTCTAGATGCTTCATTGTTGATTCATAATTCAATTGAGCAGATTGGTCATCTGATTTATCAAGCTCATCCATAATTGCCGTAGAAGTACGCCAATCAAGGATTTCCCACTTGTTGTTAGATGTGGTGGTTGTGGATAAATTGATAGAACCATCGCCATATAAGCCTGCAGTAATAGTGAATGTCTTAGGATCTTGAGTTTTCATATCTGCTGCTTTTACCAAGAAAATAGAACCTTCTCTAAGACCTTTTTCAATTGCAGAGGAAGTAATATTGCCAATAGGTGCATAATTTGCTCCGGTTTTTTTTGCAAGAATCAACCCGTCTGTATTGTAGAGATTTTTTGCAGACAAATCCTGATAAACGGGTGTTGCCACGTCCATTGAGGGCTTAAATATAAACAGTCTTCTGTTAGAAACTGCTTTGCTATAATCATCAGCTATGTTAGACGTCTCTTTTGCAATATTAATCTTATTATTAAGAATCACTTGCATTTGAGTTTCAAGATCACATTTTCTTGCTGTAAGAGCAAGCAACCTTGCCTGATTTGCCGATATACCCATTTTTCACTACTCCTTAGTTGATTGTTTACTTAACCCAACAACTATATTTGTTATATCGGCTGTGTTTTTCTATAACTTTAGGGAAAGACCCCTATTTTGCTTGAAATTGTAATATTTCTTAATAATACTTTCTCATAATGTTTGTAAATTTATGTAAATATATACTAAATATATGAAATTGATATACTTTTAATGTTTTTATATAAGAGAAGGTATGAAATTTTAAAAGGACATAGTTATGGTTTCAGGAATTAACGGAAATTTTTCTGTAAGAAGTTTAGAATTTATTCAAAATGAGTTGGAGTTTCTTCCGACTGATAATGGAGAGATAACCGAAGAATCACAGGCAAATTTGAGTGCGGATGCTCTTAGAGCAATAAGTTACTTTGGCAATAGCAAAGTTTCGCTCGGCAACAAAATTGATGATTTGATAGAACAAAACGAAGCACAAAAGAAACAGACTTCGAAAGAGGTATCCCCTGATATGGATTTGAACTTGGATGATCTTGACATTCCCAAGTCGAAAAAAATTTAGAAGGAGATTTGAGATTATAGAGGCTCAATTAACCGCCAGTTTGGCGGTTTTTTATTTTTCTGTAATATTTCATAATAAATCTGGCAATTTAATTTCCTATTTCGTTTTTATCTAATAGAATGGTTGTAAAGTTGAGTGGTAATGGTAAACGGAATAAATATAACTAATAATTCTAATATTTCTAGCATTAAGCCAAAATCTGAAATGGCTGTTCAAACTGTTGCGTCTTCAAATCCTATAATTGCATCTAATAACCAATCGGCAGCCCCTGTTTACCCAGTTTATTCTCCTGTTCAGCCAAAAGCTGTTCAAAAAATAGGCGAAGCTAAAATACCTAATGCAGGTACGGCAAATATTTATGAGTTGGCTAATGGGCAAAAATTAGTTGCTCTAGTCAAAAAAGGTCCTACTACAATAAATACTTTTGTTAAAGTCGGTTCTATTAATGAACCTGACAATATTAGAGGTATAAGTCATTTTATCGAACACAATTTATTTAATGGCTCAATAGAATTAAAACCTAATCAATTTGTTGACGATGTGAAACAAATGGGCGGCTTATACAATGCTTCTACAGGTTTTGCTTCTACAAATTATTTTATTTCATCTCCAATACATAACAAAACCGATTTTGACAAAATGTTAAAAATCCATGCCAATATGCTTGAAGCGCCTACTTTTACTCCTGAGATGATTGAAAAAGAAAAAGGGATTGTTTCATCAGAAATTCAGATGCTTGAGGATCAACCATATCAAAAAGCAGAAAATATTTTGCTGAAAAATCTTTTCCAAATCGATACCAAATCAACTGATTTGATTGGCGGAAGTGTCAATAATATAGTGAGTTTGAACAAAAACACCGTAACGGATTATTATAATAAATATTACACTCCGGATAACATGGTTACTGTTATTGTCGGCGATATAAACCCTGATGAAGTTGCCAACAAGGCCAACAGACTTTTTATTTCAAGAAGACAGCCTTCTGTTGACAAAATCGTAGAACCACTCAAACCAATTGAAAAAACAAAAAGAGAAGACATTGTAAGTGCAAATGTTAATTCAACTACTGTAAATATGGCATTTGTAGGACCTCAAAATAACAGCGTGAAAGAAGAAATTGTTGCCAATACTTTGTTGTTGGCTTTAGCAGGAAATGATAACAGCAAGCTTTCAAAAGCTATGTCTAAATACAATACAAGCCCAATGGTCCGTACTGAGATGCTTTCTAATAAACCTTCAGACCCTGGCGCATTGCTTTTAAGTGCTTCTTTTGAAGATGGCAAACAAGAGGCAGGTTTGAAAGATATTTATTCCGCTCTCCATTCTATGAAATATGAGCAGATTCCTAATGCTGAACTTGAACTTATAAAAAATTACCTTAAAAGAGAATACAAAAGTATGTCAGAATCTTCAATGATGCTGACTCAAATGATTGGTATGTCAACTATTACAAATAAAGTTGAAGACATAAATAAAGCGTATGAAATAATCGACCAAATTACTCCAAAAGATATCCAAAAAGCTGCATCTGATTATCTGGATTTGAATAAAGCTTCTATCGTTGTTCTTCATCCTAAAAAACATCAAAAAGATGTTTCGTTTACAGGAACTTTTCGTAGCGAAGCAGCGGATAAGCTTGAACTTGGTAAAGTAGAAACTTATTCACTCAAAAACAATATTGAAGTTGATTATCATCAGATAGATGCGCCTTTTGCCTACATGAGTATCAATATCAAAAATGATAATACAAAGAGCATAAAACCTGCTTGCGATGTACTTTTGTCAGAAATGTTGAATATGGGTTCAGCTTATATTCCAAAAGAAGAGTATAAGAAAAAAGCTGTCGACAATGGCATGGATATAGCTTTTTATGCTAAAAACAACGAAATTATGGTCACTTCTAAATCGAATAATAAGAGCATAAATCCTGTTGTAGGTCTTGCAAAAGAAGTATTATTGGCTCCAAACTTTACGCAAGATAGCTTAGATAGAGCGAAAGCTCAGTTGAAGTTGGATTTTGAGAGCTCACCTGTTATTCCTGATGATTTGGCAAAAGAAGAATTGTATCAAAACAATCCTAAATTCACATCAAGACAAAAAGGCATTGAAAACCTTGATAATATTACTTTGGAAGATGTTAAGGCTTTGTACTCGGATATTATGAAAAATGCTGATGTGAAAGTCATTGTAAGTGCTACAGAGCAAGAAAAACAAAAAACTTTGTCCAAGCTTCAATCTATTCCTTTAAAATTCAAGCCATATACTTTTAACTTTAGTCCGGACAATAAAGATTTGTCAGCGAATAAAGTACTTTTGAAAGAAGAAGACAGAAATCAGGCTGCTATAGTCCAAATTTATAAAGCTAAAATGTCAGGCAACATAAAAGATATAGCTTCTTTGATGGTTATGAATGAAATTCTTTCAAAAGGCAAAAACGGCTTATTTAATGATCTTAGAGAAAAACAAAAGTTAGCATATTCAGTTAAATCAAAATTTGCAACGGATAATGAAGATGCATTTATAAAATTGACTATCGATACAACAACAGAAGACGCACAAAATGCTCTTGTTCGTTACGATAAAATTCAAAAATCATTAGAAGGTTTCAAAAAACATACTGATGATTTGGCCCAATCTCAAGTGAGTGAAGAAGAATTAAATGATGCTCGATTGGGCGTATTAAGCCAAGTCATTTTTGATACTGAAGAATCATCAGGCAAACATTGGCAATTGGCCAAAAATACAGATAGTTTCTATGGTCCAGATTATACAAAAGCTCTGATAAAAGCTATTCAAGAACTTACACCTCAAGATATTCAAAAAACAGCCCAAATCAATTTTACAAAACCTTCTGTTGTATCTATTGTTGCAAATAAAGCTAGTTTGGATGCAAATCAACAATATCTAAAAACTATCGGCGAAGTAAAAAACGTTTAGTAATATGACTAAAAGCTTGTGCAGCTGTCTCAAATCTGATAAATTATTTTTATGGAAGAAAAAAACGTCATAGGAATAATGTCAGGGACATCTGTCGATGAGATAGATGCTTGTTTGGCTTTGATTAGACCCGATTTGACTTTTCAAATTATTGATACTGTTTCAATGCCTTTTCCACCTGACATTAGAGAAAAAGTTTTACAAATGGCAAACAATCGCGGTTTTGTACGAGATGTTTGTGAGATGAATTTTATTTTGGGCAGATTATTCGCTGATTGTGCCAATAAATTGAGTATAAAAGCTGATATAATCTCGTCTCATGGGCAAACAATATGGCATATTCCAGAAAATAGTACACTTCAAATAGGTGATATTTCGGTTATTGCAAATAGAACAAATACAACAACAATTGGTGATTTCAGACCGGCTGATATTGCTTTAGGCGGGCATGGTGCGCCTTTGGTGCCTTTTAGTGACGAGGTTATTTTTGGACGTGATGTGGCACGCTGCATACAAAACATCGGCGGAATTGCAAATGTGACAGTATTGAACCCAAAAGGTCAAACTTTTGCTTTTGATACAGGCCCAGGAAATATGCTTATTGATTATTTTGCACAAAGTTTATTTCAGCAAAAATGCGATTTTGGAGGTCGTTTGGCTCTGCAAGGGCGTATAAACAATGAATGGCTCGAGGAACTTTTACAGAATGAATTTTATGTAGAAAAGCCACCTAAAACTACAGGACGTGAGATGTTTGGCTTGGAATATGCAAAAAAAATCTCTCTTAGTGCCCCGCAGGATAAATATGATTTGATGGCCACTATTACTGCTTTGACAGCCAAAACAATCTATAATGCTTATCAAAAATTTATTTTCCCAAAAGTAAAAGTTGAAGAAATTGTTGTAGGTGGAGGCGGTGTTTATAATAAATACCTCCTCAATCTTCTCGACAAATATTTTTATCCAGTAAAAATCAAAACCCACGAGGATTTTGGTATTTCCGACAAATATAAAGAAGCTTTAGCTTTTGCTATTTTGGGATATTGCACATACTACAAAATGCCAAACAATTTGCCTTCTTGTACAGGAGCAAGTCAGCCTGTAGTTATGGGAAAAATAGCTTATCCGAGCTGTTGAAAAACTTTTCTTAAAACACCAGAGTTAGCTTTTAATGCTTTATTAGCTTCATCAAAAGTCAATTTGTATTTCAGCATCAGAATTACATGTTTGATTTTGTATTCATTTTCTTCCAAAAGTTGTTTTACCTTGTCTTTAGGGGCTTTTACAATTTTTGTCACAATGCCGATTGCACGTTCTTTGAGTTTTTTGTTGGTCGGTTTGACATCTATCATCAGGTTTTGATAAACTTTGCCAATCCTAATCATAGAAGCAGTTGTAAGCATATTCAAAATCATTTTTTGCGCAGTGCCTGCCTTCATTCTTGTTGAGCCTGAAACTACTTCAGGTCCTACTTCAGCGCAAATAAAGCAATCTGCTAAGGCTTTTGATTTTGCTTCCGGATTACAGGTTATTACTATAGTTTTTGCCCCTTCAGGCTTTGATTTCTCTAAAACACCAAGAATATAATTTGGATTTCCACTAGCTGAAAGAACGACAACTGTGTCATTTTTGCAAACCAAGGCTTCATTGGCGGCTTGCTTTCCCCCTTCGAGGCTATCTTCTGCACCTTCAACTGCATTTCGTAGTGCCTGGTCGCCACCTGCAATAAATCCTTGGACCATTTCAGGGTTAGAATTAAATGTGGGAGGGCATTCTGAAGCATCTAAAACTCCAAGTCTTCCGCTTGTTCCTGCTCCAAAATATAATAATCTGCCACCGTTTACGAAGCTGTTTTCAATAAAATTAACCCCTAAAGCGATATCTTTCAGGCATTTTTTTACTATTTTGGCCACTTTTATATCTTCATCATTGATTAGTTTTAGAACTTCAAGTGGTTCCAAAATATCTATATTTAACGTGTTTTTGTTTTGTTGTTCGGTCAAAATTTCATTCATATTTCAATCTTATAGATTTTCAGCAAAAAATACAATCCCCCATTTTGAATTTTCGTTTAGCTTTACAATAAATTCCCAAATAAAAAAGCTCTTTTTCAGAGCTTCGATAAGAGGATAAATAGAGGATATTTAGAGGATACTTAGAGGATAAAATTTTGCTTAGAGGATAAATTGATACCGCTACGAGGATTGTTTACCGCTTGTGAGGAATGTTATTCCGAAATCTTATGCGTATTTAGGTGCAGATCTGTCGATGGCTTTTTTCTCGCCTTCTTCAACTGCAGTTAATTCTTTGTCTTTTACAGATAGCATTGTTTCAAGTCTTTTCATTTGCATTTCTAAAGCTTTTTCTTGAGCAGCTAGTTGAGCTTTTGCTTGTTCTACTGCGTAAGAGTGCATAGAAACCAAATTTGGATTCATTGGGTTTCTGTAAACCATTTGCATTGGTTGACCCATTTGATAAGATTGTTGAGTCAATGCATTTCCAAGGTTGATAACACTAGCCAAACCGTTTTGAACGTAGTAGTTAGAAGATTGAATTTCGTCTGGAGCAATCTGTCCGTCAGCGATAATCATACCGACTGAAGCGAGATTCATCTTTTTTTGAGCTAAAGCATCAATTTGAAAATTTAAATCGGCAATTTCACCGACTAAAGAAATTTTACGTGATGCGAATAAAGTAATCATTTTAGATATAACCTCCAGATAGTTCCCGTTTTTTCGACCTTTGTTTTGTTTAGCTTCCCTTGTATTTATAAAAACAATCTTTCTGGAAATATTGCTCTTTTTGTTCGTTGAATTTTTATCTTTTAAGTATTCTTGTTTAAATCAGTTATACCAACACTTTTCAGGATTTTAACAAAATTAGGTATATAAGATTTAAATACTCTGAAAATATTTTTAAAATATTTAAAATGCAAAATTTCTATAAAAATTAAATAACTGCTTTTGTTAACATTTCGTAACAAAACTATTTTCAGACAATAAAAAAGCGGGGCAAAAGCCCCGCCTGTTAAGTCCTAAGACTTGGTTATTATTAATCGCAAGGATTAACTGTGCTTGGACAAGCTGGCTCGCAAGGACAAGCCGGTTGAACTGCTGGGCAGCAAGGAGCTGCAGCAGCTGGCGTTGATTGATTAACTCCGAAAGCAAAAGTAACTCTTTCATTCAAATTAATTGAAGAAATACATTTGCCGCCCGGGTTTATTAGATAACCAAGTTCATTGTTAGCATTCTGTAAGACGCCTGCTGCGCCAGAAAGTGAAGTTCTGACAACATCAACAGGAGCTTCGGCTAAAGCCATCACAGAATCTTTGTAGCTTCTGAACGCTGCTCCGAAATTCGTCACACCACCGCAACAACTGCAAGGAGGTTTTCCAAACTGGAACATCTCGCCTGTACCTATACCAACACCGTTAGTAACTGATTCAGCTGCGTTACTAGCGTTGACAACGACACCGCCTACTGTTCTTCCTACAATACCAATGGTGCTACCTACCAAAGTGAAAGGCATTTGCACTGCTCTTGAGAACCAATTTTGAGTATTGGTTTTATCAACTTGAGCATTTAGTATTTGCTTAGGAAGTTTGGCTGTACATTCACCGTTTTTAATATCGGTGAAGGCAATTTTTAATGCGCCGTCGCATTGTGAGTTTGGTCTTTGGATATCTACTATCATACCGTTGACTTTAGAACAAGCAGGGTAGCAGATTCCGTTGATTGTCATTGGATCGATAGTTTCAGCTACGAAGTGATCACCTACATCGCTATTAGCGGCTGAGATTTGATCTCTCATCCTTACTTTTAAAGTAGGAATATCTACTGTTTCGCAGTTTTCTACGAATGCATTTTTCTTTTCACATTCGCA
>CAYUHE010000015.1:0-29739 GCA_964444415.1 uncultured Gammaproteobacteria bacterium
CTCAATTCAAAGCTGCTATCAATGCAGGGCTGGGCGGCAACTATATGCTGATGAAGGACATAGACATGTCAGAGCTTGGAACTGTAAATAGAGCTGTGATTACAGGTAATTTTGTAGGAACTCTTGACGGTAATGGATACAAAATTAAAAATCTTACTATTAATTCTACTGCAACTAATTCAGGGCTCTTTGGTCAAACAACAGGTGCAACTATCAAAAATGTTATCCTTGAAAATACTTCTGTTAGTTCAACTGCTGACAATGTAGGAACTCTCATTGGAGAAAGTAATGCAAGCTCTGTTACAAATACTGCTTCTACCAATGCCAATGTAACAACTGTAGGTGGTGGTACTGTAGGAACAGGAGGACTTATTGGATATCTAAATGGTGGAAATGTTACATCGAGCTACTCATCAGGAAATGTGTCAGGTGTATTTTATACAGGAGGTCTTATTGGTCTTGTTAGTGGTACTGGAAATGTTTCATACAGCTATTCCTCAGCAAATGTTTTTTCAGCACTAGGAGGTATGGTTGTTGGCGGCCTTTTTGGGGGGGGTGATTCAGGCTCAGTCTCATATTCTTATGCCACAGGCAATGTGACAGCTGGCTCTGGAGGCTTTGCGGGTGGGCTTGTAGGAGAATCTAACATGTCCATAATATCAAGCTATGCTACAGGTAATATAACAGGTTCTTCTGGCGATCTAGGTATTGGAGGTATTGCAGGGCAATCAACTGGAAGTATAACTTCAAGCTATTCAACAGGTAGTGTAAGCGGAGGCTCGCAAATTGGAGGTATCGCAGGACAATCAACTGGAAGTATAACTTCAAGTTATTCAACAGGCAATGTCAGCGGAACCTCACAAGTTGGAGGTATTGCAGGAGATTCAAGCAACAATGTATTCTACAGCTATTCAACAGGTAATGTATCAGGCAATTCAGAAGTAGGTGGTCTAATCGGAAGAGCTTACAACGGTAATATAACATCAAGTTATACTACAGGGAGTGTTTCTGGCAGTAATAATGTCGGCGGCTTTGTTGGCTTTAATAGCGGCGGTACAATTACATCTAGCTCCTCATCAGGCAAAGTTACAGGTTCAACAAATGTAGGCGGATTTGCAGGGAGTCATACAGGAGGGTCAATTGACAATACAAACTTCTGGAATAAAGACTCTTCAGGACAAGCCACATCCGCAGGAAGCGCTATTGGCAAAACATCAGCCCAATTTGATGCTATGACTCCTGTCACAAGCACTTGGAACAGTACTGATTGGGATACAACTTTTGAAAACCCTGTCCTTAAAGCAATCAAAAACGGTAACATTAATATGCAAACAGGGGCAGAAGCTACCAAAAACTCTTGCTATGGCCTTAAAAATCTTGCATTGAATTTTGGTGGAGAGTTGGCTATTTCATTGGGTACAATAGCAAGTGCTCAATCTGCAATAAGCAGTATCGACAAAGTTATGACTTATTTGTCTTCAAAACGTTCGGATATCGGGGTAGGAATAAATGCCTTAAGCGGTAGACTCGATACAAATTCAACTCGCAAAGAAAACTTTACCTCATCTTCAGGAGTTTTAAAAGACACTGATATGGCAGTTGAAAGTGCAAAATTTACCAAGCAGCAAATCCTTCGAAATATGGGTATGTCAATGCTTCAGCAAAGCAAAAACATGCAAACAAGTAGCATTCAGCAACTACTTGGATTGTAAGTTTAAAAAATCTCTTAAAAGATTGCTAACCTGCGACCAAACAGCTTCTATATCAAGATTTGAATTAACGACTTTGATACGTTCTGGCTCTTTTTTGGCAATTTCGAGGTAACCTTGGCGAACTTTTTGGTGAAATTTTGCCCCTTCAGATTCCATTCTGTCCTTATCAGCACGATTTCCAACCCTCTGCATAGCTACGGAGGTATCCACATCAAAAAGCAGCGTCAAATCAGGTTTTTTGCCCCGAGTGGCAATGTTATTGAGAAGATTTATTTCATCAATATCAAGACCTCTTGCATAACCCTGATAAGCCAAAGTGGAATCAGTATGCCTGTCACAAAGGACTACTTTGCCCTCAGCAAGTGCTTTTTTGATTTTGGTTTGCATATGCTGAGCTCTGTCAGCAAGATAAAGGAACATTTCGCAAGTACTGTCGACTTCGCCGTCATAATTCAGCAAAATGTCTCTGATTTTTTGCCCCAAATCCATACCGCCCGGCTCACGAGTGACTATATAGTCGATTTTATTTTGCTCAAAAAACTGCACAATTCTATCCATTTGTGTTGTTTTTCCAGAACCGTCAGCCCCTTCAAGCGTGATAAATAAGCCTTGTTTCATCGCAAAAAATCCTTAATGTCTAAAATGCCTTATGCCCGTTGTTATCATTGCTATTTCAAGTTTATCACAAGTTTCGATAACATCTTTGTCTTTGATACTGCCGCCGGGTTGAATAATAGCCCCAATCCTGCATTGCGCCGCAGCATGAATATTATCGACCGCAGGAAAAAACCCGTCTGAGGCAATAACTGCATCTTTTGAATCATCACAGGCATGGTCCAAAGCTATTTCCATAGCAGCGATTCGACTTGTTTGCCCAACACCTATTCCGATAGTTCGTTTCTCTTTCACAACCACAATTGCGTTTGATTTGGTGTGCTTGGCAACTTTCCAAGCAAAAATCATATCTTCAACCTGCTCTGTATTTGGTTTTTTCTTTGTTACAACCTTAAAAATATCTTTATCGAGATCTTTTTTATCCGCATCTTGAAGCAGAATTCCAAATGGAAGTGCCTTTATATCAAGCTTTTGCAGTTTTTTATAATCTTCCAAAGAAGTATTCAATTTTATCAGGCGAAGATTTTTCTTTTGCCTCAAAACCTCAAGCGCATCAGGCTCAAAGTCAGGAGCAACAAGGACTTCTAAGAAAACATTATTGGCATGCTTTGCGACTTCAAGCGTAACTTTTTGACTAAAACCGATAATTCCGCCAAAAGCACTTATCGGATCACAATCAAAAGCTTTCAGGTAAGCGTCATTAATATCAGCCCCCAAAGCCACGCCACAAGGGTTATTGTGCTTGATTATAGAGACCGCACTCACATCATAAAACTCGCTCACAATGTCCAAAGCTGAACAAATATCCACGATATTATTGTAAGAAAGCTCTTTCCCGTTCAAAATTTCGTAATCGACTTCTTCTTTAAAATTGTATAAAGCTGCCTTTTGATGGGGGTTTTCGCCATATCTAAGATCATCTTTTTTTATAAGAGCTAAATTTAAAGCTTCAGGTATATCACCTTTTTCACCTAAAGAATTTGCGATAATTGAATCATATTTCGATGTAAGCAAAAATGCTTCTTTTGCCAGATTTTGTCTATATTTAGGGGTGTTTTCAGCTTTCAAAAATTTTTCATATTGATTTGGATTTGAAATTACACTCACTCTTGCAAAGTTTTTGGCTGCCGCACGAAGCAGGGAAACACCACCTATATCAATATATTCAACCAAATCATTCATCAAAATATCTTTTTTTGAAGCCTCTTCAAAAGGATACAAATTCACCACCACAAGGTCGATTAGAGCAATTTTATATTTTTCAATTTCACTAAATTGCTCATTTTTAGCCAAAATTCCGCCAAATATAGCAGGGTGAAGTGTTTTGACTCTCCCGCCCAGAATTTCTTCGAAGCCTGTTATATCAGAAACTTCGATAGCCTCAATACCATTCTCTTTTAAAGTTTTGGCACTACCACCTGTCGAAATTATTTCATAGCCTAACTTTAGAAGACCTTTGGCAAATTCAACAATCCCTGTTTTATCATAAACACTTATTAATGCTCGTTTTTTCATTTTTTCCCCTTCGTAACATATTTACTTATTTATAATTCAAATACGCGTTTTTTAAAAGTATTTGTAGTAAAATGATTTGTAAATAAGGGAACGTGATGAAAATATTAGTAATTGGTTCTAGCGCAAAAGAACACGCAATTATTTGGAAGCTATATCAAGGCGAAACAGTAGAAGAAGTCTTCTGTGCGCCCGGTAATTTGGGTACGTCAAAATTAGCCACAAATGTTGAGATAAGACCCTATGAAGTAAAAAAACTTATTGATTTTGCAAAAGCAAATCAAATAGATTTGACTATTGCATCCTCAAAAATTGCACTCGATTCTAATATTGTAGAAGCTTTTCACAGAGAAAATCTTGTGATTTTTGGTCCAACCAAAAATGCTATGAAAGTTATTATGAACCGTAGTTTTGCCAAAAAATTCTTCCACAAATACAAAATTTCGACCCCGAAATTTGCTGTCTTTGAAAAAGAAGGGCAAGCTATTGATTATGCCAGAGCAGAAAAATACCCTCTCTTAATCAAACTTGATACGCCAACTCCCGATATAAATGTATTCCATGCTCAAACATTTACACAAGCAAAAGCTTACATTGAAAAAGCTTTTGCTAATTTGAACAAAAAAATAATCATCGAAGAATTTGTCGAAGGAAAAGAAATTGTTCTTCCGATAATAACTGATGGCTACAATGCCATTCCGCTTCCATCTTGTGTTTTGCAAAGAAGGATGCTCGAAGGAGACGGCGGGTCCTACACAAACGGTCTTGGCGCATATGCAACAGCACCAATTGACAGCGAACTTGAGAATCTAATCGCAAATACTATAGTATTCCCGACAATTGACGGCTTAGCCAATGATAAAATGCCGTTTTTCGGGATTATTACATTCAGAATGAAACTTGATGATAAAGGAAATATCGGTCTAATAGAACTCGATTCGGACATCGGAAATATTGAAACACAGACAATTTTGCCTTTAATAAAAGAAGATATGGCAAGAGTCTATTATTCTTGTGCTGTTGGAACTTTGGGGAATGATTATCAAAAAATTGAATTTGAAAATCAAGCCTCAGCGAGCATTATGTTTTGCCAAAGCCCATACCCCGCTGAATTTACAAAAGGCAATGTTATCGAAATCGAAGATGAAATTGATGAAGACTTATTGATTTTTTATAATAAAGTTAAAGAAAACAATTATTTTGAAAAGGTCGTAGATGGCGGTCAAGTCTTGTCTTTGACGGCTACTGCCTCAACATTATCTTTGGCTCTGGACAAAATGTACACAGCTGTTGATTACATTCAATTTGAAGGCAAAAAATTTCGCCGTGATATCGGACAGCATGGTTTGATTGGGAATATGAAATGACAAAAGTTAAAGCAGTAATTTTAGCCGCAGGCAAAGGAACCCGAATGAAATCGGAGCTCCCAAAAGTTCTGCACAAAATTCAGGGGCTTTCACTTTTAGAACGTGTAATAAATCAAACTCTCAATGTACAAAATCTTGATGAAGCAGTTATAATAACAGGTCACAAAGCCGAATTGGTCGATGACCTTTTGGCAAAAATTTATGACACAAATGTCGTAAATACTGTTTTGCAATCACCGCAACTTGGCACAGGTCACGCTGTTTCTATGGCAATAAACAAATTGCAGGATTTTGACGGAAATGTTCTGATTCTTTGCGGAGACACACCGCTTTTGACGACAGAAGTTCTTGATGATTTGGTGGATTTTCATAACAGAGAAAAATCTGATTTGACTGTACTTTCAGCAATTTTTGACAACCCTACAAATTATGGAAGAATTGTTAAAAAGAACGGCAAATTAGACAAAATTGTTGAAGAAAAAGATGCTACAGATGAACAAAAACTCATTATGGAAGTAAATACAGGTGTTTATTGTCTAAATTGGCAAAAAATTCTGCCTGCATTTGCAAGCCTCAAATCAAACAATAGCCAAAATGAATATTATTTGACAGATATAGTCGAATGGGCTGTAAATAAAGGTCTCAACACTAATTCACATATTTTGGAAGACAACAAGCAAAGCTTTGGTATAAATTCAAAAGAACATCTTATGCAAGCAACCAAAATTTTAAATAAAAGAACCCTGAAAAAACTCTTGGAATCAGGCGTAAGCATTTATTCTGCTGAGACAACTTTTATTTCGCCGGAAACTTCAATCGGGGCTGACACAATTATTTATCCTAATGTCTGCATCGAAGGAACCAATAAAATCGGTACAAACAACGTCATCGGACCTAATACTTTTATTGAAGGTTTAGTTGTTAGTGCTGATAATGTCAAATAATTCAATCAAAAATTTCCAATTCTACCATAGGAGAAGGTTCTACAGTTGGGCCTTTTGCTCACTTGAGAGACTCTGTAGAAATAGCACAAAATGTAAGAATCGGCAATTTTGTAGAAATCAAGAAATCACAAATTGCATCAAACACAAATGTGGCTCACCTTAGCTACATAGGTGATGCAGAGCTTGGAGAAGATGTAAACATAGGTGCAGGAACAATTACAGCAAACTATAACGCCATAACCAAGCAAAAAAGTAAAACTATCTTGAAAAATGGGGCAAAAACAGGTTCAAACAGCGTATTGGTCGCACCTGTCGAAATATGCGAAAATGCTACTATAGCAGCCGGTTCAGTCATAACAAAAGACGTACCTGAATATTCCCTTGCCATAGCAAGATCAAAACAAGAGAATTTTATAGGTTGGGTGAAAACTCAGCTGCAAAAAGTTAAAGGAGACCGAAATTGATACAGGAGCTTACTTTGATGGACTTACAACAAGAAATTAAACACACGCACTCTATAAAACTTTTCACAGGGCGTGCAAATCCGACATTAGCAACTGAAATTGCTGAATATTTAGGGACAACCGTTGGCCCAATGATTGTAAAAAACTTCTCCGACGGAGAAATTTTTGTGAAAATTCAAGACAGTATAAGAGGCGATGATGTATTTATTGTCCAATCGTTATGCAACCCTGTAAATGAAAATTTGATGGAACTTCTAATCATCATTGATGCCTTCAAAAGAGCCAGTGCAAAGACTATTACGGCAGTAATTCCATACTATGGATATGCAAGACAGGACAGAAAAGCTTCCGGAAGAGAAGCTATTTCTGCCAAACTCGTTGCAGACTTGATTACAACAGCAGGTGCTGACAGAGTATTGGCAATGGATTTGCACACAGGTCAAATTCAAGGTTTCTTTAACATTTTGGTCGACCATATTTATTCGACACCTGTATTATTAAATTATTTAAAAAATAAAAACTTTGAAGGAAACATTGTTTCAGTCAGCCCGGATGCAGGCGGAGCAAATAGAACAAGATATTTTGCTAAACAGCTCAAATGTTCAATGGCAATCATCGACAAAAGACGCGAAGAACACAACCAAGCAAAAGTCGATAACCTCATCGGAGATGTTAACGGAAAAATAGCAATCATGTTCGATGACTTGATAGATACAGCAGGGACAATCTTAGAAGGAGCCAAGCTGCTTAAAAGAGAAGGTGCTACACAAGTCTATGTCTGTGCAACACACCCTGTATTCAGCGGCCCTGCATTGGAAAGACTGTCGGATGCTTCTATTGACGAGGTAATTGTCACAAATACAATACCTTTAGATAAATCGATACTTCCTGAAAAAATTACACAGTTAAGTATTGCGCCTCTTTTAGGCGAAGCTATCTCAAGAATTCATGATGATGAATCGGTCAGCTCTTTATTCGGTTTTGAAAAAAACTACAATTTATAACTTACAACTACAAAATTAAACGCCAAAGTAGTTACTTTGGCGTTTAATTTTTAAAAATATACTTATTAATATCTTGATATCAATGTCAAAATCAATGATGATGACTGATTTGCCTGTTGAAGCAAAGAAGCTGATGTCTGCTGCAAAATTTGTTTTTTGGTCAGCTTCGCAGTATCTGAAGCAATATCTGCATCCCTAATAACCGAATCGGACGCTTGTAAATTTTCACTTTTCACATCCAAGCGAGCAATATTTGAATTCAACCTTGAAGCGAATCCGCCTACTTGAGCTATTTGCAGCAAAATTTTGTCATAAGCAGTATTTACTTGCGTTTCTGCTGTAGTTGCAAATGATACTGTTGAAATTGAAGACGTTGCACTAATGCCCAATGCTGTTGCTACTGCTCTTGAAAAACTTGATGAAATATCAATTTTATTATCTGCACTATTATTAATATCAACTTGCAATACAATTGATGATGCCGTACTGTTTGTACCGTCAAGCAGTTTTATATTTGAATAATTAGAACTTGTAGCTATACGATTTATCTCTGCCACAGCACTTTGATAAGTAGCATTGTAAGCCGCTCTTTGTGCTGTCGTGACTGTGCCTGTTTTTGCCTGGATAATTAAACTTTTCATAGTAGTAAGATTATTTTTGATTGTATTCAAATCACCTTCTGCCGTCTGAAGCATACTCACTCCTGTTTGGGAGTTGGTCTTAGCAACGGCAATTGAACTAATTTGCTTTCGCAAATTGTTTGATAACGCCATACCTGATGGGTCATCACTAGATCTGTTCACCCTCATATTTGTTGAAAGGTGTTCCATTAAAACCGAGATATCATTCGTAGCGTTGTTAAAATTTCGCTGAACCAAAAGAGACGCCATATTAGTGTTCAGAGTGAATCCATTCGTGTACATCCTTGACTCCTTTTATATTGTTTCCGTACAATACACATAAAACTGCACAATCCTGTGCATATAATATATTCCACTGTTTAACCCGTATATAACCAACTTCGGTTTGATTTTTTAATACTTTAGTTTATTTTTTGACAAAAAAACCCTGTTTTGAAACTCAAAAGCCTGTATAGATTGGGTTTCAAACATGCCAAAAAATAATATGGGTTAGTTAACAAAACTTCATAGTCTGCAATGTTTTTAAAAAATTCACACTAAAAAAGAGCGGGTATTTTTCAATACTCGCTCTTTTAATTCTTTTTTTGAGAAGTTAATCGTCTAGTTTTTTAAACTTCTACATATTCTTTAAGTCTGCGACTTCTGTTCGGATGACGAAGCTTTCTTAGTGCTTTTGCTTCGATTTGTCTGATACGTTCTCTTGTGACGCCGAACAATTGTCCAACTTCTTCAAGAGTTCTTTGACGACCGTCATCCATACCGAAACGCAATCTCAAAACATCACGTTCTCTAGGTGACAAACTGCTCAATACTTCAGCCAAATCTTCTCTCAATAGCTCATGAGCTACTGTTTTGACTGGTGCATCAGCGTCTCTGTCTTCAATGAAATCTCCCAATCTTGAATCTTCTTCTTTTCCGATTGGAGTTTCCAAAGAAAGCGGTTCTTGAGCAACTTTGATGATTTCACGAAGTTTATTTATTGTAATACCCATTGCTTTTGCCAATTCTTCTTCAGAAGGCTTGCGACTGAAGTCTTGAGCAAGTTTACGGGTAACTTTTTTAAGTTTATTGATTGTTTCTACCATGTGAACTGGTATACGAATTGTTCTGGCCTGATCAGCGATAGCACGGGTAATAGCCTGTCTAATCCACCAAGTTGCATAAGTTGAAAATTTGTAGCCTCTTTCGTGGTCAAATTTTTCTGCAGCTCTGATAAGACCCAAGTTACCTTCTTGGATAAGGTCTAAGAACAACATTCCGCGTCCTACATATTTTTTGGCAATACTTACAACCAAACGCAAGTTTGCTTGAACCAATTTGCGTTTTGCTATAATACCTACTTGACCGCCTTTAACAATTTTGCGAGCCAAATCAATTTCTTCATCAGCTGTTAAAAGCTGAATACGACCAATTTCACGCAAATACATTCTAACCGGATCGTCAATAGAAATGCCCTTTGGAGCTTTCACATCAACTTCTTCTTCAGGCTCTTCATGGTCCATTTTAATATAGACTTCATCATGTTGAGTAGTTAGTCCGTGAGTAATAGCCGGATTATCAAAAATGGCTTCAATATCCCCTGAACCACTCACCAAATCATCATATTCATCTGCTTCTTGTGAGTAGCCTTCGTTTTTATTGAGCATACCTATCAATGCATCTTCACTATTTTTAGATTTTTTGCTCATGTATATCTCCTAATTTTAATCTGTTTACTTGTTTAAGTTTATCGCGTACTTCATATTGTATCTGAAGGGAACTTGTTTCGTCGTCTTTTACTTCGTAATATCGACTTTTTAGTTCATTTTGCATTTTGTTAGACTGATACCTTTTGATAAAAAGAATAGTTTCTTCAATATATTGTTTTATCAAATTAGCACTCAGGCTTTTTATTTCATTTGCGTAGTCTGCTATCTCAATGATTTCTTGCTGAGCTTGTATTTCACCTACAAAGTGATTTATCAATGACTCTTGTAATTGTTCAGCATTTTCTACTTTTTTGGAAACATCCTTAAGTGTCTTCTTAATCTGCGATAAAGTTCCTTCTGTAAATTCTACTTCATCCAAACAATTATTTAAAGTACTTAATTTATTATTGTCTCCATCTACAAAATAAACGCTCAATAATTTTTTTTGCGCTATTTCAAGCTTACCGGAAATTTTTGTTACATTACTTAAAGCATCATGTCTAACAGGTACCGAAGCAGGTTTATATCCGTCCAGCTCTGATTTCACTGCCATTTGAGACACTTGCAAAACCTCTGACACAGCCTTGATATATTCTGTTTGAATAATCCTGTTCTTCACTTCTGACAACACTTTTACCACTTCTCTGATTTTTTTTGCTTTTTCTTGGGGAGACAAATTATCATCCCCCTTTTTTATTATGCTATCAATTTCAAAATCAATCAAAAGCGGTGCCTTTTGGACCAAATCTTTGTAAGCTTGAGTCCCTTGTGCCTTAATAAATTCGTCAGGGTCTTTGCCTTGAGGCGATAATACTACTCTTATTTCACAAGAAAAATCGCCACTTCCTGAATAACTTTCATCATATTGACGAATTTCGCCCAAACCTTCAAAAGCCTCTTTTATGACTTCAGCGCCTCTTTGAGTAGCCAAAAGCCCAGCCTTATCCGAATCAAAAGCTAAATATATTTTTTTATCATTCATAAATCTTGATAAAGTCTTCAAATGCCCTTGGGTCAAAGATGTTCCGCTTGTTGCAACAACATTTTTAATACCGCTGACTTGTGCTGAAATAACATCAAAATAACCTTCCATTATAATAACGGAATCTTCCGCCCTGATTGCTTCTTTGGCCTTATTCAAACCGAACATGACCTTACTTTTGTTGTATAAAAGCGTATCAGGCGAATTAAGATATTTTGGATTTTGCCCTTCATCAAGAGCCCTTGCGCCAAAGCCTACAACATTATCATTTTCATCCAAAATCGGTATCATCAAACGATTTTTGAACCTGTCGACATAGCCTGTGCCATTAGTCTTTGCTGAAATCAGTCCCGCTTTTTCCAAAACATCTTCGGAAAAACCATGCTCGTTTTTCAAAAATTTCAAAAGTTCATCAGGATAATTCGGCGCATAACCAATCATATATTCTTGAATAACCTCATCAGAAATATCTCTTCCTTTGAGATAATCTCTGGCTTTTTTAGCTTGAGGATAAGTTTTTAAGCCCTTATTGAAGAACTCGCACGCAAGCTGATTTGCACTCAGCATCTGCTTTTTGAGCTCTGGGTTTTGAGCCGCTCCGCCTTTAAATTGAGGCAGCTCAATGCCAAATTTTTGTGCCAAATCAGAAATTACTTCAGTAAAGCCCTGATTTGTAATTTTCATCAAAAACGCAATCGCATCACCAGCAGCCCCACAGCCAAAGCATTTAAATATTTGCTTTTGCGGATTGACCGAAAAAGAGGGTGTTTTTTCCTTATGAAAAGGGCAAAGTCCCTGATAATTCCGCCCTGCTTTTTTCAAAATTACAAATTCTGAAATAGTTTCAACAATATCCAATTTGTCTTTGATTTTCGCTATTGCCTCTGTGTATTGGGTGTTCAAACTCATCTTAAACCACCCCGTTTTGTTTGGCTAAGCCTATCAAATTATTATCATCAATGCTTACTGTCATTGGTCTTGGCAAAAATACTTTACGATATTTTTTGACTGCATATCTATCTGTCATTCCTGCAATATAGTCTTTCACGGTTGTTTCGACCATTTTTTTATCAGCCATAGCATTCATCGAAAAAAGCATGCCGTAATAATAATTGAACAATTCTTTTATAATTCTTTTGATTTTACTCTCTTCAATTTTTGCCTGAGGAGCAAAATAAACATTTTCGAACATCCACCCACGAAGCCTGAGCATAACGGTTTCACACTCATGCCCCATCAAAATATGATTTTGCCCATAGCTATTTGCCACTATGTTTTTGACCATAGTATCAACCATTTGACCTCTATGCGAACCCAAATAAGCCACAATATCTTCAGGAATATCAGTTATTTTGATTATTCCGGCTCTAATAGCATCATCAAGGTCATGGTTAAGGTATGCGATTTTGTCAGAAATTTTAACAAGCTGCCCCTCAAGCGTAAAAGCTTTTGAGTTGCCCATCGAATGATTCAAAATACCGTCAATAGTTTCTTGGGTCAAATTCAACGGCTCAATCTCAACAACCACACGCACGCTTTGTTCGCTGTGGCGGAAACCGCCTTCTATGATTTCATCAAGTGCAGCCTCTCCGCTGTGCCCAAAAGGCGTATGACCAAGGTCATGCCCTAATGCAATAGCTTCTGTCAAATCCTCGTTAAGCCTGAGAATGCGTGCCATAGTCCTTGAAATCTGCGAAACTTCAAGTGTATGAGTCAAACGAGTTCGATAATGGTCATCCTCAGGAGAGAAAAACACCTGTGTCTTGTGCTTCAAACGGCGAAAAGCCTTAGAGTGAATGATTCTATCCCTGTCTCGCTGAAATTCAGTACGAAAAAGGCATGGCTCTTCCTGATTTTTTCTGCCTAAAGTACTGCTACTTTTGGTAGCAAACTCGCTCAAAAAAACATCTTCAAGCTCAAACTGCTTGTCTTTTAGCTCACCAGGGCTAAATATTGCCAAATTGAATGACCTCTTTATATAAAAAACTTCATTAAAAACTTGTACGTTATAACATTATAACAAACAAATTTCGCCTTGGCATGTATAAAATCGGTCTTTTAAATAAAAAGTTATAAAAATTTACTTAGATTTGTCCCTATTTTCATTTTTATTGTAACAAAGTATTAAAAAAACCTTAATCCTAAAAACTATTTAGCAATTTTCTTGTCGACATATACTTTATATATATAAAGTAAACAAGGAGTATTTATGTATCCGCAAATAATTTCAGACAGTAGTTATTGTAACCAACTAGGTTTGTATCAACCTAATTACTTACAAAGCAACCCAGCAGACATCAAGATACCTTTAAATTTATCTGCACCTGCTTCTACAAGCATAGATACAGCATCCTTTATGAATTTTATGCTTTTTATGTATATGATGAAAAACTCTGATAAGTTCATGGGCATAAATTCTATAAATAATGAAAAAAACAATTCTAGTACAAATATAAATTCATATAAAAATACAAACATAACTTCTCACTCAAGAAAAACTACAGCTGTAGAAGATGTTGAGGATGTTGAAGAAACAGAACCTATAAGCGAAACTGATGACACCAAAAAGGCAGAAAAGGCAGAAAAAGCTGAAGAAAGTAAAAAAGCTGAAGAAGCTAAAAAGGCCAAAGAAGCTGAAGAAAAAGCTGAAAAAGAAAAAGCAGTAAAAGCTTTAGAGACAAGTCAGAAAAAAGCTCAAGAAGATTTTGATAAAAGCAAAAAACAACAAGGTTTCATCGGGAAATCTTGGAACTGGATGAAAAATACTCTCGGTGCTTCTTCTGAAAAAGTAAAAGAAGAAGAAATCGAAGGTAAAGGCGGTTTCGGACATTGGTGCAGAAAAACATGGTCAAAAGTAGTAGACTCTGATAATGGAACAAAAGCTATTCAGAAAAAAATGGATGACTCAAAAGAAAAAATTAAAGAAGCTAAAAAAGATCCTGCAAAACTTGAAGAAGCTTATACGAAAGTTAATAATGATGTAGACAAATATGAAGATATTTTCCTCAAAGGCAAAAAAAATAAAGAATTAACTGAAGAAGAAAAAACTTGTTTTGAAGAAATCAAAAAAGAACTCGGAGACAAAGGTCTTGATGTATCAAGAAAGGATCTAAGAAAAGCAATCCAATCTGCAATAAATAAAGGCTCAGAAACAACAGTCGAAAAACAAATAATCGCCAAGTCAGAAGACACCGAAGGCGAGGGATTGAAACTCAATACAGCTCAAAAAGTTGAAGATTTCAAATCATCACAAGAAGCAGGTGTGGATACTATTGCAAGTATCGCAAATGGACTTATTATCGCTGCTGCAATAGCTGCATCACCTTTTACCTTTGGAGCTTCATTAGCTATTGCAATTCCTGCAGGTGCTGCATTAAAAGTCGGAATCAAATACTTAGACTGTAAAACTGCTGAAGAACCAAAAGATTATGATTCTTTGGGAAGCGATTTGCTTACAGGTTCAATAGACGGATTTGCAGCAGCCATATTCCCAGGAGGAAGCAGTGCGATAACAACAAGTGCAGCAAAAACCTTGGGCTTACAAGCTACAAAAGTTGTAACCAAAAAAGTCGCTACCGAAACTGCTGAAACAGTTGCAAAAGAAACAGCTGAAAATTTAGTAAAAAATAGTGCCAAAGGAAGCTGGCTCAAAAACTTATTCCTAAAACCTACTTTTGAAGTTGAAGGTGAATTAGTAGGGAAAACTGTTAACAAATTGACAGGAAAAGGCATAACAAGAGCACAAGATGTAATAGGTCAAGTTATAAGCAAAGATGCTAAACTTATTGCCCAAGATGCTACTGAAAAAACTCTTGGCACAGTTACAAAAGCAGCTCAAACCGATGGAAAAACCCTAATAACATCAACTATAGATGACATATCTCGAGCTGAAGCTAGAAAAATAGGCTTCCGCAATTCTACAAGAAACTTAGCAAAAAAGGGCATAACTGAATCCGTAGAATATGGTACTAAAGACGCCAAACATTTACCTGGAATGCTACTAAATGCAATAGACAAAACCAGTGCCGGCAGAGAATTTGTTGCCAAAGGCTTAGGGCAAACAATAACGGGTGGTGGTATAGGATCTGTATACGCAGGATCAAATTCTATCGGCAGAGGTGATGATTTGATGACTGTGTTAGAAAATACAGGAAACGGATTTAAAGCAGGTCTATTATTCGGGGGTGCTACATTCGCCGGAAGCAAAATTTTAGGTGGTACTATAAATAAATTCGGCTCAAAAACACCAAATGAAGCACTAATTCCTGAAATTATATTAGAAAATAAACCTCCAATGTCACAAAAACCTATAATAGATATACCACTTTATGAACAACCTGGGGGTAGCTGGGCGGCTCATAAACCAATTGTTCCAGGAAAATTTCTGCCACTTTCAGAACAAAAATTTCTGCCACTTCCAGAACAAAAACTCTTATTAGCTGAAAATCCAAGAATAAAATTTACATCTCAAGAAATGCCGAGTTATGAGCAAATGCTAAAACAGAAATTAGATGAAGCCGCTTTTGTAAAACAAAATCAAAATCTCTTACCGGCTCATGACCCTATAGCCTCAGCTAAAAGTTCTATCGAAGCATCAATAAATGAACGAATTAGAATGGCCAATATAGATTTCGAGGCAAGAATGGCAAAATTTATAGAAGAATCTAATAGAAAATTCGATAACCTATTAAAAGGACAGGGCTAATCTCCCAACTTAGCGAAGAAACTAATAAAAATTCACAAAAATACTTTATAATTATGCTTTTCAAATATCTTCTTTCATAAAAAGTTTATTCTTTTTACAACTGAAGTTGAATGTAACATAACATTAAGCTACTTTGGTTGTGTAACGATAAGCTTTTTAAGGTATTTATGCGAAATTTAGTAAAAAAAATATCAAAGTTTTTCTAAAATTAGACGATATAGAGAATATAAACAGATTGTTAATAGAGGGATACTTATTTATAAGTAGTGCCACCTATGGCTAAAGAAAGGTTTTTTATGAAAAAAGCATTCTCTGATTTGGATATGTTTGATAATTCTGATATCAATAATGACCCAATGGAAGCTATTTTTGAGCTGAATTTGGGCGATTTTTTGACGGAACATCTCATATCAAAAGATCTTGCAAGCAAAATTAAAACATCAGTTGAAGATAAAATTCCGAGACTCAAAAACCAGCTCAAAGAACTTATTTCGATTTATTCATTGAATAATACATTGAGCTTATTGGGGTTTGAGACTGATGAAGACTTTGTAATATACAACTCCATCGCAAAAACAATGAAGCAAATGCTCGATGCAGATATGTGCCATATTTATTTAACAAAAGAAAATATCAACAGCATCGACAGCAAAAATGACCTTATTATGGTCGGAACTTCAATCGAAAATATGGAACTCGACAAGATTCATTCATTTGGTTTTGAATTAAGCGAAAATTGTGCCCAAACATCTGCGTTTTTGGACCATAAAAGTTATTATCTAAAAGGCGAAGAAGTCAAAAAAGCGAAACTTCACGCAGGCCTAAATGAAGGTAAAGTACAACTTATGCTATGCACCCCTATGTCAAGCAACACAGGGAATGTAGGCGTAATTTGCATAGAAAGCGATAAAGCTAGAGATTTTTCGGCAGAATATATCAAACTTGTTGAAGTAACTTCAAGAATTTTTGTAACTTCTATGAATTTGCAAAAACTGATTGAGCAAACACAATTCCTGATTGACGATGAAGATGTAACTCCGTCAGAATTAACGCATATAAGAGCTGAATTGACTGCAATAATCGGCGATATTTCTGATGAGCAGCAAATGTTTGTTGAAGCCCTTGCAGATGCGGCTGACAAAAAAGGTCAGCACAAAGAACACTGCAAAAAAGTTGCACAAACTTCTCGCGAAATAGCACGCTATTTGGAATTGAACGAAAAAACAAATGATTTGATATATTATGCAGGACTACTGCAAAACATAGGCAAAGTGGCACTTTCAGAAGAAATTTTCACCAAAAAAGAGAAGCTTTCATCTGATGAGTGGCAAAAACTTCGCAACCACCCGAATGTCGGTGTCAGCTTGCTTATGAATATAAATTTCTTATCCGAAGTTATCCCGTATATTCACTATCATAAAGAACGCTGGGATGGTCAAGGTGAGCCTGAAGGCTTGGTAGGCAACAGCATTCCGTTCGGTTCAAGAATAATTGCGGTAGCAGATGCTTATGTGGCACTGACATCAGAAAGACCTTACAGAAAGCCTCTTAGCCCTAATGAAGCTATCGAAATACTTGAAAAAGAATCCACAATAAAATGGGATCCTATTATCGTAGATGCGGTTAAGCACTTAAAGAAAAACTAAAAATTTATTTGCATAAAACGCAAAAGACCCCTATTCAAGGGGTCTTTTAATTAGATCTTCTTTATGGGTACAAACATAAATGCTATAATAACATTTATAGAAAGATTACAAGGAGACTGCAAAAAAATGGAAAATATCTGGCAAAAGTATGCAAAAGTCTTGGTTGAGTACTCAACAGACGTGCAAAAAGGCGATTTGGTAATAATTAGAGGCGACTCTCAAGCACAGCCTCTTATAAAAGCTGTATACGAAGAAGTTCTCAAAAAAGGTGCAAACCCCATATGCAAGGTAACTCTACCAGGCATAGCCGAAAGCTACTTCAAATATGCTTCTGACGAACATTTGGAATTTGTCGACCCGTTCACCAAAAATGAATACGAAACGGCACACAAATTTATCTCAATCGGGGCGCCATACAACACAAAAAACATGGCAAAAGTCGATTCTACAAAACTCGCAAAACGCTCAAGTGCCAACAGACCTCTATCCAAATTATTACTGGAAAGAGCTGCAAAAGGCGAATTGAGCTGGGTAATTTGTGATTATCCGACAGAATCTTTGGCACAAGAAGCAAAAATGTCATTGGATGATTATTCGGAATTTCTATTCAACGCATGTCATTTATATTCAGATGACCCTGTTTCAAAATGGAAAGAAGTTGGCAAAATGCAAGATCGGCTTGTCGATTACTTGAATAAAACTTCCAAAATGAGATTTGTCGGCGAAAAAACAGATATCACATTTTCAACTGCAGGCAGAAAATGGATTAGCTGCTGCGGCCTAAATAACTTCCCTGATGGCGAGATTTTCACCTCCCCTGTTGAAGACTCAGCTGAAGGCACCATATATTTTGACTTCCCACAACTTTACCGCGGGAATGAATCCAAAGGAGTATGGGTTAAACTTGAAAAAGGCAAAGTAGTTGAAGCAACGGCAGAATCAGGCGAGGACTTCTTTATTAATATGATTAATCAAGACGAAGGAGCACGATTTGTCGGAGAAATCGCAATCGGGACAAATAAAGAAATCCAAGATATCACCGGAAATATCTTGTTTGACGAAAAAATCGGCGGTTCAATCCATATGGCATTAGGCGCATCTTATCCTGAAACAGGCGGAAAAAACGAATCCGGACTTCACTGGGATTTGATTAAAAACATGAAAAATGGCGGAAAGATATACGCTGATGATATTTTAATCTATGAAAACGGTGATTTTATAATATAAAAAATAAACAAAAATAAGGTACAAAAAGGGAGAATAAAAAGATAAAACTTTTCTCCCTTTTTTTGTTTTTCAACCCCTTTTTTACCCCCTTATTTCATTTTTGTTACATTTCTTAACGTTTCAACTAACCCCCAAGTATGGATTTTTTTAAAAATCTAGTCCAGATAAGAAATTTTCGGATTAAATTTCAAAAAAAATCCCAAATCAAAAAGACGATTTTTAAGCCAAAAATACAGTTTTTGACCCTCAAAAACATGCAAATTATTTTTTTTGTATTACAATTGAGGAATGCAAGTAAATGTGAAATGCATTTAGTCGATAATTCAAAATAACAATTACTCGGAAAGAAATGAGGAAAATATGAGGATTTTAGACTTGAACAAAACTTTATTATTTATTTTAATCACTCTAGTATCTTTAAATTCTGTATGCTTTGCTCAATACTCAGCATCCAAAACAATGATTAAAGAAAAAATTGTAAAATGTTCAATAGAGCAAGGAGTAGACCCTGCATTGGCACTCAGTATTGCTCAACAAGAATCGAAATTTGACAAAAACGCAAGAAGCTCTATGGGGGCTGTTGGCGTATTCCAATTAATACCATCTACTGCAAGAGCTTTGAAAATTGATCCTTACTGCTTGAATGGAAACATCACAGGCGGGGTAAAATATTTAAAGATGATGCAAGATAAGTTTGGTTCTATGGAACTCGTTATAGCTGCTTATAATGCAGGCCCAGGCGCAGTAAAAAAACATAATGGAGTTCCTCCGTATTCTCAAACAAGAGCATATGTGAGAAAAATCATGGCAAACTACAATTATTTGAAGAAGAATCCTGATCCTTCAATGATAGCTGTTGCCAAACAAAAAGAGCCTCCGCAAATTACTATTCCTGCTGATACTGCAATATTTCTTGCCAAGCCAGCAATCTCTGATGCATTTGTAAAAATGAATCAAACAAAACAAGTAATCGAATAGGCTAAAACTATAGACTAGATTACCAAATAAAAAAACACTACTTTTGCCGTATTAAATTAATTTTTGATACGGCTATATTATTTATATAATTAATCGGAGGAACTCTATTATGCAAAATTGCGAATGCGGATTGACTAAAAAAATCCTTTACACATTAATATTAATCGGTGCTTTAAATTGGGGCTTGGTCGGAGCTTTCAGATTTGACCTCGTGGCTTACTTATTGGGCGACATGACAATTGCAGCTCGTATAGTTTATATACTTGTTGGTCTTGCCGCAATTATAAAAAGCTTTTATCTAATCCAATACTGCACTTCCAAAAAATAAATTTCCTTTTAAAACATGTTTTTGTTATCCTTTATTAAATAAGGAATTAATAGTAAAAAATGTATCAAGAAACAAAAACACACGAAGTTACAGTCGATGTAGTCATTCTAACGACTCGGAACAAAAAACTGCAAGTACTATTAATCCAAAGAGGGCTAGAACCTTTTTTGGATAAATGGTCTATTCCCGGTGGTTTTATTCGTTTGTCTGAAGATCTTGATGATGCGGCAGAACGTGTTTTGTACGAAAAAACTCGCGTCAAAAATGTTCATCTATCGCAACTTCATACATTTGGTAACCCTACCAGATACCCAAAATCAAGGGTTATCACGGTAGCATATTGTGCATTAATCCGTTCTGATGAACTCGAATTGGATTCGGATTTAGGTGCAGGTGTCAAAGATATCAAATGGCACTCTGTATACAATTTGCCTCCTTTGGCATTTGACCACAAAGAAATTATCAGCCACGCTATTGATTTTTTGCGTGAAAATGTTGAACACAAACCTGTTGCATTCCAGCTTTTGCCCAAAAAATTCACTCTGACTCAATTGCAAAAAACTTATGAAATGATTTTGAATAAAGAAATAGATAAAAGAAATTTCAGAAAAAAAATATTATCTTCAAACATTCTTACAGAGCTTACGGAAGTCTCAAAAGAAGGCTCAAAAAGACCTGCAAGGCTTTATTCTTTTAACAAATATTTCTTAGACAATCATCAAAATGATGAACTCTAAAAAAACCCCCTAAGCAAAACATTTCGGCCTAATGGCCTGACTTTGCAACCTTAAAAATCTACTGGCATTGTTTATTAAATTTTTCCTGCCATTGCATCTAACTGGCGTTGAGTAGCAAACTGTTCATATTTTGCCGCACCTGCATAGTTTGCGAATGGATATATTGAGATCCCACCTCGAGGAGAAAATTTGCCTATAACCTCAATATACTTTGGTTCCATTAACTTAATAAGATCTTTCATAATCATATTCACACAGTCTTCATGAAAATCACCTGTGTTCCTAAAGCTAAATAAATACAATTTCAAACTTTTACTTTCTACCATTTTTTCAGACGGAATATAACTAATTATAATTTCAGCAAAATCCGGTTGACCCGTTTTAGGACATAAACTTGTGAACTCTGGGCAATTCAAAGTTACTACATAATCATTTTGCATATGCATATTCTTAAATGATTCAAGAACGTGCGGATTATATGTATCAGAATACTTTGTATTCTGATTTCCAAGAAGATTCAAGTCTTCTAAATCTTTACCATCTCTAGACATATTATCTCCTTTCTGAAATGAAATAAACAATATCGATATGATAACACAAATCACCAATACCCCTAGTGTCATTCTGAACGAATGTGAAGAATCTTACCTGACTTAATTATAATATCGGCGAGATGCTTCGGCTTCGCCTCAGCATGACGTTTGCTCTCCATAAAAAAAAACAGGCCCCCCGGCCTGCTTTTTTGAATTTTCCCCGTATTCTCTGAAATCCCCTGATTATTTATCCCGTTTGCGTCTATTTTCCCGTTTACTTTGTTTTTTGTTTTCCCGATTTTTTTTGTTTTGCCCCGATTATGTTTGTCCCGTCTGAAATATCCCGTTTGCGTCTATTTTCCCGTTTTATGCTTTATCTTATTTTTTGATTTCTTCTTTCTTTGGTTCTTCTTTAACTTCTTCTTTAACTTCTTCTTTTGGTTCTTCGCCTTTTTCTTCTTTTTTCTTAGCTTCTTCAGCTTCTTTAGCTTTCTTTTCAAGTAAGCTTTGAGCTTTATCAAGAACGCTTTTTGCTTGAGAAGCGATTGTTTGGTCTTGAGCTGAAGGGTCAGATGGAGCAAGAGCTGCATCGACTACTTTTTGAGCTTTTTCGATTGTGCCTTCAAGGTTGCTTTCGTCTACTGAAGGAACATCGATTTGGCAATATCCACCAGTTGCAATACCGTTTGAATCTGTAATGATTACAGGTGATCCAGCACCTTTAGCCGCGTGTGCTTGTTCGTGAATCATAACTTGGTTATATCTTGCTTCTTTGGTTTCTTCAATTTGTTCTTCAGAAGCATCTGCACTTAAGTTTGCTGGTCCAATTTCAGAAGCACTTGCCAAGCCGCCTGCTGCAATTTCTGAAGTAGTTTTGTTTAAAGCAGCAACAGCCGCCATCATTTTAGCATTAGTTTCATTAGTTGCCTTAATTGCTTCTCTTCTTGCTACCATTGATTGTTCTCTTGACTTATCTGCTTGTTTTTCTAGGCCATCTGCTTGTTTTTCTAATTCGCCGATTTGTTTATTTGAATTTTTGACATTGCTATCTTCACTCTTAATTCCACTATAGATAGTTAAACCACCGCTAATTATTCCTGCAGAGCCTTCAATAATCTGCACTGCACCTTTAGTAATTTGAATAGTACCTATAGTAACTGTTACTGGATTACTCAACTGTGGTGTTCCTGATAAACAATTTGTAATACCTGGTACTAATTTTGTTAAAGTAGAAACAGTAACACCTAGTGCACCGCCAGCCATTGTAATGTAATTTGTAGTAGAAGCTGACTTACGAGCATCTTTGACTCCGCCACGTTGATCAAGAGTTGTTTTAGCTGAATCTTCACTAAGCTTAGCTGCCTCAAGACCTGCTGCTGCTGCTTTTTCACCTTCTGCTTTTGCACTTTTTAATACAATTTCTTGTTGCTTGAGCATAGCTGCAGGCATATTAATTTTGCCTTTCATTGAATCTTCCCAAGCTTTATTCATTGCTTCATTAGAACCTGCATTTCCACCAGCTCCGCCTGATGTCATCAACTTACCGCCGAAGCCGACTTTTGAACCTGATTGAGCTGTAGATTCACCATTAGCTGCTGCTTCTGCTTCTTGCTGTGCTGCCTCTGCTTTAGCTCGTCTTGACTTAACTGCTTTTTCAAAAGTTTTTTGAGCTTTAACAAGTTGAGCATTTGTTGTAGCTAATGTTTTGGTATTATTTTGTGCCATTTTTTTGAAAGCTACTTGATCTGTTTTCTGAGTATCACCTGTTTTTTGCTTAGTAGTTTGTAATTTTTCTGCAACAACTGGTGTTTTTTCTTCGATTTTAGCAGTAGAAGCTTCTGAAGCTACTTTTGAATCAGCGCCTTTAGATTTAGAATCATTTCCTTTATTTGATGAATTTTCACCGTTAGATATAGCTGCATTAGGGTCAACTTTTTCTGCTGGTTCTTGTTTATCTTTAGCTTTAGCTTTAGCTTTATCACGTTCGCTTCCTTCTAAGCTCAAATCAGCTTTTTTAGATAAATTACCTTTAGTAAAATCACCATCAACTTTTGATAAATAAGAAGCATTATCAATTTGAAATGTTGACCCATCTGGAGTTGTAATCTCAGATTTAATGCCTTCATTTCCAGGCTTAGCATAAAAATACTTTAACTCATTTAAATAATCTTGAGTTTGAGTTTGATCGCCTGTTGATCCTTGTACTGGTGCTACCATAATCTAATTCCTCTTGTTTCTACTCTACTTTAATGCGTTTTTTAGTTTCTATGTATATATAAAGTATATACTTTGAAAAATATTGCCTTTTTAGTCTTTGAAAACGGCGTTAATTTTATAAAACCCTTTATTTATAAGGTTTTTCAGGTTTACAAAAGTTAACAAAATGGCGCTTTTTTTGTTTAAAAAATATTTTTTCCGAACGGAAAGTATATACTCTTAAAAAATCTGCACAAAAAAAGAGCCTATTTTCATAGACTCTTTTTTAATTTAAAAAATTCAGATTATACTTCTTGAAATACCTGACAGCTCATCCTTCTTAATTTCATTCCGCTTTTCATGAAAAAGCTACATTCCATCGCAGGACTCGCATGGCGCGTTTCACTCCCGTCAGGATTCCGCTAGACGACTTCTTTCCAAACGTCTTGGTTTTCAAGAACTTCATAATCAAGTTCATTCTCATTTGCAGCAATAACTGTTGCTACAACTGCATCTGAAGTTACATTGATAAGAGTTCTAAACATATCTGCAATCCTATCAACTGTGAACAAGAATGCAAATCCGATTACAAGCTGGTCAGGAGTTAGCCCTAGAATTTTCAAGACAAGGGCAATCGTGATAAGTCCTGCCCCAGGAATTCCTGCACAAGTACTAGATGCCAACATTGCGAACACACATACAAATACTATTGTGAATGGATCTAACACAATACCGTATGCCTGAGTTAAAAACATTACGCAAAGCACCTGAAACATTGCTGTGGCGTCCATATTCATTGTTGCACCAAGAGGAAGTACGAAACTGCAAATTTTGTTTGAAATCCCAACTCTTCTCTCGCAACATGCAATAGTTACAGGCAATGTAGCCGAGCTGCTTGCTGTACCGAAAGCAACCATCATTGCTTCAGCCGCGGCTCTGTATATAGAAAATGCGTTTATTTTTGCAAAAACATGCGTGAATATTGGATAAACTACAAATAATTGTATCGAGAAGCCAATAAATAAAAGTGCTAAAAACTTGGATAATCCTGAGAACATTGATAAGCCGAATTGTCCGACAGATGAAGCTGTCAGGGCAAATATACCGGGCATAGCAAGAACCATAATCCAATCAGTAACTTTCATCGTGGCTGCAAAAATTGACTCGAAGAAAGCCACAACAGGTCGATTGATTTCGCCAATCACCGCCAAAGCACTCCCAAAGATGATTACGAATAAAATAATCGGAACCATATCACCTTTAGCCAAAGACTCCATAGGATTTTTGGGTATCATATCCAAATACATTTGACCAAGGTTTTCTTTATGATCTTCAACTGTTTGAGCAACTTGCACTTGCACAGCTGAAGCCTGACCTTTGTCTATATAGTTTTTTATATTATCTCCAGGAGAGAAAGCTGTACCCAATATAGCTCCTATTGAAACTGCAAACATTAAAATTAGGGTAAAATACATAATCATTTTTGAACCGATTTTACCAAGCTGCTTGCTATCGCCTAAACTAGCGATACCAACCACTATCGCACTAAAAACGAGTGGAATTACTATCATCTGAATCAGTCTAATAAAAACCTGTCCTACAAAACCGAAAATACTATGTATAAGAGGGTGCTGAGCAGCAGGAAGCATCAAACCGGTAAAAATACCTATAATGATGGCAAAGAAAATATGCCAATTTCTTTTTGCTCCTAGGCCTAAAGCAACTAAAATTTGTGAATGCAACTTCATCAATCTATCCTTTCGAAATCTTTATATATTAAACATTAATTATAATCTTTAAATACCTCTTTTTATTATACAAAAACTACACCCCTTTTATCAACTAAAACTTTCTGGAAATAGCTTAAAAAGATTAAAATAAACCACTAAGATATGAATTAATAATATGGATACAAGCTTATTTTTTTATATATTCCGTCCTAAACCTGTATGCCTCTAAGGTTTTTGCGAAATAAGACGGACTTAAACCTGCTTTTTGCTTCAGCGAATTTAAAAATATTTTTTTATCAGGCAACTGTTCCCATACCGAAGGTAAATAAACTGCCCTGTAATGCCCGTCTTTAATGATTATTCCGTCAACATCCTGCTCAATTTGACTTAAAAGATCCGCTTCATCCCTAAAAATCATTTGAGAAGGTGCCGAAAGAAGTGAAATTGCTATATCCAAATCCTCGTATTCTTCCCTTGTCAAAGGCGAAAAACGAGAATCCGAAAATGCAGAATCAAAAGCATTTTTACTAATATCTTCAATCAATGACTGATGCGCAATAATCGAACCTATACAGCCTCTCAATTCACCGTCAATCTCTAAAGTCACAAAACTTGCTCCGCTTTGCTGAAAAACATCAGCAAAATCAAGCACTTCGGGCTTATAGGGCTTACCTGTTTCAAGACCCGAAAGAATACTTTTTCGGCAAATATCAAGCAAAAGCTCTGAAAAATTGTCTTTAATAAATTTTTCTTTTGTACCCTCAAACAGCATCCAGCTTCCATAACCCACAACCCTTAACTTGTCACCTGTTGTGATAGATGAGTTTTGCAGATTTATTCTTATCAAAGAAAATTTTTCTTTTTTTGCAAATTCCACAAGACCTAACATTCCGATATATCCGCATGCTTGGCGGTGGCTAAAATCAGATACATCTTGCGTTTCAATCATCTCTGCTGTTACCGAATCTATTTTTTGCGCCTCACTATCATGATAAAAATGGCTCAAATCAGATGAAATCACAAAAGCATTATCCTTATCTTTCCAAAAATATGAAATAATATTATTTATCTCTTCAGAGCTTGCATCTCCGACCAAAACAGGGACAATGTTAGCTTCAGGAATAAATTTTTGAATAAAAGGCACTTGAACTTCCAAAGAATGTTCGGGCTCAATGGCTTTGTCAGCAAATTTTGCCCCAAAATCATCAATTAATGCTTGGCTGATTTTTTTATTAACATCAATGTAGCCCAAAGGCGTTTCCCAAGTGTCAAAAGAAGAAACTCCAATGCCTTCAATCCCTAGATAATGAGCAGGCGCAATAATAAAAATATTTTTTGCTTTTTTATTCAAATATTGAAAGCCTTCGCTCGCAAGCTGCCCAGAATATTCATATCCGGCATGCGGCACAATAATTGCACGCGCAGAATAATCATACTGCTTACGCATATTTTCTTCACAATTTTCCAGAAACTTAGCTAATTCATCTCTGTCTTCAAGATAAAACTTGCCCGCAACCGAAGCTGGCCTAATTTTTTTCATAGTATCTTTACCAATTCATTATTTAACAAATTCAATTATAATATAATACATGCCATATCAACATACCTTAAAAGACAATAAAATACAGTGTCTTATTTGTCCGAGAAATTGCAAATTAGCCCAAGGTCAGCACGGATTTTGCGGCATAAGACAAAATATAAAAGGCAATATTGACCTGACTTCCTATGGTTACACAACAGGTCTCGCAATCGACCCTATTGAAAAAAAGCCACTCTATCATTTTTTCCCTGGAAGCAAAATTCTCTCTTTTGGCACTCTGGGTTGCAATATGGGCTGTATGTTTTGCCAAAATTGGCACATGTCAAAATCAAAAGAAAACCCAAAATCAGGACAAAAAGCTTCGCCTGAACAAATTGCCCTCCTTGCCAAGCAAGAAAAATGCAAAAGCGTTGCTTTCACTTATAATGACCCTATAATTTTCTTTGAGTACGCAATCGATTCTGCCATAGAATGCCACAAATTAGGGCTCAAAACTGTTGCCGTAACAGCAGGATACATAAATCCAAAGCCAAGGGCAGAATTTCTCAAACATATGGATGCAGCAAATATAGATTTAAAAGCTTTCAATAAAGATTTTTACAAAAAACTGTGCTTGGCAAATATAGAGCCGGTTTTAGACACCATAAAATATGTCAAAAATGAAACTGATTGCCACCTTGAACTCACGACACTTTTGATTGAAGGCCACAATTCTTCTTCCAAAGAAATAGCAGAAGAATGCGACTGGATAGCCAAAAACATAGGGGTAGACACGCCAATTCACTTTAGTGCATTTTTTCCTGCATACAAACTGCAAAATGTACCCCCCACAAACCCAAAAACTCTTTTTATAGCATATGAAATAGCAAAAAAAGCAGGTCTAAGATATGTTTATACAGGCAATATCATTGATGAAACAGGATCAATAACACACTGCCATGGTTGCAAAAAAGCCATCATCAAAAGAAGCAGCTATGTTTTGAGCGAATACAACCTGAAAACAGGTGGCATTTGTAAGTTTTGCGGAACAAAATGCTCAGGAATTTTTGAGTAAAATATTATTCTAAATTCGTAATATCAATATCCATTCTTAGCGGATCTATTTGTAGAAACATTTCTTTATCTAGTTTTAAAGGTTTTGAAGGATCCCAAGGATTGAGTAAATAAACATATTTATCATCAACACTCTTAATTGAATATGCATGGCCGGCTACAAGATCTTGGGCTAAGAATTCACGCTCTTTTGATTTCATTATAGGGTCTAAAGCCTTATCAGAGGTAAAAGAAACAAAAGCAGCATATCTCTGAGGATATTTTTGCAATTTTTCGAGCATAAATTTATTGCCTGTACGCACAAGTTCAGAATCATCATTGCATTTTCCAATCTGCTCTTGAAGAGAAATTTCTTCATTCTTACCGCTAAGCAGAAAAACAAGCTCCTTGCCTCTTCCATCGTACAAAGGATCTAAGACAGTTCCGCTACCTGCATAGTTTTCTAAACGACCCTTGCCCCAAACATTAGATTTATTAGCTTTTAATGAAAGTATCAAATCCAGCCTGTGCTGCTTAACTGCAAGTTCTATTACTTTGGCATCATCATCACCTTCAGAAGGTGCTCTGCGAATTTTTTTAGGATTAATAACAACTTTTTTATTAACACCTTTTAAATTAACGGTGACATCGCCATTATCCTCCACATGTATAGCATCTTTGATTATTTTACGCCCCAATTCAGTTAGCTTAAGCGAGTTAAGACCAGCAAGCAACCAGCAATCAGGTTCATCACCTTGTTTTGGGTTTTCTATTTCGCCATTGATTTTAATATTCCTCCTTGAATAAATTTTTTCTTTCTTCTCTTTTTCCTTTTTGATTCTTTCTTCTTCTGCTTTTTCAGCAGCTATTTCTTCTGGGGTTTAACCTTTTTAGACTCTAGTTTAACCTCCTCTAAAGCCTTTTGTTCAGTCATTGGAATACTCCAGGGTTTTAAAAATGGAAATTTTTTATCTGCCGAAGAACTAGGCAATGGAATCAGCGGCTGTTTTTCATCATTCAACAAATATCTTGAAGTCAAATCATGCCCATCTTTAATTCCCCCAAAACCATTAAGTTTTTCTGGCAGTAAATTTGGAATAGGCTTTACAACAGGATTTGGCACAGAATCTTTTACAGCTGTGTAAGTGCTATCTCCGGGTTGAATTTTGTGGTTGTCTACATTGCCCAATTTCATTGCTCCATTTTTGGCAGTTGTAAATATTGGCACGCATGGCTGTTCGTAAAATTATTACTTATAACTATAAAGTATATACGTAAGACATAATTGCCTTGAAAATTTTCATCATATTATATTGAATTAGGCATTGTGACTAAATTTAAGTAATTTCAAATTCAATGTTACATTTATTAATAAATTGGCTCTTAATATTCTAATTTGTATACAAAATACTTAATGCTTTGAAAAAAATTTTTATTACCAGGGACTAAATACAGAGCTATCAGGATCAGTGCCATATTTGTAGTTCATGGTCTCAGTAAGAGCTTTGACATCTTCTTTGAATTTAGCTAAAACTTCTGCTTTTTTGATTTCATCTGTTGACTTCAAATCAAGACTTGTTTTTACTGTCTTTGGAATTCCCAACCAATAACGTTTAATTTTAACAGCAAGTTCTGCCACATCATCTTTGACTTTCACAACCAGCTTACTTGCCATAAAATCAGGCATTTCTTGAGAAAAATGATAACTGTCATTTTTATTATACGTTCCAGGATAATATAGAAGCTTATCGACTTCTTCTGCTAACTTTTTTGCCTTAGGCATTTCAGTTTCGCTTGCTTTAGTAATTATTCTTGTATTGTGAGGAAGACCTAAAATTTTCATAAAAAACCTGCTCCTTTATTTTTATTGGGATTTTTACGAATGAAAAACTCTAAATAAAATTATTTGCTATAAAATTTAAAAAGCCCACCTTACGTGGACTTTTTTATAATGGCGGGGACGACGAGACTCGAACTCGCGACCTCCTGCGTGACAGGCAGGCGCTCTAACCAACTGAGCTACGCCCCCATATAAAATTTTCAATCTTTGCCAGTTGCTTAGAGCTTTTATTCTCTATTTAGCAAGCTGTCTGCTTGCTAGGGCCAACTGAGCTACGCCCCCATATAAAATTTTCAATCTTTGCCAGTTGCTTAGAGC
>CAYUHE010000015.1:29839-43265 GCA_964444415.1 uncultured Gammaproteobacteria bacterium
TTTTATTCTCTATTTAGCAAGCTATCTGCTTGCTAAGGCCAACTGAGCTACGCCCCCATATGAAATTTTCAATCTTCTTCCCAGTTGCTTAGAGCTTTTATTCTCTATTTCGCAAGCTGTCTGCTTGCTAGGGCCAACTGAGCTACGCCCCCATATTGCTTGCCCAATGATTATAAAATACACAAAAAAAATTTGCAACAAAGAGTTTACTGGCAAAGTCTTTTTCTACTTAGCTCACAAGGAAACAAAAATCAGAAACAAAAAGCCGACCCAGAAAGGTCGGCATTAAGGAGAGTATACGTAGGTTGGTTATTTCTTTCGAAATTAACCACCTAAAAGTTTTAAGGCCATCGCCGGCAACTGATTAATTTGCGCCAGCACCTGTGTTGAAGATTGCTGCAGGATTTGATATCGAGTCATATCCGCAGTATCTTTGGCAATATCTGTATCTCGAATTGTTGATTCCGATGCTTGTAAGTTTTCTTGCATCGCCGATAAATTGGTCAATACAGAATCCAATCGATTCATCATACCGCCGATTTTTGAACGTACGCTAAGAAGTTTATCCAACCCTGTATCAATTAAATCCATATATGTTCTTATTGCTGTTGGATCCCAAGTACTTCCAGTCGCCGTCATAGCAGAGCTCAACCCTAATCCTGTAACAGTAACACTTTGCCCGCTAAAAGCTGTGGCGATATCAATAGTATTTGCTGTTAAATTAGTTCCGGGACCTGTTTGAATTCTGAGGCTCATTGTAGCTGCGGTCAACAAAGGTGTTTTGTCGAATTTAGTTGTTATTACTGTACGATTGAAATCCTTTAATCTTTCTTTAATTTCATTTAAGATATAAGTTCTTTCTGTACTGGAATAAATTCCGTTTGCACCTTGAACGCACAACTCACGAACTCTTTGCAAGTTTGATAACATTGTATCCAAACTTGAGTCAACTATTTTTAAAGCATTAGCACCATCTTTAGTGTTGTTAACAGCTTTTTCATAGCCTTTTAATTGCATCCTTAATTTTTCTGAAATTGACAATCCGGCTGCATCATCTTTGGCGGAATTAATTTTTGAACCAGTTGATAACCGTTCAAAAACCTTCCTCAAATTGTCAACATTGTTCCCTAAACTGCGTTGCGCAATTAGGGATGAAACGTTTGAATTCACTACAACTGACATTTTACTCTCCTTTTATAAATTAGTTTTGTTTACAATTTTGTATATTTTTTTTATCGAACCTAAGTTTACATTCTTTAATACTTTGGTTGTAAGAAAAAAAAGATAAATACCTCAAAAAGCCTTATAAAACAGGTAAAAACAAGGATTAAAACCGCCATTTCTTAATCATACAAATAGAGGATAAACTTTGTTTGTAATAAACTAATAAAATAAGTGAATATCTTTATTGATAAAGGGTTTTAGCGTATGCCTCAGTTTTTAATAACTTCTAAAGACATCCAAGACAAAAATATAATCATCCACCAAAAAGCAGATATAAAACATATTACAGAGGTTTTAAGATGCAAAATAGGCGAGATGATTTTGTTCATCGATGAACAAGAGATACTTTACCAGTCAAGGCTTTTAGAGTTTTCCAAAGACTATCTCAAAGCTGAAATTGTTACAAAAGAAAAATCAATTCGAAAACTCAATGCTGACATAACTTTAGTCCAAAGCATTATAAAATCCTCCGCTCAGGATTTTGTAATCCAAAAGGCCACCGAATTGGGCGTAAACACAATACTGCCAATTATAAGCAAATACACAGTCGTCAAAATTGATGATGAAAAAGACAAACAAAAAAAAGTCGAAAAATGGCAAAAAATAGCTCTTGAAAGCTGTAAACAATGCGAACGCTCCAAAGCACCGACAATTTTACCAATCAAAACTTTGCAAGAAGTGCTAAAAATGGATTTTGACATAAAAATCGCCTGTGTAGAAAGAACGGCGGAAACTTCACTAAAAGATTTTTTGAGAAAAAACGACTACCAACCAAATCAAAAAATAGCCGTTTTTATAGGCCCTGAAGGAGGCTGGAGCAACTCAGAGATTGAATCCTTTGACAAAAATAATATCCCAAAAATATCTTTGGGCAATTTAATTTTGCGGGCTGAAACAGCTACAATCACAGCCTTATCAGGAATAATTTATGAATATGAAAATTAATAACAAAAATAGCGATATAATATTGGAGCTTCTGCCTGAAAATGCCGAAGCCTATATTGTAGGTGGTTATTTGCGTGATTTCATATTGGATACAAAAACTTATGACATAGATTATGTACTAATTGGCGTTGATATTATTGAATTTGGTAAAACTTTCGCAAACAAAGTTCAAGGGCATTTTGTCTTACTCGATGAAAAAAATGAAATAGTAAGGGTAGTATTGCCTGACAAAATTCATTTTGTGGATTTTGCCAAATGTTTTGGAAAATCAATAAAAGAAGACCTCTCCAGAAGGGATTTTTCCATAAATGCAATGGCTTATGACATCAAAAATCACAAGCTTATTGATATTTATAACGGCATCAATGACATCAAAAACAAAACAGTACGCATTTTTGATACCCAAAACATCCTTGATGACCCGCTCCGTATCCTCAGAGCATACCGTTTTGCCTCAAAATATGCTTTCGAAATAGAAAAAACTTCTGCAAAAATTCTGGATGCAAATTACAAACTTATGAATAAAAATAAAATAGCCAAAGAACGCATCCAAATTGAATTTTTGAAACTTCTTGAAGGAAAAAATTCAGCCCAAACACTTCAAAAAATGAAAGATAACAAATTTTTGTATGAAATATTTGATGAATTACAAGCCCAAGAAAATGTGCCGCCGAATTCTCATCACCATTTGAAACTGATTGACCATTCCATTGAGACAATTCATCAACTTGAAAACCTTATTTCTGAAGAACCAAAATGGGTTCAAACATACATCAATCAAGACTTTATACCAGGTATAACTCGTTTATCTTTTTTGAAACTTGCAACGCTGCTTCATGATATCGGAAAGCCTCAAACTTGGGAAATAGAACCTGAGAGCGGACGCCACCGTTTTATCAAACACGATGAAATAGGAGCTCAAATGGCTAAAAAAACTCTCAAAAAGCTTAAATACAGCAACAATCAAATAAAATATATTACAAAACTAATCAAACATCATATTTATCCATCGCATCTTCTGCGCTCAGATGTTAGCGAAAAGGCCGTTTTGAGAATGTTTAGACGTTTAGAAGAAGAAACCGTAGACACAATTCTTCTCGCCAAGGCGGACAGATTATCTGCCAAAGGCGAAGAAATCACTGATGCCATAATCAAAAAAAATATGACTGGATTAAGCGAGCTTCTTGAAAAATATAAAATTGCCAAAGAAACTCTCAAACCTCTTGAAAAATTGATTTCGGGGGATGAAATTATGAAAATTTTGAACATAAAAGCAGATGAAAAACTTGGTAATATCATTAAAGAGCTAAAAGAAGCGCAGATTTCGGGAGATGTTATAACAAAAGAGGATGCTGTCAATTTTATATTACGACTATGACATTCAGGACCAAAATAGCTAAAATAAAGCGTTTCAACTATTTTACACATCTTCTAATGTAAAATTATATTAATTTTTTAGATAGTATACGCAATTGTTGTTCAACAAATGTTTTTATTAACATATGGTAATAAAAAAGAGGAGACCTTTTTTAAAAAAAGTTAATAACTAAATATTCTTTTATTGGTTGTTTTACAACCAAATTAGAGGGCTTTTGCCCTCTCTTTTTTGTGGAATCTAATTACAGCAAATTTTTTCTACTTGGGCTGAAATTTTGCCCCAATGAAGTTCTTCGATAACAGATTTCACATAAGCCGACTTATTGATTGCAAAATCAATCATATAAGAATGCTCCCATGTATCAATGACGACAATAGGATCAGACTGAATTGGCACATGCATGTCATGCAAATCCAACGCAAAATTTTGAAATCTTTGTTCTTTTTTGTTATAGACTGTCAAAGCCCAGCCTGCGCGAGATGACATAGCTGTAGCTTCCAAATCCATAAGGTATTCACCCCAAGTAATGAATTCCTTTTCAATAGCTTTTTTGAAATACTCCGAAGGAGGCACAGGCTTGTTTGATAAAGTGCTAAAAAAATGTTCATGCAAAATCATTGAATTATAATTATGCGTTTTTTCAATCAAAAGCTCTCTAACGTGAGAATAGTTGTGATTGGCAGCACTTTTGTTGACTGTCTTATATTCTAATGTTATCTCATTTAACTTTTTGACATAACCTTCATACAATGTTTTGTGCAAATCAAAGGCCGTTTGAGAAATTGATTTCAAATTCTGATAAACAAATTCTTTAGGCTCGTACAATATACCATCTGTCATACAAAAAACCTCCTTTTGCTTAGAACAACTGTATCAAGGTTTTTGATTTTTTTTATTCCCCTGTCAGATTAGCCCGATTGTATTTTATACATTATTAATTTTTGTAAAAATACTTCGAAAATATTTTTCAATTAGACAACTCTAGCCTCTTTTTTGTTTTTATAATCTTATATGTATTATAAATGGTTAAAGGTTTTACATGACAAAAGTTAATTTTATTCCAGCAAATGGAATCAGTTTCAGGCAAAATACTGCTAATAATTATGAAAAAACAACAGAAAATAAAGACAAACAACATAAAGGTTTATCAGATACACAAAAAGGTTTGATAGGTCTTGGAGCTGTTGCAGCAATTGCAATAGCATGTATTGCCGCAAAAAAATATAACAAGGCAGGCAATGCAATAAAAGAAGGCTCAGAAAAAGTAGTGAAAAAAGGCACTGATTCTATCCAAAAAGGTGCGGAAGAAATCAGCCAAAAAAGCAAAGCCGTCCGTCAAGAAGGTGCAGAACAGGCCAGTAAGAATACTTCTGCAACATCACATATAGCAGACGATGCTGTTAAACCTTATGAATCAGCTGAAGTTATCGCAAAAATCAAAGCAATAAAAGGCTCTAGCGAAGAAAATACAAATTCAATTAAAAATATATTCATGGAAGAAATGGGCTATAAACCAGAACTAATTAATGCAAAAATAAGCGAATTACCTTCAGCAAATTTACTTAACCCTAATACTATGGGTGGTGGATTTAATTATATGACAGGTGAATTTATGTTGAACAAAGAAGTTGTTTCAACTATGTCAAAAGAACAATTAACAGGAATCATTAGACATGAATTAGACCACTTTGACAAGGCTGCCAAGCTATGTAAAAGTATTGGCATAGATGAATACGAAAAGTTATTTACAGGAATAGATGAAAAAGCATTAGTAAATATTGATGGTACTAAAGCATCTTTTAATAGAAATTTTTGGGAACAAGCTATTAAAGATGTTGATGCTAAAGGCTTTGAAACAAAAACATATTTAGAAGCTCTAAAAACACAATTGAGCCAATCTACTCAACAAGAACTTGGCATTTACGAAACATATTTAGGTAAATCTAACTACATAAATAATCCTTTTGAAGTTTCCGCCCATAATATTCAACATTCAGTTGAAAAATCCTTAGAAACAAAGGGTGTAATGCAAACATTTGAATACTTAAGACCCTTATTTAAAGGTGCAGATGAACAACTAAATACTCTTATAAAAACTCATCCTTCACTAGGAGACAATAAGACAGTGATATTTGATTATCTATATAATAAAGCAGTAATTGAAAGCGATACTAAACTAAATTCTTTATTCAAAGAAATATCGACTTCAGGGGCTCCTAATACCGCAACAGTAGAAGAATTTCAAAAACTTATGGTTGAGAAGATGACTTCTTTACAAGGTTCTATGTTCTCAGCACCTGATATAGCTTATGAGAAAAAGGTTTTTGAAGGGATAACTAATTTAGCTAAAAAAGAACTTTCTCAACAAGAAATGATAGAAGCCTTTGCACTGAAAAGTCAAATGCATACTGAACAATTCAATTTATTTAACATCGATAAAACAGAGGCAATCAAAGCATCCCTTGGCAAAAATAATGAAAAATTTCTTGCTTATCTTGATACAAATAAAATTGACAATCCAGCCCTAAGATTAGATATATTATTAAAAAAAGTTCATTGTGAAAATAATATAAGTGGTATGTTTCCTTCGAAACTTGAAACTCTAAATATTACAGATGATATTCAAAGTAGATTTTTTCAAAATCCGCAATTTAAAGCTATTTTAGAAGCCAATAATTTAGACGCTACGCCTGAAAATAACAAAAGACTTCTGGAAAAAATACTACAAGAAACTACATTCAGCATATTTTAATAAATACAACTCTATATAGCTTTTTACTTAATGTTAAGATATATTAAACAAGATATTGCCTATACAAAATGTAGTGCAAAGCATGACATGACATGGTTTTAGAGTATTTGCCCAAAAATTAATTTCAAAAAGGGGGTTAACAAGGTCATGAAAAAATGTTTTAATGTAAAACATACTCAAGTTAAATTAAATTTCTAATTATATATATGAAATAAAATTATCCAGGGGGGGAGATATTGGGAGACAGAAATACGTTCTTCTATTAGGAAGACTGATTTTGAGGCGGCTTTTTTAAGCCGTTTTTTGTTATTTTGCGGATGTGAAATTAAGTCAAAATATGAATTTTGACTTAATGAAACTGGACGATAGAGCAAAAGAACAAATCCTTAGCCTAATACTTCTTGCTCTCAATAATCACAGCAAGCGTAGATATATCAGCAGGTTTTACCCCTCCGATTCTTGTCGCCTGTGCAAGTGTAATCGGACGAATTTTAGAAAGTTTGTCTTTGGTTTCTTGTGAAATATGTTTTATACTTTGGTAGTCAAAATCTTTTGGAATTTTTACTTTTTCCATTTTGAAAGATTGCTCTATCTGATCACTTTGACGCTTAATATAGCCTGAATATTTAATTTCGATTTCAACCTGCTCACAAACATCGTAAGGCAAATCAAGAGCTTTTGTTTCAGGGTGAATTTCCTTCAAAAGCTCGTAACTTAAATTAGGTCTTTTAACTAAATCGCCCAATTTTTGTCCTCTTTCAAGATTTTCGCCATATTTTGCCAAAATCTCATTAACTTCAGATGTAGCACTGACTTTTTCTTGTGAAATTCTTTCAATTTCTTTTGAAATCATATCTTTTTTAGTCAAAAATCTCTGATAACGCTCATCTGATATCAACCCGACCTTATATCCGATAGGTGTCAAACGCATATCAGCATTGTCTTGACGCAAAATTAAACGATACTCGGAGCGCGAAGTCATCATTCTATAAGGCTCTTCAATATCTTTAGTTACCAAATCATCGACAAGAGTCCCTAGATAAGAGCTGTCTCGAGTAAGTGTAATCATTTCTTTATTCTGCAAAAATAAAACCGCATTAATGCCAGCCAAAAGCCCTTGTGCCGCAGCTTCTTCGTAGCCGCTTGTCCCGTTAATTTGCCCGCCGCAAAAAAGCCCCTGAACTCTCTTTGTCATAAGAGTGTGTTCAAGCTGAACCGCAGGCAAATAGTCGTATTCGACCGCATAAGCAGGTTTCATAACAGATACATTTTCTAATCCTGGCAAAGTCTGAAGCATCTGAATTTGAATATCGGCAGGAAGACTTGTCGAAAAGCCCTGAACGTAAGTCTCGTAAGTATCTTTGCCTTCCGGCTCAATAAAAATATGATGCGAAGGATTGTGAGCAAAACGGACAACTTTATCCTCAATTGATGGGCAATAACGAGGTCCAACGCCTTTTATGAGCCCTTGATACATAGGCGATTTATCGAGATTTGCTTTAATAATTTCATGAGTTTTTGCATTTGTACGGGTCAAATAGCAAGGTATTTGCGGCCTAATAGGTCTATCAGGCTTAAAAGAGAAGAAATTTAATTCTTCATCGCCGGGCTGAATTATCATTTTGTCAAAATCTATCGTACGAGCATCAACCCTTGCAGGAGTACCTGTTTTAAGTTTTCTAACATCAAAGCCTAATTTTATAAGACTATCAGAAAGCCCAACAGCAGCCATTTCAGCCAACCTTCCTGCCGGAAAAGACTGCAAACCAATAAAAATTCGCCCCATTAAAGAAGTTCCCGTTGTCAAAATAACAGCTCCTGCGTGATATTTGAGTCCAACTTCATCCACCATGCCGATTACACGTCCATCTTCGACCAAAAGCTCAGTCGCAGTACATTGTTTGAGCGTGAGATTGGGTTCTTTTTCGATAAGATTTCGCATATATGACATATATTCTTTTTTATCAGACTGAGCCCTAAGCGCCCTTACAGCAGGACCTTTAGACAGATTAAGCATTTTCATCTGAATATAAGTTGCATCGGTAACTTCGCCCATAACTCCGCCTAGAGCATCGATTTCACGTACAATATTAGATTTTGCAGGCCCGCCAATAGCAGGATTACACGGCATAAGAGCAATGTTATCAAGGTTCAAAGAACACAAAAGCACCTTGGTTCCAAGTCTTGCAGCAGAAATAGCTGCTTCACAGCCTGCATGTCCGCCCCCAACAACTATTACATCGTACTTAAACATTTTATTATATCCTGAACTATCTCTTCTTTTTTCATAGTATCAATATGATACCACTTAATTTTTTCATTTGCTCTAAACCATGTAAGCTGGCGCTTGGCGTAGTTTCGGGTATTTTTTTGAATTTTTTCTTTCGCCTCTTCAAGAGTACTCTCGCCACCCAAATACTCGCAAATTTCTTTATAGCCAAGAGTGTTTAAAAGATGTAATTCTTTGCCGTATTTAGATATAAGCCCCTCAACTTCAGCAATAAGCCCCTTATCAAGCATCATTTGAGTCCTAAGATTGATTTTTTTATACAAAAATTCTCTATTCTCAGCATTCAAACCAAAATAAATTCCATTATGCTTTAATTCTTTCTGAATTTGAAGCAAAGATGGCAATTCATCGGTGGCTTTATAGATTTCAAGAGCTCTAATCACCCTGAAAATATCATTTGAATGGAGTTTTTGGGCTGCTGCTGGGTCAATTTTGACAAGTTTTTGATACAATTTTTCGTTCCCAAATTTAAAGGCAAAATCTCTCATTTCAAGGCGAAAATCTTCATCAGGGGCAACTTTTGGGATATCCAGTCCCTCCAAAAGTGCTTTGATATAAAACCCTGTTCCGCCAACAATAATAGGTGTTTTACCCTTGGCTATTATGCTCTCAATGGCAAACTCTGCTTCTTTAATATAATCACTCACAGTATAAATCGCCTCTGGTGAAGCCATATCAATCAAATAATGTTCTATGCCTTGACGTTCAATCAAAGTTGGCTTTGCTGTACCAATGTCAAAATCACGATAAACCTGCCTTGAATCAGCGGATATTATCTCTCCATTCAAAAGTTTTGCCAATTCAATTGCGATATCAGTTTTACCTGAAGATGTTGGTCCAACCAGCGATATTATTTCCACTATATTCCTCAAAATAAACAAAATTTACCATTATAAAATATACCGTGATAAATACCACGAGCATCAAATTCAAAATCTGAACCAAAAATACACTTGGAGCTATCGAGCCCAGAAGGCTTATCGACAAATTAATAACCCAATAAAGACTGAAAATGCCCAAGGTCGTAAAAGGTCTGCCAAAAGTGGCTTTTACCCCCGAATAAAAAGCTTTGAAGGCATTTTCGCCGTTGAGCATGATTGCAGGAAACCAAAACATCGTCAAATAAGAAAACGCCCCTGTCATAAATAAAGTCAAAACATCCCACCTCAAAAGCTTTGCCCTATCTGCTTCTGTCAGCGCAGATACAAATGCTGTCATTTTAGCTTTGTCTGACAAAACTCCTAAAACTTTATCAGGCGTGATATTTGGGGTAAATCCAATATATTTGAGTCCCAAAAATACAATTAATTTCATAACCCCGAAAAAGAAACCGCAATACAAAATAACAGCTATCGTAATCGGAATAAAAAACCTTCCGACTGCGGGCAAAAATTCTCTCAAAATCCCAAGAGACATCTGCGTTCTTTCTATTGGAGACTCAGCCTCCTTAAAAGAATTGCGAAGCGCCGCCTGAAAAAGCTGCAACCAGCCTGCCAAAAAAGCACAGCTCAAAGCAAAAACCGATACCAAAAAAATTATAAGAACAGGTTTTGTACCTTCTGAAATATTATGCACAGAACCCAAAAATACCGAAAGCAAAAGCAAATAAAAAACAAACGGCTGAATTATTATCAAATTACTGCGTAAAACTTCATACGCTTTTTTTAGAATTTTTCTCAAAATAGTCACCCCTCGGTTAAAATCTTCAATCATTATAGCAAATAAATACTATTGTTAAAAAACATTAAAAAAGAAATTTATTATAGCAACTTTAAAGCTTTAGCGACTTATATTTAGTATAATTCTAGAATTTGAAGGCATTAAAATGATTTCTCCTGTTTCATCAAATAGGCAAGACCCTTGTTTTGGGCGAGCTCTTTCTACAAAAGAGCTGAAAAATTTTGGCGAAATCTATGCTCAAAGCCAAAAAGCTCTAAACAAAAGTCTTGGGATTGAAAAAGACTCTAAGGTTTTTATTATGCCTGATTTTTCGATGCCTGACATTGACCAGGAAAATACAGGAATGGGCAGACTTTTCTCTGATGGAACTCAAAAATTTGCAAAATTTATAAAAAATTATTTCCAAGCCGACGCGATGCAAGTGCTTCCACAAAATAGAACCTTCAGACCAACTTCGGATAACTTCTTTTGCCCATATTCTTGTCATGGTTATTCTATGGGAGAACACACTATAAACCTAAAAGCTTTAACAAAAAAAGAATATGGCGAAATCCTTACAAAACAAGAATTTGATGATTTTGTCAACAAAAATCAAACAAAAGAAAGGGTAAATGCCGAAAATGAATTAGGAATAAAACACCAAAGAAACCCTATATTAGAATTATTAAAAATAACCTTCGAGCGCTTTCAAAAAAATGACACCCCAGAATTGAACAAGCTTCACCAAGAATTTAATGCCTACAAAAATGACCCAATTGAAGCTGAAAGAATGGAAAGAATTTCACTTTATGATGTTTTAAATAAAGAACATCCAACTTTATTTTCAGAAAATTTTGATGTCACTAAAAGAAAAATAATAATAGCAGATGCCCAAAAAAACCACGCAGATGAAATTGAATTTTTCAAATTCTGGCAATTTTTAGCAGACAATCATCATCAAAAAAGCAGAGAAATCCTAAAAAAAGAAGGCGTCGAACTTTTTGGCGATTGCCCTTTCGCTTTTTCAAGCATAGATAAATGGACAAATCCTGAAGCTTATCAAGAAAAAGGGATCTTAGGCTTTGAAATATTAAATTTTGATAGAACATTCAAAAAAGACGGTACTCTTGATATAGCCGGAGAAGAATTAAAGAAAAAAATGAACTTTTTCTTTAAAAGATATGACGGAATAAGATTTGATATGGGCATAAGATACGCTCAAGACGGCACAGGAGAAATCCTGAAATTAATTGAAAAAACTGCCAAAGAAGTTAAAGGGGCGGATTTTGACTTAAATAAATTATCTTATGAAGAAGGCTCTGGCTACCTTTTCAATAATAAAGTTGTCATAAAACAAAAATTTTGGCTTAGCCCAAATCAAAAAGAATTAGAGCAAGTGGGACTTGGAAACCATGACAACTGGGAAAGTGCCTGCGCTATAACTGAAGCAAAAAAAATATCCCAGAATAACTTTCAAGAAATTGTAAAAGAAAAATTTGGAAAACTCTTAACTTATCCGAAAAAATTTATTTTCTTTGATGACTTTTTTGGCAAAGAAAGAGTTTTTAATTATGAAAATGCACATCCTCCAAAACCTGAATCCTTTAGAGCAAAACTCTCGCCAAATTACGAAGAAGAATACCACACTGCCCTCCAAAAAGGAGACGGGTTCAACCTGATGGAATCTCTTGCTATTGCTATGAAACTTCAAGGCTTGGATAAAACAGAACCAAAACTTTATGAAGAAGTAGTCAAACAAGGCAAAATACTAAGAGACCCCGGCGCAAAAACCCAAGAAGAAGCTGACAAAATCCAAAAGAAAAAACTTATCCCGAAAATTGCCATAGGCGTTGCGGCGGCGGCAGTTATTATCACGAGTGCAATATTAATCAAAAATAAAAAATCTCAACCTCAAAACATACCCCAAAGCAATTCTCAAGATGAATACACTATAAATCCACAGTACCAATACCTTAGAGTGATACAAAATCAAAGAAAACCTTTGATATAAGAGCATTTTTATGATATTATTACTCCCCAAGGAGAAATTTGCAAAATGCGTCTTGATAAAGAACATATTTTACCCGGAACTTTAATTTGTGTCGAAGGAATTGACGGAAGTGGAAAATCCACTCAGCTTGCAATTCTTAAAGACTGGCTTATTTCATTGGGACAAGATGTTATTTTTACCGAATGGAATTCTTCTGCCTTAATTTCGCAAACTACAAAACAAGCGAAAAAAAAGAATTTGCTATCCCCGAGAACTTTTAGCCTTTTGCATGCAGTTGATTTTGCCGATAGATTGGAACAAATCATCGTTCCTGCACTAAAAGCCGGATTTATTGTACTGGCTGATAGGTACACCTACACAGCTTTTGCCCGTGATGTAGCAAGGAATGTTGATCCGAAATGGGTTCGCAATATGTATGGATTTGCCGTAAAACCTGATTTGGCAGTCTATTTCAAAGTCCCTGTCGAAGTATCTTTGGAACGAATTTGCGCAAATCGCCAACCTAAATTTTATGAAGCGGGAATGGATATGAAACTCAGTCCAGACCCATATGTCAGCTACAAAATCTTTCAAGGAAGCGTCTTAAATGAATATGACAAAATGCGAGATGAATACGGTCTTGTCAAAATCGATGCTACAGAATCAATTCACCAACAACAAATCAAATTCAGAAAAATTGTCAAAGAAATTCTTTTGAAAAAAGGTATTGAATTAAATGAAGAATAAAATGCTTACAAAACACGGCTATCCAGGGCTTTTAGTCGTCATAGAAGGCACAGATGGAAGTGGTAGAACCACTCAAATCAATCTGCTCAAAAATTGGATTGAAAGCCAATGCTATGGCGTAATGGTAAGCGAATGGAAGACATCAGAGCTTATTGCCTCTGTAATTGACAATGCAAAAGAGCGAAATCTTCTAAATGCCAATACTTTCAGCCTTATGTATGCTTCAGACTTTGCTCATAGACTAGAAAATGCTATTATTCCTGCTCTGAAATCAGGTTTTGTAGTGCTTTTAGATAGATACACATACACGGCTTTTGCTCGTGATGTAGTACGCGGAGTCAAGCCAAAGTGGGTAAGAAAGCTTTATGACTTTGCTCCTGAGCCTGATTTAGTGTTTTATCTTGAGCAACCTGTTGATGTTTTACTAAAAAGAATTATTGC
>CAYUHE010000016.1:0-3905 GCA_964444415.1 uncultured Gammaproteobacteria bacterium
CGCAAGGTCCTGTAGGTCCGGGAGGCCCCCAAAAATTATCCTTTTTGCCCTTGCGCAAAATCCTGCTAGAATCAACGCCTGCAATATCTCGCCAAATTTCAAAAGCTTCATCATCAGTTTCAAAAACCGTAATCCAAAGTTTGTCTTTATCCAAGCCAAGCTCATTAGTTACAAAATCCCAAGCCCAAGGAATAATTTCTTTTTTGAAATAATCACCAAAACTAAAATTACCCAACATCTCAAAAAACGTGTGGTGGCGAGGCGTTCTTCCAACATTTTCGATGTCAGAATCTTTTCCGCCTGCTCTGGCACATTTTTGGACAGTAGTTGCTCTTGGCGGCTCAGGCGGTTTGTCGTATCCCAAAAATATAGGTACAAACTGCACCATGCCCGCAGTTGTAAGCAAAATAGTTGGATTATCAGGAATAAGACTGGAGCTTTTAATCAAATTATGATTATGTTTTTGGACAAAAAAGTCTAAAAACTTTTGCCTAACATCTGCTCCGGATAAAACCTTTGACATACAAACTTCCTTTTACAACTACTTTTACTAATATTTTATCCTAAAATAATTTTTTAGGGGTGTTTATTGAGAAGGTCTCTTGAAAAGAAATGTAAACTTGTATTAATTTTTTTGTATTCCCCTTTTTTAAAAGGCACTTTAAAGCAAAAATGTAAAAGGGCTTTTTAGTACACGTTTATTTGCTTCCGCTACTTACACTCTAAATGCTTATTTCTAAAGAAATATTTGGTACAAATGGTGCAGTACGTTTTCAGTAAGTATCTGTTATAATATTGGTGAGGCACTATACTATATGAGTGTTTTTGGAATTAAAAATAATCGAATAGGAGAAAAATAAAATGCCAATGCCTTCAAGCCCTAAAGATGCTAAGCCTAAAACAGATAATATTGCAAAAGATGCCAAGCCCGGAAGTGCAGCTGCTGCTGGCGGCGGTGCTATGGATGGGTCAAAAATCCTTATCGCAAATACTATTACTACTGTAATAATTTGTATTCTATTCATAGGTGTCAATTATTTTGTACAAACCAATTTTATGAATGATAAATTCACAACGATAATGAAAACTATCGGCGGTGAAAATGCTGAGGGAGAAGGTGCTGAAGGTGAAGGTGATGAAGTTGAAAGAGGTCTTATTTTGGATCTTGGCGATTTCGTTTTGAACTTGAGCGATGTAAATGCAAGAAGATATCTTAAAGCAAATGTAGCAATTGAATTAACTAAAAAAGCATCTGATCCTAGCGCTGAAGCTCCTGCTGAAGGCGGCGGTGAAGGTGGCGGACATGGCGGTGAAGGTGCTGCACCTGATCCTATGCAAGCAATTCAAGCAGAAATGGAACAATTCAAACCTTCAATAAGAGATGCTGTTATTTCTACTTTATCAAGCAAAACTTCTGATGAAGTGTCCACTATAGCAGGAAAAGAAGAAGCGAAAGAACAAATCAAAGAAGCTGTAAATGCAATATTCGCAGGAGAAAGAGAAGTATTAAGAGTTAGTTTTGGCAACTTCATAATCCAATAAGGGAAATAGATGGCTGATTTAGATAAAATATCTATCGAAAATGTTACTGATTTATTATCATCTTTTGACAAAGATGTATCACTTAGTAATGATTTCATAAGCGTATCTGCCGTTGAAACTGAATCTTCATCAACGAAAAAAGGTTATAAATTATACAACTTCAGACGTCCTGACAAATTTTCTAAAGATCATCTGAAAGTACTTCAAGATATTCACAAAGAATTTTCAAGACAACTTTCTATGACGCTTACGGCATATTTGCGTATGCACATAGAGATGGAAGTTGTATCTGCTGACCAATTGACCTATATGGAATTTGTAAACTCAATGCCTGTACCAGCTACTGTTGGTATTGTTGAGCTGAACCCTTTACCCGGTCAAATAATGTTTTATTTGAGCCACGAGATTGTTACAAGTATTATTGACAGGATGTTTGGTGGCGGTGGTCTATCAGAATCTAACATCAGAGAACTTACTGATATTGAGGAAGCTTTAATATTAAAGGTTCTTGACCGTTCTACAAAAGCACTTGCCCATGCTTGGAGCAATATTTATCCAATAACAGGACGTGTTTTAAACATAGACAGCAATGCGTATGTTCAAATCGCAAACCCTAGTGAAATCGTAGCCTTGATTACAATAGAAATCCAAACCGCATCAAAATATTACGGCCTTATGAGTTTATGTTTCCCATTCCCGACATTAGAAAACCTATTGGACAAATTGAGTTCACAGCACATTTTCCAAGGCCAAGGTCTTGTCGGCTCAGAGGAAGATACATTTAATCTTACAGAAAGATTGAATGTAATGGATGTTGATGCAAGTGTTATCCTAGGTAATACCTTAATTCAACTGGCAGAATTTTTGGAACTGAAAGAAGGCGACGTAATCAAATTAGACAATAAAGTCGAAGACCCTTTGACTTTAACTATCAATGATAAGAAAAAATACAATGTAAGACCCGGAAGAATAAAAAATAAAATATCCATAAAAGTTATCGATGAATATATTGTTACTGATTAAAAAAGGATAGTTGATAATTATGAATAAACTAGAACAAGACCTTATAAAAATTTTAAGCGATTCATTTATTGCATCGACGCAAAAACTTAGTTCGCTTTTAAACCAAGAACTTAATATTGTTTTAGAAAATTCCAACGCAATCGAAGACATTGACTCAATTTCTGATATTTTAGAAAATTTAGTTACAATTCAAAATGCTTTCAGTATGGGTGAAATTTATACTATTTTGCCTGCATCTTGTGCTTCTCCTTTAGCAGAACTTATGATGTCTGGCGAAATCACCGGCAAAAATGAAATAGGCGAGCTTAAAGAAAATGCCCTTAAAGAGTCTTTTTCTCAAATAATTGATGTTTATTCCGAAAAAATGTCAAAAGCTTTGTTCCAATCTTTTACTTTTGATCTAAAAAAAGTATTATACGCCAAAGATTTCAAAGCTACAAAAGCACTTATGCCAAGTGTTTTGCAAGGAGCCATAATAATTGATTATAAACTCAGCTCTACGCTAATACCTAAAGAAGTTATCAGGCAAATTATTCCGATAGAGTTATTTAATCAATTATTAGAACTAATAAAACCAGATATAGATACAACAGAGGACTTTATAAAAATGCAAGACCCAACCCCAATACCAAACATGGATGACAGTTCCATAATGGTTCAGCCAGTTCAGTTTCCGTCTTTTGATGATCAAACATCAATGCAAATTGAAGGCAACAAAAACTTTAATTTATTATTAGATATAAAACTCAAATTGACTGTAGAATTGGGCAGAGCGGAACTTCCTATCAAAAGGGTTCTTGAACTTACCAGAGGGTCAATTATCGAGCTTGACAAAATTGCCGGTGAACCTGTGGAACTATATGCCAACAATAAACTTGTTGCAAGAGGCGAAGTTGTTGTAATCGAAGACAATTTCGGCCTACGTATCACAACTATCATAAGCCCTGACGATAGAATCAAAAATCTATAAAAAATACTTGCTATTTTAATATGAGTGTTTAATAATATAATTACTCTAAATGGCAAGGTAGCCTATTGGTGAGGCTTGACGAAGCAATTCTGATTACACACCATCTGAGCTACAAGATTGAAAATTTAATACGCAAATGAAATGGCAAGGTAGCCTATTGGTGAGGCTTGACGAAGCAATTCTGATTACACACCATCTGAGCTACAAGATTGAAAATTTAATACGCAAATGAAATGGCAAGGTAGCCCTTGGTGAGGCTTGACGAAGCAATTCTGATTACACACCATCTGAGCTACAAAATTGAAAACTTAATATGCAAATGAAATGGCAAGGTAGCCCTTGGTGAGGCTTGACGAAGCAATTCTGATTA
>CAYUHE010000016.1:4005-41839 GCA_964444415.1 uncultured Gammaproteobacteria bacterium
GTGAGGCTTGACGAAGCAATTCTGATTACACACCATCTGAGCTACAAAATTGAAACCTTAATACGCAAATGAAATGGCAAGGTAGCTCAGATGGTTAGAGCGCACGGCTCATACCCGTGAGGTCGAGAGTTCGATCCTCCCCCTTGCTATTTTTTTGTGCAAAATTTTCTATTTACTACAGTTTTTTGGGAATATTCAACATTTTAAATAAATCCAAGTCAGGATAATGTTTTTGAAATAATGCAACTCTACTTACTACTTCATCACGAAAAAGGGTCACTACTTTCCCTTGAGCATTCACTATAACTGCAAATAACTCATCTTTAGCCCCCGAAAGACCTAGATGTATTTGCTTGTCTGGTTCAATATAATGTTGAAGATGAACACATTCCTTTTTTGGATCTACAACTACTTTTTCAACCCATTTCCCCTTAAAGCCTCTTTCGGTAAACTGTACTCTTGCATGATAAGTATAATTATCTAAATTATTATCATACAACCCTCTAAATGAGCAATTTCCTATGCTTCTAATCATTAATTCTTCTTCCTTCTTTATTTATATTCTATAAAAAAATCCGTCAAAAAAATTTTTTGATATTTTCAACTGAAAATGAAACATTTTGTTATATTATCAATTTTATCAGTAATTCTTCACCAAAATAATAAAGAGAATATCGCTCTTGCTATTTTTTTGTGCAAAATAATTATAACAAGTTAGTTTTTGCGATATTGCCAATTAATTTAATTAAATCATCTCTGGAAAGATTTTTCCAATCCAAAATTTTTGTAGAATTAACATATTCGATGCCTTGTTTTCTTAAGCTTTTTAAGAAATTCTGTTCTTCTTTTTCAAAAACATCGCTAACCACAAAAAGGCTGTAACCATTCATGCGTGTATTAGAAATCCCCATAGTAGAATTATTAACCGCTTCTGAAATTTCTCTGGTTAAAATATCGCCGCCTTCTTTTTTTACTATGGTTGTTCCACAAAAATTATTTTTATTTATTGCCTTAATCATTTATGCTCCTTATTGCAATATTTTTTTACCATTTTATCTAACTTGACTTGCTGTTGAAGTGTTTTTTCTTCATGAGTTTTTTTAGTAAAAAATCCTCTTATCCAAAAATACATAATTTTCAATCCTAATTTTGAGGTAAGAGGTATATTTGTTATTTTCATACCCGAAGCTGCTTTTGCAGCATCAAAATCTTTTATTGCTTCTTTTGCATAAGCCTCTCTCGCTTTTCTGAAATCCGCAAAAGTGCCTATTAAAACTGCATAAGATTGTTCGTTTTTCAGTCTTGAAAGTTCCTTCAACTTTTGTTCTTTTTGAAGGTCTTGCTGTATTTTTTGGGCATGTTTACCCATTTTTGATGCTGAAAAAGTTATATCCAATTTGTCAGCCGAAGGAGAAAAAATCCTTTTATAATAACTATTTTCTGATTTGACAGGTTTTTGTGTATTGTTAAAAGAAACTTCCGTAATCATTTTTAACATCCTCTTTACATTTAAAATATATCATTGAATACCGCTTGTTCTTAGCTTTGGGTCTTATTTTGTAACTTTTCTTAAAGTTTAATTGCAAAGCTATTGTAAAAAAGTAACGGAAAATCAATAATCTACTTATAAGAGATTATCAAGTTGGATTTAATGAGTAATTTTGCAATACTGCCATTTAAGCCCTATAGCGATAATATTCAGCAAATCAATTTTGCGGGAAGAACTCCTTCAACGCTGAAGACAAAAAGACTGCTTCCTAAAATTTCAATAAAAACACCTCCAAATAGAGACCCTGTAAATGTTTATGGGGTCTCTTTTGATATAGCTAATTTTTTAATAAAATTCGCCAATGAAAGAGGTATAAATATTGATGATGCAGCCAGAATTTTCATAAAACCAGATATTTATACCCCCGGAGTTATCCCTGAGCCAAGCAAGACAGTAAAAATAGGAAATTGCAAAGTTACAAGCTTAATAGACGGCAAGCAAATTTTTGACAAATATGAAAGTGTCGCAAAATGGGCTGATGATTTTATTTTAAGTTCAATGTTCGAATTTCAAAATGTAAAAGTTGACGGGCATAAATGGCCGACAAACGGAGCTGAAATTGTACCCGGTTCAAAGCAGCAACAAAAAATGTTAGAGATTTACACAAGTAAAATAAAAGCTGATAACGATTTTAAAATTCAGCAGCTTCTAGATGTCCACAAATGGTATATAGACGGAACTGGCAAAAAGAAACGCCATTATAATAACATGGAAATGTTGAAATACATGAAAACTAACAATATTGATGTTGCTCCTTTCCCCAGAGGCAATCAAGGTGGAGCTATGCTAAATCACCATAAGATTTTTATTGCAGGTCGTAAAAATGGCGAAAGAAAAGCTATTGTAACGGGTATGAATTTAGGCACACATTCTCCTGCAAACCATGATGTAGGGTTTTTAATTGAATCCTTACCTGGTGCAAAACATTCTGAAATCGATAACCTTATACAAATGTTTAATGAAGACGCTACTTTTGCTTGGAAAACTATTGGCGAAAAAGAACTCATAAAAGGTCCTTTAACAGAAGAAGAACAAAAGTTTTATAACGGTCTTGATAAAGAAATCAAGCTTGAAAATGTTGAATATATGGAAATAGTAGGCAAATTGTTTGATAACCCTCAAGATAAAAGCCGATATGCAGAAAACCGATTAGATTTGGTGCCTTGTGAAAACTTTGAAAACCCAAAAATAAAAGTCTTAAGAACAGCTAACAGAGAACTCAAAACGGCTGAAGGTGACGGAGCAGAGTCCATTAGACAAGAATTCATTCACAATCTGAAAACATCTAACCATTATAGGGCATTAAATTTTGTTTTTACAGATAAAGAAGCTGTCGAAATAATGGTTGACAGGCACAAAAAAGGAGAATTGGATGCTTTACTTGTTGTCGAATCCGGAATTTTAAAAGATTTTCCTTATTGCAGAAAAGCCTATAATTATCTCAGGGCAAATGATGTACCTATTATTATATATAAATCGGATCCTGATATAACGCAAAGAATGCATGCCAAATTAAATATTTTCGATAAGAGCAAAATTATTTCAGGTTCTTTTAATGTTTCGGCAATGGGTATGAACCAAAATCTTAAAAAAGGCTTTAGGGCAGATTATCCGCTTTATTCAAAAAGAATAGAAAAAGAAATAAAAGGCTACCTAAAAGATGTCGAAGAACATGAAAATCTTATCGGAATAAATCCTTTGGGTAAGTCTGAATTTGATTATGAAGTACTTAAAGAAAGAAAATCCAAAATACGTAAAGCGATTGAAAATATCAATAAAAATGGCGAAGCAGAACTGGATATTGATGGCAAAACTCACTATTTTGATGAAAAACAAGATTCAACTCTCTCAACTATTCAAGGCTATTATGAAATTATTCAAAAAAGATATAATGCGCAAGAAAAATATAAAAGAGGCAATAATGAATGTGCGATTTCTTTTGAATCTCCTACTTTGGCAAAAGTTTTCTTAAAACAAATTGAAAAAGATTTTAAATATTCTTTATTGAAATATAGCAAATTGAAAACTAAAGTTTTCCCTATGCGCAAACATTTATCAACAAATCCGCAGACCAATAACATAATAAATATACCTGAAACTGTGCAAACAACATCAAAAATAAAATTCAAAAACGAAGTTGTTAAAAAAGTTACAGGGAAACAATATCAAGGATTGGGACTTTATACTGCTGATGGAAAATGGCTCGATTATAACAAAATCGGAAACGAATTCTTAGCTCAAGAAAATTTGGATGTTAAAAAAGCCACGGATAAAGAAATCTATGCCTACTGGCATGCTAATGCCTTAAGAGAAGAAAAAGACTCTACTTGGGGGAGTCGTTTCAATAAATACAATATGGATAAAATGCTTGCTACTTATCCGACATTAAACTCCGTCGAAGCACATATGGGTTTTGGTGAGAACTTAGAATTATTGTGGGATATGAAATTAAATAAATCGCTGGATATTGATATCACAGACAAAGACGGTAATTTATGCCTTGATGCTATTGTTTTTGACACAGAAACAACAGGACTAAATATTTATGGTCAAAAAATCAAATCAAAAAGTCAACCTCTCGATAAAATAGTCCAAATAGGAGCAATCCAAATAAAAAAAGGTAAAATTATCCCTGAATCTGCTTATAATGAACTTATAAATCCTGAAATACCTATTCCGCCAAAAGTTTCTGCTATTCATGGCATAACAGATGAAATGGTCAAAGACAAACCTCCTATAGAAAAAATTATAAAACCTTTCAATAACGATTATTTGAACAAAAAAAACGGCATAATAGTTGCTTACAATTCAAAATTTGACATGACTATTTTAAATAATTCAATTCGTAAATATAATAATTTCTCAGAAGAAGCGATTAAGGAAAAAAGAACTCATAAAGTTATCGATCCTTTTATTTTAATACAAAGAATCCACCCTTATCTTGGAGTAAGAAAAAAACTCGGTGAACAATATCAATTTTTGTTCTGCAAAACTATGGACAATGCGCACGATGCTTTTGCAGATGTAAAAGGAACCGTTGATGTTTTGAAATATTCTCTGTATTTCCTGAGTGAACATAGAAAAGATAAATCAATACCTCTTACAGCAAGAGAAGTTTTGATTTTTCAAAATGGTGGGAAAGTTGAAAATATAGATATACCTTTTGATTATGAAGATTGCAACAAAAAAGTTAATTTTGATAAATCATATCTTTTAGTATCTCTTCCTGTTGTAAATTATTTAAAAGGATATAAACTCTCCAAAAAAACTTTTGATTCAATCAAGGATACTATCGGGGAAAATAACTATAAAAAACTTATCGAAGAGGGTGTTCCAGACAAAATGTTCGACATGAAAAATTCTGCCGGATTACCTATAAATCCTGAAGAAACAGGAATGATTCCAGGCACAGGTAAGTTTAAAGACAAAGAATATCTCCTCAAAAAGAATTTCAAAACAGTATTAGGTTTTGCAAAACTTGAAGGATACAATGACAAAACAAAAGAAGAAATAGAAGATTTTATAACCGAAAACTCCAAAAAATATATAAATAAAAAAGCCATCCCTGTTTGGATGAAAAACCCAAATCCGGAAGATATCAAAGACGGAAATGACCTTCCTGATATAAATATCATCAGAAAAGTTATGAGAGAAGAAGTTTAGACTTTAAGACAAAAACTCATTCAAGGTTCCATCATTCAATTTGTGATGATGCCCAAATATATTTGTAAAATGAGAATCTGTCCCTCCTGATAAAAACATATCATTTTTTTGCGCAAATTCACGTGAAAAGGAATTTGTTTTATCAAGATCCTTAATATCTCGATAATGTTCGAAAGTATATTGATGATTAGCCTCAATTCCTGATACACCTTTATTCTTCAAATCTTTCAAGAGACCCTCATACCAAGCTTCATTAAACTCTTTAAAACTCTTGGCAGGATGCGTCAAAGCCAAAACAGCCTTGGAGTTTTTAACTGCATCAATAACAAAATCCACCTCAAGAGTATCTTGATAAGATACTCTATTTTTATTGAATAAATTTCTTATTGATTCTGAATATTTCTTGTCAGAGTTTTTTCTGTAAGCACCCATAACATCCACCAGATATACAATACCGCTTTTGTTTCCTAGGATATTTTTGCCATTATAACCTGTTTTTTCAAGTTGCTCTAAGGTTATATTTTGACCTGTAAGCTCATTCGCTTGTGATATGAATTTTTGGGCCGAATTTGTTCTGTTCATTTTTAGATTATTTAAATATTTATTCAAATTCTCATCAAAAGGATTGACCCCAAGAGCCGTCAAATCAAAATGTGTATTCCCTTTCCTTACAATAAGTTCCGCCCCTGCAACAAATTTTAGATTTTTGTATTTTTCAGGATTTTGGGCAATTATTTTGATTATTTCTTTACAACCGTCAACATCATCATGATCTGTCAAAGCTATAATAAAAGGCGGACGAGTATCAGATTGGGAAAGCTTTTTAGCGACTTTATCAGCATATTGTGACGCCATATCAATGAAATTCTGGGGTGACATTAAGCCATCTGAAAAAGTTGAATGATTATGCAATGTAACTCTAAATTTGCCTTCAGTTACATTCTTAAAAAACTCCTTTGAATCCTTGCTAAGAGGATTCCCTAGCGAAAAATCTTCTGGAGAATATTTTTTGATAGTTTCTCTAAATTCATCTGCTCCCATTACAGATTGCAGTTGTTCTTTTTTTATATCCATATTGAATTTATCCTTTAATCCTTGTACCAAAAGAGTCTTATAGCTATCATCGGCAATATTGTTAATCCTAGTTGAGTTTATTTTTTGAACCTTGAAAGCCAATAAGGTCAATCCGCCAATTGCAGCAAGAGCAGAAGCAATAAAAGCTGCTCTTGAAAATCCGGAAATATTGTCGGATTTGTTTTTTTGCCCCAAAAAAGCAACTGAATTAGTACCTGAATTTCTATCCGTAAATTTAGTTTTAGTGGTTTTCTTATTATTTATTTTAATTTGGTCCAAAGAAATCAACATCAAATTAAGCTTTCCTTCTTAATCAATTCTAAAGCTTTAAAAGAAAAAAAGTTGAATTTCAAAAAAATATTTACATAAATACATCACTATCAATTAACTTTTACAGCAAAACCTACTTCGCCTCGAGTGTCATCTTTGCCCAAAGTCTTAGCAACTCTTGCAAAAATATCAAGTATGCTTCTTCCTTTACGATTTACAAAAACACCTTGACGTCCTTCGGCTTCAATTTTAAACCCTGGTGCCTCGCCAGATCTAGTTCCAATGCCTGCCATTGTTTCAAAAGTTGTTGTTTCAAAAGGTTTAAAAGTAGCAATTGCTCCTGAAGTAGTCTCGAAAAGCGGTTTTCTATTTCCGACAAAAGCTTCACCTTTACTTCCTAATGCAAATGAAACTATATTTCTTCTTAAGTTTTTACTATATTGATTTAATAATGACTGTGTTCTAAGTCCCAATTCTCCAAAGAAAGCTGCTTTGCCTGTATTGCAAGTAGTATCTTGAATATACTCTGCACCACCAGACCCATCAACTATCAAAGCTTCTCCTGAATATTTACCGCTGATACCAAAACGCCAGCTTTGCTGATTATGACCACCTTGATCTTTTAAATCATATCCCAAATTCCCTATTCTTTTTTTGGCCAATAGGCTAATTCCATCATTTTCATCCGCTAAATCATATCTAGTATTTCCATCAGTAGCCCTCTTTAGCTCACTTTTCCATGTTTGTAAAAGTGTCTTTTTTTTAGGCGGATTTTTAGGAGTGTTTTTAGGATTAGCTTTTGGCAATTTTGTAATTCTAGTGCTTGTAACCTCTACTCCATCCAATTTGAGCGTATCAGCAAAATTAATGGAATCTGGTTTAATTATATACACAGAAGCAGAATCCAAAGAATTTTTTATAACTGCAGGTATTTCTTTTGTAGTATTTTGCACCAATTTAGTTGCAGTTTGTTGTGCTTTGCCATTCTTTAAAAAAGGTGCCGCAAATAAAAATGGTAAAACTACTAAATTTCTTGCTTTCATGATTTATTCTTGCCTTTTACAATTAATTAAAGTGTAATTTGTGTACCTAAACCGACATAAGGTCCAGCAACTCTTGTCAAGACACGATTAGAATATGGTGTTCCAGCTTCCAAATAAACCTCTGTATTATTTGAAACATTAGCTCCGACTTTGCATCTTACACCAAAACCACTTCTATGATTAGTTTTATCATACACTTTTCCGTCTACATATTTTTTTGCAAGATAACTTTGATCTGTATAAGTTGGGGCAATTTCTCCATAAATAAGTTCTATTGGCTTTCTGGGAGGATTAGATCCGCCTGTTGGGGCCTTTGGTTTTTTAGGTAAAACTGTATTAAACCTTACAGGAACTCCGAACTGATATGCTGTTGTTTGTCCAGGACATTGAGCAAGGGTTTTAACTATCTTGCCATAAGCATCTACCGTGATGTTTGGTACAGTTAATATATTATTTCCTTGAGGAATTTCAACTTTGCCTGCTTTTAAGATTGGCACTTCTAAAATAGGACCTACAGCAAATTTTGTATCAAAAGTATCCTTTGGCATTGTTTCTAATGAAATATCTCCCATTGAGAAACCTAAACCTGCACGTTTTTTTCCACCTATATTTAAAGTTGTAAAATCTTTAACCGCTGCATTCACAAAATAAGTACCATTGCCTCCTGCCTGCTTCATAGCACCAAGATTAGCAACCATATGTGTATTACTACTAAATATTTTATTTTTCAGAGTATCTGCCATTGTACTCAAATGCTTTGAACCTGATTGCGCAAGCTCTGCGGCAGGTTTTTGCAATTTTTGTGCCACACCGACTTGAGCTACAACCAATAATGCCACTAAAGCATTAAATAATTTCGACTTAAACATTCTTGTCTCCTTTAGAGTATTTTTTACTTAATTGCATTAAGGTCGCTAAAATAAAAGATTGCTATATGAAATTTGTGTAAAATCAATCAAAATACACTTAAATCATTACTACATAAGCTTTTATAGCAAAATGATTTACCTTAATACTTGTTAATATTTTTATAAATTTTATTATTTTACAACAGGAGAACACTTAGCACTTAACTTATTTGCCAACTCAGGAGCGTCCATTATTGCTGTAAATGCTTCAATATAAACAAATTCATTTGTTCTTCTTGCGCTATTTAAAGCTTCCAAAAATTCCTTTTTTGTTTTTGCTTTAAATGTAATTTTATTTCCGTCAAAAGCTTCTACAAACTTTGTATAATTCCATTTTGCGACTTCATTATATTCATCCATAGGATCTTCGCACAAAAGTCTTTCTATAGTATAACCCTCATTATTAACCACGACTATAATAGGATTAACGCCATAGCGAAGCATCGTACTGACTTCTTGTGCTGTCATCTGATGGGAACCCTCACCTGTAAGCAATATGACTCTTCTGGTTTTATCGGCCATACTTGCGCCCAAACACGCCGGAGTAGCCCAACCTATAGAACCCCACAAAGATTGAGAACAAAATTTGACCCCATAAGGAATTTTTGCAGGAATAGAACCAAAAGAAGTTAAGCCAGTTTCGGCAACTAAAATATCGCTCGGGCTCAAGAAATCCTGCATCATAGAATATATATAATTTTGGGTTAAATCTTCATCAGTAGAAGCTTCTTTATCATATCCAAAAGCGACTTTGGTGATATTAAATTCTTTTTTGATGACTTTTTCATTTAACTGATTCAAAACATCAGCCATATAAACATCTCTATATTCCACATCATCAATTTTGACATAATTGTGCTGAATATCTATTACCTTTGAAAAATCTAATTCTGAAGTATAACCCCCTGAATTAAAATCTGTCATCAAAAGACCAAATCCCAAAACACAATCAGCCGATTCCGCTATTTTAGCAGTTTCTTTTGAAATCAAATCACCGCAATAAAGCCCTATATAATTTTTTGAATTTTCATTTATAGCACCTTTGCCCATAGCTAAAGTTGTGGACATAAATCCCGAATTGTCGACCAATTCTTGCATTTGTTTTTCCAGACCAAGTCTCAAAACCCAAAAATCACTAATAATTAAAGGCTTTTTTGAATCTTCCAAAAGACTCAAAATATGATTAATGGCAGAATTCAAGTTGTTTTCATTGCTTTTTAAAGGCTCGAAAGTCTCTCCCGTAATGCTTATAGGCTTTAAACATAAATCATCATAAAGACCTATATAAACAGGTTTTTTTTGATTATAAGCCACCGCTAAAGCCTGCTCAATTTCTTCTTGAGCATTTTCTTCAGACAAAATAACACTATGAGCAGTAACTTTTGAATATATTTCATAAAAAACGTCATAATCGGCTCTACCTAAGCTATGGTGAAGCACTTTGCCTGCATCTACTGATTTTCTTTTGGGCATACCGACAAGTTTAATAACAGGAACGCTCTCAGCATAAGAACCAGCCACAGCATTGATTGCACTAAGTTCGCCCACACCAAAAGTCGTTAAAACAGCCCCAAAGCCTTTAATTCTGGAGTAACCATCAGCCGCATAGCCGGCATTTAATTCATTACAGCAACCAATCCATTTTGTTTCGCTGTTTCTTTGAATTTCTTCTATGATATTAAAATTATAATCCCCTGGTACGCCAAAAAATTCTTCAACCCCAAGTTCATTTATTCTTTTTATCAAATATTGTATTATTGTCATTTTTTCCATTACTCAAAAAGTTCCTTTTCTGCCAATTCGCATATTATGTGCCCGATTGTTATGTGTGATTCTTGAATTCTGGGCGTATCAGATGACGGAACATTAAGCAAAATATCCGCATAATCCTTCAAATCCCCGCCTGTTTGACCAGTCAAAGCTATTGTAAAAATGCCATTTTCTTTGGCAAATTTGAAAGCTTTTATTATATTTTCAGAATTTCCGCTAGTTGTAATTCCTACCAAAACATCGCCTTTTTTTCCTAGCGCTGTTATTTGCCTCGAAAATACCTCTGAATAGCCGTAATCATTGCCTATGGCTGTAAGTGAGGAGACATTTGTATTCAAACAAATCGCTGCCAAGGGTGTTCTTTCTTTATAAAATCTTCCTGTAAACTCCGCCGTCAAGTGCTGTGCATCAGCAGCAGATCCGCCATTGCCGGCAAAAAATATTTTGTTGCCGTTTTTCAAGGCCAAAACAATAGACTCAACACTTTTATTTATTGAGGACAAAAGATTTTTGTCTGCAATAATTTTTTGCTTAGTTTCTATGCTCTCTGTTATAATCTGCTCAATGGTACGCATAACAACCCTTTAACTATAACTTACATTTGCTTATATTAGCAAAAACAATCCAAGAAAAAAAGCCCCTTTATAATATCTTTAACTGTACTAAATATAATCTCTTAGAAATTATTTTTCTAGTTAAATTGCACTTAAAACTTCATCAACATGGCCTTTAACTTTGACATTAGTCCATGATTTTTTAATATCACCTTGTTTGCCAATCAAAAAAGTTGAACGGATAATTCCCATATATTTTTTACCGTACATTGACTTCTCTCCCCAAGCACCAAAAGCTTCGGCAAGTTTATGTTCAATATCAGAAAGTAAAATAAAATTTATCCCTTGTTTTTCTTTAAATTTCTTATGGCTTGCAATATTATCAGGGCTAACACCTATTACAGTCGCTTTTGAAACAAGTCTGTTCATATTATCTCTGAAATCACAAGCTTCTTGAGTACAACCGGGGGTGTTATCTTTTGGATAGAAATAAAGAATCACTTCTTGACCTTTAAAACCCGAAAGAGAATATTCTTTTTCATTAGCTTCAGCATCAATTCCTTGTAATTTAATATCTAAAATATTCATAAAAACTCCTTTTACTTTTTTAATTAATAAAAAAAATAACAACTCTATTATAAAGGCTTTTAGTCCTTTTAGGAATAAAATTCTCTAAAAAATTAACAGAGCATTTATTTTCACCTACTAATATTATCTCCATTAGCTAATTAGTTTAAATTTTCATGGGTCATTATAATAACCAGTTGGAGACTATTTTAAAGCACCAATAACCATCTATTATAAAAGGAGAAGGGGAGCTAAAGATTATGAGGAAATTATTTGAAATATGGTTTAATAATAAGCCTATAATTATAAATTTATTATTTTTTGTAATGATTTCACTAGGCTTATTGAAATTTTATGAGGAATATTCAAGATATCATATATTTGTAAAATTTGTAAAATCAGGACCATTATTCAAAGGAATGCCCGTTTGCTTTAGAGGTTATAAAATTGGTCAAACTCAAGAAATAATACTCAGTGAAGATTATAAATATACTTTAGTCAAAATTGTACTCTTTCCTAAAAACCCCAAATTACCAAAAGATATTGAAGGTGTAGTAAAAAAGCATGATTTTCTAAGAAATTATATTGACCTAATTGCTTCAGATGAACCTTCAACCAAATTGTTAGAAAACGGTGACATTATTAAAGGTATTCCTTTTTATGACACTGGAACTTTTTTGGCAGAAGTCGCAGATTCTAAGCTAATCCAAAATTTTTCAAATACTGCTTTGAACCTAAACAGTGCAGGCACCGAAATAAAAAGCTTTTTTTCTGATTCACGTTCGGTACTGATGGACAACAGACAAAATTTAAAAAGCACAACAAGTTCAATAAACAAAATAACAACTGATTTAAATACATCTTTCAATAAAAATAAACTTGGAGATACAGCCTCCAGCGTAGAAAAGACAGCTAATAATATCCAAATAGCTACAGAAAACATTAAAAATATAACCCAAAGCGTAGATTGCGCAACAAGAAATCTTGATAAAACGGTTGCAAAAATAGATTCAACTATGTCAAAAGCCAACGCAGTAGCTTCAAATGCTAAAGTTATCACAGGAGGTTTCCGCGAAGTTTTGGGGAAAAGATTTGCGGGATTGAGGCTTATTTTTGGCAAACCTCTAAAAAGACAGAACTCATGCCAAAACTAAAAATCCTACGATAATCTTTAAAAGAATCAGAGCAGGGATTCCCCTTATGATCTTTGCGAGAAAATTCGAGCCATAGGCATAATAAAAAAACTGCCGTATGGCAGTTCCTAAAAGAATCGGAGAAGCAGGGATTCGAACCCTGGATACAGTTGCCCATATAACACCTTAGCAGGGTGCCGCCTTAAGCCACTCGGCCACTTCTCCAATATCGACTCTAACCTTAAGTTTTAGTCTATCAAAAAGTTTTATTATGTTCAAGCATTATTTTTACCTACAATACAAACCCAATTCTCGCCATTGCCAGGTTCTATAGCTTGCGATATAAGCGATATGCCATGTTTTTTCATTGAAGCCAAAACATCTTGAGCCTTTTCTTCAATAATCCCGCTAAAAATCAATATGGCATTATCTTTTGATATTTTTTTCAAGTCAGACATAATATCTACAATAACATGCGCCAAAATATTCGCTACAACCACATCATATTGTGCTTTTACATCAACTGCTGTTCCTTGCCAAAAATTGCACTCGACTGCGTTTATTTGAGCATTTTCTTCAGAAACTCTAATCGAATCTGGGTCAATATCAACACCGTCAACTTCTTTTGCACCAAGCATATTAGCTGCAATTGACAAAATACCTGACCCACATCCGACATCAACTGCAGTTGTTTCATAATTTACATATTTTTCAAGCTCTCTGATACAAAGCCTTGTAGTTGGGTGAGTCCCAGTTCCAAAAGCAGAACCTGGGTCAAGTTCTATTTTAATTTCATCAGATTTTGGCGAATATTCAATCCAAGATGGACAAATTACGGTTTTTTGACCAATTTTTTGCACATCCCAATATTTTTTCCAATTATCTGCCCAGCTTTCATCTTCTACAAGAGAAAAAAGACAAATCCAATCGCCTAAATCCTCTTTTGAGAAGCCGTATTCAAGTAAAGAGTCTCTTTTTTCAAAAAGTTTTTGTTGAATTTCTTTTTCGCCAAATTTGATTTCACCCTCTTGTGCATAAGCTTTTATTATGCCAAAAGTATTCTCAAGGTGAACATAATCTTCTTCAGTAATAACACCGGAAAAGCCGATTTCGGAGATTAAAAAATCTGATGCAATCTCAATTGCAGGCTGATTAACTTTTACAATTAACTCTAAATATGGCATTACAACTCTTGAACCACGCCCATTTTTCGGAATTTTTCATAGCGTTCTTTTTTAAGAGTTTCACCTGATTTTTTACTTAATTTTTTCAAGGCTACAATCACAGTATCCGAAAGATTTTTGGCTGTAAGTTCATGGTCATAATGAGCTCCACCCAATGGTTCTTCAATTTCGCCATCAACAATATTAAAGCCCATCAAGTCTTTTGCAGTAATTTTGAGTGCATCGGCTGCTTCTGCAGCTCTATCGGCGCTGCGATAGAGAATTGAAGCACATCCTTCAGGTGAAATGACTGTGTAATAAGAATGTTCAAGCATATAAACTTTGTTGGCAACAGCCAAGCCCAAAGCACCGCCCGAACAACCTTCTCCTGTAATAACCGCAACAATCGGCACAGTGAATTTTGCCATTTCTGCCAAGTTTTCGGCAATTGCAATACCTTGTCCTGTTTCTTCAGCTTTAATACCCGGATAAGCGCCAGGTGTGTCAATCAAAGTAACTATAGGAAGTCCAAAACGCTCAGCGTGATACATAAGTCTCAATGCTTTACGGTATCCCTCAGGCTGAGGCATCCCAAAATTGTAAATCAAATTTTCTTTAGTATTTTTGCCTTTTTGAGTTCCTATAAGCATTACAGGCTGACCTTGAATTGTACAAACTCCGCCGATAATAGCCCTATCATCAGCTCCTGCCCTGTCTCCGTGCAATTCGATGAAATCATCACTCAAAAGCTGAGTATATTCCAGAAAATTCGGACGCATAGGGTGTCTTGCGATTAAAAGCTTTTGAGACGGCCTCAAATTGGCGTACAATTCTTGCTTAAACTCAAGTGCTTGCTTGGTCAAAGTTTCGATTTGTTCTTTCAAATTCATTCCTGACTCTGCACTCAAATTTTTAAGTTCCGTGATTTTGTCTTCTATTTTATATAATTGTTCCTCAAATTCAAGAGGAGCGATAGTTCTTTCCATAATTACCTCGCTTTATGCATTTTTAATAACTTACCTACAGTTGATTTCAAGTCTTTTCTGGAACTTACAATATCAACTTGCCCATACTTCATTAGATATTCAGCCGTTTGAAAATCTGCAGGAAGTTTTTGTCTAATTGTCTGCTCAATTACCCTTCTTCCGGCGAAACCTATTCTTGCACCTTGCTCGGCGAGAATAATATCTCCCAAAGTACCAAAACTTGCAGTTACTCCGCCAAAAGTAGGCTCTGTCAAAATTGTCATATAAAGCAATTTTGCATCATTCAATCTTGATACAGCACAGCTGGTTTTTGCCATCTGCATAAGGCTTAGAGCACTCTCTTGCATTCTTGCACCGCCTGAAGCTGTAATCACAATTACAGGAAGTTTTTTCTCAAGAGCAATTTCGATAATGCGTGTGATTTTTTCACCAACTACACTACCCATACTTCCGCCCATATATTCAAAATCCATAACTGCGAGAGCTGTTTTTTCTCCTTCAATATCGCCAAGACCAGTTATAACAGCATCATTCAATCCTGTCTTTTCTTTTGCAGAAACCTGCCTATCTGCATAAGGGGCTGTATCCACAAAATTAAGCGGATCTCCTGATGCTACATTGGAGAACATTTCTGCAAACGTGCCATTATCTACAAATTGATTAATTCTGGCTCTGGCATTTATTCTAAAATGATAAGCACAAGAAGGACATACCATAAGATTTTTTTCTAAATCTTTTGTCGGAATACTTGAATTACAATTGAAACATTTTGACCAAAGTTTTGATAAATCATCATCTCCGATAGTTTGATGCGCCATTTCCGTCGCTTTTGAGCGTCTATTTTCAAACCAATCTTTTATACTCATATTATTTCCTCTTTTTTCTGTTGTTTTTCTTTCTTTTTCTTTATATCTGCATTTTTTGTGTCTTGTTGTTTTTTAAGTTTTTTATAATCTTTTACCTTCAACTTATTGAACTCAATATCGGATTGTTCAGACCCAACAAGCATATCAAGCCCGAAAAAAGTTCGTTGATATACTGTATCATACGCAAAACATAATTTGAAGTCTTCAGGACCATATTTGAAGTAAAAACGATTTCCTGCCAAAAATCTACCGTCAAAATTATCTTTAAGGAGGTTAAGAGTATTAGCATAGCCCAAAGAAAGTTTTTCCGTAAGTTTATATTCATATGCTCCATTAAAAGACTGCTTACCAAAATAGTATTGGTCCCATGTAAAAGGACTTTTACCATAAACACTTGATACAAAATATGACCCTGTAAACCTAAATCTACTCTCAACAGGTGTATATAAAAAAGTAGGTCCGATTCTCATAACTGCCATGGTCTGCCCTGTACCATACTGGTTCAAATCATATTGAGTAGCTACATTAAGAGACATATCATCACCTTTTTTCCAAAGAGGTTGTGCTTTTGAGAATTCTCCTTGGGCTTTAAGCCTCATTGTGCCCCAGCCGTCTTTGTGATCAGGAAGATTATTTCTTGCTATATTAGCATTCATACGTGGGTCTTGAGAATCGCCTATATGATAATCAGAGGCATAACCCGCTGCATATTTGTATTTGTAAACCAATCCCAAATCTTCTATATTTACAACGTCTCTAAACTCAATTTCAGAAAATTTATTAGGCATTTTACGCCCCATAAACCAATCATCTACAAAAGCGTTAGACCCATAATTAAATTTAAATCTCTTATCAGAAAACTCATGAGAACCTTGTACGATAAATGTTTCTGTCGCAGTACCATAAAACATTTCCATATGATTTCTGTCATTTTTTATTCTTGCAAGACCGCCTATTCCAGCTTTTCCACCTTCGGTTACAAATAAAGGGGCAAGTTTGACTGTTGAGGACATAGGCCCTGTAGTAAGCCAAGAAGGTCCAACATAAAGACCTAATTGTCTCAAATAACCAAATTCGGGTAATGTTGTATCTATCTCAGAAAAATTCTTGTCTCCTGATAAAATTAAACTTGGAATTGTAGCTACTTTCAATCTGTTTTTGTAAATAGTAGCATTTTTCATGGTAACAATATTACGTTCTTTACCAGATTCTAAAACTATTTCTTTTGTCTTAATTTTGAATGCCTTTTTCTTGGATTTTGCCAAGTATTCCGGTGACTCGGATAATTTGAGAAAGTCTCTTTTCTCAGCTTTTTCAAAACCTGTATGCATAGAATTTGTGCTTAAAAGCATTCTAAGGTTATCAGGTATTTTTGCTTTACCTTTTATCAGATAAATATCATCAGAATAAGCATAACCTTCTTTGGCAACGATTTTTATCTTTTGAAATTGTGTAGTCGGATTTTCCATAAGAGCTGAATCTTTATTCATATCAACTCTCATATAAGACCCACAAATAGTTACCCCATTTTTTAGAAGTTTGACATTACCTTCTGCAATAATTTCATTCGTTTCACGCAGAAAAGTAATCTTATCGGCTTTCAATTTAGACATTTTATCCTCAGGAACGACATAGGCATTACCTGTTGCAACAACTTTGTCTTCCTCAGGAAAATAATCCATATAATCACTTATAATTTCGATTTCGGAGGCATCTTTTTTATTTTTTTTGCCCCATTTTTTTGTTTCTTTTTTAAATTCTTTTTGTTCTGACGGAGTTTCAATAGGTCCAGGCAAAAAACGCTGATTTTCTGTATCAGAGGCTTCTTGAGCAAAACAAACCAGCTGCATTAAGAATGCTGCAAGTATTGTTATTATTAATCTTTTTATCTGCCTATTGTTTAACAACTCAATTCCCTTAATTAAAGATAACGAAGAGGATTTACGGGGCAACCATTGACCCTAACCTCAAAATGGACATGAGGCCCAGTACTATAACCTGTAGAACCTTCTGATCCAACTACTTGTCCTCTGCTTACTACAGAGCCTTTATCAACACGAAAACTACTTAAATGAGCATATAAAGTAGTCACGGATTTTCCATTAACACTACCGTGGTCAATAATAACAACTTTTCCATAACCGCCATACCAGCCGGCAAAAACAACCCTACCCGCATTTGACGCTCTTACAGCTCCTCTATTTGGTCCTGCGATATCAATGCCTGTATGGAATTTTCTTGATCTAAATATAGGGTGAACTCTCCAGCCAAAAGGAGATGTAATACCTCCTGAAATCGGACGAATAAATGTACTTGATTGCGTATAATTTGTTGCAGTTTGATTTTTTTGCAAAAACTTCGAAATGCTTTCTGACTGTTTTTCGAGTTCTATTTCGGCTTTTTCATAAGTAGCTCTGTCTGTTCTTAACCTATGAATAAGAGTTTCACTTGTTTCTATAGATTCTGCAATTTGCTGCTTTCTTTTGTTAATCGTATGGATTGCACAAACTAAATTCACCTGTTCTTGTTGTTTGTTATTTTTCAAATCTGACAACCGCTTTGCTTTTACTTGCATTTGGTCTATAACTTGTTTATCTCTTTCAACAAGTTTTTTTTGAAAATACATACTGTCAATAATATTATTCACATCTTGAGAATCAAAAAGAACATTTAAAAAACTTAAGTACGAACCTTTATAAATATTGACCAATCGCTCAGATGCAACTTCTTTGATTTCCGCATAACCTTCGATAGTTTTGCTCAAATCTACTTCGATTTTATCCAAATTTTTCTTTGTAACTGTTAATTTATCTGCCGATTTGTCAAGATCTATTGCCGCTTGTTCGAGTTTAATTTGGCTTTTATAAAGCTTATTAACCTCGATTTTTTCTTTTTTCTTTAAAATTGCGATTTTTTTATGCGTTTCTTCTTTTTTCTTTTCAACAACACTCAAAGACGCAGGCTGATTAGCAAAAACTTGGCAACCTGAAAAACTTGGGATAAAAATCACAAGCAATAAAAAATATTTCAATAGCATTTTTTTATAATCTTTTATCATATTTCTATTTATTTTTAACGCATAAATAACGGTAAAAGTGTTACTCCAAGAGTCCAACAAACAAATGAGATAATAAGAATTGAGATTATGATTTTTTGATTATTTCTAAAAAATTCCATTTTCCCCTCGGCTCAAATTTAATTACCACTTATACTATTGTACCTTTAACAAAAAATTAGTTCAAATTTGTTACATAATTGCTTAAGCTATTTTAATATACCCAAAACAGCCTTGCTGATTATCTCAGGAACCTCTAAATCTATTGCGTCTGGGATGATTTTATCCTGACTTAACTTATCAACTCTATCTGAAAGTGCAATTGCAGCATTAATTTTGATTTCATCATTAATAATTTTCTTATCAGATTGCAAAATCCCTTTAAAAATCCCCGGAAAAACCAAAGAATTATTTACTTGATTTGAAAAATCGCTTCGCCCTGTAGCAACAATAAAAGCACCTGCCTTTTTCGCAACATCGGGCATAATTTCAGGATTCGGATTTGCAAGGGCAAAAATAACTGGTTTTTCTGCCATATCTTTTATCATTTCTTCTGTCAAAACTCCTTGAGCAGAAAGACCTACAAAAATGTCCGCACCTTTTATCACATCTTTTAGACTGCCTTTTTGCATATTCAAATTAGTTTTTCGAGCAACCTCTTCTAAATATTTATTATTGCCTTCTCTGCTTTGATAGACAACGCCTTTTCTATCTGTAAGAATAATATTTTTGACTCCGTAAGCCAAAAATAACTTGCAAACTGCTAAAGCCGCAGCTCCTGCACCAGAAAAAACTATTTTGACCTCTTCTTTTTTTTTGCCTATAAGTTTCAAAGAATTAATCAACCCCGCCAAAACCACAACAGCCGTACCATGCTGATCATCATGAAAAATTGGAATATTCATATCCCTTATTAGTTCTTCTTCAACATCAAAACAATGCGGTGCGCAAATATCCTCAAGATTTATGCCGCAAAATGTTGGTTCAAGGGCTTTTACGATTTCTTTAAATTCTTCAATGTCAACTGTATCAATACATATAGGTATTGCATCAACATTACCAAATTTTTTGAACAAAGCGGCCTTGCCCTCCATTACAGGCATCGCAGCATCAGGTCCGATATTTCCAAACCCCAAAACAGCACTTCCGTTTGAAACCACGCCGACAAGCTTCGGCTCAAAATCATGCCATACCTGCTTGATAACACCTTTTGCCAAAGAATGCAGTTCTACTGATGCAACTTTCAAATCTTCAGAAAGAATTGAAACATCTGGAACTTCAAATGGGACAGGACTTTGAGGAATAATGGTATTTATTTTTGAAGTATCAAATATTTCTTCAAGCAAAGAAACGTCAAAAGAAGCAAACGTTGGATGGAGGCTTTCTGCAATTCTTTTGGTCGATACATTTGATTTTTTCAAAATAATCGGATACGCATCAAAACCTTTTTGACGATACTCATCAGATTTTTGCAGAGCAAGAATTTTTTCATTTTCAAAAGCAAAAATGGCAATTGAATTAGCCTTATTGGTCAATTCCATCGCCATTTTTGGATTTTCTTTGATTTTCAAACAGCATTCCCCAACACCTGGGGTATAAACAAGAGATAAGTCTCTTTTAGTATTTATGGGTAATTTTGTTTCAATTCCCCAACCCATAAAAACTACTCTGCTGCTGGTTCTTCGACTGCAAATTCTTCTTTGATAACTTCAGAAGCACTCACGATTACACCTAATTCCGCAGTAACTTTTGGAGAAATTTTAACTTTCAAGCTAAATTCGCCAATATGGTTGATTGGTTTTTCAAGAGTAATATTTCTTCTGTCAACTTCGATTGAAGTTTTTTCAAGAATAATTTCGGCAAGTTTTTTAGTTGTAATTGCACCGAACAATTTTCCGCTTTCACCGGCTTTAGCTTCAACAGAAATGCTTTTTAAAGCTTCGATTTTTGCAGCTTTGTCCAAAGATTCTTGGTGTAATTTTTCAGCTTTAAGCTGAATTCTTTGAAGATTTTGTTCTCTATTTTTCATAGCACCTTTAGTTGCAGCTTCTACCATGTTTTTTGGCAACAAGAAGTTTCTTGCATAACCATCTTTAACATCAACTACAGCACCTTCTTCACCTAAAGATTCTATGGTTTGTTTCAAAATAACTTTCATTTTAGTCTCCTAATTATAATATTTTTTGCTAATTTACATCATAATTTTTCTAATGCAAAATTCAGCTTACTATAAACAAAAAAAATTGTATACATAGAGGATAGTTAAAATTCTCAAATTTTACAAAACCTCTTTTAGGGTTTGTTTTTCTCGAACAAAACAACTGTTTCAACATGATAAGTATGACAAAACATATCTATCGGCTGAACAAATTTTGGCTCAAAACCCTTTTCTTGAAGGCTTTTCATATCACGAGCAAGAGTAGCGGGGCTACAGCTTACATATATTATATGTTTTTCAGACAACTTGCTAATCGATTCAAGAGCTTCAGCATCGCAGCCTTTTCGAGGAGGGTCTATGATTACCAAATCGAATTTTTCACCGGCATCTTCTAATTTTTTGAAAATATCTTTGACATTTCCCTCAACCATCGTTACATTTTCGATGAAATTAAGTTTCAAATTTTCTCTTGCATCCCAAACTGCCTGAGTATATTCTTCAATAGCAACTACCTTTTGTGCCAATTGGCTCAAATAAATCCCAAAAGTCCCGACCCCTGAATATGCATCCAAAATCTTTGGCGAATTACAATTTTTTTGTACAAGTTCTTTTACAACTTCCAAAATGTTTTTGGCAGATTCAATATTTACCTGAAAAAAACTTCCTGCTGAAATTTTGAATTTGATTTTGTCAAAACGCTCAATAATATAATCTTGGCCAAATGCAAGTTGTGATTCTTCGCCGATAATTTTGTTTGTTTTATCGGTATTAAAATTCACCACGACTCCTATTACTTGTGTAAATTCTTTAAAAACCGCTTCTGATAAATCTTTAATATGCTTATGAATTTTTCTATCATTAACAACCAGCGTCAAAACCATATTTTTTTCGGATTTACTGTATCTGAATATGAAATGCCTTATTGTGCCTTTGTGTTTTGCTTCATCATAAGCAATAATACCAAGCTCTTGAGCCTTGTCTCGCAAAAATTTGACAACATGGTCAATTATCGGAGGCTGAATCGGACAATGTTTGATATTAACAATTTCATGCGTGCCTTTTTTGTAATATCCCGCCAAATAACGCTTTGAGACTTTGGTTTGTGACACAGGATATTGAACTTTGCAACGATAGCCCTTTGTATTAATTGCGGGCATGGTGGGCAAAACTTTTATATCTACACCGGCTATTTTTTGAAGGCAATCTTTGACAATTTCTCTCTTGGCTTCAAGTTGATAATCATAATTGATGTACTGCCACTGACAACCGCCGCAAACATTGGCCATTGCACAAAAAGGTTCGACTCTATGCTCAGATGGTTTATTTATTTTTTCTACCACTGCTTTTTCATAGGATTTGTTTTTGTACACAATTTTTGCATCCACAACATCGCCTGTGACTACTTCTTCAATAAAAATCGGTACGCCTTGATCTTTTGACAACCCCAATCCAGTATTTACCATTTTTTCGACTATTAAATTTTTTCTGATATTTTCTTGTTCCATAACCAATTCATTATACTTCAAAAATTCTTAAAAAATGCTTGCGTTTGAAATATTCTGATGTTATTTTATATTGTACGGTAAGAGCTTGCGATTGAACCTAAATTTGAAAATTTAATATGGGTGAGTGGCGAAATTGGTAGACGCACTAGATTTAGGATCTAGCGGGCCAACCCCGTGAGAGTTCGAGTCTCTCCTTGCCCACCATTTAAGACACCTTCGGGTGTCTTTTTTATTTTCCGAAAAATTGCAATCTTTTTACACACCAAAAAATATTGGTGCTATCATAAATGAGAGCACCCGTTTTTAATTAAGAATAGATTTTAAAGGAAGAATCATGATAAGTACAAGCAATATAACACTACGTTTTGGTAGCCGAATTTTATTTGAAGATGTAAGTATAAAATTTTCTCAAGGAAATTGTTATGGATTAATCGGAGCTAACGGTTCAGGGAAATCGACTTTTCTAAAGATTTTATCAGGCGAAATTGACTCTACATCTGGGCAAGTTTGTATAAATAACGGCAAAAGAATTGCTGTACTTAAACAAAACCACTTTGAATTTGATGAATTCAAAGTTTTAGAAACTGTAATTATGGGACACAAAAAACTTTTTGATGTCATGAAAGAACGCGAAACCCTTTATGCAAAAGCTGATTTTTCTGATGCTGACGGTATTAGAGTCGGTGAGCTTGAATGCGAATTTGCCGAACTTGATGGTTGGGAAGCTGAATCCCAAGCAGGAACACTCTTAGAATGCCTCGGTATCAAAACCGAACGCCATGAATATCTGATGTCCGAACTTTCAGGCGGTGAAAAAGTCCGTGTACTTCTTGCGCAAGCCCTTTTTGGAAACCCTGATGTATTGCTATTGGATGAACCTACAAACCACCTTGATGTAGATACAATTATGTGGCTTGAAGAATTTTTGATTAACTTCGAAAATACAGTCATCGTTGTTTCGCACGACAGACAATTCTTGGACAAAGTCTGTACTCATATCGCAGATATTGACTACAGCAAAATACAGCTTTACACGGGCAACTACACATTCTGGAAAGAAGCTAGCGAACTTGCTTTGAAGCAAAAACAAGACCAAAATAAAAAAACTGAAGAAAAAATGGAAGAACTCAAAACTTTCATCGCAAGATTTAGTGCAAATGCTTCAAAATCAAAACAAGCTACTTCTCGGAAAAACGTATTGAATAAATTATCTCTTGAAGAATTCAAACCTTCTTCAAGAAAATACCCTTATATTATTTTTAAATCCGAAAGAGAAGCAGGAAAAGACATACTCGAAATCAACAAACTCACCAAGGCCGCCGATGGAAATACGATTTTCAAAAACTTCAGCCTTGTTGTTGAAAAAGGCGAAAAAATTGCTTTTGTCGGCAGAGATAACCTCTGCGCTACGACACTTTTTGACATTCTTATGAAGGAAGATAAAGCTGACAGCGGAAGCTTCAGATGGGGCGTAACTACCTCTCAGGCGTATTTCCCAAAAGATAACACCGGCTATTTTGAAAAAAAATTGACCCTTACGGAATGGCTTCAACAATATTCTGAAGAAAAAGATGAAGGCTTCATTAGAGGATTTTTAGGCAAAATGCTTTTCTCTGGCGAAGAATCGCAAAAAAAATGTACAGTATTATCAGGTGGTGAAAAAGTTCGCTGCATGTTCTCAAAAATGATGATGTCAGGAGCAAATGTTCTTATTTTGAATGAGCCTACAAATCACTTGGATTTGGAATCTATTGATTCTTTGAACAAAGCTTTGATTGATTTTCCAGGAACAGTTTTATTCATCTCTCAAGACCAACAGTTCATCGAATCTATCGCAAATCGTATCATAGAGCTCACTCCAAATGGTTGGGTGAATGAACAAACAACTTATGATGATTATCTGACAAACCCAAAAATCAAACAAAAACGTGATAATTTGTACAACATGACTTTGACAACAAAATAAAATCACTTAAAATTAAGAAATGAACAAGCTCAAAAAAGACTTTTTTGAAACTTTATCAAAGATTCAAAAATCTTCTCTAATTTCTTATCTCAAAAAATTTATCGTCAAAAAAAAGAATTTTGATGAAACTTTTTTGTATGAAGAATTTCTTGAAGAACAGCATTATTACATCAAAATAGGTCAGCCTTATTTTGGCTTTATCGCAGATTTTATCGAAGAAGTAGAATTTTTGAGAGATTTGAAATTTTGTATCAAAGACCTATGCTTCAAACAAAAGCAAAAAGAACTGCAAAAACCGTTCTTAGAAAAGCAAAAACTATTTGTTAAAGAACAACGCAAAAAAGCCCAAGAATTCAAAATGTCACACGAAAAACCAAGCCCAAAGCAGCTTTCTTATTACAAAAGCTTATGCAAAAAACAAAACATAGAACCTGTAAAGCTAGATGAACTATCTAAATTAGATTTGAAAAATATGATTGCAGAACTTTTAAAGAAAGACTGAAAAGCGTTAGATTGCAACGTCGTGTTTAATAAACGTCATTACGAGCGAAGCAAAGTAATCTCTAAAAACACTCCTCGCAATGACTCTTATTTTACAACTCCTAAAAGGGTCTAGTCTGATTAAGTTTGGTACGAAGCTCTCTAAAACGTTCAATGTCTTGCTGCGTTTGAGCACTTTCTTTGAATAAAACCTGGCTTGCAGGATGTACAATCAAAATGTAATCCATGTGAATTTCTAAAAAGTTGTATTTTTTAATAGAATTACCATTTTTTGAGATAATTTCGGCATTTGTAACTGCCAAAAAACGTCTTTCTTTGTCATTAAGAAGGTCGGTCAATTCTCTGTTTGTATTGGTATATTTGGATACATGAACAGTACCTTTGATATCATGATGCTGCGTTAATATAAAAACTTCTACGGGTAGAGTATCATTGTGTTTTGACATGTTCATTTACCTAAATTGTCTTTGACAGAATCAGTATAATATAAAAACCTTTATTTGTTAAGTTCTTCTTCTCGAGACCTGCTGAGAGTTTTGTTCTTAATAATATTGGCAATGTTAAACATCGCCAGAGAATTCAATGTGGCTGTAAGCAAAGAACCTCTGTCTACAAAAGGAGATTCTTGCCTTTCAGGCTGTTCTTCTTGGTGATCGGCAGCAAAATATTCCGAGCCGTTCCCGTATTTTTCGCGGGTAAGGCTGGCAGATTGTGCATTACTACCTCTAAAGTCGCCTGCAACGCCATAAAAGCCTGCGGCTCTGTTATCAACCAACTAAGTGCTCCTTATTTTCTCTCAAGAGTACATGAGATAATTATATAAGGATTGTGTCAAATATACAATACGCCAAGCATCGTATACTTAAATTAACTAAATATTTTTAGCCGATATTGCCCCAATTTTGAGTAAGTGAGCCAAATCTTTGTTGAGCTTTTCTCTGCTCATTAATTTTGGTAACTCCCTGCATAGCCTGAGTAGCAATTGCCAACCAATCACCTTTAGCAGGTGTTTTTGCTTCAGCTGTTGGAGTTTTCATACCAAACATTTCTGCAAATTCTTTCATCTGTTGATATTTTTCAGCTTTTTTTATTTCTTCAGGACTAGCGCCTGGATCTTTCGCAACTTTATCGGGATTATTTTTTATTGTATCCTCTGTATAAGTTGCTGTATATTTTTTATCTTTTTCTAGTTTTGCTCTATCAACATTTCCTTCTTTATCTACATAATCAGAAAGTTTCATATTTTTTAATGCTGCTTTATCTACAGGTTTGCCATTTGCATCTTTCACATTCATTTCGCCGAATATTTGAAGAGCTTGCTTTTGTTCATTTTCATCTTTATCTGCCAATTTATTAGCTTTTCTTTCAATTTTTCTTTCAAGCCTAGATCTTTCAGCGCCTGGTTCTTTTGGCTCATTGATTTTTCCTTTTTGAGCTTCAAGAGCCTTTATTTTCTTTTCATTAGCTACAGGATCTTTCTTAAGCTTAGATAATTGATTATCTATAACCTCAACTTTTTTACCTTTTACAATTTCTGCTCTTCTATCTTGCAAATCTGCAAGTGAACCTTTATCAAAAGCTTTGGCTGGAGTAGCTGGAGTAGCTGGAGTAGCTGGAGTTTCTTCTGGTTTTAATGCTGGAATTATTGTTTCTTTAGTCAGTGCAGTTTTTCCGGCTTCTTCTACAGGTGCTACCATTGGAGCATGCCACTCTGCAGGTGTTTTAGATCCGTTTTCAGGTGCAAAAGGAACAGTAGTTCCGTTTGATTCAGAAGCTGAATTTGTCTGACCTGGAAAAGTTGTTTCCATAGTTACAGAATTTACCACTAATTCCCCTGTAGCAGCGGAAGCATTAGCATTAGCATTAGCATTAGCACTACTTGCAGCGGATTGTTTTCCGGAAAGTTCAAGTCCGCCTGCCGCTTGGAAATCCTTAACAGCATTTGCTCCCAGATTCTCCGTCTGGTTATTTAGTGCATTCATATTTTTTGCGACATCTTGAAGATTATTTCCTGATTCTGACCTGAAAAGATTCCCGATTTTTCCGAATATACTTCCTTTTTTCTCAGGAGCCGAAATAGCAGTTAAATCTCTTTTCTGCAACATAATACTAGGCGGTTCATTTGCAATTGGAATCGCTTTAAGCTTGATAGGCTCAATTTTTTTTAACGGTTCAAAAAAATGTCTATTATCAACTGCTGATTTTGGATCTGCCATAAAATCTCTTTCTTATTTCTACTTATCAATATAAAAACTTATCAGTATATAAAATTGCTATATTAAATATATATCAAGCCGAATTTTGTAATATTTCTTAACAATTAAAAAACACTATAAAAGCAATTTATGTAAACTTTCTTTAAATTTTCAGTAAAAACTGAAATTCGAGCGGGTATATATTTTTTATATACTTAGCGGATAAATTGAAAGGATATGTAATTATGTCTTTAGAAAAAATTCAACAAATTGGATTAGGGTTTAATCCATTTGTAAAGCCGAAAGATGATGATGCCTCGAGCGCAGATAAGACGCATGGCATAGCACATCACGGCAACAAAAACTTAGGAAAACGGCTGGCTCTTGGCTTGGAGAAGAATGCGGAAAAACGAACCGAAGGATTAAGCTTTCTCAAAGAAGGAGCATTAGGCGAAGCAGATGCGATTCACGTTCGAGGAGGCCGAGCGGGAGCAAAACACAACTTAATAGCATAGAATAAACTAAAAAAGGTGGGTAAAAATCCCACCTTTTTGTTAGAATAAATAACATGAAAGAGTTGGACTTTATTGAAATTATCAAAAAAACCCTCACCGATAGCAGTTTTATCGGCGATGACACTGCTTTTATGGAATGTTTTGCCATAACTCAAGACACTCTTATTGAGGATATTCACTTTAGGCAAAAAACCACAACGCCATACGAATTAGGGCAAAAAGCTATTGCTGTCAATTTTAGCGATCTTGCAGCAGCAGGAGCAAAACCCAAATATGTGTTGGTTTCGCTCTCTTTGCCAAGCGATACAACAGAAAATTTTGTCAAAGAATTTTATCAAGGGATCAATGAAATTTGTGAAAAATACAGCGCAAAAGTTATTGGCGGAGATATTACAGGTGCCGAAAAAATTGCAATCACAGTGACTGCAATCGGCAAAGCAAAAAAACATCTCAAAAGAAGTTTCGCAAAAATCGGCGATATTATTTGTGTAACAGGAGAACATGGAAACAGCAGAGCTGGGTTTGAAATTTCAGAGAAAAATCTTCCGAAAAATGGAAAATTTGAAAAAGCCCACAAAACTCCAATTCCAAAAATAGAAGAAGGCTTAAAAATCGCAGAAATTTGCGATAATCCTGCCATAATGGACACTAGCGATGGGCTTGCAGATGGACTTTATAAACTAGCAGAAGCCTCAGATGTGACTTTAGCTGTAGATTTTGATAAAATTCCTTATGACAAAAATTTAGAAAAATTGGCAAAAGAAAATTTACAAAACTGGATACTTTTTGGCGGTGAAGATTATGAACTTTTGGCATGCGTTCGAAAAAACGATTTTGAAAAGCTTGAAACACATCTAAAACTCTATCCCATAGGGAAAGTCATTGCCAAAGCAAAATCACCTGCGATTATTAATTTCAAAAACAAATCACTCAAAATTGATAAAAAAACTATTGAAAAAATGTCTTTTGACCATTTTATGGGGGAACAAAAATGAAAACATCCGCAATAATAGCTGCTGCAGGCTCATCAAGCAGATTCCAGCAGGGGCAAAAACTTCTTCAAGACTTAAACGGCAAAATGGTCATTGAAAGAACTCTTGAAACCTTCAATAATCATCCTATGATTGTTGAAATAGTTATTTGCACATCCGAAAATATAATTGACGAAATAAAAAAAATAACAAAAAACTACCCGAAAGTTAAAAAAGTTATTTTGGGCGGTGCTCAAAGGCAAGATAGCGTACTAAATGGGCTAAAAGAACTCGATAATCCTGATTTTGTCGCGATACATGACGGTGCAAGACCCTTAATTACGTCTGAAATCATTACAAACACAATAAAAAAAGCCATCGAATATGGGCATGCCACTTGTGCAGTGCAAGTTAAGGATACTATCAAAAAGGTTAAAGGCGAAAAAATCGTTAAAACTATAGACAGACAAGAACTTTGGCAGGTACAAACGCCGCAAGTCTTTAAATACAAAGAAATTCTTGCTGCTCATGTGAAATTTCAGGGCAAAAATTTCACAGATGACACATTATTAATCGAAGAAATTGGTAAATCTGTATATATTGTAAACGGATGTTACAAAAATATAAAAATAACCACACCTGAAGATATATATATAGCAAGAGTTCTAGACAAACCTGTGCCTAAAAGCTAGAACAAGTGTAAAAAATACGCTTAAAACCCTTTTAATTTCTAAAAAAATATATATAATAGAAGTTAAGAGAAATAAAAACGGAAGAAAATCCTATATTAGGAACTTCCTAGTGAGACCTCTAACTCTCTATTTTGGACTTTAAACCTCTACCCCCTAGAGGTTTTTTATTTCCCCAATTTTATTATTTTTTTTAAAATGTAAAGAAATATAAAAACTCATTTCTCTCTAAAACCACTATAAACAGTCATTATTATTTTTTTAATCAATACGTTTTAAAAAATATTTTTTTAAAAATAGCAATTTTTAGGATTTAGCTGTTTTAATTTACTCACATAAGGTAACAGTAATTTATTTGTTGGAGAATCAAAAAATGGTTGGGAAAGAAAATTTTAAAAACATTGAAAAATCGTCATTAGCAAGATTAGATGTTTCGGCTATGCCTAAAAAACTGCCTAATTTGAAAGACAAAACTAAAACAAAAGACAGCATTATTGCTAGCTGGCTAAAAAGCTGGATTACAGAAGGCCTAAAATCAAAAAAAATCAAAACAGGCAATTTATTCCCTAAAAAAGAAGACATCTCAAGCTATACAGGAGTAAGCGTCGGCACTGTCCAAAATGCAATCCGTTTCATCGAAGATGAAGGTTATGTAGAGTCAAAACAACGTATAGGCACAATGATTAAAGATTGCAGTTCAGAAAAAACTCAACTAAGAAAACAATGTTCTAAACGTGAAAAACTAATATATTCATTGAAAAAACACCTCTTAAGCCAAGGCTATGAAGTCAATGAAACTTTGCCTTCCTCAAGAGAATTGGCCAAAAAGCTAAAAAGCACGCTAAATACAACACGCTTAGCGCTTGAATATTTATCAAGCACAGGCGTAATTGAAAGCCAAAATAATCGCGGAAATAAATCCAATTGGGTTTTAAATTCAATTCCTACAATTACAGAGGCTGAAAATGTACAATTTGACACATGCGAAGAAAATAAAACGCTTGTAAGCCAAGTTGAAGCAGATTTAAAGCAATATATTGAAAAAAATCACAAAATCAATGACAGATTACCTGCACATTGCGAATTGTCAGATATTTTGAAAGTAAGTATAAAAACAGTCCATGATTCAATGAAAACGCTTATTGAAGAAGGTATTTTGTGTGCGAGACGCGGAAGATACGGCACAATCGTAGTCAGAATGCCAAATCAAGAAGTCAAAAAAGGTCCTGAATATGAAATCTTTGCACATGCTAAAGAAGCCAGCTTCTATAATTATGAAAGAGTCGAAAAACATCTTAAACTTTTAATCAGAAAACAATATAAATTAGGACAAAAACTCCCTGCGATGGGAGCCCTAGCCCAAGAGCTAGATGTAAGCAGCAACACTATCAGAAAAGCCCTTCAAAACCTTGCAAAACAAAATGTGATTGAGTTCGCAAGAGGCAGATACGGCGGTACATTTATTACGAAAATGCCGGAAGAGAAGGAAATTGCAACTTTCAAATGGCTTTCTGTTAACCCTGAACACGTACAGGCTTACAAACCTATTGAAGTTTAATAGTTTTCTGGACAACAAAAAGCCGAGGCGCAAACCTCGGTTTTTTTGTATGTTAAAATTAAAATCGATATAAAAAAAGAGGAATAATTATGAATAAAAATTTGCCAAAAACTCTGCGTGAATTAAGCGGTCGTAACTCAACACCCGAAACACTCGAAAAAAGTGTAATTCTAGTCATAGATGCACAAAAAGAATACACAGAAGGTGCTTTACCTCTTTTCGAAATTGATAAATCTATTGATGCACTTGCAAAATTCCTAAACAGAGCAAGAGCAAAAAACACACCAATAATACATATAGTTCACACAGGCGGAGTTAACGGCAAAATTTTTAATCCAGATGGGCCCTTTTTTGAAATAATAGACAAGGTCAAACCAACCGAAGGCGAAATAATTATAGAGAAAAAATTTCCAAGCTCCTTCACAGGCACCACACTCGAAGAAACGCTCAAAAAAATTGGCAAAAAAGACCTAATCATAACAGGCTATATGACTCATATGTGCGTAAATTCGACCACAAGAGAAGCAACGGAAAAAGGTTACAATTGTACAATTATTTCAGAATTGACCACAACAAGAGATTTGCCTGACGGAAAAGGCGGCATAATCTCAGCCGAAAATGTTAAAAAAGTTAATCTGGCAAGCCTTGCAGATAGTTTTGCAATTGTTCTCGAAAAGCCATCTGAATTATTGTGATTATCCTCTTTGAGCTCTTACTCTTTCCATAATTTCATCGATTTCATCTTTATCGAGCGTCTCTTTTTCGAGAAGAATTTTGGCTATTTCTTCAACTATATCTTTGTTTTCAAGTAAAAGATTTTTTGCAACAGTATATCTTTCATCTATTATTTTTTTGATTTCATGGTCAATTCCGGAAGCAACTTCTTCAGAAAAATTGCGCTCATGACCAAAATCACGACCTAAGAAAACATGTTCATTTCTTTTGCCAAAAGTTAAAGGTCCCATCTCTGTGCTCATGCCATAAGCTGTAACCATCTTACGCGCAATCTCGGTAGATCTTTCAAGGTCATTTTGAGCGCCTGTTGAAATTCTATCTTCTCCAAAAATAATCTCTTCAGCAATTCTTCCGCCCAAAAGCATTGTTATTTGGTCTAGAAGCTGATTTTTCTTATAAGTCAAATGGTCTTTTTCAGGCAAAGTCATTGTAACACCCAAAGCCATACCACGAGGGATAATAGAGACTTTATGCAAAGGATCACAATTCTTTAAAAGCTTTGATAAAAGCGCATGCCCTACTTCATGATAAGCTGTATTTTCTTTTTCATCATCAGTAATTATACGGCTTTTCTTTTCAGGTCCTGCAATGATTTTATCGATGGCAGCTTCCAAATCATCCATTTCAATCTCTTTTTTCTCATAACGTGCAGCAAGAAGTGCCGCCTCATTCAATAGATTTGATAAATCAGCCCCTGTAAATCCTGGGGTTCTTTTAGCCAAAGTTTTAAGGTCCACTTCAGAAGAAAGAGGTTTTCCTTTAACATGAACTTCTAAAATCTGCTCTCTGCCTTGAACATCAGGTCTGTCAATAACAACTTGTCTGTCGAAACGACCCGGACGAAGCAAAGCATTATCCAAAATGTCAGGTCTGTTTGTAGCTGCAACCACAATAACTCCTGTTGTACCGTCAAAACCGTCCATTTCAACCAAAAGCTGGTTCAAAGTCTGTTCTCTTTCATCATGCCCACCGCCAAGACCAGCTCCACGCTGACGACCTACAGCATCGATTTCATCAATAAATACGATACAAGGAGAATGTTTTTTGGCTTGTTCAAATAAATCTCTAACACGAGATGCACCGACACCGACAAACATTTCAACAAAGTCAGAACCGCTTATAGAGAAGAAAGGCACGCCTGCTTCTCCTGCTACAGCTTTTGCCATAAGGGTTTTACCTGTACCTGGAGCACCGACAAGCAAAACACCTTTTGGAATTTTTGCTCCGAGTGCCAAATATTTTTCGCCGTTTTTGAGGAAATCAACGATTTCTTCAAGCTCTTGTTTGGCTTCATCAATACCTGCAACGTCTTTGAAGGTAATTTTGACTTTAGTATCCATATTCATTTTGGCTCTGCTTTTGCCAAAATTCATAGCCTGTGAGCCGCCGCCTTGGGCACCCCTGAAAAGCATCATTATTGCAACTAAAAACAACACAGGAAAGAATAAAGAACCAATAAGACCAACCCATTGACCTTTATTTTGATTGGCTTGAACATTTATATCAACTTTTTTGTTTTCGAGTTTTGATATCAAACTAGGGTCACTATCAGGCATCGTAACACTATACATTAGAGGGGTTTTGCTCAATTGAGCTTTTGGCGTAGCTGAGATTTGCTTGCCTGAGATTTCAACTTTTTTGATACTTCCTGATTCAACTTTTTGCAAAAAGCTGGAATAAGAGATATTTTCAAATGTTGTGTTCTTTTCAAGGTAAAAAGAAGTTAATAATGTTGTGATAAGCAATATCAAAACAATATACAAACCCGTAGCCTGATGTTTTTTCATTTAGAATCCCTCTTTTCAATATCAAATTAGATTATAGCACCAAAAAAATCTATTAGATGCACTAAAATTAAAAATTTTTATTCCTTTTTTTCCATATTGGTTTTATAATTGTATTCAAGAAGATGAATCATCATATTGAAGAGAGAATTTTGGAGGATCGACCTTGTCTCAGTATTTGTTAATAAATGGCGAGAAAAAGCTTCGCGGAGAAGTTATAATAGGCGGAGCTAAAAATGCTGTCTTGAAACTTATGGCTGCAGCTCTTCTTGTCGATGGGACAAGTGTTTTGCATAATGTACCGGATCTTACCGATGTCGGAACAATGGCAGATGTTCTTAGATATACAGGTGCAAAAGTCACCTGGAACAAACTTGAAAGATCAATCGAAATTGATGCTTCAACAGTAAATAACACCACAGCTCCTTATGATTTAGTCAGCCAAATGAGAGGATCTTTTATTGTTGCAGGAGCGTTATTAGGACGTTTTGGCGAAGCTAAAGTCGCTTTGCCGGGTGGTTGTGCAATTGGCGAAAGACGAGTCGATTACCACTTAAAAGGATTTGGATCTCTTGGGGCAGAAGCTATAATAGATAACGGATATGTTCATGTAAAAGCAAAAGAATTGCATGGTGCAAATATTTGTCTTGATAAACCAAGTGTAGGAGCTACCGAAAACTTGATGCTGGCTGCGGTTTTGGCAAAAGATTCTACCTGTATCAAAAATGCAGCTCAAGAACCTGAAATTGTTGATTTGGCAAATTTCTTAAACCTTATGGGAGCTGATATTTCAGGTGCGGGAACATCAGAAATCATCATTAACGGCGTTGATAAATCTGAACTTCGTTCAGTAGTTTACACCACCATGCCCGATAGAATTGAAGCGGGAACTTACATGACAGCAATTGTTGCAACAAGAGGACGTGCTGTCATCAGAAATATATTCCCAAATCACCTTACTTTTGTAACAAATAAATTAATTGAAATGGGTGCAAATATTGCTTTAGTTGAGCCATTTACTCTTGAAGTAAGCATGAACCGACGCCCTAATGCTATAAACATTGTTACTCAGCCATATCCAGGATTCCCCACAGATATGCAATCACAGTTTTTGGCAGCACTTACAACGGCTCAAGGAGTAAGTATTGTAACCGAAAACTTGTACGAAAACAGATTTATGCAGCTTTCAGAATTAAGAAGAATGGGAGCAGATGTTAGACAAGAAGGAAAAAGTGCTATAATAAATGGTGTCGACAACCTTCAAGGAACAAACCTTAAAGCGAGTGACTTAAGGGCAGGCGGTTCATTGATTGTAGCGGCTCTTTGTGCACAAGGACAATCTGCTATAGACAATGTCTATCATATCGACAGAGGGTACGAAAAACTTATTGAAAAATTTTCCAAATTAGGCGCTGATATTAAAAGGGTAGATCAAGTAAATACAAACGAATTAACTAAAGTAAACTTATAATAGGGTAGATTTATGGAAGAAAAACAATATAAACGCTGGTATGATTACGACCCGAAGTTATCTGAAGTAATAGAGCTTTTACGCTATTATCAAGATGATTTGAGGTCTCAAGCCGAGATTTTTCTTGAAAAAATAGAATCGATTGTCGGTAAAAGCACCTTGGACAAATTTTACGAAATGGTAAAGCCTATTCAAGGCAAACGCTGGTATGATAAAGATCCTGTTATTTCAAAAACAATAGAATTGTTGCGAATTGTGCCTCCTGAAACACAAAAAATAGCCGCGGAAAATTTCATAAAAGCATTGGAAGATTTGGGACTTGATAGAAATATAATAAAAGAAAACAATTAATTATAGTCTTGGGATAAGAAGTGAGGATTTTTATGGATTTTTTAGCAAAAAATGCTGAACAAATAGCACGATATAATAAACATTTGGCGAATAAAATTCTTTCGCATGTAATTGAAACTGGCGATTATAGACTGGATTACACGAAGTGCGATGATTTAAACTTATACATTGACGGAATGCCTGTACACGATGAAATTGATCCTGTAGCACAAGCCAAAGCTATTTTTGACAAATCATATCAAGAGGGGCATGTAAACATCATTTACGGATTGGGACTGGGGTATCTTCTAAATAGATTTATCAAAGAAGTAAATGACAAAATTCTTATTTATGAACCAAATATTGACATCTTAAGAATAACTTTGGGGTTATTTGATTTTTCTGAAGCACTTGCTAATCCTAAAATAATAATTGTTCACGACAAATTCAACTTAAAAGCAGGCATAGAAGCCGTAAATGTAAAAGACGATTTGTTTACTGTTTATTTCTTGCCTTTTCATGGCTACAAATATAAAGAAGAGTTGCAAGATTTCATAAATGATTTAACGTCTATACACGGGCTGATAAGTGTAGGCTACAAAGAACTTGCAAGACAGTCTAAAAACTGGGGCATAAATAGTATAAGCAACCTAAGCAATATTTTTAATAATAATGAACTTGAAGCTTTAAGAGGGAAGTTTCAAGACAAACCGGCAGTAATTGTTTCTGCTGGACCTTCTTTACTTAAAAGCATTGACGCTATAAAAAAACATCGTGACAAAATTGTTGTCATATCAGTAGGTATTGCCTTAAAAACCTTACTTGCGCATGGGATAAAGCCTGATTTTACAACAATAATTGAAGCAAACTATTGTTTGTTCAACATAGAAGGTGCCGATATTTCAGGCATAAACTTTGTTTTTCCTCCCGAAGTAAATTATCGAATATATGAAGAAGGGGATTTGTACAGAAGCTTTAATTATTATACAGAAAATCTCTTTACTTCTGATTGGATTCAAAACTTTACAGGCGTAGACTGTTCTACTTATATAAACAGAGGAACTGTCTCAATTACAGCAATATGGACTGCGCATATTATGGGTTGTAACCCTATAATATTAACAGGGCAAGATTTGGCCTATGTCGACGGAAAATGTTATGCGGGGGATTCCCATTTTGGCTTAAGATGTATTGTCGACCAAGAAACGGGCGAAATTGATTTTGAGACACCTGATTTTGAAAAACAAAGAGAATCAGTTGAGAAATACTACAAAACAAAAGACCCTGAACAAATTAAAAGAATTATGGATGGTTTTATCGACCAAAAAAGAAAAGAAGTAATGAAAGTGAAGGGGCAAAATGGCGAATTAATCCCTACATCAGCTGGATATGCTTTATTTGTAAATCACTTCCAGGAACTCATTCCCGAAATGGAAGGAATAAAATTATTTAACTGCTCAACAGGAGGTGCTCAGCTTGATGGGTATGAAAATATTGAAATAGAAGAAGTTCTTGAAAAATTTGCAACAGAAAAAATAAATGTGGAAAAAACAGTAGCAGAGTCAATTAATTCTTATGAAAAACCTTGTAATATGGAACAAAAACTGAGCTTTATCGATACAAATGCTGCAAAATTACAAGAATATGTCCATCTTTGCAACAAAGGGGCTTCTTTTATTAAAAAATTCAGGCAACAATATAACAGAACAAAAAAAATAACTAATGATGTTAAACAAATATGTTTTAAAGGTCTAAATGTATATTATGAAACTATAGAAAAAATTTATACTAAAAACAGATACATAATGTCTATGTCATATGATGAATTTACAACTGTTGAAGAATCATTGAAAGAATTTGATAAATCAAGAAGCGATGAGGATTTGATGGCAATGGTTCAAAATATAGAAAACTTTTTCAAAATAGCTTCAGCATACGGTGAAATGTCCGCAAAAATCCTCAAAGAACAGAAGGCAAAAATAAATGAAAGTATTGCTGCAAAGAGTTAAAAAAGCCTCTATAAAAATTGAAAACGAAATCTATTCTGAAATAGGAGCAGGTCTTTTAATTTTTTTAGGAGTAGAAAAAGAAGATTCTGATTTTCAAGCGCATTTTTTGGCATCCAAAATCTGTGATTTAAGAATTTTTGAAGACGAATTTGGCAAAATGAACTTATCTGTTAAAGATATTGAAGGCGAAATACTTATTGTCTCTCAATTTACACTTGCAGGAAATTGCAAAAAAGGCACAAGACCCAGCTTTGACACCGCCAAAGATCCTCAAGAAGCCAACAAACTTTATGAAAATTTTGTATCATTTGTAAAAGGAAATCATTCAAAAGTAAAAACAGGTGTATTCGGTGCTATGATGGATGTTGAGCTAATAAATAATGGGCCTGTAACATTTATATTGACAAAAGAATAATAAATTGTTGTAACAAGTCTTTTTTTTATGCTATTATATTTATGATAGGAATAGAAGTAAGCTTACGGCTTGGGTAATAATAGAAATATATAGAGGGGCCAAAAAGAGGATGTACCAGAATAAATGTACTAAGTGCGGTAAAGAATTTGAAACAAGAAACCCTAAGAGAGTAATTTGTCCAGATTGTCTGTATCCGGAAAAAAATTCAGCTGATTCAGAAAATGAAACGCCTCAACAAAATCTTAACAAAGAAGGTGACAACGAAAGACCTTCTTCAAGCAGTTTTGGTGGCGGATACCAAGGCGGCGGTCAAGGCGGATATAATAGACCTCCACAAGGTGGCGGATACCAAGGCGGCGGTCAAGGCGGATATAACAGACCTCCACAAGGTGGCGGATACCAAGGCGGCGGTCAAGGCGGATATAACAGAC
>CAYUHE010000017.1:0-15694 GCA_964444415.1 uncultured Gammaproteobacteria bacterium
TTTCAGCTTGAGAATACGTTCCATTTGCTGCTTGTACCGCAAGATCTCTTATTCTTTGCAAAGAAGACACCATATTATCAAGCGACCCATCTGCGGTATTTAACATCGCTATGCCTGTTTGGGTGTTACTTTTCGCTACTTCATTTCCATTTTTTGCGCTCAAAATCTTTTTGGATAATCCCAACCCTGCAGCATCGTCTGAAGCAGAATTTATTCTTATTCCGCTTGAAAGCCGACCAACAATATTTTGATTTAAAGAAATACTTTTTTGCAAAGCATTCCTGAAAATCAAAGAATTATGGCTTGTATTAATACTCATACTCATAAAAGACGACTTTTCTGCACACTTATTACTATCCTACAATAAGTATAGTCTTTTTCTATCTTTAAAGAAGTCTACAAAAGTTGGTATTTTGTCAAACTTTAGATTGAATTATTAAAGAGAAATGGAGCTAAAGATGCAAAAAATAGTCAAAATGACTAATTGTTTGATATGTTTAAGACATTTAAAAATTCTCTGGCGGCTTGCGAGGGATTTTGAGCATTTATTATGGCTCTTACAACAGCAATCCTATTAGCTCCTGCATCCAATACTTCTTTTATATTACTTAAATCAATTCCGCCGATTGCAAACCATGGTATGGCGATATTTTTGGCAACCCATTTAGCATATTCTGTAGTTACGGCGGTTCTACCCGGCTTTGTAGGAGTCGTAAAAATCGGCCCCACGCCTATGTAATCCGCACCCTGTTCAACTGCTTTTTGTGCCTGTTCAGGACAATGGGTAGATATTCCTATAATCATTTTATCGCCCAAAATATTTCTGGCATCTTTGATATCAACATCATCTTGCCCAAGGTGAACTCCATCCGCATCAACGATTTGGGCAATATCAATTCTGTCATTCAAAATAAAAATTGCATCATAAATAGAAGCAAGTTCTCTTATTTTTTTGCCAAGTCTGATAATTTTTTGAGCATCATGAGATTTTTCACGAAGCTGTATAAGCCTTACCCCTCCTTCAAAAGCAGAGGCTACTGCGTTTAAAAAATCGTCTTCATTTTCAAAATTATCAGATGAAGTAACAAGATACAAATTTTTATCTTGAAGTCTGAATTTATTGAGTTTTGAGGATAAATTTTCGTACATTTCTTTCTCCAAAGTATAACTGTCGTATCTTGCTTTTTCAAAGGACTGAAAATCCATATTCTCTGCCTGTGCATATTCCGCAAGAGTTCTGAGTGACTGCTGAAGCCTCTTTATGTTGGCTTTAAAAATATTTAAAATATCTTTTCTTTGAGTCGGATTGTGGATATTTGTGCCGACATCATTAACCGTATCCCTTGCGAAAAGCAAATCTTCGTAACTTTCATCTGCAACTTTTGAAATATTATGCCTAATATTTTTAAGTTTTTCGGAAAGTTTCTCATCATCCAAATAAAACCGAGTAATCTCCTCTAGCACTCTTAGTGCTTCTGTGGCTCTATTCAAATTTGCATCAATAATCCTTTTCAAGATTTCACCTTAACAAAAATACCTACCTGATTATATAACAAAGATGATAACAACTTCAAAGGATTGCGCTTAACTATAATTAAACGGGGGTGGTTTTGAGATATTTAAGAAAAAATGATTATAAAGATATGGATTTAATTACCTTGATTGAAGCTGCTCAAGCCTCAAATTTGCTTGCATTAGAAGAGATTTTGAGACGTCAGGGCAATATCATCTATTCATCCTTGTATCATATGAGCCCCAATATTGACAATATTGATGATCTTTCACAAGAAGTCTTGATGCGAATAGCTCGTTCTATCAAAACTCTCAAGAAAAAAGAGAATTTCAAATTCTGGATGAACCAAATTATCAGCAATGTTTTTTATGATGACCTGCGTCGCAAAAAACGCAAACCGAGTGCGGTTTCAATAGACAGTTTTTATGATGATGTATCAGACAATACCCAAAAAGAAATCGAAGATAAAACAATGAGTACTGATGAAAAACTTAGAAATTCAGAACTTGATGTAATAATTCGTAATTCAATCAAAGGGTTGGAGGAACATTTTCGAGAAGTTGTCGTCTTAAGAGAATTACAAGGTCTGAGCTATGAGCAAATTTCAAGAATTGTTGGAGTAAATATCGGTACGGTAAAATCTAGAATCGCAAGGGCCAGAAGCAAACTTCAGGAAAAACTGAAGGTTTATGTTGAGTAAAAGGAGTTTATTTATGCTTAATAATCTTATCGCATGCAATCTTGTTACATCTAATTTGTCCGCTTTTATTGACAGAGAGCTGGATGAAGATTTTGATTATGAAATCAAAAAACATCTTTCGGTCTGCCTTGACTGCAGAAGAAAATTTTCAAAAATGCTGAAGATAAATCATTTAATGAAGAAATACTTCAAAGGCCATCTGAAAACTGATTTGAAAATGAATTTTATGAAAATAATGAGCTTTATTTGAGCTGTATAAAAATTATAAACTTTTGTAACAAATTCCATAAAAACTGAAATACCATCCATTTTATATACTTTATATATATAAGAATAGGTTAAGTGAAAAGGTATAAAGTTAGATGACATTCAGTTATTCATTCAATGCAGGAAAAATCCAGTCAGGTTATGATCCTACCTACTTAAAAACTGCTTTTGGATTTAGCGATACCCCTCTAACAGGAGCTGTTTTAACCGGAACTACTAATGGTATCCTTACAAATATCGATACATTTGCTACAGAATATCAGGCTAAATTCGGGAAAACACTAGCTATTTCTGATAATTACAAACTTTTCGATGATGGAACTATGAAGCACCTTTTAGATGCAAACTTTACTGACGTAAATTATACTTCAATCACTGCGGTATCAAGAGTAGATGCATACAAAGAAATGTTTTTGGAAAAATTCAAGCCAACAACAGCTTCCGCTAATTTAAACATTGCCAATTCAAGTAGCGCTTACAATATGAATGCCGGTAATTTGGGCGGTTATACTTGGGATAATGGTGCTTGCATATTAAACCAGTCTGCTTATTTGAATAATAAAGATGATTTGACAAGCTTATACAATCAGCTCGAATCCGAAGCCAACACTTTGGCAGAAGGTTTGCACAGCTCAACTTTAGCTTATGGCGGATACCCTGAAATAGGCTACAGCTCTGTAGATGCAGAAATTAAACTTCTAAACCAACAACTCGATAGCACAATGCAAGATTTTGTCAAACTTTATGATGATTTATTCGCACATTTTAAAATTAAAGATAACCAATCTGATATCGCAAATAAAGAAAAACGTGCTGCAACAGAAGCTACAATGACAGCTGTTTTGGCTATGCAATATGCTGAAAAATACTATTCTCAATCAATCAAACCTACAGCAGCTGAGTATGTCTTTGGCCAAGCTCCGCTTACTTTTATGACTGCCGACAAAAATGAGCCACCCGAACAAAATGCCGCTTTGGTAGGTTTAATTGATGCATATACAAATGTTTCAAATGCAAATTTACAAAATATATTATTTAATAATCAATCAGGATATAAAACTTTTAACAAAGCCATATCAACGACCCTTGCAGACTATATGACTACTATGCCTGTCGGAAGTACCAATGCTGATTCACAAGATATAGAATTCAGAGTCAGAGATGCTTTTGGAGTCGGCGGCTGGACCACGACCATAGCAAAGACTGATGAGTGCGCTGATTCAGCCACATTCATAGCTGCAAACATTGTTGAAATTGCCCAAAAATTAGTCGATTTAAAAATGAAAATACAAATCAAAACTGTAGAATCTTCTATCAACAACCAAGCTCGTGCAGAATACGAAGCAAGAATAGGTGCAATGCAAGCTATACAACAAACTCTGGAAAATTGTGGGGGGACTGACCCGTACACAATCAATATTAACGGACAAAAATATATGTTGGGCCAAGACAAAAATGATGATGGCACAATCAACAATATTACAGAAATCTTAGGTATCAGAGATACACAAGATAATCTTTTTGAAAGTTTGAAAAAATTAGACAATAATAACGACGGATATGTATCACAAGAGGAAATGCAGGCTCACCATATCATCCTCAATGCAGTTGACAATGAGAGTGGACAACTGACAAACGTTGGGTATGATATGAGCCTTGTCAAAGGAATAAATCTTGCAGAGTTACAAACCGCTGATGGAACGAACAATATTTTCGGCAAATTCACAATGGATTTGCAAGACAAAAAAGTAAACGGCGACTTGACTTTTGAAGACAAATCTTATTTCGACAAACTTTTTGCTTCAAATGTTGATTTTTCTACACTTGACAGCATAGAAGACGAAAAATCTTCAGATGCAATTGCAATCCCTTCTTCTGTTAAAGCTGTTAAATTCGAAGAAATAAAAGAACCGGCTACAGAAGACTCTGTCAGTGCAACAACAGAAACAGCGAAACCTGCAGAAGAAAAGCCTGCTGCAAAAGAATTTTCTTTATTCGATGCCAAAAACTTCTCATTCGATTTTGTCAGAGCAGAAGACAATAAATCAGCTTTTGAAAAATTATTAGACCAACTCAGCTGGCAAATGAATATTACTAATTTAACAAGCACTCAAAGATACAATATTCTTGATGGCATAGATGCAAGTCAAGATGTGGCTTTGGCAAAAACAGAAATTCAACAAGAGCTTGAAAAAATTAACTTATCCGCTTAGGATTAGTCATTGCGAGGCTTTGGCCGAAGCAATATTTTCGAAATTTCAACAACAAATACCTAACACTAACCTTATACCAACCTAACTTTCACCTTTCCCGCTTGCTTAACAGGCGGTTTTTATTTGTTTGAGAATACTTAAAAGCCCAAATTCTACCAAGTAGGCGCATATCCCTATGGCTCAAATGATTTTAGCCAAGGGCTTTGCTGCAAATTTGAGGCTTTTACATATTCGACCTCAGAAGTGTGAACATAAGCTTACCTTGGTGAAAGGTAGGCTTATGTGAAACCGAACAATTAAATTTTTGCGACCGCTACTACTTGTTCAAGAATTTCTGCCGCATCTTCAACCAGTAGTGCACAATTTTCTCTTCTCTCAGGCGAACCGAATTCGTATTTTGCACTCAAAGCTTTGCAGCAAGTGAATTTATGCTTTTCTTTAAAGCCGTCAATAAATTGTTTCGCTTTGTTTTTGCATTCAGAAGAATCCTCACTCAATTCGCTTCTGCCGAAATTTGAACTTATAACAAGCTGTGACCCTGCTAAAGCACCACAAAGACATCCTGAAGACATACCGCCTGAAAAAGCTGTCGATAACTTGACCAATTCTTCAGGCAAATACCCTTTTTGCGCAGCTGCTTTCAAAATTGATTCTGAACAAGAATACCCTTGTTTATAAAAATCTTTTGCTAATTTATTCATATTAACCTCTGCTTTCGTGTATTTTTTCAAGTTTTTTGAACTTTATTAAAAGTATACCACCTGAAACAAAACTTGCTACAAACAATGCAATTGCAAGACCAGTCCAAAAACCTGCCAAAACAATATGGTACTTGAAAGCCAAAACACATCCTATTGGAATACCGATTATCCAATAAGCGAGGGCTGTTGTAAGCATAATAGGCTTTGTAACTTTCAACCCTTTAAAAATTCCCGAAAAAGCAATCTGAAGTCCGTCAAAAATTTGGAAACAAGCCACAATAAACATTACAGGTATCGCCAAAGCTATTACTGCTATATCATTTGTAAAAATTTCTATGAGATTTTTGGGTATGGTGACAAACAAAAACGCAGTAAATGACATAAAGACCAAAATCAAAATCACACCGGCTATCGAATACCTTTTCAGGTCCAAAAAATTGTTTTCGCCATTGGCATAGCCTACTTTTACTGCCATTGCATTTGAAATTGACATAGGAATCATATAAGTTACGCCAGCAAAAGTAATGATAATATTGTGTGCCGCTGCCATTGCCGATGATATCTTTCCGACCAGAACGGCTGTAATATTGAAACCTGAAAATTCCAAAAAAAGTGCAGCAGAAATCGGCCAGCCAATTTTGAAGAGGTCTTTAATATATTTTGTGGCTTTTTTGATTTTGCCTTTAAAAAATTTTGCGCAATAAATAAAAAGTGCTAAACCCATTAAAGACCTTATTATGAGAGTTGCTATCGCCAGTCCTTTCACCCCTAATGCAGGAAATCCAAACAATCCGAATACCAAAATAAAACACAAAGCCAAATTACCAAAAATAGCCGCAATTGATATCAAATTTGGCAAAATAACAATCTCATAAGCCTGCAAAAATTCTTTTAATGCATTAAAAATATAAGCCCCGAAGATAGAGTAGCTTACAATATCGAGATATTGCTTAACCATTGGAGTAAGTGCAGGAGTAAGGCCTATTTGGTCGATAAAAAGCAATGAGAGTCTCACTATCAAAAAGAAAATTATACTCAAAATTATTGAATAAATTATACTAATAGCGAACAAATTTTTGGTTTTTTGCTTTTGCCCCCTAAGGTTTGAAATGACAGGAGAAATACTGCTTAAAAGCCCTATTCCTGCGATAAAAATACTCATGAAAATAGCTGTGGCAATACTTATCGCTGCAAGAGTATCAGTACTGTGCTTTGCCGCAACAAAAACATCCCCAACCCCAATCAGCATATTGCCGAGATTTCCGATAATTATCGGCCAAGAAAGCACCAGCAAATCTGATATGTAAACTTGATATGTATTAATTTTTTCTTTTATTGTTTCCATCTTAACTATAATAACGTAAAATTGACATTTTATGGCTTGTGCAGTAGTCTCATTTTATGAAACTGGCAATAATTGGCGGTGGACCTGCAGGTTTTATGGCTGCCATCATCGCAAAAGAAAATAATCCCATAGCAGATATAACAATATTTGACAAGGCAAAGCCTTTAGCTACCTTGCTTTACACGGGTGGCGGAAGATGCAATTTGACCAATGCGGAATTTGATTTCAAAGAATTAGCAAAAAATTACCCTCGAGGCGAAAAATTCTTATATTCTATTTTTAGCCAATTTGATGTTTCATCAATGTTTGAATTTTTCTCAAAATATGGCTTGGAACTCTATATTCAAGAGGATAACAGGGTCTTTCCAAAATCAGATCAAGCAGATGAAATCAAAGACCTTCTGATTAGTATTGCCGTAGGAAAAGGCATCAAGCTCAAATCTCATACAGAAGTCTATAGCATCAAAAAGACCTCTGATTTTTTAATAAATGATGATTTTCACTTTGACAAAGTCGTAATAGCAACTGGCGGAAAAAATAAATTCGGTTACAAGATTGCAAAATCTTTTGGGCATACAGTAAGTGATTTAGAGCCTATTTTGTGCGGAATGAAAATCAATGAACCCTTGTCAAAAATTGCGGGAGTGAGCCTCAAAAACGTCTCTGGCAAAGCCAAAAATATTGAACTCCATGGTGATTTTCTTTTTACCCATAAAGGGCTTTCAGGGCCTTTGATTTTGAATTTGTCATCATATTTGGCTTTTGAAAAATTGCCTGTGACTTTGACTTTGAATTTTTCAGGAATAGATTTTGAAGAACAAGATGCCGAGCTTATAAAACTTCTGGCGGAAAACCCAAAAAAAAATATTTCAAATCTTTTACAAAAATACCTTCCTTCTGCTATGGCGGAAGAACTTTTAAACAGGCATGGGATTTCTCTCGACAAAAAATCTTTTGAGATAAATTCCAAAGATAGAAAGTGTATTTCAGGGTTTTTATCAGAATTTAAAGTCGATTTGATAGAAAAAGATACTCCATTTATGGTCACGGCAGGTGGAATTGAGCTTAATGAAGTCGATAAAAACCTTCAGTCAAAAATCGTTGACGGCTTGTATTTTGCAGGTGAAATCTTAAATATAGACGGTCTTTGCGGCGGATATAACCTTCAGGCTTGTTTTTCCATGGGGTATGTTATAGGAAAGGCAGTTACTGCAAAGGAATAAAGTTGTTTCCAAATGTAAAACTTTTTTAATAAACTAACAATTTTTTTCCTTCACAAACTATTATTAATATATCAAGTAATAGACAAATTGGTTGGTAAAATGGTCTTAAATGTTAGTTTAAAGGGAAAAGTTCCTTTTGAAGTACAACACAAAGCCAAAGATGATTCTTCTGCACTAAAAAATCTTAATTCTCAATCGCAAACAGTACCAAATTATTCGACCCCTCTACATGCTCATAAAGCATATTCACAAGTGGGTTTCGGCGGTTCATTATTAAGCCACAAAAGTTGGGGGGCAGCAGTTCAAGCGAGCGGAGATGTTAACTTCAAGTTATTTACATGGCCCGATGCAAAAAAAGTTTTTGTTGAAATTTCTGATTCCATAAAACCGGAACAGAAGTTCAGAGATGGATTTATAAAACTCGTAAATGATACTGCAGGAAAAGTTATAGACATTGTTGCAGAAGGAAATAAAAGCAGAATAGTCGAACTTTCAAATCTTGGCGGCGGAGTTTTTGAAAAAAAATTCGACCCGAATGTTGCCAAAAACGGAGAGAAATACAGATTTGTAATTATCAAAGGCAACGATGAAATCATAACTGTAAATGACCCTTATGCTATGAAGCAAGAAAATATTCATGGTTGGTCAACAATATATGACCATAATAAATTTGAATGGGGTGATCAAGATTGGATGGCAGGCAAAGTGCCTGAAAAAATAAGCAGAATTCATTATAAAAGCAAAACCCCTTTATCTAATCTTAACAATGCGATTATTAGCGAGTTAAATATAGCAACTTTGACAGAAAAAGGTGATTTTGAAAGTGCTAAGAAAATACTAGATATAATAGCAGAAGATAAAATATTTAATTCAATCGAAATTATGCCTGTGGAAAATACTCATAGCTTCAATTGGGGATATGATGGAGTCAATAAGTTTGCAGTAAGTAATTATTTAGGCGGACCTGATCAATTAAAAGAATTTATAAATCATGCACATAAAAATAAATTAAATGTAATTATGGACATAGTTCCAAATCATGTAGGTCCTGACGGCAATTATTTAGGAATTACAGGACCATATTTGGATGGTGACGGTCCTTATGGTTCATATTTGAATTTTGAAAAAGAGCATAATAGATATGTCCGAGAATATATAGTTAATTCAGCGTTGCTTTGGGCAAGAGATTACCATTGCGATGGTCTTAGATGTGATATGACAGGACTTATGAAATCTGATAATACAATGAAAGATATAGCTCTTGAGGTTAATCATCATCATCCTCACGTTCCTATAATTGCAGAAGATGGCAGAAATAATGACCCGAGAGTTACAAGACCTCTTAAGCCTGAAGAAATCTCAGAAGATAGTATTGAAAAACATTGCGAATATATTGAAAAAATAAATAGTAATAATGTTCCTTTAGACAATCTTGGTTACGATTCACAATGGGATTTTGATTTCCAGAAGAGGCTTTTAGCTTGTATTTTAGGATCATGGGATGGACATACCAAAGATTTATATGCTCTTGATAATGCTATAAAGTCCTCTCCTCAGGGAGTGCATTACCTTGAAAGCCATGATGATATTGGCAATCTAGATGGGATAAGACTTATACCCAGAGATGCAAAAAATAATCTTGGGGTTTTTTCAAAGGTCATTGGCAATAGCAATTCAGAAAAAGGACAAAAAGCTGCTCAAGGGACTCAGGCTCTTTTAGAAGCTCTTGTAACAGGAAATGCTGACAAAATGACTCCATTAGAGTGGGGAAGATTTAATCAGCGACATAATATTCAAGAAACAATTCCATTAAATAATTTAAAAGAATCTTTCAAAAAAGACACTAATAAGCATAAATTGGCATTAGGGCAAATATTTGCTAGCCCAGGGCCGAAGATGGTTTTTCAAGGTGATGAATCAGGAGTAATAAATCCTTTCCAATTTTATAGAGAATTTTCAACTCCTCTTTCAGCTGAAGAACAACTCGAAGAGACTTTAAAGAAAGGTTATCAACCTGGGATAGTAGCTTTATTGAAGTCAAAAATGACTTCAATAAATTATTCGGATGAAACTAAAAAAAATCATGGACAAATAAAGGCATTTTCAAAGAAATTTGTGGCTGTAATTAATGAAACGCCTGCTCTTAAAGAAGGTCAAATCAAAGATACTGTGATTCACCAAGACTCTGATGTCTGGGGAATCCATAGACAAGAAGGACTTAGTGAAACATTTAGTATCACAAATTTTAGTGATTTTGATTATGACAAAAACTACTACATAAATTTTCCTAAAGGGAAATGGCAAGAAATTCTCAATAGTGATGCTGAAGAATTCGGCGGGTCTGCAAAATTCGCAAATAGTGCAATAGTTGATTCCGACAATTTGTCTAATAAAATTTCTTTACCTGGAAATTCAATATTGGTATTCAAAAAAATATAAGCTAGTCAAGGAGAAGGTAATGGTCTATCTAAATACTCAACAACAAGCTCAAATCAATTTTGGGAGAAGACTTACTGCTAATGAGATTAGACCTTATTCTCAGACAGTAAAACAAGGTCTGAATGTTTTGGGTAAAGAATTAGATATTATTTTGCACAATTCTGCAGCTCCTTCTTTCAAGAAACATAATACAGGCATAGGTTCTTTACTATCAGTAATGTCAGAAAAAATATTAACACCATTCCTTGGCAAGCACGGTATAACTTCTGTCCAAATGGATCCTGACGGATTGAGAAAAGGCTTTGACGGTTCCCCTTATGTCGGTGATACTTTTGCCAAAAATGTTCTTATGATTCCTCTTGAAAAATTAAAAAGCAAAAAATACGGTTCAATCCTTAGCAAAGAAACATTTCAAAACATTGTAAACCAAAGACCAAACAAAGAAACAAACAGAGTAGATTACTCTTATGTCGTTCCTCAATACGAAAAAGCATTGAAAGAAGCTTTTAATACCTTCAAAACAAAATCTCAAAATATTGAAACCCTTCCTGAAAAAGAGATTAACGGCATCAAAAAACTTAATCAGGAATTTATTGATTTCAAACAAGAAAAATCTTCTTTATTAGAAAAAAATGCTATATATTCAATTTTATCCGATATCAATAAAAATGATTATTGGAAAAATTGGTCTAGCGAGCTTGATAAAAATCTGTTCAATCCTAAAGTCGGCGAAGAAAATCTGGCAAAAAACAGAATAGCAGAATTGAAACAAAATCACTCTGAAGATATAGACTTTTTCATGTTTAAACAAATGCTGGTATCAACAGCACGTAAAGAAACTAATGAAGTTAATACAAAAAATGGTATCAAAACCATCGGTGATTCTGCCGTGGCATTCTCAAATGTAGATGTTTGGGCAAACCAACAGTTATTTAAAAAAGATTGGAGCTTAGGCTGCCCTCCTGATTTCTTCTCGGCAGACGGTCAGGCTTGGGGGTTTGAAATATTAGAACCTAATCATCTTTTCAAAAAAGACGGCTCTCTAGGCAAAGGCGGTGAATTGTTATTTCAGAAGTATGAAACAATGTTCCAAGATAACCAAGGCGGTGTAAGAATTGATCATTTGATTGGACTTATTGACCCATTTGTTTATAAAGATAAACCAACAAGTGCAAGTGCAGGAAGATTATTTTCTTCTCCAAACAATCCTGATTTAGCACAGTATGCCAAAAACACAACAGAAGAATATGCCAATATAATACAAAAAATCGTTATTCCTGCTGCTAAAAAAGCAGGTTTGGAATCCGAAAATATTATATGCGAAGACTTAGGGACTGTAACAGAACCAACTTTGAAGGTCATTAAATCGCTTAATCTAAGAGGAATTGCAGTCACTCAATATGTTGATGGAACTGAAGCAGATTCATTCAGAGGTAAAAATGTTCCTGCCAAAAATCTTATTATGATTGGCTCGCACGATAATGTTTCTTTTGTGGAACACGCCAAAGAATTATTCGCTAAAAATGAAGTCGGAAAATTTTCAGACCTCCTTTCAAGGGATATTCTTCCTGAAACAGCTTCTTGGGAAGAAAAAATGACTTTAAAAGGCAAAATCGAATCAAGTCCGGAAACTTATATGTCAGCCAAATTCACGGAATTATTCACAAGTCCTGCAAAAAAAGTCCAAGTATTTTTTACTGATTTACTTGGAATGAGTGAAACTTATAACAAACCCGGCACAGCCGGAGACCAAAATTGGTCATTAAGAATGCAAGATAGCTTTGAAAAAGATTATCATAAAAATCTCGGGAACGGCGTTGGTCTTAACTTGCCTGAAGTTTTATCTAATGCTATTAAGCAAAAAGGTAATGACTTCGTCAAACAAAACCAAGAACTTTTAGCATCATTAGACAAATTTGCTAAAATTCTAAAAGAAAAAGAATAAAAATTATTCTAAACTTCTGTCTCCGCATAAGAACCGACTTCGTGCAATCTGATAAAGTTTGTCGTGCTTCCTGTTGCAAGATAAGGCATTGAACCGGTAATAATTACTTTATCTTTAAATGAAACCAATGATTCTTCAATGAACATCGCATCGAGTCTTTTCATCAATTTTTCGTTAAGACCTTTTTCAATATTCATATAAACAGCATTAATTCCCCAATATAAACTCAATCTTCGGCAAGTATGCACATGATTTGAAATTGCAATAACAGGCACAGAAGGTTTAGCTTTTGAAAGCAATCTAGCCGTATAACCTGTCTTTGTAAACGCCACAATTGCGCCTACTTCAACTTCTTCGACCATATCAACAATAGCTCTCACAATCGCATAAGCATCTTTTTCTTGAGACAAACATTGAGGCGCTGTAATGCGTTTATTTAAAGTCATCAATTTGCTTTCCTCAACATTTTGAGCGATTGCTTTCATCATTGCTACTGCTTCGACAAAAAACTCACCAACAGCTGTTTCGCCTGATAACATTACTGCATCGGCGCCATCCATAACTGCATTTGCGACATCGCTGGTTTCCGCTCTTGTAGGAATTGGTTGTTCTATCATAGACTCAAGCATTTGTGTCGCAACGATTACAGGCTTACTTTTTTTATTTGCGGATGCGATAATTTGTTTTTGGACAATAGGCACTCGCTCAGGAGAAATTTCAATCCCTAAATCGCCTCTTGCAACCATGATTGCATCAGAAATATCAATAATTTCTTCAATATTATCAAGCGCCTGCGGCTTTTCAATTTTTGCAATTAAAGGAATATTTTTTCCTGTATTTTCGATGTGATGTTTTGCAATCAAAATATCTTCTCTATTTCTTACAAAAGATAGCGCAATATAATCCACATCATTGTCTGCAGCGAATTTAATGTATTCGATATCTCTCTCTGTAATTGCAGAAACACTTGTTGTGCATCCAGGGATATTGAGACCTTTTCTTGATTTCAAAAACCCGCCATGTATTACTTTTGCGACTATTTCTGAGGTATTTACACTCACAACTTTCAATTCAAGTTTGCCATCATCCAAAAGCAATCTTTCACCTTTTTTTACATCATTTAAGATTCCTTTATAATCAACAGGGATGAAGCTTCCGTCAGTTGTGTCGCTTGGTTTTATTTTTACTTGAGTCCCTTTTTCTAAAAAAATAGGGGTTTCAAGTGTCCCGACTCTTATTTTTGGCCCCTGCAAATCAAGCATTATTGCTGTGTATTTGCAAAGTTTTTCAGATACTTTTCTAACTATTTCTATTCTTTCTTTATGAGCTTGTTCATTTTCGTGCGATGAATTAATTCTTATAACATTCGCTCCTGCTTCAATTAATGCAGTTATTTTTTCTTCGGTTGCTGTACCCGGACCAACGGTTGCGATAATTTTAGTTCTGGTCAAATTGTTCATTTTATTTAATTTCCCCTCATTTTCTCGATGGTTTTTTTATTTATCAATTGGAGTTATTTATAATACTATTCTATAATAAAAATTAATTTGAAGTGGAGCAGAACGTGAAAAAAATAATAACTTTTTTAATTTTATTTATATTATCTTGCAATCTGGCCCTTGCAGAAGTGATTTATTATGAAGATTTCACTTTTTATGGGGAACTTGTCACAGACATAAATTTGGACAAAACAATCAGAGAACAGCCGATACAAATTGCATTTCCTTCATTTATAAATAAAAAAATACCTGTTATCTTAAACGGAAAAGCTAAATTTGAAGAAATAAACGACAAACCTATGCTGCATCTAGAGCTTAATGAGTTGAGCATAGATGCCAAAAGGCGGATACCTGTTGAAATTTTGGTTACAGGTGTAAACGGCAAAAAACTTGAAAACGCCTATTACCCAAATCAAAACAAATATAAAACTGGTTTGAAAAACGCAAATGCTTATACCAAAGAATTTGCATTATTTCCGATAAACAGATTCAATGCAATCCCTAAAATAGCAAAACCTTCAGGTAACAATTTTATTATGCTGCTCGAGCCTGTTTATGCATTTGGAGGGCTTATTTTATTTGCACTTTCACCTTTTACTGCTCCATTTTGCGCAGGAGATAATTTTTGCGATATCCATAGAGGCTCAATAATTGAATTCCAATTCTTAAAAGAAGTGACAAAACAAGAATTGAACAAAACTATAAACATAGATTATATCTGATTTTCCTTTTGCCTTCTATGAAAGAAATCTTCTCCATGATTGTCTCTTCCTCCTGTTTTGAGCAATTGAAATTCTTCAGCCAACATTTTGACCTCCGATATTGCCGTTTCATCAGGCTTAAATTTATATTCTTTTGCCCATTCTTCTGATGCTGCCTCGCTATAAGAATAATGGACCTCAAGAGCTTTTCCGTTATTGGGAACAAAAACATCTCCGATGAAATTTTTCAGATTATCGCAAAATATTCTTTGCGGATGAGCCAAAGGAAAAAGTACGTCTTCATTTCGATAGAATTCTGCTAATTCTTTGGAAGTTTTGGGGATTTTTTGTTTTGATAAAAAATCTTTATAGCCTTTTTTGAAAGGATTTAGCCCATAAACAATAGTTTCGTATGAAATTTCTTTGGCATTTTCAGCTGTATGCTTATTTAAGATTTCCACCCCTGTAATAAATCTTAAATTTTTGTATTTCTCGGGATTAGCCGCTATCAATTCCAAAATTTCTTTATTGGCATTGATATTATTATGGTCTGTCACTGCAAAATAAACAGGTTTACTTATTTTTCTTGAATATTCTCTTACTGCATCAAGAAGTTTTTGAGCTGTAAAATCGCCATCAGAATTTTTAGTATGCATGTGCAAATTAGTTCTAAAAGAGCCATTTTGGACGTTAGCATCATTCAACCCCGGCATAAAATTCTGTGCCTTAAATTTTTCTTTCAATAAAAATTTAAGTTCATTAACTCCAACAACACTTTGAATTTTTTCAGGAGGAACATTTAAATTTTTGGCTAAATTTATTCTGTAATTATTGTCCTCAAGAAAAACTAAAGGCCTACCCTTAGGTAAAATTTTATATTTGTGAATTATCTGTTTTTGTTTCTCATAATTCAAGTCCAATTGCTTAATTATTTTTTTGTCAGATGAATTATTTCTTGATTTTATATCGGATTGAGTCAATATTTTCAGAAGATTCAAATTCTCCAAAGAAAGCACTTTGGGATATGCTTCCATTTTTATGGGTTTTTCATTAACAATAGCACTCCAATAGTGATGGCGAACAAGTTTTATAATATCTTCTTTATCTTGGTGTGGCATATTTGTTTTTTCTAGGATTTTTTCGGTTCT
>CAYUHE010000017.1:15794-39817 GCA_964444415.1 uncultured Gammaproteobacteria bacterium
TATCTTCTTTATCTTGGTGTGGCATATTTGTTTTTTCTAGGATTTTTTCGGTTCTGTTAGGATTTTTATTTTGTCTAAGTTCGTCGACAGTAATTGCTTTTTAAAACTTTCCGAAACTAAAAACAAACCCGCATCTAAAGACGCGGGTTTGTTTTTTATAATTATTGTATCAGTAATACTTTTTATTAAATTTCTTTGTACAACATTAGTCTTGTAAAAAAAATTCAAAGGCTGCCTCTCGGGCACAAGTCCGATTATAGATCTAATCATTTTCTGCTACCTTTTTAAATCTCTGCCTAACATCATTATATAAATTTTTTTAATTTTGTATAGCTATTGTTACTAATTCTTTGCAAAAAGTTCAATTCGTCTTTGTAAAAATACAAATGGCTATTGTAGAATTAGGTTTCAAATGGCATAATAATTTAATGCAAAAATTGATTTTATCTATCTTAATCGGATATTCTCCAAGTTTTATATCAGGTTTTTTTAAATTTGATACAACAAATTGGTATTCCAAACTCACAAAACCTTCGTTTTCTCCACCTTCATGGATTTTCGGAGTCGTTTGGCCTATTCTTTATTTTCTAATAGGTTTATCGCTCTATTTTTTCTGGAAAACTGATGCCGATTTTGAAGAAAAAAAACTCGGGTATACATTTTTTGCCATTCAACTTCTTTTAAATGCCTGTTTTACTCCGATTTTCTTCGCATACAAATCACTTTTGGGTGGATTTGTCATTTGCCTTTTGCTCTCAATATTTGTACTTTTGACTATACTCGAATTTTACAAAATTGCCCCTTTATCAGCATATTTGTTAATCCCTTATTTGTTATGGGATATTTTTGCTACATTTTTAAGCTTCAAAATATTACTATTAAATTCTTAAAAGAATTTAATGGCACAAATCCCAACAATAGCGCAATAAACAGCAAAGTAATTAAGGCTGTGCTTTTGTAAAAAGACAAGAAAATATTTTATACAAAAATAACCTACAATTGCTGCGACTACTGTACCTGCCAAAATCGGCCCGAAAGAAAAGCTCAGCATCTCTCCCGTTGCAAAAAGTTCTAAGGAGTGAAATACCACTGCGAGCATAATAATTGGTATGCTTAAAAGAAAAGAATACCTTGCAGCTTCCACTCTGCTCAAACCTGAAAGCAATCCTGCCGACATAGTAGAACCTGAGCGAGAAACCCCTCTGAATATCATTGCTATGCCCTGGAAAACTCCGATAAAAATAGCTTTTTTAACTGAAATTGATGAATCTTTGGCATGGTGCTTAGAATAAAATTCTGTGAAAGACAACAAAGAAGCCGTTACAAGCAGAAAACATCCCACCAAAGACGGTCTTGAAAACATTTCCTCAAGCAAATCTCTAAAAGGGAAAGCTATTGCTAAACTTGCCAATGTCCCTGCCGCAAGAAAAATCGGTAACTTTGCATCTTTATCATCAAAGTTTTTAGTTTTTAAAGCTTTAAAAAATGAAGCGAAAATATTTTTTAATTCGATTCTAAAATAAGCAATGACCGCAATCAACGTACCAAAATGCAGCATCAAATCAAAGAATATTTCTTCAGCTTTAGAAATTTGTGCCGCATGAAAAAACTTATTGAATATAGCCGCCGTCAAAACCAAATGAGCAGAGCTACTAACCGGCAAAAACTCTGTCAACCCCTGTATAACACCAGTTATTAATGCTTGAATATAATCCATCTCTCACCTCTTTGAATCTATTATTTAATTTTAAAATAAATAAAGTAAAAAGCCTATAAAAAATTATAGGCTTAATTCAAGAAATATTATAAAAACTTTATAGGTTTAAATTAATATCTACGTTGTTGTTTTTTTTGATTTTTCATTGCAGTTCTGCAGTTGTTGCATCTTTTTGGGGTTGTGAAACCTTTTTGCTCGTAGAATTCTTGTTCTCCGGCAGTAAAGACGAATGTGCAACCACAATCACCGCAAGTTAGTTCTAAATCTTCGTAAGTTTTGCTCATTTTTTTTCTCCTGTAAGTATCTTGTTTGAAAAGGCATTTGCCTCAGTAATTAAATTGTCAAAAATTTCTTTAACTGACAATATATCTTTGAATTGACCCACTTTTGCCCCTGAAAAAACCAGACCATTAATAAAATCGCCTTTATGTGCATTTTCAAGTGCCTCAAATATGCAGAAATTCATAGCGCAATGCTTCATGCATTTATTGCAATGGTTCAAAATTCTTTCGCCTTGCTGAATCCGCTCAACGAAAGGCGTCATAATAGCTCTTCCCGGCAGGCCCACAGGGCTTTGTATAATTGTAACATCTTCATTTTTAGCATTTAATAAAAGTTGTTTAAATTTTTCAGAAACGGTGCATTCTTTGCTCAAAACAAATCTTGTTCCAAGCTGAACAGCATTTGCACCCATTCTCATTAATTCTATAATATCTTGCCCGCAAGTGATTCCACCTGCAGCAATGATAGGTATATCATCACCAATTACTTCTTTCACTTCAGGAAGAAGCTCTCTGGTCGTTTTGCAAGTTCCTAAGTGTCCGCCGGCTTCTCCGCTTTCAACAATAACTGCTGATGCACCGAGTTTTTTTGAAACAGCAGCAAGCTTTGCAGAGCTTACAATAGGCACAACAGGCACTTTTGCTGCTATCGAAATTTTGAATACATCTTTAGAAAAACCTGCCCCAAAGATAATTAAATCAATACCTTCTGTAATAGCTGTGTGGATTAAATCAAAAAAATTGTCCGCTACAACCATTGCATTTATGGCAATTAATCCATCATTATTTTCTTGTAATTTTCTTGCAAGTCTTATTTGCTCTGCCAATTCTGCGGCACTAAGGCCAGAAGCAGCAATAACCCCGATTCCGCCACAATTCGCTACCGCTGCGGCTAAAGGTGCTTCGCTGACTCTAACAGCCATACCACCTTGGACTATAGGTATCTTAGCAAAGATTTCCTCAGTCAATTTCAATGGGTCAAACATAAATTTCTTTCATTAATCTGTTACCTTGTAGAAAATTTCTCGATCTGGGACATTAGTAACAGATCATCATTTCTACATTAATTATACAACTTTTTTGTATATAAGCAAATTATTAATTTTATATATAAACAAAAGGACAGATATTTAACTACCGGTCCTTTTGAATTTTTCGTTATTGTTTTCGATTAATATTTGCTTAGATAATTATCAATTTCCCAAGCGGTGATTGACAATCTGAACAAATCCCACTCTTTACGTTTTGCAGAAACAAATTCGTTGAAAATATGTTCTCCCAAAGCATCTTTTGCGATATGAGATCTTTCCAATAATTCAATAGCTTCAATCAAGCTTCCGGGTAAAGAATCAATTTTTTGACGTCTTCTTTCTTTTCCTGAAAGTTTGTAAATATTGCTATCAACTGCTTCTGGTGGATCAATTTTATTTTTGATACCGTCTAAAGCTGCTTGGAGTAATACCGCAAACGCCAAATATGGATTACAAGACGGATCTGGTGAACGAAGTTCAAATCTCGTTGCATTGCCTCGTTTTGCAGGAACTCTAACCAATGCACTTCTGTTAGCCAAAGACCACGCTACATAAACAGGAGCTTCATACCCCGGAACAAGTCTTTTATAGCTGTTGACTGTCGGGTTTGTAACTGCTGTAAATTTTTTGACGTGTTTTAGAATACCTCCGATAGACCAAATAGCTTCATCTGAAAGCTGATAAGGTTTTGACGTATCGATAAAAGCATTTTTTCCGTCTTTAAATAAAGACATATTACAGTGCATTCCTGAACCGTTTATACCAAAAATAGGTTTAGGCATAAATGTGGCATGCAAATTATGCTTTGCTGCGATTGCTTTTACGGCATATTTGAAAGTTACAACATTATCAGCTGTAGTTAAGATATCTGCATATTTAAAATCGATTTCGTGCTGACCTTCTGCTACTTCGTGGTGGCTAGCTTCAATATCAAAACCCATTTGCTGCAAAACTCTTACAATTTCCCCACGAACATTTTCACCCAAATCTTCGGGTCCTACATCATAATAACCCGCACTATCGTGGGTCAAAGTTGTAGGTTTTCCGTCAGCATCTTTTTTGAAAAGAAAAAATTCCGCTTCAGGTCCCAAATTCATTGTATATCCTAAATCTGCTGCTTCTCTCATTAGTCTCTTAAGGTTAGCGCGAGGACAACCTTCAAATGGAGTTCCATCAGGATTGTGAATATCACAAATTAATCTTGCTACTTGACCATGCTCACTCGCCCTCCAAGGAAGTATCGCAAAAGTGGTTTTGTCAGGATAAAAATACATATCAGATGTTTCTATATTCCTAAAACCCTTGATAGATGAACCATCTAACATAAGTTCGTTATTTAAAATTTTGTCAATTTGCGTTGCAGGGACTGCCATATTTTTCGCTTGTCCATTCATATCAACGAATTGCAGCCTAACGAATTTGACGTCATGCTCTTTAATTAAGTTTTTAATTTCATCGTTTGTAAGTTCTTTGCCATGCACTGGCACATAAGATGTACTCATTCAGCCTCTCCTTCGATAAAGTGTAACAACTACAATAAAACCATAAATATTTTATTAATAACATATTTTTATCACATTTTGTTGATTTTTGCAAGAAAATTTTGCTATTTTGCATAAAAAATATGTCAAATGTGTGATAATTATTTTTTATATTCAAAATTCTTTTGGTGTAAAATAATGATTATATGAAAAACATTTTAATAGATTATTTATCCAAGAACAACAAATTTAAGAATTTGTTAAATAATATATTTCGTAAAAAATCCACGGTAATAAATGGCTTAAGCCTTAGTGCCAAAGAGATTTTAGCAGATAAACTCGCCTCTAAAAAAAGCACGCCTATAGTTGTTGTCTTCCCAAATACATCAAGGCTTTTGAGTTTTTGGGAAACCCTAAAAGAGCTTTCCGACAAAAAAATTGAGTTTCTTCAAATGGAAGAACAATCACCGTATGAGCTTTTGTATTCTGATACAACTACTTTCCATCAAAATTTGAATATATTAAGAAAATTTAAAAAAAACGAAGTCGACATTTTGCTTTGCTCTTACAAAAATCTTCTTCCAATTATGCCAACTGAAACATTCTGGGTCAAAAATTCTTTGAAAATATCGAAAAAACAAGCTTTTGAACCGTCTAATGTGGTTTTTGAACTTGTAAAACTTGGCTACAAAAGAGTCACAATGGTTTCTGATGTCGGCGAATTTAGTTTAAGAGGCGATATTTTAGATATTTACCCTGCGAATGATGAACCTGTAAGGCTTGAGTTTTGGGGTGATGAAGTTGAAAACCTAAGATATTTCAGCCCGCAAACACAAAGAATGACCCGATACATCAAAGATGTAGAGATTTTGCCTTGCTATAAAGTTCTTTTAGATGGGGAATCCCAGAAAACTCTTAGAAATAAAATAGATACTATATATAAAAAGCAACTCAAATCTCTTGATGAAGTTTCGCAGGACACTTTTACTGAAACTTATCGGGCTTTGCTCGAAAATCTTGAAAATAACGGATATTTTGAAGGCTGCGAGTATTTTTTGACTACTTTGCAAGAAAAATCATCAACTATTTTTGACTTTTTTCCGCCAAATACAATTGTGGCTTTGGATGAATCGAGCGAGATTTTTTCCAGAATAGATTTACAAGACCAGAAACACCTAGAAAACTACAATAGTGCTGCCCAAAAAGGTTTAGCATTCAAGCTGGCTCATCTCCTTCACAAAAATCGTATCGGAATTCAATCCGAGTTGAAAAACTTCCAAAAACTCAGCCTCGATAGCTTTATCGGGGATGGTTACGAAGTATCCGAACTTTTACATTGTGATATTTTACCCAAATTTTCTGCACAAGAAGATTTGATTTGTGACTACATAAATAAACTTCGAAAAACTGATTATTTAACTATAATTTGCACTCAATACCCGAAAAGAGTTCAAGAAATCTTGTCTTGCGATGATATCCCTACTGTTTCAGATGCTGAATTTAAAGACAATCGAGATATTTTAGTTGCAGGAGCAGTTTTCAATGAAGGATTTGTTTGCGAAGATTTGAAACTTGCGATAATCACAGATACAGAGCTTTTTAACCGCAAAACCAAAAAAGCATTAATAACAAAAAATCAATCAAACAAAGAAAAGTCTGATTATATAGAAAATATAAATGACCTCAAAGACGGTGATTATGTGGTGCATTTGCACCATGGAATAGGGATTTATACCGGTTTAAGCAAACAAGAACTCGATGGGCAAATCAAGGATTATCTCACGATAGAATATGCAAAAGGCGACAAATTGCACATTCCAGCCGAGCAAATCAACTTTTTGTCCCGATATCGAGGCTCAAATCAGGGCACAATTTCTTTATCTCGAATGGGCGGAGCTGATTGGGAAAAAGTCAAAGACAAAGTCAAAAAAGCCACGCAAGAAGTTGCAAGAGAACTTCTTCAACTTTATGCCAAACGCAAAATGGCTAAAGGAGTTGTCTATGAAACTGATACACCTTGGCAAATTGAGATGGAAGAAGCATTTTTGTATACCGAAACGCCAGATCAGATGTTTGCAATAAATGAAGTCAAAGCCGATATGGAATCCGAAAAAGTTATGGACAGGCTGATTTGTGGTGATGTAGGTTTTGGCAAGACCGAAGTTGCAATTCGTGCTATTTTTAAGGCCATCACATCAGGCAAGCAGGTGGCTTTGCTCGCCCCAACGACTATTTTAGCTCAACAGCATTTCAATACTATCTCTGAACGCTTCAAGCCTTATCCGATAAAAGTTGAACTTTTGTGCCGTTTCAAGAGTGCTAAAGAACAATCTCAAACAATCAAAAATCTCATCACGGGCGAATGTGATTTTGTCATTGGTACTCATAGGCTTTTACAAAAAGATGTCGAATTCAAAAAGCTCGGAATGATTGTTGTAGATGAAGAACACCGCTTCGGAGTATCGCACAAAGAAAGACTGAAGAAATTCAAAAGCGAGCTTGATGTACTTACACTTTCTGCAACACCTATCCCAAGGACTCTTTATATGTCCCTTTCAGGGATTCGCGAAATGAGCCTGATTAAGACGCCGCCTATTAATCGTGCGCCTATAAAGACTTATGTTGGCGAATACAATATTAATTATATCAAAGCCGCCATAAATCACGAGCTAGAGCGTGAAGGGCAAGTTTATTTTGTTTATAACAGAGTGCAAACTATTTATGAATTCAAAGCGGAGCTTCAAAAACATCTTCCAAATGTCAAAATTGGCGTGGCTCACGGACAGATGAAAGAAAAAGAACTAGAAAATGCAATTTGCGACTTTTCTAACCAAGAGTTTGATGTTTTACTTTGCACAACTATTATCGAGTCTGGGCTTGATATTCCAAATGCAAATACAATGATAGTCTACGATGCAGACAAATTTGGGCTCGCACAGCTTTATCAAATCAGAGGGCGTGTCGGACGCAGCGAAAGACAAGCATATGCTTATTGTTTCTATCGTGAGGGCAAATTACTTTCTGATGAAGCCAGAAACAGACTTGTTGCGATAAAAGATTTTACGACACTAGGCAGCGGTTATCAAATTGCAATGAGGGATTTAGAAATCCGTGGAATCGGGCATGTACTTGGACACAAACAGCACGGACATATGATTACAGTCGGTTTTGATACCTATTGTCAACTGCTTGATGATGCTATCAAAGAAGTTCAAGGCGAAAAGGTCGAACATAAACAACCTACAACTGTTGATATAAATATAACAGCTTTCATTGAAGATGAATGGGTTGGCGACAAAGAGCAAAAAATCATCGAATACAAACGTCTTGCAGATGTAAAAAGCTTGCGTGAATTGGATTTGATTACTCAAGAATGGCAAGACAGATTCGGCAAAATCCCGGAAGCTGCATCTAATTTGATTAAAATAATCAAAATAAGACTTCTTGCAACAGAGGTTGGAATTAGAGCTATAAGGCAAACACCTGTCGGAATAAGAATTAATTCGCCCTATTCACAGGTCGAATGGGGTTTTATAACAAAAACTTTACCAAGAGAGATTTTACCGAAATTACGCTGGAACAAAGCCCCTCAAACAGTATTGGACGCAAAATCTTATATAATATTGAATAATACTTATTTATCACCAGATGAAGTATTTAACATATTGGAGAATTTATTTTATTATATAGGGAAGTTGCAAAATTCATTCAAAAATGAAGTTTAAGGAGTTCCAGATGAAGAAGTTTTTATCAATTGTTATTTTTATGACAATGTTTTTATTCACCGGTTGTTCGCTTTTCAAAACCGATAAAGCACTTATTACCGTGAATGGGCAGGCTATAACCCAAAAAGATTATGATGATTTGTTCAAAATGCAAAACACATCAAATGTAGACCCTAATACAAATAAAGGTCTGTATTTGATAATGAAGCATAACGTGGTGAACGAGCTTGTTATAAGACAGCTTATCAGAGAAGAAATTCAAAATCACAAAATCAAAGTGAGTGATGAAGAAATCTCAAAAGCTTTAAATGAGGCTTATGCCCAAGTCGGAGGAAAAGAACAATTCAACAAATTCCTCAAAAAAGTTTATGGGATTGATGAAAAAGAATTCAAAAAAACCTTGAAAGAAGAAATCGAAATTAGCAAACTTATTGATAAAATAGCCCCGATGACTAAAACATCTGATGGTGAATCAAAAAGTTTTTATGACAAAAATAAACAAACATTATTCAATCAACCCAGAATGGTTCGAGCTTCACACATTTTGATAATGGCGAACAGGGATGATTTGATTAAAGAAATAAAAAAACAATCCAAAAACATCTCGGATGCCGATGCACAACTAAAAGCTGATGCAAAAATGACAGAACTTCAGAAAAAAGCAGAAGAAATCCTAAAAAAAGCAACTTTGGAACCGAATAATTTTGACAAACTTGCAAAAGAATACTCTCAAGACCTTCAAACTGCCAAAAAAGGCGGCGACTTAGACTTTTTCTCTTATGAAGATATGACAAAACCTTTTGCTGATGCAGCATTCTCTTGCAAGCCAAGTACTGTTTGCGAAAAAGTTGTCAAAACAGATTACGGTTTTCATATAATTAAAGTGACTGACAGAAAAGAAGCCGGAATGGTGCCTTTTGACGAAATAAAAGAAGAAATCAAAACAAAATTGACTCAAGAAAAAAGAAATAAAGCTTTCCAAGAATATATCAACAGCAAACAGGCAAAAGCTACTATCAAGTATCAAGATCCGAGTTATGACCCGAAAGTTATAGAAAAAGAGCTTAGAGACGTAGCTAAAAACTTCTCGCAAGCTAAATTACAAGGAACGAAAAAGTAAAAATGGGAATAATAATAGATAGAAAATACTTAGAAGAAGTAATTTTTGAAGAAAAACAGCAAAACAAAAAAATCGTCAGCACAAACGGTTGCTTTGACATCTTGCATGTCGGACATGTCAGATATTTGCAAGAATCAAAAAAACAGGGAGATATTCTTGTGGTTTGCCTTAACTCGGATGCTTCCGTCAAAAGACTCAAAGGCGATAGCCGTCCTTTGAATTCTGAAGAAGATAGAGCAGAAGTCTTGGCTGCATTAGCTTGTATTGATTACGTTGTAATTTTTGATGAGGATACGCCTTGTAATTTGATTGAAATCATAAAACCTGATGTACATACAAAAGGCGGCGATTACAATCCAGATAATTTGCCTGAAACCAAAGTCATCCGTGAAAATGGCGGTGAATTGGTGTTTATCAATTTTACAGAAGGCAAATCTACAACTGCGACTATTGAGAAAATGAAATTATCGTAATCTTTTTGCCTTGAGACGTATTTTTGGCATAAAATTAAAGAAACAGAATATTTATAGATAAGGATAAAAAAATTATGGCAAAAAGTTATTCACTTGATGAAATCAACAATATCATCGGTGGGATTTTAAATAAAGTCGAAGACATAAAAATACAAAAACTTTCACCGCCTTTGCTGGCTGATGAAAATACGCTTGCTCTTGCACTTTCTGAAGAAGAAATCCACAATTTGCAAATGAGTGATGCAAAAGCAGCTTTGGTCCCATTAGGAGTTTCTTTGGAACATATTTCAACAATTGAAGTTGAACGGCCTCGTTTAGCTATGATGAAATTGCTTCACCTTTTCTATGTTCCACCGCAAACTCATACAGGCGTGCATCCTACTGCTGTGGTTGACCCCAGTGCAAAACTCTCTGAAAGCGTTTCTATCGGACCAAATGTGGTTATAGCACGCAATGTGGAAATTGGAAATAACACTAAAATAGTAGCCAATGCTTATGTTGGACAAGGTTCAAAGCTTGGAAACAATTGTTTGATTCACCCCGGTGTAAATATAGGCGATTTTGTAAAACTAGGCAATAGCGTAATTATTCACCACGGCGCAAGTATAGGTGCTGATGGGTTTAGCTTTGTAACAGAGACTCAAAGCAATGTGGAAGCTGCAAAAGAACAAGGTGCTGTGGAAGGTGATTTTGCACAACAAAAAATATATAAAATCCCGTCTATCGGCTCGGTTGAAATCAAAGATGATGTCGAAATCGGTGCCAATTCTACAATTGATAGAGGAACCGTTGAAAATACAATCATCGGAAAAGGTACAAAAATCGACAACTTAGTAATGGTCGCTCACAATTGCAAAATTGGCGAAAACTGTATGATTATCTCACAAGTCGGTGTCGCAGGAAGCTGTAATGTCGGTGATAGAGTAGTTCTTGCTGGGCAAGTAGGTATGGCAGACCACATCAATATCGGTGCGGATTCTATCGTTATGGCAAAATCAGGAGTAAGCAAAAGTATTCCAAATAAAAGTATCGTTTTTGGGACACCAGCAATGCCTCGCAAAGAATATATAAAACAAATGAAAACTATTAAAGACGCTGAATTTTTGATTAAAGAATTCAAAAAATATAAACCCTTGTTAGACCAATTTGTGGAGTCGCAAGAATAATGGGGTCAATCCGAAAAGAAGCCAAAATCTCCGGAATAGGTCTTATGAGTGGCGAGAATTGTGACGTTCACATTTTTCCTTCTAATAAAAAAGGTATAAGATTTTTCCCACCCAATACCCAAACTGCCATTGAAGCAATAGTAGAGAATGTTACTTCCACTCAAAATTGTACTGTTTTGGCAATTGAAAGCAGTCAAGTCCGACTTGTAGAACATTTTATGGCTGCTTGCGCGATTTGCGGACTGGATAGTCTTGATGTTTGTATTTCAAATATTGAACTGCCTATTCTGGATGGAAGTGCGAAAAAATGGGTCGAATTATTTGAAGAAGCAGGTTTTGAAAGTACAAAAACTGAAATTACAATCGACAAACCTTTGCAGTTTATTCAAGGTGATACAGTTATTTCTTTGATGCCGTCTGATGCACTCAGCGTAACGTATTTGCTTGATTTTAATCATCCTGACCTAAAGCAAAAATGGGTTAGCTCAAATTTACAGGATGTAACCGAAATTCAAGAAGCAAGGACTTTTGGCTACCTGAAAGACCTTGAAAAATTTCAGCAAATGGGACTGGCAAAAGGAGTTAACCCAGGAAACACCCTCGGGCTAACAGATGATTGTTATACAAGTGCTTTACGCAGCGAATATGAGCCTATTAAGCACAAAATATTAGATTTAATAGGTGATTTCAAGCTTGCAGGAATAAATCTTCAAGATTTAAAAGCAACAATAATAGCTAAACAAGCAGGTCATTTTTCGCATGTTGAAATGGCAAAAATCATAAAAAAAGAGTTGGATTTAATAGGAGAAAGAAAATGAGTGAAGAACAAGAATTTTTAACGTTTGATATAAAACAAATTATGGAATTGCTTCCGCATAGATACCCGTTTTTGTTGATTGACAGAATTACAAAATGTATCCCTGGTGTAAGATCTGAAGGATACAAAAATCTTACAATGAATGAAGAATTCTTTCAGGGTCATTTCCCGAATAACCCTGTAATGCCGGGCGTTCTTCAAATTGAAGCTATGGCTCAATTAAGTATCAGCATTTTGATGACTAAGCCTGAATACAAAGGCAAATTGGGATTATTTGCAGGTATTGACAGTGCAAGATTCAAAAGGGTTGTTCTTCCAGGAGATAAACTTGAAATGATTGCTGAATTAATAAAAATGAAAGGGCCTATCGCAAAATGCAAATGTACCGCATATGTAGACGGCAAGCTGGTCACAGAAGCAGAATTAATGTGCGCAATTCAGTAAGAGAGGTTTGTTATGAGTAATAAAATTCATCCAACAGCAATAATCAATCCAAATGCAAAAATTGGCGATGATGTCGAAATTGGCGCATTTTCTGTTATAGGAGAAGATGTCACACTTGAAAAAGGTGTAGTTATAAAGCCAAATGTCCACATAGAATATTCGCACATCGGTGAAAATACTGTTATTTTTGCAGGATCCGTAATAGGTACAGAGCCACAGGACTTAGGATACAAAGGCGAACCTACCGGAGTAATAATCGGCAAAAATTGTCAAATCAGAGAATATGTAACTGTCAATCGAGCCGCAAAAGAAGGTTACACCAAAGTTGGCGATAATTGCCTTTTGATGACAGGCTCCCATGTCGGACATAACGGTATTTTAGAAAATGATGTTATTCTAGCCAACCAAGTTATATTGGGCGGATATGTTTTAGTGGAACAAGGAGCATTTTTGGGCGGAATTATAGTTATTCACCAGAATTGCAGAATCGGCAGAATGGCTATAGTGAGCGGTTTCTCAGGAACAAGACAGGATATTCCTCCTTATGCCAAAGCAGATGGGCGACCTGCTGTTATTGCAGGGATGAATACTGTCGGAATGAAGCGAAAAGGGCTGTCACAATCAGATAGAGACCTTATTAAAGAAGCTTACAAAATCCTATTCCATTCAGGACTCAATACTTCTCAAGCACTTGAAAAAATAGTTGAAGAGCTTGATTGCAAAAATGAATACCTAAGACATCTTATAGAATTTATCAAAGGCAGCAGCAGAGGAATAATAAAAGCATCATAAGCAAAAAGCCCCCAGAAACTGGGGGCTTTTTTTAGATTTTGGATTTATCGAGATCCGCATCCACAACTTGGCTGAGCCATTGGTTGTGTTTGACATCCACAAGCTTTGTTATGGTGTCTTTTTTTAAATAATTTGTGATGTTTTTTACATTTTGAACATCCGCAATTTGCTGGACAACAATTTGGTGTCGGATTCTCACAGCAAGGTTCTACCACAGGTGCTGCCGGGCAGCAAATAGGTGCTGCAGGCTGACAACAACCACCGCAAGAATAAGGTGACATAGTTAATGCATCACTTGCCGAAGCTGTTGTTAAAGCTATAGCTAATGCACTCATTGTAATCAGAATTTTTTTCATGTTATTAAGACCTCCGAAATTTTATAATTAGTAGTTATTGTTACAGCCACAGCCGCAATCGTTATTTCTTCTGAAGAAATTAAAGTATTTTCTTTCTTTACAACCACAGCCGCAATTGTTTACAGGTGCGGCACAACCACAGCATGAAGGTGCTTTTGCACAACATTTAGGTGCTAATGGTACATAATAACTGTAAATAGGTGCTGCACAACCAGAACAGCTTCCATTTTGTTGGTAAGCATAGTTATAGTTGTAACCGTTTCCGTAAGAATAATTTGAACCGCAACAAGCAGCATTACTTACTGAAGTAGTCGCCAAAGCAATAGCTAATGCGCTCATTGTAATTAAAACTTTTTTCATATCAATACCTCCTGAAATTTAATATTTGTATGTAAAATAGTTTCTTTTCTAATATTGGTATTGTGATATACATATAAGTTAATTTAATTGCACGAATAGGCTGACTTTTTAATTTTTTATAATGCTTTTAGAGTAAGTAAAAAGCCCTCAATTAATATCGAGGGCTTTTCAACTGGCTTTTTCTTTCAAAAAAGCCTTAATTTAGTTTTCTATCTAAGGCATAAATTCTTCCTGATTGAGTTTGCACGTTATCAGTAACGACAATAGAATTGTTTATTTTCATCGTAGTGCATTCTTTAGCAATACAAAACTCTTGTCCGCAAAGAGTTTTAATAGATTCATAAGTGCAAAGTTCATTAGGATAACATTTTGCATCAGCCAAATGATTCATTACGAATCTCTTAGCGTCTTCGGGACAGTCGAATTTTATGCCTTTTAAAGCACAGTTTGTCGGTGCAAATACAATGTAATTGCCACATTGCAATGCATCCTCCATTCTGGCTTGTTTGACAATACGCTCAAATTTGCTTAATTTGCGAGAATATTTAATTACTTCCCAAGAAGTCCTCTCACAAGCCTTTTCTAAATTTATAATATTTAAATTACATCCTTGGCATTTTATTTTGCAAGGACAAGTTAGCTCCGAAGCACAAACTGGAGCTGCAGGACAACAAATCGGTTCTGCTTTTTCAAAACCACAAGAACAAGAATAAGGCGACATAGTTAATGCTTCACTTGATAATGTAATCATCAAAGCAACAACAAAAGCACCCATCACAATCAACACTTTTTTCATATCAATACCTCCACAATCTGATATTTATAAATATGCCTTTTCCATATCTATATTGTGCATTATCTAATGGTCTATTTAATTGGAATAAAATACTAAATTTTAAAAGAGTTTTGTAATACTTTCGGGTATTAATCTTGTTTTTGAACCAAAAGCTCTTTGATTATTTCTTGAATTTCTTTAATTTCATATGTTAAACGTCTAATCTCACAGCTTATAGGGTCAGGAATTCTATTATGCTGAAGCTGTCCATTTTTCTGTTCTTTTCTTAGGGCAACAACTCTACCAGGTACCCCAACTACTGTCGAATTTTCCGGCACATCGTCAATAACTACAGAGCCGGCTCCTATTCTAGAATTTTCGCCGATTTCAATATTTCCAAGAATTTTAGCCCCTGAACCAATGACGACATTACTTTTTATAGTCGGGTGTCTTTTGCCTATTTCTTTGCCTGTTCCGCCAAGAGTTACTCCTTGATAAATCAAAACATCATCTTCTACAATTGATGTTTCACCTATTACAACTCCCATTCCATGGTCGATAAAAAATCTTCTTCCGATAGTTGCGCCTGGGTGGATTTCTATTCCTGTCAAAAATCTCATAATATGAGAGATAAATCTTGGCAAAAATGGGACACCCCAATATAAAAGTTTGTGCGAAATTCTATGTGCCACAAGTGCATGTAATCCTGGGTAGCAAATAATAACTTCCCAAATATTTTTTGCAGCGGGGTCATTTTCATAAATTGTTCTTATGTCTTCTTTTATTTGAGAGAAAGCCCTTATTAAAAGCATATTTTAATCCTTTTCAAAAAGTTTTGTCGAAATATATTTTAAAGCATCATCAGGTATAATCACAATAATCATTTTACCTTGATTTTCTGCTCTTTGAGCAACGTCTATTGCAGCATATAAGGCTGCACCTGATGAAATCCCCATTGAAATACCTTTTTGCCCAGCCATTTTGGCTGTTTTGAGGGCATTTGAGGTCGACACCTGAATTATTTCATCAACAATTGATTTATCAAGATTGTTTGGAACAAATCCTGCACCTATTCCTTGAATTCCGTGAGGACCTCTTTCTCCGCCTGATATTACGGGGCTTTCTTGAGGCTCTACTGCTATTGATTGGATGTTTTGATTTTTAGACTTTAAAAATCTTGAAACACCAGTAATAGTACCGCCTGTACCCACACCCGAAACCAAAATATCAATTTTGCCATCTGTATCATCCCAAATTTCAGGACCTGTTGTATCAAAGTGAAATTGCGGATTAGCAGGATTATCAAATTGATTTAGGATTATTGCCCCTTCACTTTGAGCGATTAGCTCATATGCCTTTTCAATAGCACCTTTCATCCCAAAGGCTGCACTGGTCAAAACAACAGTGGCACCATAGTATTCGAGTAGTTTTATGCGCTCAATACTCATATTATCCGGCATCACAATTGTAAGCTTATAACCTCTTGCAGCAGCAATCATAGCAAGCCCAATACCCGTATTCCCGCTTGTGGGTTCAATTATTTGCCCGCCTTTTTTCAAAAGACCTTTTTGCTCAGCACTATTTATCATCCCAAGAGCAATCCTATCCTTGATAGAGCTTGCAGGGTTAAAACTCTCGAGTTTCAATACAATTTGGGCTTTTAAATCCAAATCGTCACTATTGAAATAAACTAACGGCGTATTGCCTATCAAATTTGTTATGTTTTCTGCAATTTTCATTCTTTTATAATACTAAAAATACTCAAAATTGAATAGTTAATTAAATTTTTGTTTTACACAAAAACCAATCATAACAATTTGCATCGCCTTTATGCTTTTCTATACGTTTTTGAGCATCATCCATAGTTAAAGGTGGCGGAATAATTGCATTATCACCTTTTTGCCAATTGGCTGGCGTTGCAACTTTTTTTGTTTCAACAACCTGCATCGCATCAATAATACGGATAATTTCTTCGATATTTCGTCCGACACTCATCGGGTAAGTCACAAGAAAGGCAACTTCTCTTCGAGGATTAATTATTGTTATAGTTCTAACAGAGTGAGTAGTACTGATTTGTGGATGAATCATCCCGTATTTCTTTGCCACTTCCATAGACAAATCTGCAATCACAGGAAATTTGATTTTGACTTCAAATTTTTCTTCTATGACCCTAAGCCAAGCAATATGAGAATATACACTATCAATACTCAGCCCGATTAATTTGACGTCTCTTTTGTCAAACTCTTCTTGCTTTTCGGCAAAAGCCAAAAATTCGGTGGTACAAACAGGGGTGAAATCAGCCGGATGAGAAAAAAGAATTGCCCAACTATTTTCTATATAGTCAGAAAATTTAATTTCCCCATGAGTTGTTATAGCTGTAAAATCAGGTGCTATATCGCCCAAAGTCAAACAGGTTTTGCAATTGCAATCATCTCCATTAAACATAAATAGACTCCTCAAGTTGTTTACTTAAAGGAGCCTACCAAAGTCTAGCTCTTAAGAATATTACCTTGAAAGGTTAATATACTTGGAGTCGTGAATGCCGTCAACTTCTTTGATTTTTTTGTTTGTATCATCATCAACAGCTTGATCGGTATTAATTATCATGATTGATTCGCCTGTTTTTTTGTTGTCAGCTACTTGCATCATACTGATGTTGATGTTTTGCGCCCCAAGTATAGTTGCAACTTGTGCAATCATATTCGGTTTATTTTCATGCGGAACAATAAGGATATTTTCCGCAGGTGCTATACTTGTCGAATAGTCATTTATTTTGACTATTCTAGGCATATTATCTGCAATCAATGCCCCTGAAATAATCGCCATTTCAGTATCTGTTGTAAGTTTTATGGTCAAAAGCCCAGCATAACTGCAAGGTTCATCAGATTTGATATCCGTAAGGGCTATGCCTCTTGATTTTGCGATATATGGTGCATTTACATAATTAACACCTTCAAGGGAAGTCGACAAAAATCCCTTTAGAATAGCTATTTTAAGAGGCGAAATATCAAGTTCGGCAAGTTTTCCTTGTGCCGTAATTTCGATTCTTTGCGTAGAACCTTTTGTGTATTGCCTAATGAATTTGCCGATATTTTCGGCAATTTGCATATAATTTTTTACAGGCTCAAGTTTTTCTTGCTGCAGAGAAGGGATATTTACTGCACTTTTTGCGCTTCCACCCTTTAAGACTTCTGCAATTTGTTCTGCCACATCGACTGCAACATTCACTTGGGCTTCTTCTGTACTTGCTCCAAGGTGTGGAGTCAAAATCAAATCACCTTTGCAAGATAAAAGAGGATTGTCAGCCACAATTGGCTCACCGTCAAAAACATCAACTGCAGCTGCTGCAACCTGACCTTCTTCGATAGCGTCCTTTAGTGCCTGTTCATCAATAATTCCGCCTCTCGCGCAGTTTATTATGCGTACACCTTTTTTCATCCGATTTAGGGTGTTTTTGTTTATTAAGGAAGCAGTTTCACGAGTTTTTGGCACATGAACAGTTACAAAATCACATTCGCCCCAAAAATCATCAAGGTGTGGTACGCATTTGCAGCCTAATGATTCAATGAATTCTTTGCTTGTATAAGGGTCATGTACAAGAACTTTCATCCCCAGCGCCAAAGAAACTTTTGCCACTCTTGCGCCGATTTTTCCAAGCCCGATTATGCCAAGAGTTTTTTGAAAAACTTCATTCCCTGTGAATTTTGAACGCTCCCATTTGCCCTGACGAGTTGATACGTTGGCATCAGGGATGTGTCTTGCCATTGCAAGCATCATTGCAACTGTATGCTCAGCGGCAGCTGTTGTATTGCCTTCTGGCGAATTTACTACGATGATACCCTTTTCGGTAGCCGCATCAACATCGATATTATCCACGCCTACACCTGCTCTACCAATGATCTTTAGATTTCCTGAATCCTCAAGAATTTTTTTGGTGACAGTTGTTTGACTGCGAATCATCAAAGCATCATAGTCCTTGATTTTCGCTGCGAGTTCATCTTCGCTCATTGTCGGCAAAAAATCCACCTGTGCTACGCCGTCAAAAAACTTCGCCGCTACTTCATTTATTTTATCTGTAATTAAAACTTTCATTTTTTATTTCCTCTCTTTTTAAACTTGGGCTGTGTATTGGGCAAAAGACTTCAACAAGGCCGATGTTCCCGAACCTGCTTCAAAATTGTAACCCAATTTCAAGAGAGTTGCTTCCAAGGCACCTATTGCCGTAATTGCATCACGCTCTGTTACAAAACCAAGATGCCCCATTCTGAAAATTTTGTCTTGAAATTGCCCTTGCCCATTTGCTACGACAATATCATAATCCTTTGTCATAGTTGAACGGATTTGAGGAACCGAAATCCCATCAGGCGGCAAAATCGATGTAATTGCACGAGATGCAATAGAATCATCTTCTACCAAAAGCTTAAGCCCCAAGGCTCTTACGGCTATTCTTATACCTTTTGAAATTTTATCATGGCGATTATAAATTTCATCCAAGCCTTCACTTTTTAGCATTTCAAAAGCTTTATGGAGGGCGAAAACCATATTTATATTAGGGGTAAAAGGAGTTGTATCTCCTGCAACAGATTTTTTGTGTGCTGCAAAATCGAAATAAAAACTCGGGTATTTGCATTCTTTATACATAGCAAAAGCCTTATCTGAACAGCTTAAGAATGATAACCCCGCAGGCACCATAAATCCTTTTTGTGAACCTGAAACCAGAATATCAATTCCCCATTCATCGGTCTTGATTGGCACTGCTGCAACACTTGTAACACCGTCCACTACTGACAATGCACCGTGTGCTTTTATCACTTCGCAAAGTGCTTTAACATCATTCATAACCCCTGTTGAAGTCTCATTGTGCGTCAGCGTGACTACTTTGATTTCTTTATTTGTATCAGCAGCAAGTCTGTTTTGAAGCTTCAAAGGGTCAATAGCTTGACCCCAAGGTGTTTCCAAGATTTCCACCTCTGCACCGCGTGATTTCGCAATTTTTGCCCATCTTTCGCCAAAATTCCCCATTACAAGCGACAAAACTTTATCGCCTGGATTTAAAATATTAGAAAGTGCTGCATCCATAGCACCTGTACCGCTTGCTGTAAAGATAAATACATCATTTTTTGTCTGAAAAAGCCATTTTAGGTCGGCATAAACTTCTTTCAAGATACTCGAGAACTCAGAACTTCTATGCCCAATAGGGTGTTTCGCCATTGCCTGTAGTACATTTTCAGGTACAGGAGTTGGCCCTGGGATCATCAAAAATAATTTGTCCTTCATTCTTCGTTCTCCTTTTGCATGTATTCGTCGTTATAATAAGAAAATGTAATATTTCCAACGACGATAGTGTCTCCATCTTTTATTCCTAATTGCTTAAGCTTCTCAAAAACGCCCATAGCAATCAAAATATTTTGTAAGCGATAAACTTGTTCATTATTGCGTTCATCTGTGACTGATGCTAGTCGTTCAACTTTTCCGCCGACAACAAAATAGCTATTTGATTTTTTATCACGAATGACTTCAAAATCGCTGTCATCATTATCATAAGCATCAAGATCTTCGTCAATTTCTACTTCAATTTCAGGAGCAGGAATTTCTTCAATTTTTTGGAAAACAAATTTCATTAGCTCATCCAAGCCCTGTTTAGTAGCTGCTGAAATTACAAAAACATCTTTTTGCTCTTTTGCGAATTCCTCTTTCAAATGCTCAATCATCTCAGGCGGTGTTGCATCAGCTTTATTCAAAACAACTATTTGATAAGCACTTGCAAGCCTTTCGTTATATTTTTTAAGCTCATTATTGATAACCTGATAATTGTGATATGGATGCGGTTCAAGCATATCGACAATATGAATCAAGAACTTTGTTCTCTCTACATGTCGCAAGAAATCATGCCCAAGCCCGACTCCGTCAGAAGCTCCTTCAATCAGTCCGGGGATATCTGCTACAACAAAGCTCTCCCCATCAGGTTTTTGAACAACTCCAAGGTTTGGAACAAGCGTTGTAAAAGGATAATCGGCAATTTTTGGTTTTGCGGCACTAATTACGCTAATAAGAGTCGATTTTCCGGCATTTGGCATGCCAAGAAGCCCGATGTCAGCAATCAATTTCAATTCCAGCTCTAATTCTCTTTCGATACCCGGCTCACCAGGCTCACAAAACTGTGGAGAACGTTTGACAGAAGATGCGAAACGGGCATTTCCACGTCCGCCTCGTCCGCCTTTTGCAACCAAAACATTATCGCCCTCGTGCTTGAGGTCAGCAATATTTTTCCCTGTTTTTGAATCTTTTACTATTGTTCCGATTGGAACTCTTATATAGAGGTCTTCTCCGCTTTTACCATGCTGATTTTTGGTTCTGCCATAACCGCCTAATCCGCCTTCAAATTTTGATTTGTATCTAAAATCCAAAAGAGTGCTGAGATTTTCGTCTGCAACAATATAAACATCGCCGCCACGACCGCCATCGCCGCCTGCCGGTCCGCCCATATCAACATATTTTTCTCTGCGCCACGCTACCATTCCGTTTCCGCCTGCTCCAGAGATGATTTTAATTTTCGCTTTATCCAAAAACATAATATAAACCCAATAAACTACCACCCAATTATAGCTCAAAAGTGAATTTTTTCTCGGTATTTTTATTTTCATATTAATTTTTCTTCAAATTTTACCCTTTAATTAACAAATTTATTTTTATTTCCTATATTATGGAAAATAAACGAGGTGAAAATGTTTAATAATTTACAAGATGTTGAATTTTTCAGTATTCCAAAAATGGACAGCCCGCTTTCTAGTCACGAAATGTTTGTAAATTCAGTGGTTCAGGGTTTATATCAGGTCATCAAGGAAGATACTAAACAGCCATTGCCTTTGTTTTTGAAAATAAAAGAAGGTTTTATTCATTCAATCGCCAACAAAATTGTTAGAGAACAAAGAAAAACAATAATTTTGGGCGTTACAGGCGAAAGTGCTTCCGGCAAAACAACTTTGGTCAACAATACCCTCAAAGCCTGCCTGAAAAACCCCAATAAACATATTTGTACGATTATAGGCTGTGATGACTACTTCAAAGACACTTCAAAAGAGCTTCAAGAGCTTGGCAGCTTCGAAAAACTTTTTGAAAGCGGCATAAATTTTGATATTCCTGATGCTTATGATTTGGATATTATGCATAATCATATGAAACAGCTTTCTTTGGGCAAAAAAATAGTTTCCCCAAGATATAGCTTTGTGACTTGCGAAAGTTTTGCCGATGGAGAAGAGAAATTTCCTGCCAAAGTCATTCTCTCAGAGGGGCTTTTCGCTTTAGAAGAAATTTTTGGTGAGATTTTGGATGCTTCAATTTATATTGATACTCCTGAAGATGTAATCGAAGACAGATGGTTCAAACGTGCTATCACTAGAGGTAAAACGCCTCAAGATGCCAAAGTTCAATTTAAAATAACCAAAACTGAGGCCCAAAAACATGTTATTCCCAAAAAATCCAATGCGGACGTTGTAATTAACGGTTTGGCTTCGGCAGAATATATAGAGTTTATCGCAGGGCAAATTTTTGATACAATAAGAGAATCAATAAACGAGTTTGTATTATAAAGGAGTAAAATAATGGCTAAAGATGCAAGTTTTGACGTAGTTTCCGAGTTTAATCTTCAAGAATTGGTGAATGCTGTAGACCAAACAATGCGTGAAATTTCAGGTCGTTTTGACCTCAAAAATACAAATTCTAAAGTGGATTTAGAGGCGGACAAAAAAATAACAATTTCAACAAGTGATGAAACAAAATTATTCAATATTGTAGATATTTTACAATCCAAAATGACAAAACGCGGCTTGAGTATCAAAATTCTTGACGGACAAAAAATCGAGAGCGCTCTTGGCGGTTCAGTCAGACAGATTCTCATTCTCAGAAAAGGTCTTAGTACCGAGTTGGCTAAAAAAATCGTAGCCGATATCAAAGAAGCCAAACTCAAAGTCCAAGCTTCAATTCAAGCTGACCAAGTCAGAGTGGTAGGGAAAAACAGAGACGACCTCCAAGAAGTTATTCAGGCTTTGAAGCAAAAAGAAGAGAATTACGACGCACCTTTGCAGTTTACGAATTACAGATAAATTGTAAATGTCATTGCGAGGCTTCAGCCGAAGCAATCTTATAATTTATCGTCATTCTGAGAGAAGCGAAGAATCTTGTTTTTCTCGCCTTGTGAAATTTTTCCATATTCGGGAGGAATCATACTCATCCCTCACCTGCTCGGGCAGAGGAAACTTTTTGTGCAAAAAGTTTCACAAAAACGCTCGCCTGTTCTCGTTCATACATTTCTAAACTCATTTCGCTAGGCTGCGGAACTCGCACACTAAATGTGCTCAAACAGTCCTCGCCTTTCTTCGCTACATTTCGTTAAGAAACCTTTATTCACTTACCACAAGACGAGACATGTTTATGTGTGTTTTCCCATATTTCAACAAGTTTTTTTAGTTCTTCAATTTTTATTTCTTTTTTTTCAAGTTCGTATTTGCCTGTTTCAGCAAAGCTCATTTGACAAACAGGAATCTGTTTTTCGATAGCTATTTTTGCTATTTCTATTTTGTTTTCTGGTCTTATTTTCGTGCCAAGATATATTGCCTTTGGTTTTGGTATTTCAAATGTTATTCCTGTATTATCTGATTTGTCCATTTGTATTAATCGCCATTCTTCTTCGTATTCCCATTGTAAGTATTTTATTAATCCTGTTATTAAAATATTAATATCAGATTTTTCTTCTATTTTTAATTTTATTCTATCATTGGTTAAATCAAATTGTTTATCATCATATATTACAGGTAATAAAATATTTTCTAGCTTTAAAATTTCTTGTGTATCATATTTTATGCAAAAGCCCTTGTGATAATGTGCATAATGCCCCCACATAAGTAGGCTTTTTTCAATACACGATGCTGAAAAAGAAGCCACTTTTATCTTTTCCTGAAAAAAATCTGAGACGTTATTCAAGTCGAAAATACGTCCATCTTTTGTTATTTCCCTACTTGCATAAAGCCTTGAATCATAAGGGTCATTAAATTTATCTGCAGGAGAAAGATATCCAATGCTGTTTCTTAAATTATCTAAATGATTTTTATCTTGAAAATTACAATATTTAAAAAGATGTTTAGGTAATTTTTCTTTTATAAATTCGCGAGGGTCATTACCCCGTAATAATATTTCTAAGTATTCTTTTGTCCAAGACCTTTTCATATTCTACCCTTCCAAAAACCTCTTAATCCAGCTGTGAAGAACCAAAATATCGTAAGGCTTCGGCAAATATAAGTCTGCACCTGCATCTAGGGCGAGGTCTTTGTCGTGCATTATGCTTGAGACGATTATTTTTGCGTTATTGTTTTTTATCGCAGAGCAAACCTCAAGCCCCTCATTATTCTCAGAGGCATCAAGAATAACCACATCTGGGTCGAAATCTGCAATTGAACCAATAACTTCGTTATAGTTGCTGATTGCTTGGG